>NZ_RJPZ01000013.1 GCF_003943615.1 Streptococcus australis | reverse complement strand
GTCAGTGACAGAATGAGTTTAAGACAAACAATTATTTTAATGAGAGTTTGATCCTGGCTCAGGATGAACGCTGGCGGCGTGCCTAATACATGCAAGTAGAACGCTGAAGGAAGGAGCTTGCTCTTTCCGGATGAGTTGCGAACGGGTGAGTAACGCGTAGGTAACCTGCCTGGTAGCGGGGGATAACTATTGGAAACGATAGCTAATACCGCATAACAGTAGATATTGCATGATATCTGCTTGAAAGGTGCAANTGCATCACTACCAGATGGACCTGCGTTGTATTAGCTAGTTGGTGAGGTAACGGCTCACCAAGGCGACGATACATAGCCGACCTGAGAGGGTGATCGGCCACACTGGGACTGAGACACGGCCCAGACTCCTACGGGAGGCAGCAGTAGGGAATCTTCGGCAATGGACGGAAGTCTGACCGAGCAACGCCGCGTGAGTGAAGAAGGTTTTCGGATCGTAAAGCTCTGTTGTAAGAGAAGAACGAGTGTGAGAGTGGAACGAGTGTGAGAGTGG
>NZ_RJPZ01000012.1 GCF_003943615.1 Streptococcus australis | reverse complement strand
AAGTCTATGCCGAGGACCGGAATCGAACCGGTACGATCGTTACCAATCGCAGGATTTTAAGTCCTGTGCGTCTGCCAGTTCCGCCACCCCGGCCTCCTCAAGCGAACGACGGGATTCGAACCCGCGACCCCCACCTTGGCAAGGTGGTGTTCTACCACTGAACTACGTTCGCATCTGTTTCTTTATATAAAAAAATGCCGGCTACATGACTTGAACACGCGACCCTCTGATTACAAATCAGATGCTCTACCAACTGAGCTAAGCCGGCTCATTATTATTCNTTTATGCGGGTTAAGGGACTTGAACCCCCACGCCGTAAAGCGCCAGATCCTAAATCTGGTGCGTCTGCCAATTCCGCCAAACCCGCTATAATGACCCGTACTGGGCTCGAACCAGTGACCCATTGATTAAAAGTCAATTGCTCTACCAACTGAGCTAACGAGTCGTATCATTATCTTCTAGAAACTNNGTTCCTACGGTCCCGACGGGAATCGAACCCGCGATCTTCGCCGTGACAGGGCGACGTGATAACCGCTACACTACGGGACCTATGGGAGTTAACGGGATCGAACCGCTGACCCTCTGCTTGTAAGGCAGATGCTCTCCCAGCTGAGCTAAACTCCCATATGGTCGTTTAACTCACTGGATCCCTGTCGTGCACTGACTTGCGTCAGTTTCGACAAAGTCGAACTTACGTTCTCCTTAGCTGAGCTAAACTCCCAAAAAAGGAAGCTTTTAACTTCCTATCTTGCTAAGCGACTACCATATCTCACAGGGGGCAACCCCCAACTACTTCCGGCGTTCTAGGGCTTAACTTCTGTGTTCGGCATGGGTACAGGTGTATCTCCTAGGCTATCGTCACTTAACTCTGAATGATGAACATTCAAAATTGAATACCTATATTCTAACAAAAATCTAAACTGCTGTAAATATCCTCAGTTACTTTTTGGATAAGTCCTCGAGCTATTAGTATTAGTCCGCTCCATTGCTCACACAACT
>NZ_RJPZ01000011.1:0-2500 GCF_003943615.1 Streptococcus australis | reverse complement strand
GGATGGACCCCTCACCCAAACAGTGCTCTACCTCCAAGAATCTTTATGTCGACGCTAGCCCTAAAGCTATTTCGGAGAGAACCAGCTATCTCCAAGTTCGTTTGGAATTTCTCCGCTACCCACAAGTCATCCAAGCACTTTTCAACGTGCCCTGGTTCGGTCCTCCAGTGCGTTTTACCGCACCTTCAACCTGCTCATGGGTAGGTCACATGGTTTCGGGTCTACGACATAATACTAANGCGCCCTATTCAGACTCGGTTTCCCTACGGCTCCGTCTCTTCAACTTAACCTCGCATCATATCGTAACTCGCCGGTTCATTCTACAAAAGGCACGCTCTCACCCATTAACGGGCTCGAACTTGTTGTAGGCACACGGTTTCAGGTTCTATTTCACTCCCCTCCCGGGGTGCTTTTCACCTTTCCCTCACGGTACTGGTTCACTATCGGTCACTAGGGAGTATTTAGGGTTGGGAGATGGTCCTCCCAGATTCCGACGAGATTCCACGTGTCTCGCCGTACTCAGGATACTGCTAGGTATAAAGACTATTTTAAATACNAGGCTATTACTCTCTTTGGCCTACCTTCCCAGGTAGTTCTTCTATAATCTTTAAGTCCACATTGCAGTCCTACAACCCCGAAGAGTAAACTCTTCGGTTTGCCCTCCTGCCGTTTCGCTCGCCGCTACTAAGGCAATCGCTTTTGCTTTCTCTTCCTGCAGCTACTTAGATGTTTCAGTTCACTGCGTCTTCCTCCTCATATCCTTAACAGATATGGGTAACAGGTATCACCTGCTGGGTTCCCCCATTCGGACATCCCCGGATCAGCGCTTACTTACAGCTCCCCGAGGCATTTCGTCGTTTGTCACGTCCTTCTTCGGCTCCTAGTGCCAAGGCATCCACCGTGCGCCCTTATTAACTTAACCTTATTAACCTAATTTCTTAAAATTAGAAAACTCATTAAATATTCACAGCGNTTTCGGTTTATTTTCTTGTTACTATTTGATATAGATATTCAATTTTCAATGTTCATCCTTGGTGATCTCTCACCAATGGAGCCTAGCGGGATCGAACCGCTGACCTCCTGCGTGCAAAGCAGGCGCTCTCCCAGCTGAGCTAAGGCCCCACAAGACCTCTCAAAACTAAACAAGACGAACGTGCAGGTTTCCTTATCCTTAGAAAGGAGGTGATCCAGCCGCACCTTCCGATACGGCTACCTTGTTACGACTTCACCCCAATCATCTATCCCACCTTAGGCGGCTGGCTCCTAAAAGGTTACCTCACCGACTTCGGGTGTTACAAACTCTCGTGGTGTGACGGGCGGTGTGTACAAGGCCCGGGAACGTATTCACCGCGGCGTGCTGATCCGCGATTACTAGCGATTCCGACTTCATGTAGGCGAGTTGCAGCCTACAATCCGAACTGAGACTGGCTTTAAGAGATTAGCTTGCCGTCACCGACTTGCGACTCGTTGTACCAGCCATTGTAGCACGTGTGTAGCCCAGGTCATAAGGGGCATGATGATTTGACGTCATCCCCACCTTCCTCCGGTTTATTACCGGCAGTCTCGCTAGAGTGCCCAACTNAATGATGGCAACTAACAATAGGGGTTGCGCTCGTTGCGGGACTTAACCCAACATCTCACGACACGAGCTGACGACAACCATGCACCACCTGTCACCTCTGTCCCGAAGGAAAACTCTATCTCTAGAGCGGTCAGAGGGATGTCAAGACCTGGTAAGGTTCTTCGCGTTGCTTCGAATTAAACCACATGCTCCACCGCTTGTGCGGGCCCCCGTCAATTCCTTTGAGTTTCAACCTTGCGGTCGTACTCCCCAGGCGGAGTGCTTAATGCGTTAGCTGCGGCACTGAGTCCCGGAAAGGACCCAACACCTAGCACTCATCGTTTACGGCGTGGACTACCAGGGTATCTAATCCTGTTTGCTCCCCACGCTTTCGAGCCTCAGCGTCAGTTACAGACCAGAGAGCCGCTTTCGCCACCGGTGTTCCTCCATATATCTACGCATTTCACCGCTACACATGGAATTCCACTCTCCCCTTCTGCACTCAAGTTAAACAGTTTCCAAAGCGTACTATGGTTAAGCCACAGCCTTTAACTTCAGACTTATCTAACCGCCTGCGCTCGCTTTACGCCCAATAAATCCGGATAACGCTCGGGACCTACGTATTACCGCGGCTGCTGGCACGTAGTTAGCCGTCCCTTTCTGGTAAGATACCGTCACAGTGTGAACTTTCCACTCTCACACTCGTTCTTCTCTTACAACAGAGCTTTACGATCCGAAAACCTTCTTCACTCACGCGGCGTTGCTCGGTCAGACTTCCGTCCATTGCCGAAGATTCCCTACTGCTGCCTCCCGTAGGAGTCTGGGCCGTGTCTCAGTCCCAGTGTGGCCGATCACCCTCTCAGGTCGGCTATGTATCGTCGCCTTGGTGAGCCGTTACCTCACCAACTAGCTAATACAACGCAGGTCCATCTGGTAGTG
>NZ_RJPZ01000010.1 GCF_003943615.1 Streptococcus australis | reverse complement strand
TAGAGCATCTGATTTGTAATCAGAGGGTCGCGTGTTCAAGTCATGTAGCCGGCATTTTTTTATATAAAGAAACAGATGCGAACGTAGTTCAGTGGTAGAACACCACCTTGCCAAGGTGGGGGTCGCGGGTTCGAATCCCGTCGTTCGCTTGAGGAGGCCGGGGTGGCGGAACTGGCAGACGCACAGGACTTAAAATCCTGCGATTGGTAACGATCGTACCGGTTCGATTCCGGTCCTCGGCATAGACTTTAGGTTGGAGAAGAAGCACCCTTAGCTCAACTGGATAGAGTACCTGACTACGAATCAGGCGGTTAGAGGTTCGACTCCTCTAGGGTGCATGGTCGCAAGACTATGTAAGAATTGAATAATAACGAGCACCCTTAGCTCAACTGGATAGAGTACCTGACTACGAATCAGGCGGTTAGAGGTTCGACTCCTCTAGGGTGCATAAAGCGTAAGCTTTAGTTCGGGAAGTAGCTCAGCTTGGTAGAGTACTTGGTTTGGGACCAAGGTGTCGCAGGTTCGAATCCTGTCTTCCCGATAATGTAGAAAGGTCCTATGACCTTTTTTGTTTTGTAAAAAAAAGGCCGTGTGGCCTTTTTTTATAGGAGCTGGTATTCATCAATCAGCATAATAGTTTCTCTTCCCTTGTTATCAACAATTCGGACTTGTCTCGGATAATAGGGGTCGAAGGGAATTAGAAAATCAACTGCGATTTCTAAAGGGAAGTCTTTTTGACTGAACTGTAAAGTTGTTTTTCCTTTTCGATTAATGAGTTCAAATTTTAAAACGGGGTTTAAGGGATAGACATGTTTGAGGTAGTTGTCAATGACATACCAGAAACTATCTATAATATCATCTGGTAAACTGGTCATCACTCCAAAACTAGCGTAGCGGCCTCTTGTATTTGTAAATGCCATAGTGTCTCCCTTCCTCTTTTTATTAAGTACATAGTACTTGTTTTGCTTGGATATTGCAAGTGTTACGTTCGAAAAAAAGAGCTTTCGCTCTTTTCAACTTTATTTATTTCGCAGTTCAACATAACGGTTGTACCAAATTTTAATGTATTCTTCAGAGAAAGGACCTAATTGATTGTTGATCCAGTCTACAAGGATTTTGACATTTTCTTTTAGGATAAAGTCAATGTCGTCTGAATAGTTCATTTTGCGTTTGTGCTGTTCGTATTCTTCTACGTCCAGCAGTTTCTTATCACCACCAGGAAACACCTTGACATCAAGATCATAATCAATATACTTTAGTGCCTCTTGATCCATATAAAATGGACTGGCTAGATTACAATAGTAGGATACTTCATTATCCCGGATCATGGCGATGATATTGAACCAGTACTTCTTATGAAAGTAGACGATTGCTGGCTCTCTTGTAATCCATCTTCTACCATCGCTCTCTGTAACGAGAGTATGATCATTGACGCCGATAAGTGCGTTTTCCGTAGTTTTTAGTACCATGGTGTCCCGCCAGGTTCGGTGGAGACTTCCATCATGTTTATAACTTTGAATTGTAATAAAGTCGCCTTCTTTAGGTAGTTTCATAACTTACCAACTTTCTACAATCTAAGTACATCCTCTATATTGTATCATATTTTCATGAAAATAAGGGATTTTCATGTGATTTTTTATTTAAAGGAATTCGCGAAGTGCTGTAGAAATGTCTGAGTAGTCGTATCCCTTGCGCGTAAGGGCTTGAGTGAGGCGTTGTTTAAGCTCGTAGCCCTCGTATTTTCGGGAGTATTTCTGGTGCTGTTTTTCTAGTTCCTTCATAATCAGGTCAAGAGTTTGTTCCTCGTCTGGTTCGATATCTAATTGGTGATAGGTTTGCTTGGCAACTTCATAACTAAAGCCTTTATTGATAAGAGTTTGTGTGATTTTATCTTTTAAGGCTCTTGGTGGAAGTTTCTTAACGTATTGCTTGGCTAGTTTCTGAGCAGTTCGTTGAGCCACTTCGGAGAAATCAAATTCTGAGGTGATTTGGTCGATATAGTGGGAAGAGACACCTTTTTGAATGAGCTTTTGCTTGAGGAGATAGGGGCCCTTGTCTCCTGAGAGGTGATTGGATTGAAAGATAGCCCGAGTATAGGCCAAGTCATCGATCCATTTGTCTTCTTTTAGGGTGTTAATGACGGTTTCGATGGTAGATTCGTCGATTTCGTGCTTGATTAAGTAGTCTCTAACTTCGCGAGCTGTTCGTGCCTTAAAGGAAAGGTGATAGAGGGCCAAGTTTTTAGCATGGGAGATCTGGGCATAGCTTTGGATTTCCTTGAGTTCTTCCTGGCTTATTTCCTTGTCTCGCGAGAGCATGAAGCGGACGATGGTGTCTTCAGTAATGTAGAGGGATTCGGCTTGATCCAGCTCTAGAAGGTAGAGACGCTTTTTCTTTTCTAATTTGGTAATTTTCATAGGTTCCCTATTTCGTTTGAGTTTTATTATGGTAAATGATCAGTCTTTCTCTTTATATTATTCGTAGTCCTTTTGAGAAATGGTCCCTGATTCCTTGTTTTTCTTTTCAATTCTATCATATTCTAAACGAATGAGAAACTACATGGTATAATAGACATATGGATTTAAAAGTTAAACAAAGAATTCCTTTGAAAATCAAGCGAATGGGAATTAATGGTGAAGGGATTGGCTTTTACAAGAAGACCTTGGTCTTTGTGCCTGGGGCTTTAAAGGGTGAAGATGTCTTTTGCCAAATTACGGCGATTCGGAAGAATTTTACAGAAGCCAAGCTCTTGTCCGTCAACAAGGCTTCCAAGTATCGGGTAACGCCAACCTGTGATATTTACGAGACCTGTGGGGGCTGCCAGATCATGCATCTGAAGTATAGTAAGCAGTTGGAGTTCAAAACGGACTTGTTGCAGCAGGCCTTGAAAAAATATGCTCCTACCGGCTATGAAAATTATCTGATTCATCCGACGCTTGGGATGGAAAAACCGCAGTATTATCGGGCCAAACTTCAATTTCAGACGCGTAAATTTAAGGGGAAGGTCAAGGCTGGTTTATACGCTCAAAATTCTCATTATTTGGTGGAATTAAGGGACTGTCTGATCCAGGATCCGGTCATTCAGGAAATCGCTAATCACGTAGCGGAGCTATTGACCTACTACCAGATTCCGATTTCAGATGATCGAAAGCAATTAGGAGTTCGAACCATCATGGTGCGTCGAGCTCGTAAGACTGGACAGGTCCAAATGATCGTGGTGACGAGTCGGCAACTCAATTTAACAGACTTGGTTGCGGATTTGGTAGAAAAATACCCTGAAATTGTGACGGTGGCAGTCAATCTGAATACCTCCAAATCCAGTGAGATCTATGGGGAGAAGACACAGATTATTTGGGGACAGGAGACCATTCGAGAAGGGGTCTTGGATTATGAATTTTCCTTGTCTCCGCGGGCCTTTTACCAGTTAAATCCTGAACAAACCGAAGTCCTCTATAGTGAGGCTGTGAAGGCCTTAGATGTATCACCAGAGGATCATTTGATTGATGCCTACTGCGGGGTTGGGACCATTGGTTTCGCCTTTGCGGACAAGGTCAAGAGTGTACGGGGGATGGATATTATCCCTGAAGCGATTGAGGATGCCAAATACAATGCGAAGCAGATGGGATTTGATAACACCCACTATGAAGCTGGGACGGCTGAGGAAATCATCCCTCGTTGGTACAAAGAAGGCTATCGAGCAGATGCAGTCATTGTGGACCCACCACGGACAGGACTTGGGGTTCAATTGATTGATACCTTGTTGCGCTATGCTCCTCAAAAGATGGTCTATGTTTCTTGTAATGTTTCCACCCTGGCGCGGGATCTCGTGGACTTGACCAAGGTCTATGATGTCGTCTACATCCAGTCTGTGGATATGTTTCCCCATACAGCTCGGACAGAGGCTGTGGTGAAGTTAGTCAAGAAAGCTTAATAGAACAGGAATCAACAATGGATATTTGGGAAATCATGTATGAAAAGGCCAAAGCCCTCTATCGTCCCCATGAAGTATCTGATTTTGTCTATGCGCAACACGTGGTTGCGGCTATTGAGGCAGAGGATGGGCAAATCTATACAGGCTTTTGTATGGAAGGGACCTGTGGAGTCTTCCATTTGTGTGCAGAACGAGCGGCTCTCTTTAATATGTACCAAGCATCTGGTCAAACCAAGGTGAAACGAATTTTAGCCTTCCGAGATCGACCACCTTATGGCGGCGGCTCTGGAATGCCTTGTGGGGCTTGTCGAGAGTTCTTAATGGAACTTGATCCAGCCAATAGCCAGTTGGAGTTTATGGTCGATTATGAGAGTCGAAAGACTATTACTCTGGGAGAGTTGATGCCTTTTTGGTGGGGAGAAGAACGGGCCAATCAGAGGGCTGAGGAGCTTCCCCAGGAGGAGTCTTAGTTTCCCAGGAGCTAAGATGAGAGAAGAAATGTGAGAGTGAGAGATGGACAATAAAATTGATGTATCGATTCCAGTGGCTCAAGTCATTGACCAACATCCAGAAGTATTGGATTTGTTGGTGGAATTGGGCTTTAAACCCTTAGCCAATCCGATCATGCGCAATACAGTTGGGCGCAAGGTTTCTTTGAAACAAGGATCAAAATTAGAGGGAACTCCCATGGAAAAGATTGTGCGAACATTAGAGGCCAATGGCTATGAAGTAGTGGGGCTAGACTAATGAGCGATGAACGAATTCATGTCTTGAGAGACATCTTATTAGACCTTCATCATGGAGCCTCTCCTGAGTCGGTCCAAGAGCGCTTTGATGCGACCTTTAGCGGGGTGTCTGCGATTGAGATTTCCCTCATGGAGCATGAGCTAATGAACTCTGATGCAGGCATTACCTTTGAGGATGTCATGGAGCTTTGTGATGTCCATGCCAATCTCTTTAAGAACGCTGTACAAGGGGTTGAAGTAGCAGATACTGACCATCCAGGCCATCCGGTTCAGATCTTTAAACAGGAGAACCTGGCCCTTCGGGCGGCTATGATGCGGGTCCGTCGTTTGCTGGATAATTATGAGACGACAGAGGATCCTGAGATGATCCAGGAGATTCACAAAGGCTTGTTGCGTCAGTTGGGCTTGGTGGGTCAATTTGATCGCCATTACCGCCGGAAGGAAGAGTTGATGTTTCCTATTATGGAACGCTATGGACATGATTCCCCTCCCAAAGTCATGTGGGGAGTAGATGACCAGATTCGAGAACTCTTTGCAAAAGCCCTAGATGCGGCTAAAGGGCTGCCTGATTCTCCTATCTCAGAAGTCAAGGAACGCTTTGAAGCCTTTGCGCAAGAGTTTGAGGCTATGATCTTCAAGGAAGAGTCCATCCTCTTGATGATTTTATTAGAGGCCTTTAGCCAAGACGATTGGCTCTCTATCGCGGAAGAAAGTGATGCTTATGGTTATGCCATCATCATTCCGAGTGAGAAATGGGTGCCGAAACGTGTGGACTTTAAGGAAGAAGGAGCAATTGAGACCGAAGGTTCAGGTGAAGTCCTTCCTTCTTCAAATGGAAGCGAGCAGCGACAGGTCATTGAGACTCCTGAGGGACAACTGACCATTACCTTCACGCCTAAGAAAAAAGAAGAGAGCTTCGACCGCCAGCAACCACAAGCTTTTGGCCATGGCTTCCTCTCTGTGGAGCAGGCTAACTTGATCTTGAACCATCTACCGATGGAGATCACCTTTGTTAATAAGGATGATATTTTCCAATATTACAATGATGCAGCGCCTTTTGAGGAGATGATTTTCAAACGGACACCGTCGCAGGTAGGACGCAATGTCGAATTGTGTCACCCTCCGAAATACTTGGAGAAGGTCAAAGCAATCATGCAGGGACTTCGAGATGGGAAAAAAGACAAGTACGAAATGTGGTTCAAATCAGAATCACGTGGGAAATTTGTCCATGTTACCTATGCAGCAGTGCGCGATGAAGCGGGAGAATTTCAAGGTGTCTTGGAATATGTCCAGGATATCCAACCCTATCGGGAGATCGATAGTGAATTTTATAGAGGATTGGAGTAAGAATGAGCTACGAAAAAGAATTTATGAAAGAATTTGAGGCTTGGATCAAGACCCAGGTCATGATCAATGAAATGGCCCTGACAGAAAGCAAGAAGGTCTATGAAGAGGATCAGGACGAGCGGGCCAAGGAAGCTATGATCCGCTATGAGAGTCGCTTGGATGCTTATCAATTCCTTCAAGGGAAGTTTGCCAACTACCACGCAGGGAAAGGTTTCCATGATCTTCCAGATGGCTTGTTTGGAGAGAGAACCTATTAAAGGCTCTCTGTAAAGGCTTTTGACTAGCTGGATTTGGTTTAAAATAGTGCAATGACTTGATTTTTCGAGGGATTGTGTTACAATAAAAAAGTTGAACAGACATCAACGAATTATTGAAAGTAATATTGGTGATGAAACCTTGTTGCCTTAGGGATTGATCACTGGATACGTAGGAGGGAAAATGGCAAAGAAGAACGTTAACCGTGCGAAACAATACAAACATCAAAATAGACATCTTTTGAAAAAAGCTGTCGCAACTGTAGGAGCAGCTGTTAAAGAGGCACCTAAAAATGTTGAGAAAGCAGTAAAAGCTGTGGCGAAAGAAGTGACACAAGTAGCTTCTTCAGTGGAAGAATTCGCTGCAAGCTTGGAAGGTGTAGCCCTTGATCGTGCGCAAACATTCTATGATGAAGGTATTCGCTCTGTTGCGGACTTCGCAAACTGGACAGAAAAAGAGTTGTTGGCCCTTAAAGGAATCGGCCCAGCAACCATCAAAAAATTGCAAGAGCTTGGAGTCAAGTTCAAATAATTGCTTTTGTGATTTCTTGCTATTTCCAGGAAAACTTGATAAAATGAAGCTGTTAGAGGTGTTTTGAATCCCACATTTTACAGAAAGTGGCGGTGCTGAGAAGTCCACAAATGTGTCAAAACTGGTTGCTAATGGAAGAAAATGAAATAAACAAAGATGCGGGCGTTGCCCGAAATTGGGTGGTACCGCGGATAAACATATTCGTCCCTGTCAGATTGATGGCAGGGGCGATTTTTTTGTAGAAAGTGAGGGAGGAAGATGACAAGAGCAGAGTTACCTGAACGAATCGAGACGAAGCGACTTGTCTTGCGCGTCCGTACCGTGGCGGATGCTGAGGATATCTTTGACTATGCCAGTTGTCCAGAAGTCTCTTACCCAGCAGGCTTTCCACCCGTCAAGACCTTGGAAGATGAGATTTATTACCTAGAACATATCCTTCCCGAGCGTAATCAAAAGGATAATCTCCCAGCAGGCTACGGAATTATCGTTAAAGGAACCGATACAATCATTGGTTCTGTCGATTTCCCCCATCGCTACGAAGACGATGTACTGGAGATTGGCTATATCTTGCACCCAGACTATTGGGGGCGAGGATATGTGCCAGAAGCGGCACGAGCCTTGATTGACCTAGGCTTTCAAGAATTGGGGCTTCACAAGATAGAATTGTCTTGCTTTGGCTCCAATGTCCAAAGTCAACGAGTCGCCGAGAAGCTTGGCTTTACTCTTGAAGCTCGCATAAGGGATCGCAAAGATGCCCAAGGGAACCGCTGTGACAGTCTGATATATGGCTTGCTGAGGAGCGAGTGGGTGGAAAAATAACTAAGTAGAGATACCAAAAAAATTGTAAAGTATAAATAATTTATAAAGTATTGAGGTACAAAATGGAAAATGAAAGTTTGGATTTAATTATTAAGGAAGTAGAAAATCAACAGGAGAAAGAATTAGTTCGTTTTGAAACTAACTTATCTGAAGGAATAAATAAGTACAAAGAAATATTACCTGCTGATCTAATAACACCCCAATTACAAGAAAAAATAGATAACGAAGTGAAATTACAATTAGTTGAATTTCAAAAAAGTATTGATTTGAAACCAAAAGCATTATACCATGCTTTAAAAGTCGAGACTGAACTTAATCCCGATATTGAAAAAGATGATTTGAAACAAAGTGCTTATGATTTTTTGGAAAAAANAACAAAAAACAAATATCTGAAAAAGATTATTCGTGAGCTAAAAAAAGGAGTATAAAATGGCAAATGTTGGGGATTTAGCTGTTAAAGGAGGAAAAGCCGTTATTAAGTTTATTTTAGACTTGATAACAGACTTTCTGAAAAGTGAAGAATTTAAAAAACAAATGAAATTGATGATCGAGACTTTAGTAACTAAGGTAGTTGATAAAGTTATAGAAGAAAAGATTAGAAATAACTAGAAAGGACACACACATGTCTAAAGAACTTTCACCTAAATACAATCCAGCCGAGGTTGAGGCTGGTCGTTACCAAAAATGGCTTGACGCTGATGTTTTCAAGCCTTCAGGAGATCAAAAGGCGAAGCCTTATTCGATCGTGATTCCACCACCAAACGTTACAGGTAAACTTCACCTTGGTCACGCTTGGGATACAACTTTGCAAGATATCATCATCCGTCAAAAACGCATGCAAGGTTTTGATACACTTTGGCTTCCTGGTATGGACCACGCGGGTATCGCGACTCAGGCTAAGGTTGAGGAGCGTTTGCGTGGTGAGGGCATTAGCCGTTACGACCTGGGTCGTGAAAAATTCCTCGAGAAAGTCTGGGAATGGAAAGACGAGTATGCCACTACCATCAAGGAACAATGGGGCAAGATGGGTCTCTCTGTAGACTACTCTCGTGAGCGTTTCACTCTTGACGAAGGTTTGTCAAAAGCTGTTCGCAAGGTCTTTGTGGACCTTTACAAGAAAGGCTGGATCTACCGCGGTGAGTTTATCATCAACTGGGACCCAGCAGCTCGCACAGCCCTTTCTGATATCGAGGTGATCCACAAGGACGTCGAAGGTGCCTTCTACCACATGAACTACATGCTGGAAGACGGTTCACGCGCCCTTGAAGTGGCGACCACTCGTCCTGAGACTATGTTTGGGGACGTTGCGGTTGCGGTCAATCCAGAAGATCCACGCTACAAGGACTTGATCGGTAAAAACGTCATCCTTCCAATCGCTAATAAACTCATCCCAATCGTTGGGGATGAGCACGCAGACCCTGAATTTGGTACTGGTGTCGTGAAAATCACACCTGCTCACGATCCAAACGACTTCTTGGTTGGTCAACGCCATAACTTGCCACAAGTTAATGTCATGAACGACGACGGAACTATGAACGACTTGGCCTTCGAATTTGCAGGCATGGACCGTTTTGAAGCTCGTAAGGCAGTCGTTGCTAAGTTGGAAGAAATCGGTGCTCTGGTCAAAATCGAAAAACGTGTCCACAGCGTTGGTCACTCAGAGCGTACAGGTGTTGTGGTTGAACCACGCTTGTCTACACAATGGTTCGTTAAGATGGACCAATTGGCGAAAAATGCTATTGCCAACCAAGACACAGAGGACAAGGTAGAATTTTACCCACCTCGTTTCAACGATACCTTCCTCCAATGGATGGAAAATGTCCACGACTGGGTAATCTCTCGTCAGCTCTGGTGGGGGCACCAAATCCCTGCTTGGTACAATGCTGAGGGTGAAATATATGTCGGCGAAGAAGCTCCAGAAGGTGACGGTTGGACTCAGGACGAAGACGTCTTGGATACGTGGTTCAGTTCGGCTCTTTGGCCATTCTCTACCATGGGCTGGCCGGATGTCGACTCAGAAGACTTTAAACGTTATTATCCAACATCAACTTTGGTGACTGGTTATGATATTATTCCGTTCTGGGTGTCTCGGATGATTTTCCAAGGTTTGGAATTTACTGGCAAGTCGCCATTCAAAAATGCCTTGATTCATGGTCTCATTCGTGATGAGCAAGGACGCAAGATGTCGAAATCTCTCGGTAACGGGATTGATCCAATGGATGTTATTGATAAGTACGGAACAGATAGCCTTCGTTGGTTCCTTTCAAACGGTTCTGCACCAGGCCAAGACGTGCGCTTCTCTTACGAGAAAATGGATGCTTCATGGAACTTCATTAACAAGATCTGGAACATCTCTCGCTACATCCTCATGAACAATGAAGGTTTGACCCTTGAGCAAGCTACTGCCAATGTGGAAAAAGTTGTCAACAAGGAAGCTGGCAATGTCACAGACCGCTGGATTCTCCACAACCTCAATGAAACCATCGGAAAAGTTACTGAAAACTTTGATAAATTTGAGTTTGGTGTGGCTGGGCACATCCTCTACAACTTCATCTGGGACGAGTTTGCGGACTGGTATGTTGAGTTGACCAAGGAAGTCCTTTATAGCGATAACGAAGAAGAGAAAGTCATCACACGTTCTGTTCTCCTTTATACTTTGGACAAGATCCTTCGTCTCCTTCACCCAATCATGCCATTCGTGACAGAGGAAATCTTTGGGCAAATCTCAGAAGGCTCTATCGTTACAGCAGAATACCCAACTGTTACCCCAGCCTTTGAAGACCTTGCTGCCCACACTGGTGTGGAAAGCCTCAAAGACTTGATCCGTGCTGTTCGTAATGCGCGTGCCGAAGTAAACGTAGCACCAAGCAAGCCAATCACCATCCTTGTGAAGACCAGCGATAGCGACTTGGAAACCTTCTTTAACAGCAATGTCAACTACATCAAACGCTTCACAAATCCAGAGCACTTGGAAATCGCATCAACCATCCCTGCACCTGAACTTGCTATGTCAAGCGTCATCACAGGAGCAGAAATCTACCTGCCACTGGCAGACCTCCTCAATGTCGAAGAAGAACTGGCTCGTCTCGACAAGGAACTAGCTAAATGGCAAAAAGAACTGGATATGGTTGGTAAGAAGCTCTCTAACGAACGCTTCGTAGCCAACGCCAAACCAGAAGTCGTCCAAAAAGAACGCGACAAACAAGCCGACTACCAAGCCAAATACGACGCGACCGTTGCGCGTATTGATGAGATGAAGAAGTTGGTGAAATAAATTAACATTAAGCAGATTCTGATTAATAGGCTAATATCAGGATCTGCTTTTTTTGTATTATTTTGATATAATTAAAGTGCTATATATTAAAATAGTGAAATAAACGAGGTATTAAAAATGAGATTTTATGCAGATGTCTTAGCCATTCATAAATTTAGAAAATTTGAGAATTTGGAGGCAGAAAAAGCTATCCAATTAGGTAAAAAAATAACCGTTTTTGCAGGGCAAAATGGTGTTGGTAAATCTAATGTCTTATCACTAATTGCTTCGACATTCGGTATAACACATAGAAGATATACCGGAGGAAATTTCCATCCGGAATTTTCCGATTTTTTTACAATTCCTGAGGAGGAAGAATATGACGACTATACATCTTATTTAAAAGTAATCAATACAGATAATGACTCATTGAT
>NZ_RJPZ01000009.1 GCF_003943615.1 Streptococcus australis | reverse complement strand
TGTCACTGCTGGTGCAGTTCCTACAAAGTTTGGTTCTGGAACGAATGTTACTGTTCCATCTGCTGCAACTGTAAATTTACCAACACCTTCAACAGTCTTAGTTGTTGAACCATCGTCAAATGTTGCTGGAACATCTTCGTTGATTGGAACAGTCTTTTCAACACCGTTAACTTCAACTGTACCACCCTTGAATTCAGGTTTACCTGTTTGTGTTGCACCTTGGATGTCTTTTGTTTCTGCTGGTGTTGCNGTTGGGGTTACTCCTACNACNGTTGGTGTGTACTTAGCTGTAGCAGTCTTAATGTACTCTTTTTGAATCTGACCATCTTTATTTCGTCCAACTGGCGCTGACAATGTAACTTCCACACCTTTGGCTGTACCAGTAAAGCTTGGTTCTGGATTGAATGTTACTTCTCCAGTTGAAGGATTAATAGTGTAAGTCCCTTCTCCTGCTACTGTTACAGATGGCTCATCAATCGTGCGACCTGTAGCTGGATCTACCAACTTAGCCGGGTATTCTGCACTTGGAGCAATAGAAATCTTATCACCAGCTGAGTTAGAAGCTGTTGTATTAAAGGTAGGTGTTTCTTTTTGAGTTGCACCTTGAATATCTTTAGAAGTCTTGTCAACTCCTTCAATGTCAATCGGTGTTACAGTAGGAACATATTGACCATCCATAGTATTTAATTGGCCATTCACATTAGGTTCTTGGTCTGGGAATTTTGTTGACCAACCAGTATCATAGCCATTATTATCTGAACGACGGATAGAGATACCATCAGCTGTTCCTAGGAAGTTATCTTCTGGAATAAACTCAACGTCTACATCTTTGCCCTTAGCAGTAATCTTGTACTTACCTTGTCCTTGAACGACGTAGTAACCGTCTGCATCAAGCGTTGCACGGTTACCATCTTTATCAACGATGTATGGTTCTACTGTCTCGTCGATAACTGCCTTAGAATCACGTTCATACTTGTGTTCACCACGAGCTGTAAAGGTTACTGTTGCTGTTTGTTTAGTAGCTTGAGGACCAGAAGTTTCCTTAAATTCCCCTTTTGGTGGGTGGGTGATTTGAGTTTTGAAGTCTTCTACTTCCCCTGAGAAGGCCATGCCAGTTGGGCTTTCGATCTCGTTCGCTTTCTTAGCGATACGAACACGAGCACCTAACTCTTTAACGCTTGGGTCGACGTAAGTCTTGCTGTTTGCAAAGGTCAACTCAACAGTGCCATCTTGTGTGATTGTAGCGAGATTTGAACGTTCATCCTCATCGAATTTACCATTTTGGTTAAAGTCTACCCAACCATAGATATGTGCTTCTGAAGCTCCATCCGTATGAGCTTGAACTGACATCTTGTAGTTCCCTGGTTTGGTACGGTCCATCTTGATCATCTCATTGGTTGTCCCTTTGAGGTTATCTGGAAGCAATTGATCAATTCCTTCATCGGCCGTAGTTGTCTTATCATCACCGAACCAGTCTTGAGTAGTGTTTTCATCCATATCTGGGCTTACGCTACCAAGATACGGTTGATTTACTTTAGCTCCAGTAACACCGTCAACAGTTGCAATGGTATGGACTGCCTTACCATATGACTCAGGAGCATCCCCTTCGTCAAGTGGGAAGAATCCTAGCATAGCAGACTGTTTACCACCTGAAGCGATATAAAGTCCCACTTCAGATGCTCCACGCGTCATTACGAGTGGAACTGTGTTATTACCTGCAGAAATATTTGGTCCAAAGATACCAGTTCCTAGACCACCTGTAACTTGGTCAGGATTTCCAAAGTACTTCCAAGCTACTGGTTTCTTTTCTGGTCCAACTTGAGTAGAATCACGAAGTTGTCTTAGGTTAATGTTATTATATTTAGGTTTAGGCCCCAAAAGGTTATCTGTATCTTGAGGAACGTAAGGTTCAGAGGTGGATGGTCTGGTAAATTTCTTCCATTCCCCAATGTGCTGCCAACCTTGTCCGTTGGTAGTGAACATAACAAATTCACCAGGGTTAGCAGACTCTCCATCAGCCATGACAACAGCCGGTTTAACTTTCTTTCCACGGAAGGTTGCAGAGATTTCAAACTGAACTCCAATATTTCCACCATTCATAGCTGAAGCCATGGTAGTCTTCTTGGTTTTCGTATCAACGTTTTCAAGTCTAATTTCAGTCCAATTATTTTGAGCATCAGCGACAACGTCGGCTTCTTCGCCATCATTAAAAGCTTTTTTAGCCCCTTTTGAAGTAACACCACTTACATAGCCATTTTTTGCATTTGGATCATAGGTTGCTTTTTCAGCTTCTGTAGCCCCTTGCTCTTCCATCCGTTTTTTATAGATTTCAGTCGCTTGGAAAGGTTTCAAGGATTTGACTTTTACAGTGACTACATAGCCAGGCATGATTTCCTTGGTATAGGTAGCCCCAACTTGAAGAGCTAGTTTTTCTTCTAAATTTTGATCAGGAAATTGGTCATTTTTAGGAACCATGACTTTTTTAGCCCCTGTCCAGTTGGCTACATCTCCAAAGTCCAACCAAGTAATCTGGCTAGTCAAAGATTTGGCATCAATATCTGTTGTAAAGCCAGGTTTTTCAACTTTCGGAGTTGAAGTTGCGTCTTCAACGTCATCCGCAATCAAGTTTGGATCATTAGGATCCCCAACAGCACGACGTGGGCGACGTTTACCAGAAGTTTCTGCTGTAACAGCTGGAGTTTCAGTTGCTAGTGCTTCGACACCTGCAGCTACTTCTTCTTTCTTATCAGTTGCAGTTGCTTCTGTTGCCTTGTTGCTTGGATTTGTTGAACCCTCAGCTACTGCAGGAGTTGCTACTGCTGGTTTTTCTTCAGTCGTAGCTGCAGTTGTTGGTTCAGTAGTTGTTGTTGGTGTTGCAGTTACTGGTGCTTCAGCATTGTAAGTCTTAGATGAAGTTGAAGCTTCACTTGTTGTAGCAGTGTTCGCTTCAGTTGTTGTAGAAGCAGGAGCTTCTGTTGGTGTAGCAGGTTGAGCCCCTTCTTCTATTGCCTTTGCAACAGTTGCTGGGTTCTCTGCGTTTTCTTCGGCTGCTACGCTAGACGCTGTACCAACCATAACGAGTGTTCCTAAAAGGACAGAGCAAACTCCGACATTCAATTTACGAATCGAAAATCTGCTAATGCGATCATTAAATAAATCTTTGCCCATATTTTCCTCCATAATTTTTTTCAATTAATAAGCTAATTTATTGGCCTATATTTTAAACCTTTTATATTCTATCAGATTAATTTAAATTATCAAAGCGAAATAACTCAAAAAAACTAATCATTTTTAAAATTTTTGATGAAATTACTAACCGGTAGATTTAAAAAATAGGAAGTAGGGTTCAATTATGTGAAAATTTTTAAATTTTCTTCCTATCTATATTGATAGTGTTTTCTACTAACACTCTCTATATAGCCAAATCAAACTTCAACTGAGGTTTGACAGGATCATAATCCTCCAATACAAAATCCTCAGCTTTGATCTCAAAGAAATTGGTGCCATCTGGTACGTTTAAGACCAAACGTGGATGGCAAACAGAGGGCTCACGCCGAAGCAACTCCTCCGCCTGTTCGAATTGGTTATCATAGATGTGCAGGTTGTTAATAAAGTAAAAGAACTTACCAACCTTCCAACCAAAGTGCTTAGCGATCATCATCTGAAGAGCTACATACTGCATGGCATTGATATGGTGTGCCACCAACATGTCATTGGAACGTTGGGTCAAGGTTGCATCCAGATAGATGTCCCCATCGACACGACGTACATCAAACATGGTTTGAAAGGCACAAGGTAAGAGCCCTTCACTCTCCTCAAAGGCTTGGTAGTCCCAAAGGGAAATGATATTGCGTCGATTCCAAGGATTGGCTTCCAGCTGTTTGAGAATCTTGTTGATAATATCGTGCTTTTTAACGACTGCACCATACCGCTCTCCAATTGTTCCCGTGTCTCCCACTTCCCAGTCATTCCAGTAATGAACTTGGTACTTGTCATTTAGGAGTTCCAAACTATTGGACTGATCCTGATAAATCCAGAGCATTTCCTTGATGGCCGATTTAATAGCGATAGGACGAAGAGTCGTAATAGGGAACTCACCTTTGGCTAAGTCAAACTCCATAAATGCCCCAGTGATGTACTTGGAATTGGCAGTTGTACCATCCTTGTACTTAGGCCGAGCCTGCTCAGACCAGACACCTTCTTCCATTATTCTTCTAATATTTTCTTTAAAAAGGATATCTGCTTTTGTCATTCATTCTCCTTAAATACTGTAATACCTACATTATAACATAGGATAAATAAAAAGGGAGTGGGAAAGAACTTCGCAAAATAAAAATGGTTGAAAAGGTTCCCCAAACCTTTTCAATCTTCCCACACCCGCATAGCTTCAACAGTCTGGGAGACTGTTGAAGGTTGCAGATAAAGGAAACTTTGTTTCCCTCATTAGGTCATCTTTGAAGCTTAAAAGCGAACAAATACTAAGGAAACTTGCTTCACAAGTTTAATCCGCCACCTCAAAGCAGTACTTTGAGCAATCAACCACTGCGTCTTGCTGTTATTGCTATCAAACATCAAAGACTGGACAATTTTTGCCCAGCCTCTTTCTCATAAATTCTATTGTAGGACAAGTGACGCAGCTCCAATAACTCCTGCATCATTTCCAAGATTAGCAAGCACCAATTGAGTTGAGGTACGTACTTGTGGGAAGGTATTTTTATCAAAGACCTTTTGAACCCCATCCAAAAGGAATTGACCTGCTGCTGATACACCACCACCGATGACGATGTTCGCTGGGTTCAAGACACTTGCGATGTTGGCACAAGCAATACCCAAGTATTGAGAGAAATGACGGTAGACAATCAAGGCCAACTCATCCCCATCTTTAGCCAAATCAAAGACAGTCTTAGCTGTAACATCTTCCCCATCGTCAATCAAGCGTTTCAACTCCGCATCTCCTGCATATTCATCTGCATAGCGACGAGTCAAATTGACAATACCAGTTGCTGAAGCTACTGTTTCCAAGCAACCTTTCTTACCACAGGTACAATCAAATGGACGATCGAAGTCTACTGTGATATGACCAAGCTCACCAGCTACACCACCAGCACCGTGCAAGAGTTTTCCTTCCGCCACGATACCACCACCAACACCTGTACCAAGTGTCATGAAGACGACGTCTGGTTGATTTTCGCCAGCACCTTTCCATCGTTCACCAAGGGCAGCAACGTTAGCGTCATTGTCGATGAAGAAAGGAATTCCCAAGGCAGACTCAATATCTTTCTTGATTGGCTGAAGAGTCTTCCAGTTAAGGTTATAGGCCCCGATCACAGTTCCTTCAAAGCGGTCGACTGCACCTGGAGAACCCATCCCAATCCCAATAAAATCTTCTGCAGATAAGTTTAACAATTCCAAGCGGTGTTGGATAGAAGCGATGATATCAGGAACGATGTGGCTTCCTTCATCGAGGATGTTGGTCTTGATAGACCACTTCTCTTGAATTTCTCCTTCTTGCGTCAAAATAGCGAATTTGACAGATGTTCCACCTAAGTCAATACCAATAATTTTTTTGGACATTTTACACTCCTTTGTTCCTATTCTCTTGACACTAGTATACCAAAATGTGAAAAGGGTTTCAATTGTTTTTCAAGATTTCTCTCAATTTCATTTGCAAAAAAACAACCTATCTGCAAAAACACAGACAGATTTCTTTACTCTTCGTTATGAAGTTTTAAAAAGAGTCTCAAGGATTGAACGCCAATTATAAAAAAGAACAATCCCAAAATATGTAACAAGAAGACACTAATCGATAGAGGACTGACAATAAGAAACAATCCTATAAACAGTTGAATGAGCCCCCAAAAAGTAAACTTCTTGGATAATTCTTCCGATCGTTTGGAAAGATAGTGTGCCTTACGCAAACTCAAGGCAGACTTATATAAGAGCCAAATTCCAAGTGTCATTGGAAAGACAATCGGCAAGGTCTTGTAGCCATACAACAAGAGATAGACCGCAAAGACTAGTGAGACCGCACTTTGGAACAAATAAGGATCTGACAAGGTCGCTTGGGTCCGTAGACGGTAGTAGCGCGACAAACGCGAAACTGAAATCAAGAAAAAGCCCAGTGAAATCAACCAACTAAAGGTGGCAATCTTTTCGATCGGATTCACAAAGAGAATAAATCCAATACCGCAAAATAAAAATGATGACAGTAATAGACTATATTTACTAAAATGGTGCATTCTTCCTCCTTTAGTTTTCTGCCAACTCGCTCAAGTACTCATACCGTTCATACTTGGCTAAGAGTTGCTCATTTTCTTCATCCATCTGACGTTGAAGATTGGCCAACTTCCCGAAGTCAGAACCATACTCATTCATCTCAGCCTCGATAGTTGCAATCTTGTTTTCAATCGCTTCGATCTCACTCTCAATGGTCGCCCACTCCTGCTTTTCCTGGTAGCTCATCCGTTTCTTCTCTTCCCGGACCTTCACCACCTTTTCTTTTTCAGGCTTACTGTTTTCAGCAACCATTTCTAGCTCAAACTTTTTCTCATCTAGGTAATCTGTATAATTTCCAAAGAATTCGCGAATACCACCATTTTCAAAAGCTAGAATTTTAGAAGCAACCTTGTCTAGGAAATAGCGATCATGACTAACCGTGATAACTGGTCCACCAAAGCCTTGTAGGAAGTTCTCTAACACCGTTAAAGTTGCGATATCCAAATCATTGGTCGGCTCGTCCAGAAGCAAAACATTTGGTTTTTCGATGAGAAGTTTCAAGAGATAGAGTCGTTTTTTCTCACCACCAGAAAGTTTCTCAATCAAGGTACCATGAGTCGAACGTGGGAAGAGAAATTGCTCCAGTAGCTCCGCAATCGAGGTAGAGCCTGCGCTAGTCTTGACCTCTTCCGCTACTTCTTGCAGGAAGTTGATCATCCGCTTGCTTTCATCCAAACCTTCGATCTGCTGCGAGAAGTAAGCAATTCTCACCGTTTCTCCGATAACAACCTTCCCAGCAGTCGGTTGGAGTTGACCGGCAATGAGATTGAGGAGGGTCGATTTCCCAACCCCATTATCTCCCACAATTCCGATCCGATCCTTATTTTGAACCAAGAGATTAAACTGCTGTAGAATCGGGCCTTGGTCATAGGCAAAATCAACATCTTGAAATTCAATGACTTTCTTACCGATCCGACTGGTTTCAAAGGACATTTCCAGATCTGTTTCTGTAGTCTGGTGAGATAAGTCCTTCTTGAGGTCGTGGAAGCGATTGATCCGCGCCTGTTGCTTAGTTGCACGCGCCTGCGGTTGCCGACGCATCCAGGTCAATTCCTGCTTATAGAGTTGCTGCTTCTTGTGAATGAGGGCTGCATCTCGCTCGTCCTGCTCAGCTTTCAAGCGGACATAATCCTGGTAGTTTCCTTGGTATTCAACCAGACCAGCACGATCCAGTTCAAAAATTCGAGTTGAAATATTATCCAAGAAATAACGGTCATGGGTGATAAAAAGAACGGTTTTCTTAGAGTTTTTGAGAAAATTGGTCAACCATTCGATGGTATCAATATCCAAATGGTTGGTTGGTTCATCTAGCAGGAGCAAATCATGGTCTCCTAGGAGAACCTGTGCTAGCTGGACACGGCGACGCAACCCTCCAGACAAACTACCAACCTTAGCAGATAGATCCTGAATCCCCAGTTTAGTCAGAACTGTTTTGACCTGGCTTTCGATTTCCCATGCATTGAGAGAATCCATCTCTGCCATCACTTTTTCCAGTTTAGCTTGCTGACTCTCATCGTACTGGCTCGTCAACAGTTCATACTGACGAATCAATTGGAGTTCTTTCACATCTTCTGACAGCACTGTATCGAGGACAGTTTTGTTATCATCAAATTGAGGTTCTTGAGTGAGATAGCCAATCTTATAATCATTCTTTGCAGAAAAAGGAGAACGATCTCCGTCATAGCCTGAACGACCAGATAAAACATCTAAGAGAGTTGTTTTCCCTGTCCCATTGACACCGATTAGTCCAATCCGATCGAGCTCATGAATGATAAAAGAAATATCCTTAAAGACCGTTTTATCCCCGACGGACTTGGTTAGTTTTTCAACGATAAAATCGCTCATGCTTCCCCCTTCTTATCTTTAAGATAGTGGCTCAAAAAATCCCCAATCGCTACTTTGTTATTCTCCAATACTCCATCTACAATGGCCCATTCAATGGCAGAAAGCACTTGTCCTAGAGCGGGACCTGGTTTTAAGCCGTATTCCTTCATCAGCATTCCACCGTTGACCACCATTTCGTGCTTATCATGAATAGCTAGAGAATCATACAACTCCTCAATAACTTGGAAATCTACTGGCAATCCATGAGCCTGACGTAGTTCTTCCGCTGATAAGAGCAGAGACTTATCGTAGCGGTAGACGTCCCGACGATTTAAACAAGCCTTTTCTCGTAAGCGGTAGATTTCAACCAACTGCTCCACCTTCTTAGCGAAGTCACGAGACGTTTTCCATTTCTTGAAAAACGCAGAAACCTCATTCTCATCTAAGGTCAAAAGTAAGGCAGCCCACGCTTGCTCGGAACTCGTAAAGTTATAGTCCATCTTTAGCTGGAACAGTTTCTCTAGTGAGGAGCGACTATTATGCATAAGAGGAAGATACTGATAGCTATGGCTAGCAATCACCCCTTCTAAGCCCTTGCGCCAATAAGGAGCTAAGAGGAGCTTATCTAACTCAATGAAGACACGCTCGACAGAGATCTTTTCTAACAAGGGGGCGCAATCTGTCATGGCCTTAAAAGTCTCTTCTTCTAGATCAAAGCCAAGACTGGCTTGAAAACGAAATCCACGCATGATCCGAAGAGCATCCTCGTTAAAGCGTTCTGTCGCCACTCCAACAGCCCTTAAAATCCGATTCTCCAAATCTTCCAGGCCATTGAATAGGTCGATAATTTCCCCTTCTTCACTCAAAGCAAAGGCATTGACAGTAAAATCTCGGCGCTTGAGATCTTCCTCTAGCGAGCGAACAAAACTTACCGAGCTGGGTCTCCGATAATCCACATAGATATCCTCTGTCCGAAAGGTCGTAATTTCATATTCCTGATGGTTCTCAAGTACCAGGACCGTCCCGTGTTCAATCCCGACATCAATGGTCCGCTCGAAAATAGCCTTAGTCTCTTCTGGGTAAGAAGAGGAAGCGATATCTACATCGTGGATGGGACGACCTAAAATGGCATCTCGCACAGAGCCCCCGACGAAATAAGCTTCATACCCAGCTTTTCGAATCTTTTCTAATATTGGCAAAGCCTCCTGAAATTCAGAAGGCAGTTTTTTTAATCTCATAATAGATGTTCTAAACCATAGACAAGCTCATGACGCTTGACTACTTCTTTTACTCCTAGATTAACCCCTGTCATGAAGGACACCCGATCATAGGAATCGTGGCGTAAGGTCAATCCTTCTCCTTGACTACCGAAAATCACTTCTTGGTGGGCTACCAGACCAGGCAAGCGAACCGAATGGATATGCATCCCTTGATAGTTGGCACCGCGAGCACCTGGCAGACTTTCTTCTTCATCCGGCGCACCCTGCTCTTGTGGTTGACGGACCTGACTGATCAGCTCAGCCGTCTTCACAGCAGTCCCACTCGGTGCATCCTTCTTCTTATCATGGTGCAGTTCGATAATCTCTACATTCGGAAAGTATTTAGCTGCCTGCGCTGCAAATTGCATGAGCAAGACCGCCCCAATGGCAAAGTTTGGCGCGATGAGCCCTCCAATATTCTTCTCGCGAGACAAATCAATCAAGTCAGTGATTTCTTCTGTTGTAAATCCTGTCGTCCCAACCACAGGCGACAATCCATGCTCCAAAGCAAAGCGGGTATGTTCATAGGCAACTTTAGGGATGGTAAAGTCAATCCACACATCCGCTTCCAGCATCAAAATCCCTTCCTTATCCTGAAAGACTGGAACACCCGCCAACTCCTTTTCAGACGCATGGGGATCAATCAAGCCAACTAGTTCAAGCTCAGGATCTTCTAACACCATTTGATAAGCTACTTGGCCCATTCTACCTTTAAAACCTGCAATCACTACTTTAATTGGCATGTTTTCTCCTTATATTTTCGGTACAAAACTAATAGCAACGCTATGATTCCCTAAGTGCGTACCAATGACACTGCCAAAGGTCGCAAATGGAATCTCACCCGAAAAACCATCTTGATGAAGAATATCGCGAAGAGTTTCAGCTTTATCCAGTGCATTCCCATGAATGATAATGATTTGATAGTCTTTATCCGCGGTTCCTTCTTTGACAATCTCAGCTAAGCGTTTGATTGCTTTTTTCTCTGTACGAACTTTCTCATACACTTCAATCACGCCTTCCTCGTTAAAATAGAGGATTGGCTTGATGCTGAGAAGATTCCCAAGGATGGCAGCTCCATTAGAAAGACGGCCCCCTTTGACCAAATGGTTGAGATCATCTACCATGATATAGGCAGAAGTCCCATCGATTTGCATCTGGATATTGGCTAGAATTTCTTCAAATGACCGACCTTCTCTTGACCATTTGACTGCTTCTTCAGCCATCCATCCAAGCGGAGCACTGGTAATCTTAGAATCTGGAAAAGCGATGGTTAGATTCGGGAACTCATCCTTCAAGTACTGGATATTCTGATAGAAACCAGAAATCCCTGAAGATAGGAAAATCCCTAAAACATGGGTATAGCCTTCAGATTCTAGTTGTGGTAAGAGTTCTTCTAATTCTGCGATACTAGGTTGACTAGTTTTCGGAAGTTCAGATGAAGCTTCCATCTTTTGATAGAACTCTTCTGCTGTCAGGTTTTTACCTTCTACGTAAGACACTCCATCAATGACAACTGGAATATCTAGGACAAATAAATTATCGTGTCCTCTTGATTCATCTGATAGATAGGCAGATGAATCTGTGATGACTGCTAATTTCATGCATTAAAACTCCAAATTGATCCCTGGTAAATCAAGGGCGATTTCAGTAACTTCATAAGTCAAACGGTTCAGCATATTCAAGCAAGGACGAGCTAGTTCTTCCACTTCTTCTTTGCTGAATTCGCTTGGCTCGCCGACTAAACGATTGTGAATGTGGTTGATTTGAGTAATGGTCCCACTGATGACAAAGCCATCAAAGACAATCATATAGGTCAAAATAACGATTAGAGAGGTTGTCTTTAACTCTGTATCGCGTTGAATCAATTGAAAGTTGACATCTACTTTTGTCTCGGGAGTACCATTTTCTTTTTCCCATTCAAAGTTACGAGCATCATAATGATATTGGCTGACGAATTCTTTTTCACGTTGGATATCCATACTTGTTCTCCTAAAAATAAGCGTTATGAAAATTATACCACAAATTAAATCAAGATTCTATTGCAGAATTATGACTTTTCACTCCGTTTTCTATCAAAAAAACAAGAAAAGAGAGTGGGACAGAAATCGGTCATTCGTTAGAATTCGATTTCGTCGTCCCACCTCCGCACAGTTGAGTAGGGCTGTAAAAGCTGATGAAATCAGCGTAGTAGAGCCCACTCAACCACTGCGTCTTGCTCGACAATTCAAAGACAATTGAGAGGCTAGGACTTTTGTCCCAGCCTCTTTTATGTATGATTAGTTTTTAGGTTTGCGAAGCAAGCCGAACAAGATACCACTTACGACTGCACCGATCAATACAAACAAGATGTAAAGAAGTGGATTTGAAGTAAGGGCGATGACGAAGATTCCTCCGTGAGGAGCCATGAGTTTCAAACCTGCGAGTCCAACAAGAGCACCAGTCAAGGCTGAACCTGCGACGAAGCTTGGGATGGCACGAGCTGGGTCAGCTGCACCGAAAGGAATGGCACCTTCTGTGATGAAGGAAAGACCCATAACAATGTTTGTCAAACCAGAATCGCGTTCTTCTTGTGTGAATTTATCTTTGAACAAAACGGTTGCCACAAATACTGCCAATGGAGGAACCATCCCAGCTGCCATAACGGCTGCCATAACAATAGAACCACCTGAAGCAACAGATTCAGCAAGTGTACCTGTAGCGAAGACATAAGCGGCTTTGTTAACTGGTCCACCCATATCGACAGCCATCATACCACCGACGAGAAGGCCAAGAAGGACAGCTGAGCTACCTGACAAGCTTGAAAGGAAATTGTTAAGACCAGTATTGATAGCAGCCATTGGAATATTGATGAGGAACATCAAGAATCCTGTCAAACCAACACCAAGTAATGGCAAGAGAAGGATGGAACGGATACCATCAAGAGAACGCGGAAGGCCTGCAAGAGCTTTACGAAGAACTAGAATCACTCCACCTGCAAGGAAACCACCTACCAAAGCTCCAAGGAAACCAGATGATACAGCTGCTGGTAATTCACCTTTCGCAGCACCGAAAGCGATGTTGCCAAATGCTGACCCTGAGCTAGCAATAGATCCTGCGATAAACCCAGCTACAAAACCAGGTTTTTCAGCGATGGAGAATCCGATGTAACCTGCGAGTACAGGAAGCATGAATCCAAAGGCTGCACCACCGATTGTTTTAAATTGAGCTGCTAATTCATGGTATGAACCAAGTTGAGACAATTGATCTTGAGGAACTCCAAGAATTTGGTCAATCAAGAAGGCAAGGGCGATCAAGATCCCACCACCAATAACGAATGGAAGCATTTGAGAAACCCCACTCATCAAGTGTTTATAGAAGGCCCCACCCAAGCTCAATTTTTCTTGGCTAGCGCTAGCTTCTGCTGTATTTTCAGCGTGGAAGACATCTGCTTTGCCGTCTAAGATGGTTTGGATCAATTCTTCTGTCTGACGGATACCAGCTGCGACTGGTTTAGAGATCAACTTTTTGCCATTGAAACGAGCTGTTTCAACTGCTTTATCCGCGGCAATGATCACCCCTTCAGCTTTGGCGATTTCTTCTGCTGTCAAGCGGTTGCCGACACCTGATGCACCGTTGGTTTCAACACGAACTGTAACACCCATTTCTTCACCTTTTTTGATGAGGGCTTCTTCTGCCATGTAAGTGTGGGCGATACCAGTTGTACATGCTGTAACGGCAACGATCAGTGGTTTGTCAGATGAAGCAGCTTCTTTGACTGCTTCTGCTTTTTTCGCTTCGTCAGCTGCAGCTTCTTGCTCTTCTGCGTCGAAAACTGCGATCACTTGATCAGGAGTGTTTGCTTGGCGAAGTTTGTCTGCAAATCCTGGTTTCATCAAGTACTTAGACAATTCAGCAAGGGCTGCCAAGTGAGTGTCGTTTGCCCCTTCTGGAGCTGCAATCATGAAGAACAAGTCCGTTGGTTGACCATCCAGCGATGCATAGTCAACACCCTTGTTTGATTTTGCAAACAAGACCGTCGCTTCTTTGACAGCTTCATTTTTGCTGTGAGGCATAGCGATTCCTTCACCCAAACCAGTGGAAGTTTGCGCTTCACGGCTCATGATTCCAGTCTTGAAAGTTTCAAAATCTGTCACCACACCATTGTCGACGAGCGATTGGACCATCTCATTGATCACGCCCTCTTTATCTGTTGCCTGAAGATTAAACAACATCACGTTTTTATTTAAAACGTCTTGAATTTTCATAGTTTTTCTACCTCTACTTTTTCATAAGTTTCTTTAATATAGTCCGCTCTCGCCAAATCATCTGAGAAGGTGGTCGCTGTTCCACAAGCCACGCCCCATTTGAAGGCTTCGATGACATCTCCTGTTGTTGCGAGTTTCCCAGTGAAGCCTGCGACCATGGAATCACCAGCACCGACAGAGTTCTTCACCTGTCCTTTGATGGGTTTTGCGAAGTAAGTACCACTTGGACTGACTAGAAGAGCTCCATCACCTGCCATGGAAATAATGACGTTTTGTGCTCCTTTGGCCAAGATTTCTTTGGCGTAGCGTTCAATTTCTGGTAATTCCGTCAAGGTCACTCCAAAAATAGCTCCCAATTCATGGTTGTTTGGTTTGACCAATTGGGGATTAAACTCCAAGGAATCAATCAAGGTTTGCCCTTCAAAGTCGCAAACGACTTGCGCTCCTGTCGCACGGGTTGCTGCAATTAGTTCCTTGTAGATAGCATTTCCAAGTGAAGATGGGGCAGAACCTGCAAAAACTACCACATCATCTGCTGTCAAGCTGGATAGGATGCTGAGCAATTCTTGCAACTGACCTTCTGTCACCTCTGGACCATTTCCATTGATCTCTGTTTCCTCATCGGCTTTGATCTTGACATTAATCCGGGTATCTTGGTCCACGTTCACAAAGTTGGTTGAAATAGCTTCGCTCGTAAGGACATCTTCGATGAAGCGTCCGGTAAAACCACCGATAAACCCAGTTGCTGTGTTCTCAATATCGAGTCGCTTTAAGACACGACTGACATTGATTCCCTTACCACCGGCGAATTTATCTTCCGAAGCCATCCGATTGACCGCCCCTGTCTCTACATGATCGAGACGGACAATATAGTCGATGGCAGGGTTCAGTGTTACTGTATAAATCAAACCTCTATAACCTCCGTTTTCTCTTTTAATTTAGAAAGGATTTCCGTATCCGAAGTATTAGTAATAATGGTTGCTCTCTTAACTGGAGCTACCTTGGCAAAAGACGTCCTCCCAAGTTTCGACGAGTCTAGGAGAATATAAGTATTCTTAGCATTCTCTATAATGGCGCGTTTGACGGCCCCCTCTTCAAGATCCGGTGTGCTGTATGACTCTAAATCGACGCCATTCATTCCAATAAAAGCTCGATCGAAGCTCAACTGGCCGATTTGATTCAAGGCCATTCCTCCGATACTGGCATCCGTGGAAGTTTTAACCATCCCCCCAATGATAACCGTTGGAATGTCTCTCTCTACCAGACTAGCCGCATGGTGGATGGAATTGGTCACAACTGTTACGGTTGGGTTGGCCAATTCATGAACCAATAATTCATTGGTGGTTCCTGCATCGATAAAGACAACTTCAAAATCTTTGATCAATTCTGCCGCTTTCTTTGCAATGGCAGATTTTTCTTGCACGTTTTTGATTGATTTGTCTTTATTGCTTTCTTCTTCCTGCAAGGAATGAAGACTTTCAGCCCCACCGTGAATTCGTCTCAGTTTATTCTCAGCTTCTAATTCATCCAAATCGCGTCGAATCGTTGATTCCGAAGAGTTGAGCTCTTTTACCAAGTCTTCCAACGAGACGATCCGCTCTTTGATTACCTTTTCTAAAATGATGTGTTTTCGTTCAGATTTTAACATAGAACCTCCATTCGGAAACGATTACAAAGACTATTATACTCTCTTGTTTTAAAAAGTCAAGCACTAAATGTCATTTTCTTTCACTTTCTATCATCATTAATTACTGGAGAAATTTTATTTCTAATTCTATATATAAAGTTCTTAGTTATTTGACTGCCATACTTGGCGCTAAGAAAGATTGAATTTCTTATGAACAAAAAGAAGATACCTATCAGATACCTTCTTTTTTAGTCTAAAATACTTTTCTTATAAGAAAAATTTAAAAATGTTTTCTACTTTAGTGTAATTCTGGCTCAAGTTAAACAAATTTATAATTGAACCTGCTTATTTCATTTAAACCCAAGTCCTCGGAACCATTTAGATAATCCCTTTTTACTCTTTGCTTCTTCTCTTCCTGCAGTTTCTTGAAAGTCATCTTCAGCTTGTAACGAATTCTCTGTTTGACTAGAATCATGTGGAGAAAGTTGAGCCGGATAAGTTCCTTCTTCCTCTCCTGCTACTGCAGATTTTTCTTCATCTTCACTTGACTGAATCTTCTCTATCCGATTTCTAAAATCACTAGCTTCTTTTTGATAAGTCATAAAGGTTTCAAACTCTGCCTCAAATTGTACTTTTTTCTCCTCGACTTCAGTTTTAGCAGAGGCAAGCAAGGCTTGCGCATCTACTAGCAATTCAGACGAATCGGTGAACATCTTTAGACGCCCTTTGGCTTGTGCTAATTGATTTTTTGCAAGTTGAAGTTGTGCATGTGCACTTTCAAGCTTAGATGCAGTGTCTCTCGCTGCACTTCGAAAAACTTCTAATTGCTTTTTATCTTCTTCTAATGCTAAAGTGGCAATTTCCAAAGCCTTTTCTTTTGGGATAATCGCTCCTTGAATACGAGCTCGTGAAACTGCCAGTGAACTTGCTGCTTCCTTGGCTTCTGTCGACGCAGCCTGCCATTTCTTCATTGCTAAAGCTAGCTTGCTTTGAGCACGCGCTAGTAGTTGCTCATGACTTGCAAGAGAAGTCTTGACATCGAATAAATGACCAGAAAGGATATTGATGCGGGATTCTTGATTTGTTCTTTCAACTTTTAGACTCTCTAAAGCATTTTTGACAGTCTTTACATCTGCTTTTGTCGTCCTTGCATTGGCAACGTTTCTCACCCACTTAGTCAGTTCTCCACTGCTATAAAGGGGGGATGACTCTTCAAAGAAAGCTACTTGAGATACCTCTAAATCTGGATCATAGGCAACTGAAATGGCCTTATATTGATTCCCCATCATTTGGACATAGTGTCCAATCTTAGCAAATAACTCCGCTCCCACTTTCTTAGAGATTTGGCTAGGATCTAGTTGACTTTCATCTATTGGTAAAACGTATTGATGAGCAATTTGATGATACAGTTCCTTTTCACTATACCAGAAGGCAACAGCCTCCCTAGGCCGATAGCCCCAAGCAATCAATTCATTCTCTTGCCAGTTGGACAGGGCTTGTCCATGGTTTTGATGATAGTGCGTTTGAAGTTGACTAACCGGTAATTGATAAGGAGCGACTAAGAGCTCACCTAAACCTGCCTGGCGACGGTACTGATTAATGGTATCTACAATTTCTAACGCTTTTAGGACGTTATCTAATCTAGTGGCCTTTCCACCTGTCAGCTGGTCCTCTACACGCCCACGATGATAAAGCGACATAGCTTCAACAGCGCCTTGGTCACCAGCCTTGGCCCACTCCTCTAACAAAGTCTCATAGCTTGTCTGTTGAAGATTGATTGGACTAGCCATGGCCGCTTCACGGACTTTTTCTAACTCTACTAATTTTTGGGAGATTTGATAAGTTAATTTTTCAACTTCCTTCTGTACTCCTTCAATTTCACTGGAAACTTGCTTTAAAACCTGGGGAGCTTTGGCATGAGTGTCTGTCAGATTAAGCACTAAGGCTTGAGCTATTTTTAATTCGTTTTGCGCCTGCTCCTCTTTTAACTGTGCCTGTGCTAATACTGTCTCATCGTTCTGGATGGGTTGTTTGGCTTTTCTTAATTCATTTCCTGCGATATCAACAAGTAACTGCTGGGCAGCAATTTTATTCTCTTGACTCTTTATGGCAGAACGAACTTGGCTATCAGACTCACTTGCTTGGCGTACCTTTTCTTGTTCTAGAGTAACAACTGCCTCAGCAACCGCAATTTCATTTTCAGTTTTGCCAAGGGATGTTTGATTGGATTCTTCAATCATCGTTTCAGTTGTCTCTAGGTTTGCTTCAGCAGCTTCCAGACCAGATTTGGCGACATTGTATTCAGATTGAGCCTGGTTCAGACGTAACCGTTGGTCTTCGACCCTTTTTTCAGCTTTTTGCAATTGGTCATGTAAGATATTTTTATCCATAAAACTTGAATCCATTTCAGTCACATCCGTCGATTGCTGATCAGTAGCATCGTTCTGGACAATCTCTTCAGCCTGTGCCTTATGACCGGACAAACCTGAAAAGAGGGTTGTCGCTGCGACACCCGTTGTAAAGACTGATTTTCCTATTTTTTTGCCCATTGCAAACACCACCAACACTTTTTCATATCTGTTATCTCTCCATAAGGATACCACATTTTGTTACCAATAACTAGTAGGATGAGGAAGATTTTTTCTATTAATTTTAGGGCAAAAGAAAAACAGCAAATGCTGCTATTCTTCTTGTTTAATTTGCTCCAAGATCTTCTCTTCTTCTGGAGTTAAGTCATACTTTTCAAGCAGGTCTGGCCGTCGCTCTAGTGTCTTTTTCAAACTCTGATAGAGACGCCATTGACGGATATTTTCATGATGGCCACTCATGAGGACATCCGGAACTGTCATCCCTCGATATTCATAGGGGCGTGTGTATTGAGGGTATTCTAGAAGGCCGGACGAGAAACTATCATCCTGGTGGCTGGACTCTTTTCCGATCACTTCTGGAATCAAGCGTACGGTCGCATCAATCATGGTCATGGCAGCAAGCTCGCCACCGGTCAAGACATAGTCTCCAAGAGAAATCTCATCTGTCACCAGGGACTTAATCCGCTCATCGTAGCCTTCATAGTGGCCACAGATAAAGATCAATTCTTCTTCTTGAGCTAACTCTTCTGCATAACGTTGATCAAAAGTCCGCCCGGCTGGATCTAGTAAAATCACGCGCGGATTCTTTTTCTCAATGGCATCAAAGGCATCGAAAATCGGCTGAGCTCGCAAGAGCATGCCTTGCCCGCCACCATAGGGTTCATCATCCACATGCCGCGCCTTCTCTGCATTTTCACGAAAATTATGGTAGTTGATCTCAAGGAGTCCCTTTTCACGCGCCTTTCCGACGATGGAGTGCTCCAGGGGTGAAAACATCTCTGGAAAGAGGGTTAAAATATCAATCTTCATCGTCTAACCCTTCCAAGATATCTACATCCACTCGGTTTCCTGGGATATCAATATTGAGGACAACTGGCGGGATATAAGGCAAGAGAAGGTCTCGTTTACCTTTGCGCTTCACCACCCAGACATCATTGGCACCCGGTTGAAGGATCTCCTTAATTTGACCGATGAGTTGGTCATTTTCATAAACATCAAGGCCGATGATCTCGTGGTAATAAAACTCGCCCTCGTCCAAATCGGTCAAGTCTTCTTCGGCAACCTTGAGGCTAAAACCCTTGAACTTTTCGATGGCATTGATATGGTACATATCCTTAAACTTGATGATATCGAAGTTCTTGTGCTTGCGGTGACTGGCAATAGTCACCGTTTGGACAAACTGATCCTTCTCATCAAAGAGAGCCAACTCTGCTCCTTTTTTAAAGCGCTCTTCCGCAAAGTCTGTCACAGACAAGACCCGCATCTCACCCTGCAAACCCTGCGTATTGACGATTTTCCCAACATTAAAATAATTCATTTTATTCTTTACATTCCTCTTTTGATTAATTTATCTCTAAAGTTCTCTAATAAGAGTTGCAATTTTTTCCGATTCTGACCAGTGTAGATAGTGGTGGTTTCCACCTAGAATGAGTTTTGTATTAGAATTCCAATATTCTGAATCTCTGTACTCTTTTTCTCTGTACGCCTGACAAAATACGAAAACAGGAATATTATCTGCTAAGGACAAACTATCAAAATCTTCAGCAGTAATATTTACAGATATCTGAAATCCAGGAACTTGCTTTTCCAATTCTAAGCCTTTTTCTTCCATCAATCCCCAAATCAGTCTATCAGTTTCAGGTTCAAATGTTGCTTGAGTTAGTCCCTTAAAATATTTTTCCTGACCACATTCTTCAATCATCCTGATTTGCTCTTCCATTTCTGGATAAGGATTTTTTGAAAAATCAGCAAACATTATATTTTTTGTTGTTGGTTCAATTGCTATCAATGCTTGACACTTAATTGGTTTACTCATCAACTTTAAAGCCAAAACACCACCTAAACTATGAACACATAGTATATAATCAGAAATTTCCAATCCTTTCAGAATTTCGTATACCGCTTCAACAAGATTATCCAAATTAATTCCTGTTTGACTATGAATCGGACTCCTACCTGTATTCGGAAAATCAATCGTAAGGTAACCTATTGAGGAAGGAAGTTTTTCAAGTATTGGTAGAAAATTTTCATAACTCGGTATCAAACCAGCACCATTTAAACAAACTAGAACTTTATTTCTCTTTTTATAAGTAACAGAGAAACAACCAATCTTTGTAGTTACTTCAAATCGGTTCATATCAAAACAACTCTTTCTAAACAACAATTCACTTAACAACCTTACGTTTTATTTTATCACGTTCAAAGGATTTTCTCAAATGGACTTTTCTGCAAGAAACTGCTCCAAATCCTTCTCGTGCTGGTATTTGACAGCTGCTGTTTTATCCTTTTCAAAGATGGTTTTAGTGAGGTCAATGTCATTGATAGCCGCTATGGCAACCGTATAGTGAATGATATCAGCTAGTTCTTTGCCTAATTCCTCATTTGAGTCCTGAACTCCTTCTTTTCGTCCAGAACGTCCATTTAAGACCTCGGCTACTTCCCCAACCTCTTCGACGAGCTTGATAAACAGACCTTCTTCTGTCCGGGTATTGTAGTAATGTTCTTTTAAATAGGCTTGTAGTTGCCCAATAGTGACTTCTTTCATTTCTTCTCCTTGCAACAAAAAAACGGGACAATGTCCCGCCTTTTATTTTTCGTCAATAACGATTCTTACTTTTTTATCTTCAGTTGGGACAGAGTAGACAATCGTTCTTATCGCAGAAATGGTGCGACCTTTCCGACCGATCACTCGACCAACATCGCTAGGATCAAGGTCAAGGTGGTACTCCAAGAATTCAGGAGTATCTTCGATCTTGATGGTTAAGGCATCCGGTTGTGAAATCAAAGGTTTCACAATTGCAATAATAAGATTTTCAATCGTATCCATACATCAACCTACTTTTTGATTATTTTGAGAATTTAGAATCGTGGAATTTCTTCAAGACACCTTCTTTTGAAAGGATGTTGCGAACTGTATCTGAAGGTTGAGCTCCATCAGCCAACCATGCAAGAACGCGGTCTTCTTTCAAAGTTACTTGGTTTTCTTCAACAAGTGGATTGTAAGTTCCAACTGTTTCGATGAAACGTCCATCACGTGGTGAACGTGAATCTGCTACGTTGATACGGTAGTAAGGTTTTTTCTTAGAACCCATACGAGTCAAACGAATTTTAACTGCCATTTTTATAATTCTCTTTTCTATATTTTAATTTTCGGTGAAATAGACAAGCTATTTAGCACATGATCTATTATAACACATTTTAAAGACCTGTCAAGAAAAAAACTTGACACTATTAAAAATTTTTTTATTCGATCTCAAAGCTATAAGATTCATCCTTTGGGGAATTAGATTCAATCACATAGTTTCCAGAAGGAAGTCCGCTTACATCCAAGCGCTTCCCTTCAAATTCTTTAGGGAGAGATGTCACTGTGATGGTAAAGGAAAAGCCCTTTATTTGGCGGTAGTTAGCATAATCCAAGGTCAGAATCCCTCGAAGTTCTGTTTCTCCAGCTTTTTCAGCAGCTAGTAAGTCTGTTGCCAATTGATTTTCGAAATCGAGATTATCGATTGGGAACTGAAGACTAACCTTGCTTACCTCTAAGCCCTGTTTACGAAACTCTTCTTTTATTTCCTGAGTCAGTTTTTGAAAACCTTGAGATTCAGCGAAGGCTCTTTCGAAAAATGGTGCAACAAGCCAGCTTTTGGAATGGTAAGCTAGCTCTTCTGCCGTGTCATAGTTTTTCCCACCTTCTTCTTTGGATAGATGAGTAGCATAGGGAAAGTCAAACTGAACCGTTTTTCCCTCAACCCTTTCTTGATAGCTATAGGCATATTTAGTCGACATCCCATGGAGTTGAGCTGCTTTAAAACTTAGGTCTCCTTTAAATCCCGCTTCCTGATAAAAGCCAGAAATTTGCTCTTGGATTTCTTTTTCTTCTTGATTAGTAAAATAAAATAGAAAACAAATTAAGAGAGCGACCACTGTGGCGAATGCAAGAAGCAGATAGCGAAGCCATCTTTTGATGGTAACCCTTATTGATTTAAATTTATTCATTCCACCATGATACCAAAAAACTAGCTTAACAGCTAGTTTGAAATACATTTTTACTTAAGGATATCCAGTAAGGCTTGATAGTCAGCAACGACATAGGTCGGTACTGCTGGACTGGTATTTTCTTTGTGATCCGGATTATACCAGACGGTATCAATCCCCGCAGCATTGCCCCCAGCGATATCCGCTGTCAAAGAATCCCCGATCATAAGAGCTTGCTCCTTGGTAAAGCCTGGGATCAAGTTACCGATCTTTTCGTAAAAGGCCACTTCCGGTTTTTGAGTTCCTAATTGTTCAGAGATAAAGATTTCTTTGAAATAAGGGGTAATAGCTGACTGCTTCAAGCGCCCTTGCTGAATAGCAGTAACTCCGTTGGTAGCTCCATAAAGCTGATAGCCCCTTTCTACCAACTCTGCCAGTAAGTCTTCTGCTCCTGGGAAGCTCTGTCCCTGTTGGCTAATATAATCCTGGTAACGCAAAGCCATCTCTTCACCATCTACCTCTCTTCCAAAATGAGCAAAGGCAATCGCGAACCGGCTGTTAATCAAGTTTTTCTTGCTAATTTTCTTTTGTTCCAAATCTTTCCAAAGCCCTTGGTTCATAGGTTTGTAATAATCCTTAAAGGCTTGAATATCTTGAACTCCCTGGTCCTTAAGAAATTGCGTTAAAGCCACTTCCTCCGCTGTGTCAAAATCCAACAAGGTGTGGTCTAGGTCAAATAATAAAAATGTATACATGCTTACAAACGGTCCTTCAATTTTTCTACAAATAAATAAGCTGCTGGGCATGTCAAGGTATTCTTGATGGTCAGATGATTGATCTGGTAGATCTTCTTACGGTCCGTATGAGGAAACTCTCGACAAGCTTTAGGCCGAACATCGTAGATCGAACAAAGATTATCGCCACCCAGGAAGGGGCAAGGCATGGACTTAAAAACCTTATCTCCATCTTCATCAACTTGAAGAAATTCAGCCTCAAAAGCAGGAAGTTTCATTTTGAAATACTTAGCGATGCGGGTGATATCCGCTTCCTTAAAATCTGGCCCTAGGGTCTTACAGCAATTGGCACAAGCGGTACAATCAATTTCTTGAAAGACTTCATCGTGAATCTCTTGCGCTATTTTATCTAGGTTCTTAGGTGGTTTCTTTTTCAGATCCGCCAATACCTTGCGGTGCTCCTTTTGCTTTTGAAGTGCTAATTGATGGTATTTTTCAAGGTCAATTTCTTGAGTCATAAACTACTTTCTTATTACTAAATAGATAAGAGCATTATACCACAGAGAGAGTAAAAAAGAGAGTGGGACAGAAATCGGTAATTCGTTAGAATTCGATTTCGTCGTCCCACCTCCGCACAGTTGAGTAGGGCTGTAAAAGCTGATGAAATCAGCGTAGTAGAGCCCACTCAATCACTGCGTCTTGCTCAACAATCCAAAGACAATTGAGAGGCTAGGTCTTTTGTCTCAGCCTCCAATTGACTAATCTGTAACAGCTCCTGTTCCATCCAAACTCCAAGTTTCCTCAATGTAAGGAATGAATTGAGCCAAAGTGGTTTTATCCCCTTCAAAAGACATCAAGTATACCTTATCATCCTTTTGGAAGACCCAAGTAATGAGGTACTGCCCAGATTTAAGGATAATATTCAGCTGCAAAGCTTCATTACCTGAGACAGTGGTTTTAGCTCCCCACATTTTGTCTACTTCTTTATTGTCCTTCCAATAGTAAGCAATACGGTTCGCAATCAACTCTGCGTTGAAGACTTCTCCTTCACCGACATTCGCTTTCTCTTTGGTATACCCGTTCATGGTTACGATATTATAGGCACTACCATCCGTAAATTGAATGCTATCTCCACCGTCTATGTCTGTAAATTTAATCCACTTGCTCGGGATATCGATATAGCCATAATCAGCCGAACCAACCCGTTTGGTTTCGACAGTACTCTTGGTATCATCCGATGATTTTGACTCCACCTTGCTAGAGGTCTTTTTACTAGAGGATTTTTTGCTCTTTTTTACCACCTCAGTGGAACTAGATTCAGATGACAACGGTTTTCTAGACTCTTTTTTAGGAGTGCTACAAGCCACAAGAGCAAGAGCTGACAAGACCGAAACGGTCGCTAGTAGGAACTTATTTTTCATCTTTTCTCTCCTTTGTGATGGATTTTGATACCTCTAGTTTAACATGTTCTACTCAGATTTGAAAGCGCTATTTGTCTAACCCGATAGAAAAACGCCCCTATCGGGACGTTCAATTTGTTCTATGATTTAAGAGAAAAGCTTATTCCTCATCCATTGATAAGACAGACAAGAAGGCTTCCTGCGGTACTTCTACCGAACCGATAGCTTTCATCCGTTTCTTACCAGCTTTTTGTTTTTCAAGAAGCTTGCGTTTCCGTGAGACGTCCCCACCATAACACTTGGCCAATACGTTCTTACGAAGGGCCTTGATATCTGTACGGGCTACGATCTTATGACCGATAGCTGCTTGTATGGGCACTTCAAACTGTTGACGAGGAATAATCTTCTTGAGTTTCTCAACAATCAGCTTACCACGTTCATAGGCAAAGTCCTTGTGAACGATAAAGCTGAGGGCATCGACAGTATCGCCATTGAGAAGGATATCCATTTTAACCAATTTAGATGGACGGTATTCAGACAACTCATAGTCAAAGCTTGCATAACCACGAGTAGAGGATTTCAATTTATCAAAGAAATCAAAAACAATTTCCGCTAGTGGGATTTGATAGATGACATTGACCCGATTTTCATCGATGTAGTCCATGGTTACAAAGTCCCCACGTTTGCGTTGGGCTAATTCCATCACAGCTCCGACAAACTCTTGTGGTACCATGATTTGTGCTTTAACATATGGTTCTTCAATCGATGCGATCTTGGTTGGATCTGGAAACTCAGATGGGTTGGACACATCCAGCACTTCTCCATCTGTCAAATTGACCTTGTAGATAACTGACGGTGCCGTCATGATCAAGTCAATGTTGAACTCGCGCTCCAAACGTTCTTGGATAACATCCATGTGAAGGAGACCCAAGAAACCACAACGGAAACCAAAACCAAGGGCTTGAGAAGTCTCAGGTTCAAATTGAAGACTGGCGTCATTGAGTTGCAACTTTTCCAGTGCTTCCCGAAGATCATTGTATTTGTTGGATTCGATCGGGTAAAGACCAGCAAAGACCATTGGGTTCATTTGCTTATATCCATGAAGAGGCTCAGTTGCTGGATTAGTAGCCAAGGTCACAGTATCCCCGACACGAGTATCCGCAACCGTCTTAATAGAGGCTGCAATATAACCAACATCTCCAGTCGCAAGGAAGTCACGACCCACTGCTTTAGGAGTAAAAATCCCAACCTCAGTCACATCAAAGGTCTTACCATTACTCATCAACTGGATGGTGTCGCCTGGCTTCACTAGGCCATTGACCACACGGACTTGAAGAATGACTCCCCTGTATGGGTCGTATACCGAGTCAAAGATCAAGGCTTGCAATGGAGCGGCAACGTCCCCAGTAGGTGCTGGAACTTTCTCGACGATTTGTTCCAAAATCTCTTCAATCCCAATACCAGCCTTGGCAGAAGCTAGGACTGCCTCACTGGCATCCAAGCCGATCACATCTTCCACTTCTGTCCGCACACGTTCTGGATCTGCAGCTGGTAAGTCAATTTTGTTAATGACTGGCAGGATCTCCAAATCATTGTCCAGTGCCAGATAAACATTGGCTAGGGTCTGCGCCTCAATCCCTTGAGCAGCATCGACTACTAAAATCGCCCCTTCACAGGCTGCGAGCGAACGAGAAACCTCATAGGTAAAGTCCACGTGTCCTGGTGTGTCAATCAAGTGGAAGATATATGTCTCCCCATCTTTAGCCGTATAGTTCAACTCGATGGCATTGAGCTTGATGGTAATCCCACGTTCCCGTTCTAGATCCATGCTATCTAGGAGCTGAGCTTGCATTTCTCGACTAGAAACGGTCTCGGTTTTCTCTAAGATTCGGTCCGCCAAGGTTGACTTTCCGTGGTCAATGTGGGCGATAATCGAGAAGTTCCGAATTTTCTCTTGTCGTTTCTTTAATTCTTCTATATTTGGCATAATCATCTTCCTAGTAAAATTAATCGTACTCTTCATTATAACAAAAAAGATAGGCCTTTGCCTATCTTAATTCATTAATTTCAAAAATCGCTTCTGCGTCCTATTTCCCTCATAGCCTATTCGTTCGTAAAAGACATGGGCTTCTTTTCGATGAGAGGCAGAACTCAAACGAATAAAGGCATAGTTATGAGTTTGAGCAAGAGCTTCAATTCGCTCCATCAACTGCCGACCAATCCCACATCCTTGAGCAGAAGGGAAAACAGCAAGTCCTAAAACATTTAAACCAGGATCGCTATATATACTCTCATAGGCTTCAGCTTCGACATAACCAAGAATATTACCTGTTTGGTCATCTTCGTATACAAAGCAAAAGTGACCAGAGTCTGGCTGATTAAATTTATCGATCTGAGCAGCTACTTTCTCAAGGGTCGAATCATACTCTAATGCTTGATGGCACAAATCTCGAATTTGACCTGCATCTTTGACTTGAACGGTACGAATCATACTTCAACCTCCATGAAGTCATTTTATATCTATTTTAGACCTTAGACCTAAAAAAATCAAGGATAATATAATAAAATTTTACAGTTTTATACGTTTTATATCGTAAAAGGATAAAATCTTTATTTAGATAAGGTTTTTGTTTACTTTTTCGATTTAATTCGCTATAATGAATTGTAATGTAAAAGGAGGTGAAGCTCTTGGCAAGAGGACGTGGAAAAGCAAGCCCACAGGATAAAGAGGCTTTGCGCATTATTTCCGAAAAAATAAGAGAACTATTAAAGGTTCAAAATAAGAAACAGGTCGATTTATCTCGTACAACTGGTATTCCAGCTAGTACCTTGACGGGCTATGTTAAAGGAACTTCTCTCCCAGTTAGTGAGAACTTAGAAAAGATTGCTAGCTTCTTTGAAATTCCTATTTCTGATTTAGACCCACGTTATGGTCAACCAGATACCTTGGAGGATTCTAAGATTGAGTTTATCTATAAGCAACTAGATGAGGATTTTCAAGACTCTCTCTTAGAGGAAGCCAATCGCTTATTGGTTTTACAAGCGGAGCGCAAGCGTATTGAGAAGAAGTATACACCCTATACAGTCTTTGACAGTTATGCTGCGAGTCAAAGTGCTTCTAAGGGAGATTTAGTTTGGTTTGATCAAAAACTAGCCTATGATTTAGCACTTTGGATTCATACTGACTCGCTAGAGCCAAAATATCCAAAAGGATCTGTTGCCCTAATCAAGCAAACTTTCTACGATACTGCTGGTGCCATCTATGCCATTGAGTACGATGGGCAAACCTTGATCAAGCGTGTCTTCCGTGAAGCCCAAGGAATCCGTCTTGTTTCGTTAAATAAAAAGTATAGTGACAAGGTCATCCCCTTAGAGGAGGAACCAAGAGTGATTGGAAAAGTCATTGCTAGCTTTCTACCTGCTAAGGAGGATGAATTATGATCCGATTGATTGCTATCGATTTAGACGGGACTCTTTTATCTCCGGATAAAACCATTAGCCCTGCTAATCGGCAGGCTCTTTTGGACGCTGAATCTGCTGGTGTACACGTCGTCATTTGTACGGGACGTCCCCTATCTGGTGTTCGTCCAATCTTTGAAGAGATTGGCTTCAAGAGTAACCACTCCTACTCTGTGATTAATAACGGTTGTACCACTGTCAAATCTTCAGATTGGTCCGTCATTACCTATGATGCCTTATCTGAAAAAGATTTGGTTTATCTCGATCAATTGACTCAGGAAATTCATCCTCAATTAAGTTTATTCGATTTAAATCGCTATATCATTTTGAATCGGGATCCTTCAGAAATAGCCAAAATGGACGCTAGTATCGTTTCTGCTGTCCCTGTATCATTGGGATTGCGAGAAGTCCTTGAGGCACAACCAATTTTCCAAGGGATGTTTATCGATCAGAAAGAACAGATTGATGCCTTTCAAGAGACCTATGAAGAAGCATTAGCCCAGCGCTTCCACACCATTCGCTCCCAACCGATCCTATTTGAGATCCTTCCCAAGGGGGTAAATAAAGCGACCGGCTTAAAGGCTTTGGCTGAATACTTGGGAATTCCAAGACAAGAGGTTATGGCTATCGGAGATGAGAACAACGATATTGAAATGATTGAGTACGCAGGTCTTGGAGTTGCTATGGGAAATGCTCCAGACGCTATCAAAGCCTTGGCTGATGTTACTACAACTTCTAACAAAGAAGACGGTGTCGCTACTGCTATCATGCGTTATGTTTTACAAGCACAGAACTAGAAAAGGAAAAACAGATGAAATACCCTACATTACTAGAACGATTTTTAACCTATGTCAAAGTCAATACTCGCTCTGATGAGACTTCAACAACAACTCCTAGTACACCTTCTCAAGTAGAGTTTGCAAAGAATGTGCTACTCCCTGAAATGGAACGAGTTGGACTGCAAAATGTTTATTATCTTCCAAACGGTTTTGCTATTGGAACTCTTCCAGCAAATGATCCAAGTCTCACACGAAAAATTGGCTTTATCTCACACATGGATACTGCTGATTTCAATGCGGAAAACATCAGTCCTCAAGTCATTGAAAACTATGATGGTGGCACTATTGCTCTTGGTGATTCTGGTTATTCGCTAGATCCTACTGACTTTGCTAACCTCCACAACTATAAGGGGCAAACCTTGATCACTACAGACGGTACAACCCTCCTTGGTGCTGATGACAAATCGGGAATTGCTGAAATTATGACAGCCATTGAATACTTAACTGCACACCCTGAAATCAAACATTGTGAAATCCGCGTTGGATTTGGACCGGATGAAGAAATCGGGGTTGGAGCGGACAAATTTGATGCTGAAGACTTTAATGTTGATTTCGCTTATACTGTAGACGGTGGGCCTCTTGGTGAATTGCAATACGAAACCTTCTCTGCTGCAGGCGCTGAAATCACCTTCAAAGGCCGTAATGTTCACCCAGGAACTGCTAAGAACCAAATGGTCAATGCTCTTCAGTTAGCCATTGACTTCCATAATCAACTGCCTGAAGAAGACCGCCCTGAAAAAACGGATGGCTACCAAGGCTTCTACCACTTGATGAATGTGGATGGTACTGTTGAAGAGGCTCACGCAAGCTACATCATCCGTGACTTCGAGACAGAGAATTTCGAAGCTCGTAAGGCAAAGATGGAAGAGATTGCAAGTAAGATGAACCAAGAGCTTGGTGCAGAAAGAGTCCTTTTGACCCTTAAAGACCAGTACTACAACATGAAACAAGTGATCGAGAAAGATATGACACCTGTCAACTTGGCTAAGGAAGTTATGGAAGATTTGGGCCTCACACCTATTATCGAACCAATCCGTGGTGGGACAGATGGCTCTAAGATTTCCTTCATGGGAATTCCAACACCAAACCTCTTCGCTGGTGGCGAAAATATGCATGGTCGCTTTGAATACGTCAGCCTTCAAACCATGGAGCGTGCAGTTGATACCATTATCGGTATTGTTAGCCATTCTTAATTCAGTATATTGGTTCAAAAAATGCTTCGGTTACGGTAACCGAAGCATTTTTCATTCTATTCATTCATCTGCTCTACCTTACCAAACCGTCTATTAATCTGATCTTGGTAAGTTTCATAAACTGAAAGAGGGATTCGCAAGCAGGCATGAGCCACTTGGCCAACGAAAGGTAGATTACTAAGAAGGGCTACTTTTCTTCCAACTCCCTTCTCTATTCTCAAACGTTCAATGATTTGTAGAATCCTTCTAGGTTCGTCTAGAGATCCTCGATCAACCAACAATGTCCAGTCACTCCAATCTGATGCCTCGTCGTCTCCAAAAATAGAACTAAAGAAGGTCACTCCTTCTCCAACATGACCAAATCCGGCTGTCAAATCCAAAGGGTGAAACTTTAAAGAATGATTTGTTTGGGGCTGTTCTTGTCTCTCGTACAAGTAGATATTATACAAAAACTGGAGATAGAAAGGATCCATTCGACTCAGGTCACTTACTTCTTCCATTTCGAAGCCTCTATGGAAAGCCTCTAAGATTGATGAGAAACGATAGGGCATCCGTTTGGCAATCCGTTGAATCAATTCATCGTCCGAAACATCCTTCAGAATATTCTTAGGCCACTGATCCGAACCAAAATTTTCAACAGCTTGCTGATAGGCTTCTTCTAGACTAGTTCCAAATCCATAAAGAGCACCGATTGAATGAATCTGAGTATTGAGGACTCTTGAAACTTTCTCAATTGGAAAGACAGGGAGTTTAAAGAGAATACGATCTAGAGTGGGTTCAAATAGGGCTGTCAGACCCTTCATGGTAGGGTGAGGAAGATCTAACAGATGGTCGCCTAATTTTAAGCATAGAGCCTGGTGGTAGATCGAATAACCCAAAGCCATGGACATGGTCGAGAAAGAATCTGATGCAAAAGGATTGACCTCAAGAATATAAAATTGGTAACTCTTTGGATCTAGCGCAAACTTGATAGATGTCGCTCCAACCAATCTCAAATGGCGTACAATAGACAAAGCTGCCTCTCTCAATGCCTGGTGCTCTGTATCCGTCAAGGTCAGACTAGGGATGACTTGATAGGAATCACTGGAGTGGATCCCCACCGGGTCGACACTTTCAATATTACCCGCAAGATAATAATTATCCTGGCGATCTCGGACGACGATGTATTCCAACTCCTTGAAGCCAACTGTCGAGAACTCCAACAAACACTGGCCTTGTGGCGACACTTCTAGCCCATTTTCAACAGCATCACATAGATCATCCAAGTTATTAGCGATCCGACGACCTTGCCCATGCTTGCTGGCAAGTGGCCAAACAACAATTGGAAATTGGATCTGTTCCGAAAACTCAATGGCCTCTCTGACTGTTGAAACCAAGGAAGAGGAAGGAACTTGATAACCCAGATCCTGTAAAAATGACTTTTGGTCTGCCTGATGATAAAAAGTTCGGTACTGCCTAAGCGAAGTTCCTAAAATACGAATTTTATGCTCTTTAAGAAATCCGATTTCCTCCAATCTGAATAAAAGCCCAAGAAGTTGCTTATCCGCAAAAGATAACAGTAGATTCTTTGTTTTCGACGCTAGAAGAGCATCTTTCAGACTGTCTAACTTTAAACGAATGACTCTAACAGCTTCCCTTGCTTCTTTGGTGATAGCATTCTCATCTCCACAATAGAGGATTTCAGTTTGGAAGCCACGTTCTTTTAATAAGGGACAAGAAGTGAGTGCTCCAAGCAAACTGACATCATTAAAAGATTCTGCACACAAAAGCGTTACTTGATTCATGACCATAGCTCCTCCCTTCTTTCGTCCGATTTACTTTCAATCAGATCCATAAATTCATCATAGAAATAGAGACTTTCTCTTGGTCCTGGACTGGACTCAATATGGTAGAGGACACCAATTAAAGGTAGGTAGCGATGACGAAAGGCCTCAATAGAGTGATCATGAAGCTCCTCATGCGTGATCAGAAAATCACGTGGAAGAGTATCACGTTCAATGTTGTACTGATGATTTTGGCTAGTGATTTCGACTTTCCCAGTAGCAACCTCTTTTACAGGAATGTTGAGTCCTCGATGAGGACTTTTTAGTTTGGTGAGGCTTCCTCCGTGGGCAAGGGCCAGCAATTCTGCCCCCAAGCCGATCCCCATGATCGGAATATGAGGATCGATTTTAGCAATAACCTGGCAAATACTATCAATATGATGGGGATTCCCTGGACCACTGGATAGAATAATCGCATCTGGCTGGAGATCCTTCAATTCTTTTAATTTAATGGAATAGGGTACAACCGTTACATTACATCCTCTCGCGATTAATTGACGTAAAACGGAATGGCGTAAGCCCAGGTCGATCAAGACAATACTCTTACCAAATCCTGGTGCAGCATAAGGGGTTTTGGTTGACACTTGACGGACTTGGTCAAAAGGCAAGACGGTTGCCCGAAGTTGATCTAGAATATGCTCAATCGCATCCCCTTCATTAACCACTGTAGCCTTCATGCTTCCATGTTCGGTAACAATTTTAGCCAGCTTTCGAGTATCTACTCCTTGAATCCCTGGAATGTTGTGTTTCTTCAGGTAAGCATCTAGGGACAGCTGTTTGCGCCAATTACTTGGATGGCTTGCTAATTGGTGCACGACAACTGCTAGACAACCTGGAAAAATTGATTCATAATCATCTCGGTTAATCCCTGTTGTACCGATAACTGGAAAGGTAAAAGCTAAAATTTGTCCCTTATAGGACTGGTCGGTGATCAACTCCTGGTAACCCGTCATGGCAGAATTCAAGACCAATTCCCCACTGACATAGGTATCCGCTCCAAAACCAGTTCCTTCAAAAACCGTCCCATCTTCTAATACTAAGAGACGTTTTACCATAAATTCTCCTTACAAACTCCAAAAAGAAAAGTGAGAAAAGACCACCTTCTTGTAGACTCTCTCACTTCTCCTTTCTTTTTTTACTCTATTATTTACGTCCAGCCAATACTGCTTCGATGATAGCCATGCGGACGAAGACACCGTTGGTCATTTGCTCCACAATGCGTGATTTAGGAGCTTCTACCAAGTGGTCGGCAATCTCCACATCACGGTTTACTGGAGCTGGGTGCATCAAGATGGCTGTGTCTTTCATACGATCATAGCGTTCTTGTGTCAACCCATGCAAACGATGGTAGTTTTCTTTTGAGAAGAGAGACTCATAGTCATGACGCTCGTGTTGAACACGGAGGAACATCATCACATCAACCTCTTCAATCACTTCATCGATGGTGACAAAGGTTCCATACTCTTCAAATTCTTCACTTCTCCATTCGTCTGGACCAGCGAAGTAAAGGGTTGCCCCCAAGCGTTTTAAGATTTGCATATTGGATTTTGCAACCCGTGAGTGATCCAAGTCACCAGCGATACAAACCTTCAAACCGTCAAAGTGACCAAACTCTTGGTAGATGGTCATCAAGTCTAGTAAACTTTGGCTTGGGTGTTGACCAGATCCATCGCCCCCGTTGACAATAGAGGCTGTAATGGTTGGACTTTCAATCAATTCCTTGTAGTAGTCTACTTCTGGGTGACGGATAACACAGATATCGACTCCGAGAGCTGACATGGTCAAAATTGTATCGTAGAGAGTTTCACCCTTGTTTACAGAGCTCGTTTTCACATCAAAGTCAAGGAGATCACACCCCAATTTCAACTCAGCCACTTCAAATGCTTTGTGCGTACGTGTTGACGACTCAAAGAAGAGGTTAGCCACGATATGTTGCTCGTCATAATGAGCTTTTGCTCCATTTTTAAACTCAATCCCACGCTTAATCAAAGCCATAACTTCTTCGTTTGATAAAGCTTCCATTGAGACAAGATTTTTAAGTGCGATTTGATTTGTAGACATGTTGTAACTCCATTCCAAAGATATGCATATGTGAAAACGATACAGGAAGCTCCCTCAGTCGCTCCTGTATATAGCGACGATTTGAAAACTACCTTATTCACTCACCTCGATCAAGATGCGATCTTGACCATCTAGCTCAGTCATTTCGACAATGATTTCCTCTGATCGACTTGTTGGAATGTTCTTTCCAACATAATCTGGTCGGATCGGCAATTCTCTATGACCACGATCCACTAGGACAGCCAGGCTGACACGCGATGGGCGTCCGCGACTGACAAGATTATCGATGGCTGCTCGAATAGTCCGACCTGTATAAAGGACATCATCAATCAGGATGACATCTTTGCCAGTAATATCTACTGGTAAAACGGTTGAATCTTCTGTTACTTTGATATCATCACGGAAAGGCTTGGTATCCAATTCACAGACTGGAACTTCTATTTGTTCTAGCTGTGCTAACCGTTCTTTGATGCGATTGGCAATGAATACGCCACGAGTTTTGATCCCTACCAAAACAATTTGGCTCAGATCCTTATTCCGTTCGATGATTTCATAAGTGATGCGAGTAATCGCCCGCTTCATGGTCAGATCATCAACGACTTCTTTGATCTTCATCTTTTCCTCCTAATTGATAGAAAAAAGCCTCCCTTTTCAAGGAGGCTTCAGAAAAATGCTAAGAGATAGTATCTAGAACGCATCCAGTCTACCCCTTATTTTGATCAGACTCCTTGCCTGCCTCACGGGACAGGATTAAAGGACTATTTAATTATCCATAATATATCACAGTTTATAGAGGGATGCAAGAAAAAACTTATTTTTTTCTTGTAATGTTCGGATTTATGATCACAAAGCTTCTATTCTATGGTGGTCCGTTCCTTTTTTCCAATTTTCTTCAAGGCAAACAAACCAAATCCAGCGACTAAATAAGCGACAAAAATGATAGACGCCATCTTAACGACATAGAGCCAGCCGAAACGATTGACATTGATAAAGAAATAAGGGAAAGGACTGTCTTTCGCGCCAGGTACTGGCCATTTAAGGACCAAACCGTTGAGAAGAGAGAACAGCATATAAAGAACAGGAAGCACAGTCCAAGCCAATGGATCTAACTTCCGATACTGTTTTGGTTTATCAATCACCAGGGTGTCAAAGAAGAACATCAAGGGAACAATGTAGTGACAAAGGAAGTTTTCCAAGCGATAAAACTTCTCAGGTGTCGCGATGGGTGCTAGCATAAAGTGATAGATGACACAGGTGATCATAATCGACATAGTGACCCCACCCTTCAAGCGAAGATAAGCCTGTGTCTGGGTCGAATGACCACGAAGCATGCGCCACACCATGTCTCCCATGAAGAACATGACCAACATGTTGGACAAAATGGTGTAATAGAGCATCATCCCAAAGCCACCATGTTTGGTGAGTTGCAGATAAACGCCGATGACACTCAAGATAAATAATAGAAAACGATAGCTAAATAATAGTTTGAATTTCATAGTATTCCCCTGAAAGAAAAGGGCTAGGCCCTTCTTCTTATTTTTAGATTTTCTTCACAAATTCTGATTTGAGTTTCATTGCGCCAAAGCCATCAATCTTACAATCGATGTTGTGGTCGCCTTCAACGATACGGATATTTTTCACGCGCGTTCCTTGTTTCAAATCCTTAGGTGCACCCTTGACTTTCAAGTCTTTGATCAAGGTGACAGTATCGCCATCAGCCAATTTGTTTCCGTTGGCATCAATTGCTACGACACCTTCTTCTTCTACGACTTCAGCTGGGTTCCATTCATAAGCACACTCTGGGCAGACCAAGAGGGCCCCATCTTCATAGACATATTCAGAATTACATTTTGGACAATTTGGTAAGTTATTCATTTCAATCTCCTTAGCAAAATTAACTCCCATAGTATACCATGAAAGGGAAATTTTGACAAATCCTGCTCAACTGTAGCATTTTCAATAGAAAAGGAGGCAATTTGTCCTCCTAAAATCGATGATAAACTTTAATCTTCTTGTAATTCCTGAATCTCATGGATCACGCGCACGCCTGCTTGTCTCTTATCTCGAAGTTCTTCCTCAGAGTATGGGAAGGTATTGATTAAGATACTTTGCATACCAATGCTCTTTGCTACAGCAACATCTGTACTGAAGTCATTCCCTACCATGACCGTTTTATCAGGATTCAACTGGTGTTCTTTGATCACTTTCACGAGGAATTCCTGCTGAGGTTTGCGAATCCCTGCATCTGACGACAGATAAATATCATGAAAAATTTCTCTCAAGCCAACCAAATCAATCTCTGGGTTGGTAAAGTCAGCTTGCGCATTAGATAAGAGATAGATCCGACACCCTGCAGCTTTCATATCTTCTAAGACTTCTTTCGTGTGGGGGTAAAGCTCCAAGCGTTTGCGAGAGAGGACACGAAAGGTCCGTGCTATCAAGCGGCCCCACTCTTTGAGATGATGGACACTGGCTCCAGTTGGATGACTCTCTAGATAGAGTTGAACAAAGATCACTGTCAAATCAATCTCCGGATAGGTCACTTGTTTTTCTTTGGCAATACTTTCCTCAGCTTGCTGCACCAACTCCTTATAGCGGACTTGCAGGCTTTCCCCTGTATAATGAGCTCCATAGGATTGGTAGATTTGGGCCATGGTATCCCATAAGACTGGACTTGACTCATCTGTTTCAATGTCGACCAAGGTTCCATAAAAATCAAAAATATAGTTTTTAAATGCGTACTTTTGCTGATTCATCTCTTTCTCCCGTTACAAACATGGTAAAGGTGGCTTTACAGACATTGGCACCCTCCTGATTGGTGATATCGACATCCACAACTCGAGTCGTCCGTCCACTGTGGACACATTCCCCGTGGATGGTCAGGACATCTCCTAGACGCCCAGCTTTCAAGTAATTGATGGAAGACTGCAAGGTCACACCATCCACTCCCTGTGAAATCACGACCAAACCACTGATCTGGTCACACAAGGTAAAGAGATAGCCTCCGTGTGCATTTCCATAATAATTGAGAGACGATTCGACCACCTTGGTTGTCACAACGACATGGCCATCTCTCATGGTTTCGATTTCGTAATTTTCAAATGCAGCAATTGCATCGAAGTGAAAATCTTTCATGTTAAGCCTTCTTCCCCCTATATAAGGTATTCCTAAACCCTTTCATCATACTACTTTTTTCCACTTCTTACAAGAATAAGAAAAGAGCTGGTGGAAGCCAACTCCTTAATAGCGACATTTTTCCCAACCATCGTCTGTCCGTTTGCGATAATAGTACTCGGACAAGTCTGGGTCTTCCATGACCTCCAGCAGAGGAAGCATGTCATAGGACAAGTCCAACTTTTCTAATTGGTCCTTAGGAACCCAAGATACTCCCCCTTCTTCAGACGATCTTAGCTGGCCTGTAAATTCTGTCGCTTTGTAGCAAAAGACAATATAGCGAGTTCCATTCTCCAACTGCCAGTTTTTCACAGCTGCTAGCTGGGGATTGGAGATCGTTAGGCCGGTTTCTTCTTTAATCTCTCGGATGACAGACTCAACCAGACTCTCACCTTCTTCAATATGGCCACCTGGAAAAGCATAGCCGGACCAGTGATTCTTTTCAGGTGAACGGTATTGGAGGACAACTCTATTCGCAGGCTCTTCAATAATACAGATATTGGTCAATATGGTGGCTGTTTAAGTAATCATTATGTATATTCCTTAATTTACAATTTCCTTAAGTAAGGATACAAAAATAATTACTTAGCACGGTCCAACGAATTAATGTATTATTAATAATATTCTGAAAGATTGATTGCCAATTACAACAAACTAAAAGGCTCTAAGGATGCTCCGAAATGTCTTTTAGGTAAACTTTTCGCTTCATATCGTCAACGTATTTTTCTATTCCAAAAATATCAACTATAAAATGTGGGAAAGAAGATAAAATAACTACTTGTTCATTTGGTTTGATAAATTTTTCAAATTGATTTATAAATATACTCTCAGAATTGGTAATATTAGCTTCATTTTCAACCAAATGCATTGAACCATATATAAAATACTGAACCAATTTTTCAATTTTCTCATTAGAGTAATCTGGATTATTATAACAATCTGAAGATATACACTTATATTTTTGCTTGAATGTTGTACTGCTACCTTTTTTCTCAACCTCATAAATATTAAACGAATGGAGTGTTACATTACTCTCATTTATAAAATCATCNTTAAAACATTTTAAAGCTTCAAACATAGGATAACTGATTAGCAATTTCCCTTTTTCCGTTGATTCGTTAAAGAAAGACAATAAATCATTCATACTCTCACAAAGAATTTCATTTCGATCTTTACGCTTACAATAGTAATGTGCATCTAGGTCAAAAAAAAGAAAAATGTCCGAGAACTTTTCATAATCATCTAACTCAGCATCATATGCTATAGACTTAGATTTTAATAGTTCTAGTAGGACAGGAATTGTTTCAAATTCATCGTCCATTTTATAACTAGAAATTTTTCTATATAAATCATAAATTAATGTACCATAGCTCTGAACAATAATTGGAGAAACATGATTTCCATTTTTTTCCATAACCTCTTTGTGATATTGAATAAATTGTTCTATATATTTCGGTTCATCTTTAGCTCCCTCAACAATAAATAATATATTACTCATTATCAAAACTTCCTGCGCGATACATTTTTTCAATATTTTGTGCTTGACGAATTTCACGACCAGAACGATCCGCAATGTTAGCAATTTTGTTATTAGAAATAGTAAAATAACAATCCGGTCTTAAAATAGAGTTAGACATATTTGCAGTATTATGTGTTGTTAAAATAATTTGACTGGTAGATTCTTTGAGTTTTTGTATCAATTTTCTGGACACATCATGATGAAAATAAGAATCAAATTCATCAATAAACATAAAATGAATACCATCTTCCATTTGCATATACCACATATAAAATAATGATAAGGCAACTGTTCCCTTTGACATAATGCTAAAGAAATTAGCCTCTTTCCCAGAAGGAAATTTTACAAAAATATATTTTGTATCATCAATTTCTTTTTCAAATAAGTCATATTTAATATCCAAATCAGACAGAAATTTTTGATAATCTTTTACTTTATTTTTTTCAATAATTGTCGAAGCTATACCGCCATTACCTGTCGTATATCCCTGATAATGATTACCATATATTGAGTCGAAAGATAACATCGATTCAACAAACTTAATAAATCTGTTAAAAATGTCATCCTTAGTTCCCTCAATGTTATCTGCTCCTGTTGAATAAACATAAGCAAGTTTTACTAGAGATTGGTCGTTTCTTAATTTATCAAAGTTAATTTCCCTGCCATTTTTTAAATTTATAGTCCTAAACTGTCTCTCTTTATTATACTGAATAATTAATTCATCATCTATAAATAGTTCTTCACAAACAATTTCATCATAGCTACGCTTAGAGTAATTATATTTAACAATGTGATTACTAAAATTAAATGTATATTCAAATTCAGCAAACTTA
>NZ_RJPZ01000008.1 GCF_003943615.1 Streptococcus australis | reverse complement strand
AGCTATCGTTTCCAATAGTTATCCCCCGCTACCAGGCAGGTTACCTACGCGTTACTCACCCGTTCGCAACTCATCCGCTCGGTGCAAGCACCAAGCTTCAGCGTTCTACTTGCATGTATTAGGCACGCCGCCAGCGTTCATCCTGAGCCAGGATCAAACTCTCATTAAAATAATTGTTTGTCTAAACTCATTCTGTCACTGACAGATTTATTGTTTTTTTCATTGTTCAGTACTATAACTTCCGTTATAGCGCCCTGCACATTGGTTCGTCTTGTTCAGTTTTCAAAGGTCTTTGTCGCTCTCGCGCGACAACTATATTAGTATATCACGACCAATTATTCTTGTCAATATCTTTTTTCTATTTTTTTATTTTTTTTGTTATTTTTTTGATTTGCGACTATTTATTCCCTATATAAAAGGAAAGCTCCTGTATATTCTACAGGAGCTTTCTGACTGAATTTATTTATTTTTCTTTAACTTCGAGAAGTCCAATATCTCCATCTTCACGACGGTAAATAACGTTAGTTGTATTGTCTTCCACATCCTTATAGATGAAGAAGTCATGTCCCAATAGTTCCATTTGAAGAATCGCTTCATCTAATTCCATTGGTTCAATGTCAATCGTTTTTGTACGAACAACTTTTTCCAATGCAACACTTTCTTCTACTAAAACGTCTGTAAAGATTTTGCTAGTTGCAGATTTACTACGATTTTTCTTTTCAATCTTTGTTTTATTCTTACGAATTTGACGTTCAATCTTATCAACTACCAAGTCAATAGATCCATACATATCTTGAGAAACATCTTCTGCACGAAGCGTAATAGAACCAAGTGGAATCGTGACTTCAACTTTTGCAGTTTTTTCACGATAAACTTTTAGGTTTACACGTGCATCCAATTCTTGCTCTGCTTGAAAATATTTTTCAATTTTTTCGAGTTTAGAAACGACATAGTCGTGAATGGCTTCTGTTACTTCTAGGTTTTCACCACGGATACTATATTTAATCATATAAGTACCTACTTTCTAAACGTTTTTCTTTTTATATCTATATTATAACGCTTTCATTTTATTTTTGCAAATATATTTTTGATTATTCTATCTTGCTAATGAAAAAGATCTTATTTCTTTCACCCCATTTACATTTAACATTTCTTTAGCTCTCTCTATTGTTGCCCCTGTTGTGTAGATATCATCAATTATCAGTATTTTCTCCGGCCAGCTTTTGTTTTTAAACTCTTTTCGTTCAAAGGCTTGTTCTGTTTTTAATCTTTCCTTTTTATTTTTCTGTGATTGGGCTTTTGTATTCTTTTTTTTCAATACGTCTTGATAAGGGATTCTTGCAGCTTCTAAGATGGCTGTTACCTGATTAAATCCTCTCTTCTCATTTCTCTCATCGCTTAAAGGAATTGGAACAATGGTATACCCTTTATACTTTTTGAGCGCTAGCTTTACTTCCTCAGCAAAGAGACCAGCTAACAGTTGGTCCCCCTGGAATTTGTATTTCTGAAAATATTCCTTCATTTCCTCGTTATAGTAGTAAAGTGCTTTATGGTTGACACTTTTCCCTTTTCGCTCCCACTCTTGGCAATCTTCACAAGATGTCTCAGAACTTTTTTTACAACAAGTCTTGCAACTAGCTTCACTAACTGCTTCGAACTTGTTTTTACAGTTTTCACATATTGTGAGATTCTTTTTTGTCATTAAGATTAGATTCCTTAAGGATTCTTGATTGGATAACTCTTCATCACATAACAAACAGTTACTCAAAATCCTGCCTCCCGATTCATTTCTTTTATTTCTTTAATGGCTTGTGTCATTTCTTGGTTGCTTCCTTCTGCTAGGAAAAGCAATTCCCCTGTAGGTCTTTCCATACTTCTTCCCACACGACCAGATATTTGAACCAGTGCGCTCTTAGTGAACAGCCGATGATTGGCCTCAATCACAAACACATCTACTTTAGGGAAGGTGACTCCCCGTTCCAGGATTGTCGTTGAAACAAGGATGGTAATTTCTTGGTTGCGAAATTTTTCTACCAGTTCCAATCTATTTTCTGTTTTAGAGGTCACCAGTTCGATGATTTCATCCTTGAAGTTCTCTCTTAAGAGTTTAAGGATCTTTTCTCCTAATTCAATCTCTGATACAAATAGGATCAGTGGAAAGCTTGTTTTTCGTTGTTTCTTTATTAGTCTGAGTAACTTCCCTGGTATTTGCCTCTTTTCAACTTTCTTTCGTAGATCTTTTAGCCATACTTTTTTAGGAATTACTAGAGGATTTCCGTGAAAGCGCCTGGGTAGGCTAACGCGGGTTATTTCCTTTTTTTTGACCTTTTTATCTAACTCTTTTGTAGAGGTAGCTGTCAAATAGATAAGTTTCCCTTTCTTGGTTACGGCATTTGAAACGGCATGATAGAGAACGGGGTTATCAACAAAAGGAAAGGCATCGACTTCATCGATGATGAGGAGGTCAAAAGCTTGATAGAACTTTAGTAGTTGATGAGTGGTGGATATGATAAGAGGCGTTCGGAAATAAGGTTCTGAATCACCGTGCAACAAGGAGATGGGGCAGGAAAAGTCCTTTGTCATTCGCTTATACAATTCAATACACACGTCAATCCTTGGTGTAGCAATACAAACACATCTCCCCTTTTTTATCACTTCTGCCACCACTTGGTACATCATTTCCGTTTTACCCGCTCCTGTTACTGCGTGTACCATCATCGGCTTGCTATCTGTTAAGGATTGAACCAACTCTTGAGAAACCCGACTTTGAAATGGTGTCAGACTCCCCTGCCATCTTAAGACTTCTTCTTGGGGAAAAGCTTCTTGGGGAAAGTGATAGAGTGTTTGGTCGCTCCTAACTCTTCCTAATTGAATGCAAGCTCTACAATAGTAGCTTCCTATCTGCAGTTTCCATCTAGTCTTATCAATCTGGCTTCCGCAACGATTACAAAGCAAACCCGTCTTTTCCTCTACCATAGTTGGCAGTCGCTGGGCTTGTCCAAGTAGCTCCACCTCTAGTTGATCTTGGGTAAACAACCTTCCATAACAATCTTCAACTTTCATACTTATATATTCGTAAAAGCTCGCAGTTTTAAGAGTTTTTTTGTAAAATAAGTGTATGGAATACAAGACATTTAAAGAGGACGGCCTCATCCAAGAAGAAATTAAAAAATCTCGCTTTCTTTGCCATGTTAAACGGGTCTATACTGAAGAGGAAGCTCGCGACTTTATAGCTGCTGTCAAGAAAGAACACTACAAGGCAACTCATAATTGCTCTGCTTTTGTCATTGGGGAGCAGTTTGAAATTAAACGGACCAGTGACGATGGCGAACCGAGTGGGACTGCTGGCGTGCCTATGCTCGGCGTTTTAGAAAATCATGAGTTGACCAATGTCTGCTGCGTTGTCACTCGTTATTTTGGTGGGATCAAGCTAGGCGCAGGCGGTCTTATCCGCGCTTATGCCAGTAGTGTCGCTCAGGCTGTGAAAGAAATCGGTCTCGTTGAAATCAAGGAGCAAGTTGGTTTAGGGATTACCTTGACTTATCCCCAATACCAAGAGTTTGCGAACTTTCTATCCGCTCACCAATTAGCAGAATTCCAGACAGACTTCACCGATGCTGTCTTTAGTCTGATTTATGTAGATAAAGAGCAAAAAGAAAATGTGATTGCGGACCTGATTGATTTTTACCATGGAAAAGTTGAGATTAGTGATCAGGGATTAAAGGAAGTGGAAGTTCCCATTCAGCTATAAAAAAAGGCTATCACCTCGATAGCTTTTTTATATTTTACAAACCTTCTTACTGGCGGTATACTGGATACACTAACAAAGGAGTGTATATCGTATGCCAATCTATGAAAATATTACAGAATTAATCGGAAAAACACCTATTGTAAAATTGAACCACTTGGTACCTGAAGGAGCTGCTGATGTCTATGTTAAACTAGAAGCCTTCAACCCTGGTTCATCTGTCAAAGACCGGATTGCTCTTAGCATGATTGAAAAAGCAGAACGAGATGGTCTTCTTCAACCAGGTTCTACTATCGTTGAAGCAACCAGTGGGAATACAGGAATTGGTTTGTCATGGGTCGGAGCTGCCAAAGGGTATAAAGTCGTTATCGTCATGCCTGAAACTATGAGTGTTGAACGCCGCAAAATCATTCAAGCTTATGGAGCTGAACTGGTCTTAACTCCAGGTAGTGAAGGAATGAAAGGCGCTATCGCTAAAGCAGAAGAAATCGCTGCAGAACGAAACGGTTTCCTTCCCCTCCAATTTAACAACAGCGCCAACCCAGAAGTCCATGAAGCAACAACAGGACAAGAAATTTTAGAAGCTTTTGGACCAAATGGATTGGATGCTTACGTCAGTGGTGTTGGTACTGGTGGAACTATTTCAGGTGTTTCTCATGCCTTGAAAAAAGTCAACCCAGCTGTCCAAGTCTATGCAGTTGAAGCAGATGAATCAGCAATTCTTTCTGGCGAAAAACCTGGACCACACAAAATCCAAGGACTTTCAGCAGGTTTCATTCCAGAAACTCTGGATACAAATGCTTATGATGGCGTAATCCGTGTCACTTCTGAACAAGCTTTAGAATTAGGGCGCTACATTGGTGGACAAGAAGGATTCTTAGTCGGAATTTCATCTGCTGCCGCTATCTATGCAGCGATTGAAGTCGCAAAAGAGCTGGGAGCTGGTAAAAAGGTCTTGGCCTTGGCACCAGATAATGGGGAACGGTACCTTTCGACTACTCTTTACGATTTTGAACAAGAATAAGAAAGAGAGTGGGACAGAAATCGGTAATTCGTTAGAATTCGATTTCGTCGTCCCACCTCCGCACAGTTGAGTAGGGCTCTACTACTGCGTCTTGCTCGACAATCCAAAGACAATTGAGAGGCTGGGACTTTTGTCCCAGCCTCTTTTTCTTCTATCTGCAGAAACAAATTCTTATTTTCCCTGACCGGTATCACTCAAAAATTCTTTACTTTCTTTAATCCAAATAGGTAATTGCTTGGCTAATGGAGTAAAACCGATCTTATGGCGATCATTTGAAAAACGATGATGACGAAAATGTTTTCTGTTCCCAGTTTCTAGGGTTCGAAGGGACAAACTAGCCTTCCCCGAATATTCATCAATATCGATGACCTGAGTAGTAACTTCATCTCCAATTTTTAAAATATCATGAATGTTGTCAATATACCCACTGCGGATTTCAGAAATATGGATTAAACCGGTTCCCCCTGTCTCTAGTTCAACAAAGGCTCCATAAGGTTGCAACCCTGTCACAACACCCTTCAGTTTATCCCCGATTCTCATGCGTCTCCCTCAATATCAATCGATTCCATCACCACATCTTCTTTGGGTTTGTCCATGGCACCTGTCTCAACTGCCGCAATTGTATCCAATACTTGATAAGAAGCTTCGTCCATCAACTGACCGAATACTGTGTGACGACGGTCCAAGTGAGGAGTCCCTCCTTCTTCTGCATAAATCTCTGCAATAGCTTCAGGCCAACCACCACGGGCAATTTCCTTTTTAGAATAAGGAAGGTGTTGGTTTTGAACAATGAAGAATTGACTGCCGTTGGTATTTGGTCCAGCATTGGCCATAGATAGCGCACCACGGATATTGTACAATTCTTCAGAGAATTCATCTTCAAAAGACTCTCCGTAGATGGATTCCCCACCCATACCTGTTCCAGTTGGGTCCCCACCTTGGATCATGAAATCTTTAATGATGCGGTGGAAAATCACTCCGTTGTAATAGCCATCTTTCGCAAGCGCAATAAAGTTTGCAACGGTTTTTGGTGCATGATCAGGGAAGAGACGAATCTTCAGATCTCCATAGTTGGTATGAATCGTCGCAATTGGTCCTGTTTCCTGATCCATTTTTGTTTGTGGTAAATGCAATTCTTTTTCAACCATTTTTAACTCCTCTAAGGCATGTAAAATGCCATCTTCTTCTAAAGTTATTGTGACATAATCTGCTTTAGCTTTTAATGCTTCCTGGGCATTTCCCATGGCAATCGCTAAACCAGCATAGTCAAATAATTCTATGTCGTTCAATCCATCCCCAAATGTTAAGACATTTTCTGGTTTGAGCCCTAGTTTTTCTACTACCTTTGAGACACCATGAGCTTTGGATTGCTGATTCAAGACAACATCAGATGAAATTGGATGCCAGCGAACCAAACGCAATTCTTGTGCCAAATCCTCTGGGAGAGCATCGAATGCTTCACCAGTCTCGAAGGTCCACATTTGATAGATAGAATGCTTAGTAGCAAAATCAGGATCCACAGGTAAATTTGGATAGATGGGATCAATAGCCTGGCTCATCTCTTCCGTCCGAACAGACAGGGCTGATTGATGACTCCCAACCAAACCATAATGAATTCCAACTTGCTTGGTCCAAGCAATAAAATCCTGAACCAGTGGATTTGGCACCCTTTCTTCATAAATGACATTTTCCTTGCGATCAATCACGTAGGAGCCATTCAGAGTGACATAGAAGTCTGGTTGGAGAGCCTTGATTTCTTCTGGCACTCCAAAAATCCCTCGTCCACTAGCAATAGCTGTGTAAATTCCTTTTTCTCGTAATTGAGAGAATACTCTGATGATCGAAGCTGGAACATAGCCTGTCTCAACGTTTCGTAAGGTATCGTCAATATCAAAAAATACTATTTTAATCTTTTTCGCTTTGTAGCGTGTTTTTGCATCCATGTTGGTCTCCATTTAATATGCTGTCTATTATAGCATGTTTTTGACTAAAAATCTTCCTGAGAGACCAAGTGATGTTGGAAGGCATAAACCACTGCTTGGGTACGATCGCTCACTTCTAATTTTGACAATATATTCGATACATGGGTCTTGACTGTTTTTAATGAAATGAATAATTCATCAGCTATCCGTTGATTTTCATATCCTTTGGTTAGCAAAGCCAAGATATCTCTTTCGCGTGCAGTCAAGTCATCATGGAGTTCCACGTGATTTTTCCGATATTCTACTTTTTGGCTGACTTCTGTCTCAATCGCCAACTCTCCCTGCTCCACCTTGTAGATTGCACGAAGAATTTCCTCTGCACTGGAAGTTTTGAGCATATAGCCTTTAGCTCCCGCATCCAAGACAGGGTAAATTTTTTCATTGTCCAGATAGGACGTTAGGATTAATATTTTTGCATCTGGCCATTTCTTTAAGATGGCGAGCGTCGCTTCAATCCCGCTCATATGGGGCATGACAATATCCATAATAATGACGTCTGGTCGTTCTTGTAAAGCTAACTCGACACCCTCTTGACCATCGCCGGCCTCTAGGACTTGGTCAATCCCCTCTTGCATACTTAAATAACTTTTTAATCCTAATCGGACCATCTCATGATCATCTACTAGTAATAATTTCATCATTTTCTCCTTCTACTAATGGCACTTTGATATCAATGGCCACTCCTTTTTTGGGACTGGCCAAAATTTTAATTCTTCCTGCCATGTCATCCACTCGATCTTGAATATTTTTCATACCGTAACTTAATTCACCCAGCGATTCTGGATCAAAGCCTACTCCGTCATCTGCTATCTTGAGATGGAGGGATTGTTCTGCTTGCAAAAGATAAACATCTAATCGCTTGGCATGAGCATGTTTCAATGTATTGCTAACCACTTCTTGCACAATCCGGAAAATATGCTCTTCAATGGCTTTAGGTAATTTTTGAACATCGTGTTCAAAATGAACTTCTAAATTGCTCTTTTCTTGCAGTTCTCTAAAAATCACCTGCAGACCTTCTACTAGGTTCCGACCTTCCAATTCTGTCGGCCGTAAATGCAGTAGCAAAATTCGCAAATCATTTTGAGCAGTATTTAGAATCTCTGTAACTCCCTTCAACTGTTGCCCTACTTTAGGAAGTTGAAGAACTTGATCCTGGCTGGCTACACCGGACAAGATCATGTTGGCTGCAAATAATTCTTGGCTCACCGTATCATGGAGATCTCGCGCAATTCGCCTGCGTTCTCTTTCCACAATCTCTTCTTCATTTTGCATGACTCGATTTTCTGTTCGTTGCAAATTTTCTGTCAGGCGTTTGAGCTTCCGATCCAAGCGCTGAAATTCTTCATTAATCTCTTTGTTTTCTCCAAGTTTTAGCTTCTTGCCTTCGAGCAAGCTTCTTAAGTTTTTTTGGACGGTGTTCATAATTGTAAATTGAATCAATTTAATCAATAAAATCATCAAGATAGTAAGAGCAACCGTCAATCCAAAGCCAATAAACAGAAATGCACGAAGCTTTGATAAATCTTCCAATAGATAAGTCCACTGAAAGTCGAAGAGACCAAAGATAGAATGGATAATAACAGCTAGAATCAAGACCGTATAAAGGAAGATTAAAAGATAGTCTGTTCGTTTCATCCTCTAACCACCTCCACATCTCCAACAATTCCTGCTACAACAAGCTTCACTGTCCGATGAGAACTTCGATAATTTGGCGTCTCCATGCTAACTGTCTCATTTCTCAATTTCCTAGGTTTTTGAGAGAAGAGGCGTAATTCTCCATATAAGGTATTCACTTGCAAGCTAAGCTCCACATCCACTGGCAAAATAATTTTAGTATTGCCAAACATCTTTCTCATGATTATGACATTGTCATGATTTACGACAATCACTTCGTCTAAGTGAATCGTATCCTTCCCGACTAAACGTATAATCGTTAAATCACGAAAATGGCAGTTTACCTTTGAAAAATGATGCAGATCTCCAATCCAAGGCGTTTTCTCTTGTCGGATTTCTACATCTTCCTCATAATCTATCTTCACTTCTTCGTTTTCACGGTAAAAATAAGGATAAGCCACTATCATGGCATAGACTACGGCAAACAAAAGCGCAGCGATGACATAGGGATTTAGCATGACAATAAAAAACAGCAGGATGCTGGATGCCACTAAAAGAAAATTACTCCGCTGTTTTCCGATGTAATAATACAATAGAAGTAAGCAAAGAACCACGATTAGGACAATACGAGATATATTTCCCGCTAAAATAGTGATTGCAGCCATGGTGAGTAACAAAGCTTCCACAAACACAAACAATTGAATCTTCCACATAATTGAACCTCTCCATTCTATTTTATCAAAATTCCAAGGGATTCGCTTCCGCCTCTAGAAGGATTCATCCCAACTCTCTCTGTACTAAAAAAACCAGACCAATTTGGTCTGGTTTTATATGATCATCACGTTAAGGTTCTGGTTCAGTGGTAGCTGAGGATTCTGTATTGGAATGTGATTCCACTGTTGTAGAGGTTGAACCTTCTGATGAACTGCTTGAAGCTTTCGTACTACTTGATGGTTCCGTCTTCGGTTCGTACACGGTCAAGACAATGCGAGTCTTCTTAATATCGATGCTTGATTGAGCTGCCGGAGTCTGACTCACAATTTGACCTGGTAAGACTTCTACTCCAGCTGGAAGATGCGATGTGGTCTTCCGTTCAATATTTGCTTCCTTCACACCGTAGATTTCAACGAGATTAGAGACAGCAAATTCATAATCAGAACCGACATAACTTGGTAAATCGATAGAATTACTTTCCTTAGATACTTTCAGAACAACCTTCGTATTAGAAGTCAAATCATATTTTTGACCAGCAGCAGGAGATTGCTCAATAACGATTCCTGGTTCTACTTCATTGGTCTCGACTTCTTCAATCGAAATGAGTTTGCTAGAAAGCTTGTAGTTGGTTTTCAGATCATTTTCTGCATTTTCTCTAGACATACCAGTATAGTCTGGCATATCAAAGGTGCTTGGTCCTTTCGAGACAACCAAATCAACCTTGCTGTTTTCTTTTTTCTGAGCTCCTGCATTTGGATTGGTACGAATCACATAGCCCTCAAGTACAGAATCACTGTATTCTTCTTTTTCGTCTCCAACTTGAAGATCCTGATCTTCAATGATAGCACGAGCTTCTGCAACAGTTTTTCCAGATACATCCGGAACTGTTTTGTTGGCTGGACTCATATAAAGAAGAAAGGCAAAGGCAGCTAGTACCAAAGCTAAAGCAACAAACAAGACTTTGTAGCGTGTCCTCAAACGACGACGTGGCTTATTTTTTGGAGAAACTGGAACCGTTCTATCCTCTGAAGCCCCTGGTAGGTCCTCATGAACAACTGGACGAACATCTGATGTTGGAAGTGGCGTTGGTTTTGGAACCACGTTTACCTTTGGTAGGGTTTTGGTATCTGCTTTTGAAGCATCATCAAAGACCAATTTTTTCTCGTTACGACGCTCATAAGATAAGCAACTAGAGAGGTCAACATACATTTCAGCTACCGACTTATAGCGATCGGATAGTTTCTTTGCTGTTGCTTTAATAACCACATTTTCCAAGGCCTGTGGAACATTTTTATTCTCTTCGATGATGGATGGAAGTGGTTTTTGGAAATGTTGCAACGCGATCGTCACTGCACTATCCCCATCATAAGGGATATGTCCCGTCAGCATTTCGTAGAATATAATCCCCATTGCATAAATGTCGCTTTGAACAGAAGCTTTCGATCCTCTGGCTTGTTCAGGAGACAAATAATGAACCGATCCCAACATAGAGTTTGTCTGAGTGAGACTCGTTTCTGCAAAGGCTACCGCAATCCCAAAGTCAGAGACCTTGGCATTTCCGTCCGGTGTTAAAAGTACGTTTTGAGGCTTTAAGTCACGGTGAATAATCCCTTGCGTGTGCGCCAAGCGCATAGCAAGAAGGATTTGCCCCATCAAGCGAACGGCTTCTTCATTTGAAAGAGGAGCATTTTCCTTGATATAACGTTTCAAGTCTAAGCCAGCGACATATTCCATCGCCAAGTATTGTTGGCCTTCCTCTTCACCTATATCCGTGATCCGAACGATATTTGGATGATCCAAATCTGCCATCGCTTTAGCCTCTCGTTGGAAGCGAGCAACTGCAATTGGATCTGTTTGGTAATTGGTCCTCAGTACTTTAACTGCAACTTCTTCACCATCTAAGATTAAATCCCGAGCGAGATAGACATCTGCCATCCCTCCACGCCCAATTTGGCGGATTATCTTATATCGTCCGGCAAAAATTTTGCCGATTTGAATCATGCCATATCCTCCTCAGCAAAGTGAATCAGTACAACTGTAATATTGTCCAAACCACCAGCATTATTCGCAAAGCGAACCAAGGTTTTTGCCTTTTCTTCAACCGATAAATCGCTGACAAGGATATCACGGATTTCATCTCCAGAGATCATATTGGTTAATCCATCACTATTGATAACAATGAAATCTCCCGCTTCAACCGTAAGCATACCAAAGTCCGGTTGTAATTCATCCTTTTGTCCAATAGATTGGGTGATGATATTGCGTTGTGGATGATGAGCTGCCTCTTCTTCCGTAATTTGTCCAGCTTTGAGCAAGGCATTTACTAAAGAATGGTCATTGGTCAATTGATGGTATTCCCCATTACGCACGAGTCCAATTCGGGAATCTCCTACATGCGCAAATAAGACTTGGTCATCGATAATGGCAAGAGCTTCCAGCGTTGTTCCCATTCCTTTATGTTCTTCATCTTGACCAATGCGATGGATCTGCTGGTTTTCTTTTTCCAAATTCTCTGCAAACCACTCTCTTACTTCGTTAATGGTGCTGATTTCAGTCGCTACCCAAGCAGCGCCAAGATCTGTAACAGCCATCTCGCTCGCAATATTGCCAGCACGATGCCCCCCCATCCCGTCAGCTAGAAAAATCATAGATTTTCCTGCTTTGTTTTTATATTGATTTGCATAGTCTTGGTTATTTGTCCGTCTTTGACCTACATCGGTTAAGATAGAAATTTCCATACTGTCCGTATCCTCCTGAGATTACGATATTCTTCGAAAACGACTAATGAAGAAACCATCGCTTCCATACAATTCTGGTGTAATTAACATACAACCCTCTTTCAGAATATCTTTTCGTTCATGATCTAATGGCACGAGTTCAAAATTTGGATGGGTTTCTAAAAACTGGTGAACCACATCAAAATTCTCTTCTCCTATAATTGTGCATGTACTGTAGACTATTATACCATCTTTCCGTACACTTTGACAAACTCCATCCAATATTTCCAATTGAATCGCCTGCAGAGACGCAAAGTCAGCATTATCTTTATTATACTTGATGTCTGGCTTTCGGCGGATCAAACCAATCCCAGAGCAAGGGGCATCTACCAAGATTTTATCGAAGGCATCCGCCCCAAAAGCTTCAAATACCTTGCTGGCATCCAGTTTTTTTGTCTGGATTTTATCTGCTACTCCAAGACGCTCCGCGTTTTCCTGAATTAATTGGAGCTTATGATCGTACAAGTCCAAAGCTGTAATCTTCCCATCGACTAGATAAGAAGCTAGATGAGTGGTCTTACCACCAGGAGCCGCACAGGCATCCAACACCTGATCCGTAGGTTGAATTTCCAAAGCTGGTGCCACCAATTGACTGGTCTCATCTTGGATGGTTATCTTTCCTTGTTTAAAGTAATCAGAGCCCGCAAAATAGCCGTTTTCCTTTACAAGAGCTGTTGAGGCCAATAAGGAATCCGCAGCCTGCAACTGTTCCTTGATATCTTCTTTTTGGTCAAGGTCAACAACTCGAACACTGGCCTTGTTGCGAACATAGAGACTTTCAAAAATAGCGATTGCCCGCTTTTCCCCATACTCATCAAGCAACTTTTTCACCAACCAAACCGGTAGTGAATAACGGATCGAAAGTCGTTTGTTGACTCGTTTAATCTGGTCAATCGACGGAAGCCCCTCTCGTAGCATTTTCCGTAAGAGAGCATTGACATATTTTTCGCTCCCCTTCTTCCGTTGCTTGGCAAGCTCTACTGCTTCATGGACAACAGCATGGGGAGGAATCTTCTCAAGATAGACGAACTGATAAAGGCTCATCAATAAAAGATGATAAATCCATGGGTCTACCTGGTCTCGATCAGCGACAAAGTGCGATAGATACCATTCCAAGGTTAGTTTACGCGAAACCGTCCCATAAACGATTTCGGTCACTAGACTTTTATCCACTTCTGACAAAGTTGCCTTTCTCAGAGCTTTTTTGAGGGCAATATTTGAAAAAGCACCGTCCTGGAAAATCTCTCCTAGGGTCGATAGGGCCAACCCTCGTGCAGTCTGCATCTTAGTTACCAAATTGATCACCTACTTGCAATTGTCGACCTAAGCCATTTAAGAAATCTCCAACAGCCATTTTAGGTTTACCAGCTGGCTGAACCAGGGTCAAGGCCAAGGCTCCCTCACCTGTCGCAACAAGGATTTCATTTTTATGGAGAGCCAAAATTTCCCCTGGTTGACCTTGTCCTTCACACGGTTTCGCTTGGTAAATCTTGAAGCGTTCTCCCTTCCATAAGGTATGGGCAACCGGCCAAGGATACATGCCTCGAACTTGGTTGAAGAGTTCACGGTTGGTCCGTGTCCAATCCAGACGTTCTTCTTCCGGTTTGATATTGGGAGAGTAGGTTACTTGTTTGGGGTCCTGGGCTTGTGGCTTAAGTTCTCCTGCAAGATAAGACGGCAAGGTCTCTAAGAGAAGATCCCGACCGATAAGAGCTAATTTCTCAAACATGGTTCCCACATTGTCCTCTTCTAAAATAGGGATGGCACGAGAGGAAATCATATCTCCGGCATCCATCTCTTTGACCATTTCCATGATGGTCACACCAGCTTCTTTATCCCCATTCATAATGGCATAATGAATAGGAGCCCCACCACGGTATTTTGGAAGAAGAGAAGCATGGACGTTTACAGCAAACTTCATCGCCTCTAACAAACGACTCGGCAAGAATTGTCCAAAGGCTGCTGTAACAATCCCGTCTGCTCCCAAAGCCAATAAATCTTCTAACTCCTGGCTTCCCGATAGTTTCTCCGGCTGGTAGACTGGCAAACCTGCTTCTAAAGCCACTTCTTTTACCGGCGTCATCCGAATTTCTTTTTTTCGCCCAACTGCCCGATCTGGTTGGGTCACAACGGCTAGAATCTCATAGCGTTCATCAGAAATCAAGCCTTTTAAAACTGTAGCCGAGAAATCAGGCGTTCCCATAAATAGTATTTTTGTCATTTTTTCTCCTTCTACATAAAACTTTGCGGTTCATTGTCAATGCTGACTCGAAGATCTTGATTTTCCCGCTCTTGAGTAAAGTCCAAAATCTGATTTAAGACTTGTGGTAACTGGTCTTCAAACCGGTACTTCAACAGGATCTGGTAATGGTATAAATTATGCGTACGAGCAATTGGTTTTGGCGTTGGTCCCAAAATTTGAACCTGTTCCGACAAACCTGCTTTCAACAGGTCCATCACCTGATAAGCTTTTTTAACGACAACCTCTTCTTGTTTGTGAGAGAGGGTCAAACCTACTGTGTAATAATAAGGCGGATAGCCTAACTGGCGACGAACCTTCATTTCATAGGCATAAAATCCTTCGTAATCTTGGCGTTTTGCATATTCAATAGCATAATGATGAGGATTATAGGTCTGGATCAGAACCTGTCCTTCTTTATCCGCACGACCAGCCCGTCCTGCCACCTGGGTTAATAGTTGGAAGGTCCGCTCTGACGAGCGAAAATCAGGTAAATTCAGCGCTGTATCCGCATTGAGGACACCAACAAGGGTAACATTGGGGAAATCCAAGCCCTTGGCAATCATCTGGGTCCCAAGCAAAATATCAGCTTGCCCTTGACCAAACTGGTCCAACAAGGCCTCGTGACTCCCTTTTTTCCGAGTGGTATCGACATCCATCCGCAGAATGCGGGCTTCAGGAAAAATTTCTTGTAGCTCATCGTAGGCCTTCTGGGTCCCCGTCCCGTAGTAACGAATCGATCGACTTTGGCAATTAGGACAGACTGTAGGAATAGCCTTATGGTAATTGCAATAATGGCAGTCCATCGTCTTAGTGTCCATATGGAGGGTCAAGGAAATATCGCAATTTGGACAGGTATCTACCTGACCGCACTCGCGACACATGACAAAGCTGGAATAACCCCGGCGATTGAGCATGAGGACGACTTGCTCTTTTCGTTGCAGACGTTCTGCTATCGCTTCAAGCAACTTGGGGGTATAGGTTCCAGATTCCTGCTGGCCAATATAGTCCCTGAAATCGATCACCTCTACCTCTGGAATGCGAGCAAGCGGATTGGCCCGTTGGGTCAGTTGAAGAAATTCATAAACCCCTTTTCCTGCACGGGCCCGCGTTTCCAAGCTAGGAGTCGCCGACCCCAAGACCAAAACAGCTTGGTGGTATTGAGCTCGTAACAAAGCCACTTCACGCGCATGATAACGAGGATTGCTATCTTGTTTGTAAGTAGCCTCATGTTCTTCGTCAATAATGATAGCTCCCAAATTCTTAAGAGGAGCAAAGATAGCAGACCGAGCTCCAACGACTACTTGGGCCTCCCCTCGCTCTACTCGTCTCCATTCATCATATTTTTCACCGTTGGATAGACCCGAATGAAGGATGGCTACCCGATCCCCAAAGCGAGAAATGAAGCGGTCCGTCACTTGAGGCGTCAAGGAAATCTCAGGAACCAACATAATCGCTGTTTTCCCTTTTTCTAGCACCTCTTGGATGATTTGGAGATAAACCTCTGTCTTCCCACTCCCCGTCACTCCTTCAAGTAAGAAGGGTTTGGAAGGTTGACCAATTTTGCTCGTTATTGCTTGCACTGCTCCTTCTTGTTCAGCATTCAAAACCAATGCCTCCGTCGACTCCTTGTCCTTAAAGTAGACTGCCGCACGATTGACTTCTTTCTCAAACACAAGCAAGGCACCTTGGTCGATGAAATAGTTCACCACTGGACGAGAGAAATCCGCCAACAAATCCCTCAAAGGTGCTTCCTCTTTTTGACCTTGAACAAAGTCTCGCAAGGCCAAGCGCTTTTTAGCATTCTTGGCGATGTCTAAGTTTTCAAGTAGGAGATGATTTACCCGATACCATTTTTCTGTCTTGATATGTTTACGATCTACCGCTTGGTACTCTACTTCCAGCTCTCCCTTACGAGTCAGTCGCATCATCCGTGCTTGGGCTTCAATATCTAAAGAAGAAAAAGCCAAGCTAGTCGCTGTTCCAAAAATATCCTCTCGATCTTCTGGCGATAATAGTTCTGTCGGATGGAGAATTTTATCATAGGAAGAATTTAAAACACTCGGGAGCATGGCTTTCAAGAGGGTAATTTTGTAGGCAAAAACTGTCTTTCGCAACTGATCTGCTAGCCAAAATTGCTCCTCTCCTAAAACCGGTTGGTAGTCTAAGACTTCCACAATACTTTTTAATTCTTGGTCTTGAGCTGCTAGAGTGGTTTCCTCTAAGCCAACTACAATTCCTTGAATGAGCCGATTGCCCTTTCCAAACGGAACATGCACCCGCATTCCTTTTTCCAAGAATGGAGAAAACTCTTCCGGTACTTGGTAACTATAGGGTTTATCCGTCTGCATCAAGGGAACATCAACAATGACTTGTGCAAGCATGTTTCCACCTCCTTCCTGCCCTAGTGCTAAATAGCAAAAAATAAGATTGAGCGAACCCAACCTTAAATTTTTTCCCCATCTTCTTTTTCTTTTGCGATTTGTTCTTTAATTTTACGCTCTTCTTCTTCTTTACGCAAGCGTTCTGCTTCGATTCGGCGACGAACCGCTTCGCGCTTGGCTTCTGGATCTGGGTGAATCACCACATTTCCTGATTCAATCTCTTCCAAGGCACGCAAGGTAGATTTTACGGATTGAAATTCTTGAGTGGGACTTGCACCACTCTCTAACTCATGAGCTCGTTTGGCTTCAAGAATAACCAAAGAATATTTTGACGGTACTTTATCCAACAATGTATCAATGGATGGTTTTAACATCATAATCTTTTTACCTAATTCCTATTCTAAATTATCGTACCACCTGAGTGGCTTTGGGAAGCATTTCTTGGTAGTGACCAATCACCCGATCAACACGGAAATGTTCCGCCTCAATCACACGTTTGACACGTTCCGCAGCCAGAGGCACTTGGTCATTGACAATGGCATAGTCATACTCACGCATCAAGGCAATCTCTTCTTTGGCCTTTTCGATCCGTTGGGCAATCACTTCCGCACTATCCGTGCCACGTCCAACCAATCGATCTTGCAACTCATCCAAATCTGGAGGAGTCAAGAAAATGAAGACGGCATCGGGTACCTTTTTCTTCACCTGCAAAGCCCCTTGCACTTCGATTTCAAGGAAGACATCGATCCCCTTATCAAGAGTCTCGTTCACATAGGTCAAGGGAGTCCCATAATAATTACCTACATATTCAGCATATTCGAGCATTTGACCTTGACGAATCAACTCCTCAAATTCTTCACGTGTACGGAAGAAATAGTCTACTCCGTCCACTTCACCAGGGCGTTGTGCACGTGTTGTCATCGATACTGAGTATTGAAATTGATTGTCTGAGCTTTCAAAAATCTCGCGTCTAACCGTCCCCTTCCCAACACCTGAGGGCCCTGAGAAAACGATTAATAATCCTCGATCCGCCATTTTATCTCCTTCGCTATCTTTCTATCTAGTGTAACAAAAATAGAAAGATTTTTCAACAGATTTTTCCTAGAGACAAGGCTCCTAACCCCTTCTAGACGAAATAATGGTTTTCTTTTTTTCATCATGGAAGAAAATGAAAAATAGTCAACCAAGACCTTGTCGTCTTTGCTGACTATCTTTTCATAATTTAGCAAGCTTTATTTTGCATAATCAACGGCACGCAATTCACGAATAACGTTCACCTTGATATTACCAGGATATTCCAAGTTAGACTCGATCTTCTCACGGATATCATGAGCTAAGATGGTCAACTTATCGTCCTTCACTTCTTCAGGGCTCACCATAATTCGAATTTCACGACCTGCTTGCAAGGCAAAACTAGTCTTAACTCCCTTGAAGCCATTTGCAATTTCTTCAAGATCTTGAAGACGTTTGATATAGCTTTCGAGAGACTCACTACGAGCACCTGGACGAGCCGCACTCAAAGCATCCGCTGCTGCTACAATAACAGCAATGACACTTTCTGGTTCAACGTCTCCATGGTGGCTAGCAATGGTATTAATAACAACAGGATGCTCTTTGTACTTGCGAGCCAACTCTGTTCCAATTTCTACGTGACTACCTTCTACCTCACGGTCGATGGCTTTTCCAATATCATGGAGGAAACCAGCTCGACGAGCCAAGGTAGCATTTTCACCAAGTTCACTAGCAATAATACCAGATAACTTAGCAACCTCAATCGAGTGACGCAAAACATTTTGACCATAAGAGGTTCTAAATTGCAAGCGTCCCATAATCTTCATCAAGTCTGGATGTAGATTTGGTGCGCCAATTTCATAGGCTGCTGCTTCCCCATATTCACGAATCCGTTGGTCAATTTCCAGACGGTTTTTCTCTACCAACTCTTCAATACGAGCTGGATGGATACGCCCATCTTTCAAAAGACTTTCCATAGTCATCCGTGCAATTTCCCGACGAATTGGGTCAAATCCAGACAAGGTGACCACTTCTGGTGTATCGTCAATAATGACATCCACACCTGTTAAACTTTCAAAGGTACGAATATTTCGACCTTCGCGACCAATAATCCGGCCCTTCATCGCATCATCTGGCAAATGAACCGTTGAGTTGGTCTGTTCTGCCACAAAATCCCCGGCCATCCGTTGCATGGCTTGAACCAGGATTTCTTTTGCAACTTTATCTGAACGTTCTTTCACTTCCACTTCTGCTTCTCGAATTCGAGTCGCAATTTCTTTGGAGAGTCGTTCTTCTGTTTGCGTTAAGATAATATCACGTGCTTCCGATTGAGTCAGAGAAGCAATTTTTTCTAATTCTTCTTCTTTTTTCTTTTCTAGCTCATGTAATTGTTCTTCACGCGCATCAATGTGTTTAGTTCTATCTGAAAGACTTTGCTCTTTTTGTTCAAGAGTTTGTTCTTTGCTCGTAAGAATATCATCTTTGCGATCAAGATTATTTGAACGTTCCGCTAAGCGGGTCTCTAATTGTTTTAATTCTTGACGCTCTGATTTAAACTCAGCATCGACCTCTTCTCGATATTTTCTGGCTTCTTCCTTTGCCTCCAAAAGTGCTTCTTTTTTAAGTGAACTAGACTCATGCTTAGCTTCTTTCAAAATCAAATCAGCTTCACGCTCTGCCTGTCCACGTAAATTCGTTGCTTCTTGTTCAGCATTTAAAAGAGTAAGTTCTGCAGCTTCTTTAGATGCTTTCATCTTGACTGAGATCCCTACATATCCAATGACTAAACCAATGATTGCGGCAAAAACAATTGCAATTCCAAATTCCATGTTTTTACCCCTAATCTAATGAATAGTTGAATTAAAAAATTCTTTATTATTTTATCATATTTTTACAAAATTAACAAACAAATTTTCTAGCGAAAACCAATCTATTTCTGCTATTATTCAAATGCCTCCTTCCTTTGATTTTAATGAGAAACTCCCTAAAAAACAAGTTTCTAGCCCCTACTTTAACGGCCACTTTCCTCCCTCCTCTCTTGTATTTTATTCCACCGCCAATTGTGCTATAATCAAGAAAAAAGAAATTGAGGAAGATACATGACTAAAGAAGTTATTGTGGAAAGTTTCGAACTAGACCACACTGCTGTAAAAGCCCCTTACGTCCGCCTAATCGGAGAGGAAACAGGGCCAAAAGGAGATGTCATCTCAAACTATGATATCCGCTTAGTTCAACCAAATGAAGACTCTATCCCGACTGCTGGTTTACATACGATTGAGCACCTCTTGGCTATGTTGATCCGCAAACGCATTGATGGGATGATTGATTGTTCACCTTTTGGGTGTCGTACAGGATTCCATATGATTATGTGGGGACAGCACGATCCAAAAACCATTGCACAAGTGATTAAATCTTCCTTAGAGGAAATTGCTGAAGCAACTAGCTGGGAAGACGTTCCAGGAACGACGATTGAGTCTTGTGGAAACTACAAAGACCACAGCCTCTTCTCTGCTAAAGAGTGGTGCAAACTGATTCTTGAACAAGGCATTTCTGACGATCCATTCACACGCCATATCGTATAAAAAAGTAAAGAGGCTAGGACAAAAGTCCTAGCCTCTCAATTGTCTTTGGATTGTCGAATAAGACGCAGTGGTTGAGTGGGCTCTACTACGCTGATTTCATCAGCTTTTACAGCCCTACTCAACTGTGCGGAGGTGGCGACGACGAAATCAAATTCTAACGAATGACCGATTTCTGTCCCACCCTCCTTTTTTAGCTCTTAATAATCCAATGCATCGGAATGGCCTTTTCCGTTTCCGACAAAGTAGCCAGTTTTAGCATTGATACTAAATAAATACGTTCCATCTGGCTTAAAGAGGTTGTAATAACCATTACCGTTGATAATATTCACGCGTTCCAAAATGTATTGATCCCCAACGATATGGCCACGTTCCCGAGCAATTTTCAGAACCTTCTCCAAGATACCAGGGTTAAAGGTCCATGCAGGATTGTTTACATCGTCAAGTGCTGCCTGATTGTATGGCACCCGGCTCAAGTTTCGTTGGAGGGGCACACCAGTGCTTTGAAGACCGAAGCCAGAATAACCTGGATTCACTCCACCTGTCGTATTCCCTTCAGTAGCTGGAGTAGGAGTAGGAGCAGGACTTGTGACCGTTCCAGAAGAAGCTCCGCTTCCGCCCGTAGCAATGCCACCACCATCTGTCACAGGAGCTGGAGTGGCAACTTGTTGTGAGCGCCCTTGAGAAGCAGCATCCTTCAACAATTGATTCAATTGTGTATTAGATGTCGACACATCTGAAAAAACTGCATTACTCTTTACCTGTGCATTGGCATCGATGACCCCATCCTTAATCACTGGGCTGGTAAATTGAGAGTTCACTGTTTGAATAGCAGAAACTTGCTTCACCAATTCATCGTATTTACTCTTTGCTGCGTCGTATTCCTTGGTATCTTTCAATTTTTCTAAACTTGCTTTCAGTTTTTCCAAATTACCAAAAGAATCATTTTTCAACTTCGTCTGTGTGTCGTCTGTAAAGAAGGCTGCATACTGATCATTAAAGTCCTTCAATAAGGTCTCCGTATTGGCACTGGTTGACGAAGAAGAGCTGGATGACTTTTTCTTTGACGAGCTAGAAGAAGAGACGACGGTGGTTTCCCCTTTAGACTGGTTATGGATCCATTGATAAGACAACCAACTAGCTGTAGCAACTGCTGTCAGAGCTAAAACTGAAAATAAAATTGGTTTTACCCGGCTTTTTTTCGGTTCTTCAGGAATCTCAATGTCATCATCCACATATGGCTCTGTTGGCTCTGGACCAAACTTAATTTTTGCAGGGAGTTCCCCAGGAATTGGATCTGGAATGCGACTAGACGCAACTTCTTTTTGAGTTGCTTCAAAAGGTGCTACTTCTTTGGCAGGCTCTTCGTTTGGAATGGACTCCGTTGCTTCTTCAGTGACTGCTGCCTCTGCATCTGCCAGCATTTCCTTCTTCATGACGATCGTATCAAACTTATGAGCTTCGATTTCGTCACGGTGTTGTTTGATGTATTTATCGAGGACGTTGTCTGTATCCTTGACTCCTGCTTCGATTTCTTCAGCTTTGCGGTTCGCTTGGCCAATCGTCATCTCTTTTGCGTCCTTAAAATCAAGAACTGACTCTGCCTCTTGGCCCAACTGTTGTTTATCTTCTTTTGTCATATGTTTCCTTTCTCACTAGTCGCTTGTCGGCGTACCCGCTCCCCAAAGAACTGATACAAGTCAACCTTTAAGGTTCCGTTATATAATTTTCGTTTTTTATCCGCTTGTCGCCCAAATTTCTTTTCAAAATTTTCATCGCTGGTCAGGATAAATTTGCTCCAAGTATTCAATGGTGCAAAGACCTCTCCCATTTCAGCATACAATTTTGTCACCCCTGCATCATCGGATAAGCGTTCACCATACGGTGGATTGGAGATGATGACCCCATTGATCTTATCTGAACGCAAATCTTGCACCCGCATCTGCTTGAAGGTGATATCGCTCGCAACTCCTGCTTTTTGAGCATTTTCTTTAGCTATCTCAACCATCCGCGCATCGATATCCGTCCCCATGATGTCTAGAACAAGATCACGATTTATCTTTTTAGTAGCCTCTGTACGCACTTCTTGAATCAGGCGATCATCTACCCAGTTCCAGCCTTCAAAAGAGAAGGTCCGTCTCAAGCCTGGCGCTATCTGGCGAGCCATCATCGCCGCCTCGATACAGAAGGTCCCTGACCCACAAGTCGGATCAACCAAGGGCTTATCAGGATACCAATTGGATAGCTGAAGAATGGCTGCCGCCATATTTTCCTTAATGGGTGCCCCACCCTTTTCAGTCCGATAACCGCGCTTGAACAGGCTACTACCAGTGGTATCAATTAAAATGGTTGCTTGGTCCTTCAAGATAGAAACTTCAATTTTAAATTCTGCTCCATTTTCAATCAATGGAACGCCTTCCGGACGAGCATAGTGTTTTTGCAACTTTTTAACAACTGCCTTTTTCGAAATAGCTTGTACACTCGGTTCGTTATGCAGTTTGGATTTGACGCATTTTGCTTTGGAGATTGGGAAACGTGCTCCCAAAGGGAGATATTGGTCCCAATCCAAGGCAAAAACTCCTTGAAAGAGTTCTTCAAAGGTGCGGGCAGGAAAAGATCCTACAACGATCTTGATTCGATCCGCAGCCCGCAACCAAAGATTGGTTTCGATAATCGCACGAATATCACCCTTGAAACGAACCCGTCCATTTTCCACTTGGCAACCGTAGCCTAGCTCACGCAATTCTTTCCCAACGACTGCTTCTAATCCAGCAGCAACTGTCGCAATTAATTCAAATTGTTTTTTCATTTATTCCCCATTGTTTAAAAAAGGAGGTTGAGATTTCTCTCCCCCTCACCACCTATATGCAATTTTCTATAAGCCATGTTTTGTTCCAGAAATGACTAGGTACCATTTCCTTCGATAATCATCTGTCTACTGTTTCCAGTCAGAATGCTATGTTCGTTTCCATGCATCCTATGCCCCGACCAAAGTTTGGGTTGCTAGCTTGAGGGGTTTACCGCGTTCCACTTTTTAGGTTTCCCTAAAAACTACGTCACTGTGGCACTTTCAGAGCTAGTAGAACTTATCCGAAGACTTAGCCCGTTCGCTCGCCGTAACTTGAACATCAAGTCCCTAGGCTTATGGATTCACCTAGCACAAACACTACAGGCATCACAGCCTGTGCTAGCATGGACTTTCCTCATGAGAGAAAGCTCTCACGCGATTATCCAAAAATTGCACGATTTATATTTTATGTCTTAAAAATCACGATCAACGACTTGTTTTCCGAAGACTTCTTTTTCTAGACGGTTTAAGCGTTTCAAAATATCGAAGTTTGTCGTAGTAGTGACCTGAGGAAACTCATGCTTTGGAGTAGACTCAGGAACTGATGGATTCGGAGTTACTTGGCTCGTTTTCTTAGCTAATTCTTCACGGAGCCGAGCGTTTTCTTCTTTCAATTCCTTAACTAAGGCAGCATAGGTTTCATAGTCTTTGATGACATCATCCAAAAACTCATTTACCTCAACTTTACTAAATCCACGAACTTCTTTTTTGAAATCTTGATCAAAAATATCTTTCGCAGTAAATATAATACTTGCCATCATTCTCTCCGTTCTAGTTAATCATAATCATTATATAAAAAATGAGGGGCAAAAATCAAGGTAAACCACTTATTTTTCGTAAATTTTTTCTGCTACTTCATTTAAGTCATCAAAGTTTAATCTTTTGACATGATACTGATCCATTTCTAGCATCATTTTGTAAAGATATTTGAGATTTGTTTCATGATCTGGATCGTAAAATAAATAAGCAGCATCTGTATTTTCTAACAAAAATGTATTGTATTCTTTGAACTGACCTGGCTGGCTATAAGAGGGATAGGCATACTTGACAAAATCAACTTGTTTAAAGCGACTAAGGACTTCTTGATTGGCCTCATTCCAGTTCTCTCCTTGGTTTTCAAACATAAAAATCGTGGCCAACTGTATCTCGTAATCTTTTCTTAATTCCTGAGCAACCTCTAAGGCCCAAGCTTCAAAACCTAGATTCCCCGTGAAAATTAACCACTTGACTCCCTCTTCCAAAAAACGGACTAAATCCCTGCGAATCGCCTCTTTAATAATTGGCAATCTAGGATCCTTAGCTGTCAGAATTCCCAACTCAAATGCCTTATAACCTGTAATCAGTAAACTATTCATTATTTCCCCTCCCTTCTTCATTTTGTGATATAATAGAGTGATGTAATTGTACCAATAAGGAGAATTATGGTCAACTATCCTCACAAACTTAGCAAGAAATCTTCTTCGCCCATCCAGAGGAAGCAAAGTGTGAACTTTGCCAATCGGGGGATGACATTTGAAAAAATGATTAATGAGAGCAATCACTACTACCTTTCCAGAGGACTAGCGGTTATTCATAAAAAGCCAACCCCCATCCAGATTGTAAAGGTAGACTATCCTCATCGCAGTCGGGCAAAGATTGTGGAAGCTTATTTTCGCCAGGCGTCTACTACAGACTATTCTGGTGTTTACAAGGGACACTACATTGATTTTGAAGCAAAAGAGACTCAGCAGAAACAATCCATGCCGATGAAAAACTTTCACCAGCATCAGATTGATCACATGGCTGCAGTCCTTCAACAGGGAGGAATTTGTTTTGTGCTCTTGCATTTTGCAAAGCTCAATGAGACCTATCTACTGCCCGCTCCTTCCTTAATCGACTTTTACAACATTGATCACGGCAGTAAATCTATGCCCTTGACCTTTATACAGAAAAATGGTTATCGTATCGAGACAGATCGCCTTCCAAGCGTCCCTTATCTCGATATTATCGAACAGAATCTACTAGGCGGTAATTAAATGAACAAACAAACAGTTATCCAGTGGTTAAAATATGCGGCGATTGTGGCTATTTCCTTATTTTTCCTTTTACTTATCCTGGGTGGATTGGTATTTGGATATTATGCTGCAAAAGCACCGACTCTTTCTGAGAAAGACCTGGTCGCAACGACATCCAGTAAAATCTATGACAACCAAAACAATCTGATTGCAGACTTGGGTGCTGAAAAACGAATTAACGTAAAAACAAATGAAATCCCAACCGACTTGGTCAACGCAATTGTGGCGATTGAAGACCATCGCTTTTTCAACCACCGTGGAGTCGATATTATTCGAATTGGTGGCTCCTTCCTTTACAACTTGCGAGGAGGAAGCCAAGGGGGATCAACCTTGACGCAGCAATTGATCAAATTAACCTATTTCTCAACTTCTGCTTCCGATCGTACACTATCACGTAAGGTTCAAGAAGCTTGGTTAGCAACCCAATTGGAAAAGAAAGCAACCAAACAAGAAATCTTAACCTATTACGTCAATAAAGTATTTATGGCGAATGGGAACTACGGTATGCAGACAGCTGCTCGTAGCTATTATGCAAAAGACTTAAAGGATCTTTCTCTCCCACAACTAGCCCTATTGGCTGGAATGCCTCAGGCACCGAACCAATATGACCCCTACACTCATCCGGAAGCTGCTCTCCAACGCCGTAATCTGGTTCTCAAAGAAATGTTAGATATGAAGTCCATCTCTAACGAGCAGTACGAAAGTGCCGTCAATACACCTGTTACAGATGGTTTACAAAGTCTAACCAGCTCAAGCAACTACCCTGCTTATATGGATAACTACCTCAAAGAAGTCATCCAACAAGTCGAAGAAGAGACAGGCTACAATGTCTTGACAACTGGTATGGACGTTTACACCAACGTAGATGCCGAAGCTCAAAAACGTCTTTGGGATATTTACAACTCTGATGAATATGTTAATTATCCAGATAATGAGTTGCAAGTTGCTTCTACTATCATCGACGTTACCAACGGAAAAGTCATTGCCCAGTTAGGATCTCGTCATCAATCATCTAATGTATCCTTCGGTACCAACCAAGCTGTAGAAACGAACCGAGATTGGGGTTCTACAATGAAGCCTATCTCCGATTACGCTCCTGCAATTGATAATGAAGAATACAGTTCAACTGCAGTAACTATTCCTGATACACCGTACAACTTCCCTGGTACAAACACGCAAATTTATAACTGGGATAAGCAGTACTATGGTAATATCAGTATGGTCTATGCTCTTCAGCAGTCCCGTAACGTACCTGCCGTCCGAGCTCTTGAAAAAGTTGGTTTAAAGAAGGCTCAAAAATTCTTAAGCAACATGGGAATCGATTATCCAAAAATGGTGTATGCTAATGCCATCTCAAGTAACACCAGCGACTCTAGTAGCAAATACGGTGCTAGTAGTGAGAAAATGGCCGCTGCTTATGCAACCTTCGCCAATGGAGGCACCTATTACAAACCTCAGTATGTTAATCGGGTTGTCTTTAGCGATGGTACAACGAAGAACTTTGACACTTCTGGAACAAGAGTGATGAAAGAGACCACTGCTTACATGATGACTGATATGTTGAAATCTGTAATCACTGCTGGTACAGGATACAATGCTTATATCTCCGGTATTTATCATGCCGGTAAAACAGGTACTTCTAACTATGCTGATAATGAATTGAAGAAACTAACTAAAGACTACAGTTACTCAAGCATTGTGACACCAGACGAATTGTTTGTTGGCTATACCACTCAATATTCTATGGCTGTTTGGACAGGATATACCAATCGCTTGACTCCCGTACTGGATGATGGAATCAAAGTCGCAACAGATGTCTACAAACAAATGATGTTGTATTTGTATGAGCAAAATGGATCAGGTGGCACGGATTGGACCCAACCAAGTGGTATATACCGTAGCGGTTCTTACCTATATCTCAATAACGGTAAGAGTAACTACAATTACTACAATTACTATTATGAGCCGAGTACCGTCAGTCAGGACATCGAAGCTACAGAAGATAGTTCTAGTTCATCTAGCTCAGAAGAGAATTCTGAACACACTTCACCTTCTACCAAAGAAAATGAACAAAATCGCTAGTCAGATAATTTAATTCCAAACAAAAGCACGATTGTTGATCAACAATCGTGCTTTTCAATTCAACTTACTTAGAAGCCAAGGCCCCCATCGGATCCCATGGAGCTAAGACAATTGGTTCTGCCTCATAAGCAGTCAATTCTTCGGCTGTCAACAATTCCTTGCGGACAACGATCTGGTAGGTGTATTCATCCATCCAAGCATCGGAAGCTACAAAGTAACCATCTGTTCCGACTTTTTCTCCCCAAGAATTCTCAACCTTCCATTTGAGAGGGCGTCCAGCTTCGTCCAGATCCACACCAGTCAAGACCATGGCATGGGTCATGAGACTTTCTGCATAATCCAAACGTCCTGCCTTATCTTGAGTCAGCTGGATATCCATTCCCGCTTCAAAGTCGTAGACATCTGTTGCAAGGATTCCAGCTTTGCGGTTGCTGACTTGGCCAACATCCGATCCAAACCAAACAGTTTCCCCAGCTTTCATTTGAGCAATGGCTAATTCCTTCAAGCGCTCCATCGGAACGTTGAGGTAGCGGACTTCACGGCTACCGACCACATTTCCAAGCATCTCAACAGTGTAGGAATGACTATAAGGCTTGTCTGCCGTAGGCGCATTGATAACAGAAACGTAGTCCTCCAACTGAAGATCCACATATTTTTTGTAAAAGCTTTGAGGCGTCAAGCCAGCTTCTTTGTGGAAGTTATTGTCCTTATCGCGGTAAGAGAAACTAAATGTACGAGGGGGCAAGCCCAGTGACATAGCCAAGAAATTAAAGATTTCTTGTAGAAGCTCTTCTTTCTTGCTCTGAACCGTCGCTTGATCTGCTCCACTTGCAAGCAATTCACGAAGGATTTGAGCATCTTGGCGCAACAATTTGTTTAAGTAGCTATTGAGCTCTCGGCTATTGCTAGAAGAGATGGATTCTGGATAAACAGACTTAGGTACGACCCCATACTTTTCAAAGAGGGAAACGACCATATCCCATTGGCCACCATCTTGTTGAGGGGTTTGAAGGAGGAAAGCCACCTTGCGGCTAGTCAAGTCCTGATCCGCTGTCGCAATGATTTGCTCCAAGAACCAGTTGGATTTTTCGTATTTATCCCAGAAGAAGGTATGAGCTTGAGACAACTCAAAATCCTCTAATCGGAAGCTCGAAATCATTTTATGACGGAAGGTATTCAGCGCCGCAAACATCCAGCAACGACCAGAAGCTTTCTGATCCGTCACCTTGTCCTTGGTTAAATCAAGAGAAAAGACGGGTGTGTTTTCTACTGCACTTTTGCTTGTCTCTAAAGCTGCATGAATCCCATTGTGGGTGATGGCATTTTCGAGAGCCGCAAATTTCACATTTGCTTGGTAATTTGCATAAAGTTGATCTGTAAATTCTTGTGTTAATTCTGACATAAGATTCTCCTTTGTAAAGCTACTTACCATTATAGACCATTGGCTAAAATCTTCAAGTAAAAATTGTTTTAAAGGTCAGAAGAATGAATCGTGTAGATGATTTGATCTCCGACATAGCCTTTTCTAGCGACCACATTGGGGAGAGTTTCAAGAACATGCATCCCAGCTTTTGCCATTACCTTTCCTGAAGCAGGGTTCAAACTGACGTACTTGGCCTGAACTTCCTTGAATCCCACTTCTACCAACAAAAAGTGTAAAACCGCCTGGAGGGCTTCTGTCATCAGACCTTGACCCCAGAATTTTTTCCCTAGAATATAGCCGACTTCACATATTTCTTTTTGTGGATCCTGAGAAACGACACTGATATCACCTATCACTTGTGCAGGATCATCTTTTTTGCAAATTGCCCATTTGTAGGTAATTTCCTCTTGGTACTGACGGAGCCACCTTTCGATCGAAGCCCGAGTCACTTGAGGATTTGGATGCGGATCCCAAGTCACATATTTAAGATTATCTACATCAGACGCCCAATTTTTAAACATTGCCTTTGCATCCTCTACAACAAAGCGTCTTAATAATAAACGATTGGTCTCCAGTTCAATAGAACCCAATTTTCTCATCCTCTTTCCTCCTATCCTGTTTTAAAAAAGTCGGCTCAACCGACTTTTTCTTTATTATCAACGCCAGAAGGTATCAAATACTGTAATTGGTAAATGGCGTTTGTGTTGGCCTTTGTGCCACCAGCTTTCAATGGTTGCTTGAGCTTCTGGGCTAACTGATTTCCCTTCTAGGTAGTCATCAATTTCTGCATAGGTCACTCCAAGAGCTACTTCATCAGCGATGCCAGGCTTTTCCTCTTCCAAATCGGCAATCGGTACCTTCTCATACAAGGCTGGCTCAGCTCCCAGTGCCTGAAGCAACTGCTTGCCTTGGCGCTTGTTGAGGCGATAGAGAGGAAGGATATCAGCTCCGCCATCTCCAAACTTGGTAAAGAAACCAGTGATATTTTCGGCTGCATGGTCCGTTCCAATGACGGCTCCGCTGTAGGCTCCAGCTAAAGCATACTGAGCAATCATCCGGCTCCGCGCCTTGATATTGCCCTTGTTAAAGTCTGAAACATCCGTTCCTGTCGCTTCGACAGCACGTTCCATGGCATCGACCGATTCCTTGATGTTCACGACTAGGCTGACATCTGGTTGGATGAAGGCCAAGGCCTTTTGGGCATCTGCTTCATCCGCTTGGACACCGTAAGGCAAGCGGACAGCAACAAACTGATAGCTGGCATCTCCAGTCTCGCTCCGCATTTCCTCCATGGCCAATTGAGCCAGGCGACCAGCTAGGGTAGAGTCCTGTCCTCCTGAAATTCCTAAGACAAAGGTCTTCAGAAAGGGATGTTTTTGCAAGTACTCCTTCAAAAAATTAATCGACCGACGAATCTCTTCCTGAGGATCAATGACCGGCTTGACCCCTAATTGGGCAATAATGTCTTCTTGTAGGCTCATTCCTCATCACCTCCCAAGGCTTTCTGGCGCATTTGATCAATGAGGTCCATCTTATCTTGCCAAACATCCTTAGCCAAGTCCACTGGGTAATGTTGTGGATTAAGGACACGTTTGTACTCATCCCAGAGCTTATCGAATTCTTTCCGAGCATAGGCTTGGATATCCATCAAAGCTGGCAATTCGTAGACTTGTTTCCCATCCTTGAAAATATCAACCAAGAGCGGGATAGCATCAAAATCCCGAACCGTCTTCTTGATATAGGTATAGGTCGGGTGGAACATCTTGATTTCTGTCAATTCATTGACATCGACTCCATCGTAAGTGATGTAATCTCCTTCGGATTTGCCCTTTTCGCGACTGGTAATACGCCACACTTGCTTCTTCCCTGGAGTTGAGACCTTCTCAGCATTGTTAGACAGCTTGATAGTGTTTCGCATTTGACCATTTTCGTCTTCGATAGCCACAATCTTATAGACTGCTCCGAGAGCCGGTTGGTCATAGGCCGTAATCAACTTGGTTCCGACACCCCAGACATCAATCTTAGCCTTTTGCATCTTCAAGTTGAGGATGGTGTTTTCATCCAAATCATTTGAGGCATAGATCTTCGCTTCTGTGAAACCAGCTTCATCCAACTGCTGGCGAACTTTTTTCGAGATGTAGGCAATATCTCCAGAATCAATCCGCACACCTAGGAAGTTGATGCGATCGCCCATCTCGCGCGCTACCTGAATAGCAGCTGGGACTCCGATGCGGAGGGTATCATAGGTATCCACTAGGAAAACACAGTTGCGATGGGTCTCAGCATAGGCCTTAAAAGCTTTGTAATCGTCGCCATAGACCTGCACCAAGGCATGGGCATGGGTCCCAAGGACTGGAATGCCAAAGAGTTTTCCAGCACGAACGTTACTGGTCCCACTAGCACCTCCAATAACGGCTGCACGGGTTCCCCAAATAGCCGCATCTATTTCTTGCGCTCTGCGAGTCCCGAACTCCATCAACGGTTCGTCCTCAATAACAGACTTAATCCGAGCTGCTTTTGTGGCGATCAAGGTTTGGAAATTAACAATATTGAGGAGGGCTGTTTCGACCAATTGACACTGGGCAAGTGGTCCTTCTACTTGAACGATTGGCTCATTGGCAAAGACCAGGTCCCCTTCTTTGGCAGAACGAACAGTCAATTCCATTTTGAAATTTTTCAAGTAATCTAGGAAGGCTCCTTCGTAGCCCAAGGATTCTAAGTAGGCAATATCTGACTCAGAAAAACGTAGATTCTTCAAATAGTTGACAAGGCGCTCAAGACCCGCAAAGACGGCATAGCCATTTTTAAAGGGTTGCTGGCGGAAATAGGCTTCGAAAACTGCCTTTTTATTGTGGATGCCTTGCTCAAAGTAAACCTGCATCATATTGATTTGGTACAAATCAGTGTGGAGAGTTAAACTATCATCTGGGTACATTTTTGATCCCTCTTCTTTTTTCTTACGTCGTGGCACCAGTCACGCTCCGTCAACTGGCACAGTCCAAAATAATTTTAAACACATTATAGCATATTTTAAGCAGGACCACATGAGTTTAATCCGGGCTAAGCCTCATTTTTCATCGTAAAAAAGAAGGGATATTTGTCTCTTTCCATCAGACAAACATCCCTTCTTTCTTATTCTTCGTGTTCAGTAATGTATTTATAGGCTTCTTGACCGGCAACAGCGCCGTCCCCAACAGCTGTGGTTACCTGGCGAAGATCTTTTTGGCGGACATCTCCAACCGCAAAGATTCCAGGAACTGAGGTTTTCATATGATCATCTGTGATCACCCAACCATTCTCATCCAAAATACCCAATTCTTTGGCAAAGTCACTGACAGGATCCAGTCCTACATAGATGAAGACGCCACCTGCTGCTTGCTCGCGGACTTGACCTGTTTGAACATCTTTTAAGACCAGGCTAGTCACACGGTTGTCCCCCTTGATCTCTTCGACCACTGTATTCCAAGCAAAGTGAATCTTTTCATTGGCAAAAGCCCGGTCTTGAAGAACTTTTTGGGCACGTAGGGCATCGCGGCGGTGAACAATGGTAACAGACTTAGCAAACTGAGTCAGGAAGATTGCCTCTTCAACCGCTGAGTCCCCTCCACCAACGACCATGAGGTCTTCATCTCGGAAGAAGGCCCCATCACAGACGGCACAATAAGAAACCCCACGACTATTCAATTCTTCTTCACCTGGAACTCCCAACAAACGATGGTTGGAACCTGTCGCAATAATAACGGTCTTGGCTTGAAGGAGGCCATCATCTGTCGTAATTTCCTTGTAGCTTCCTTGATCAACAATGTTTTCGGCTCTGCCGAACAAGTGTTCCACACCTAGTACTTCTAAAGGCTCGAACATTTTTTCTGCCAATTCAGGTCCACTGATATTAGCATAGCCTGGATAATTCTCGATATCGGACGTGTTGTTCATCTGTCCGCCAGGAATTCCTGCTTCTAACAAGGCAACCTTGAGATTGCTACGAGCCGCATACAAGGCAGCAGTCATTCCCGCAGGTCCTGCGCCGATAATCAGTGTATCATACATAAGCTTCTCCTTTTGTTGTAACTATCTTGATTCTAACTCCAATTGAACCATTTTGCAATTATCTTGCTCGAAGAATAAACAGAACTCCAATGACTGCAAAGGTAAGGACTGGAATTGTCATAATATCAATTAATAAAATATCATAGAGGTGTAACTGGCGTTCCTTAGCTGTTTTATCCTTCTTACGAGCCGCTCGCAAGCCTATCCAAACAGCTGAGGCAACCAACACCCCAACTGAAGTGATGATTAAGCTCTCGATATAGAGAGATAGCAATTGGTTTAACATAAGATCTCCTTAGTATCCAAAATTGGAATGAGGGGACGAGGTGCCATTTCGTTTCGTTAACCGTTGATCAACTTGAAACACCTATCTATGCAGAAAAGTAGACTAGGAATAATCATCTTCTCCTGAGGCACCTACTCAAAGAAAAATCCGAGTCTGAAACATCGCGTTCCAGACTCGAGCTCTTATATATTATATCAAACAAATGTTCGTTTGTAACTAGCAAAGAATTCTTTTGTCCGCTCTTCTTTAGGAGCTTTCATAATCTCTTCTGGTGTTCCAGTTTCAATAATTTTCCCCTGGTCGAGGAACAAGACCTTGTCTGCCACTTGGGAAACAAAGCTCATATCATGGCTGACCAAAATCATGGTTTGACCTGCCTGAGCTGCTACTGCGATGGCTTTTTCTACCTCTCCAACCAATTCTGGATCGAGAGCTGAAGTTGGCTCATCCAATAAAAGGACTTCCGGCTTCATAGCTAGGGCACGTGCCAAAGCTACCCGTTGTTTCTGCCCTCCTGACAAATGACGAGGGTAATGGTTTTCACGGTCCGACAAACCGACTTTTGCGAGTTCTTCTTTGGCAATCTCGGTTGCTTCCTGTTCGGATAAGCCTTTGACGACGATCAGTCCTTCCTTGACGTTGTCCAAAGCTGTCTTGCGACTGAAGAGATTGAATTGTTGAAAGACCATAGCTAGCTTTCTTCGAAGGGTCAGGATCTCGTCCTTGCTGATGTTTTCAAAGTCTACCTTCTCCCCATTGATCTCAATACTCCCACTATCTGGAGCTTCCAAATAGTTCAAGCTTCTCAAGAAGGTTGATTTACCAGCTCCAGAAGAACCAATCAAGGCAACAACTTCCCCTTTTTGAATTTCTAAATCAAGATGGTCTAGGACCACTTGACCTGAAAAGGATTTTGATAATTGTGAAATCCGAATCATGCTGCTCTTTCCTCCTCTTGCAAGGTTTGGGTTACGACTTGTGGATCTTTGATAGAGAGGACCTGTTCGATCCAGCGACCCAATTGTTCAATCAAAATATTGATAACCCAGTAAATCAATGAAACAGAGATAAAGCGTTCAAAGTAGCGACTGTCATTCCCCGACATAATCTTGGCTTGGGCAAAGATTTCCAAAACACCTGCATAAAAGGCTAGAGAAGTCCCCTTGGTCAAACCGATTAAAGAGTTGATCAAGGTCGGTGTCGCCACCACTGCTGCATTTGGAATGATAATCCGTCGATAGACTTGAGTATTGGTCATCCCGATACTCTTCGCTGCTTCGATTTCACCCGCATCAACAGACAAAATCGCTGCCCGAATGGTCTCACTGGCATATGCCGCCTCATTGAAGGCAAAGGCCACAATGACAAATAAATGGGCCGGCACATCGTTGATATTAAAGGTTGTACCATATTGTTGGTTAATGGCTTTCAATAGGAGCGGAATTCCATAATAGGTCAGCATCAACTGGACCAAAATCGGTGTCCCTCTAAGAAAACTCACAAACAAGGCTTGAATAGGGTAGAGAATTTTTACCCGATTGATTTTGACAATGGCAAACAATAGGGCTAGCAATAAACCAAAAAATGCTCCTGCCAAGGTTAACAAAATCGTATTTGGAAGCTCTTTTAAAATTCCGGGAATAGCTTCAAAAACGACGCGTAGGTTAAAGATTTCTCCCTCTGGTATCCATTTTAAAAACTGTTCATACCAACCAGACGCCAGATAAGTAGTTGTAAACATCTCCGTTACTTCCTCCCTAGATAATGAATCATTCTATCATATTTACAGCTAAAATGCTGAGTTTTGCTATTGATTGTTCGTAAATCATGCTCAAGGTATCATGCACTAGCAAGCAACACTCTCCCTTAGGAGCAAAAAAATAGACTATCTATAGATAGTCTATCACAAAATAAATCAGCGACCAAATAGTTAATTTTTATGGAAATCTTTAAATTTCTTTATCACTAAAAGGTTTGGCGTTTAGCCTTTCTTTCTGCCCGACCACGAGCACGATTCTCAGCCCTCTTGGCTTTCCGGCGTTTCTCGTCCACGGCCCATTTGATTTTTTTCTTGTAGCCTGGTTTGATTTTTTTCTTTTTCTTCTTGACCAAGCCAATCATCTCAATATCGAGTTTTTCTTGGCGCTTTTCGCGATTAGCCCGACGATCCCGGTCATAGGTATCCTCGATAGCTCCGGCCTTCAAGACCTTGGGTACAAATTGAATCCCCAATTTTTCAAGCTCTCTAATGTCTGAGTCATCACTCGGTTGATAGAGGGTGATGGCTGTACCAGGAAGGCCATTTCGACCAGTCCGTCCGACACGGTGGACAAAGAAGGACAAGTCTTGTGGAATGGCATCGTTGATAACATGACTGACTCCTTCAATATCAATACCACGCGCTGCCAAGTCCGTCGCCACGATATATTCAAAATCCAGGTTTTTGACTTGGTTCATGATGCGCTTGCGCTCCCGCGGAGGAACCCCTCCATGGATTTTAGCGACTTTAAGCCCCTTCTCTACTAGAAAAGCATGCAAGTCATCTGCTCTATCCTTGGTATTCACAAAAATCATAGCTAGATAAGGTTGAAGAGCCTGGGTTAGTTGATAGACTTGCTCATTCTTATCGCGCCCTTTTGTCGATACCAACCAGTTATCAATGGTATCCGAAATCACCGTTTTAGTTTTAATCTGCTCCATGACAGGGTTGGACAGGTATTTTTTTAAAAAGGGTTGTAATTTTTGCGGAATCGTCGCTGAGAAGACTAAAAACTGAAGTTTCTTGGGAAGACTAGATGCAATCTTATCTACCGTCGTCAAAAAGCCCATATCGAGAGTCATATCAGCCTCATCGACCACAAAGGTATGAGCCTTATGAATGGCTAAATCTCCAGAAGCGACCAAATCATAGATACGCCCTGGTGTCCCAATCACGATATGGGGTTGCGCCACTTGGAGCTTATCAATCTGACGAGCCTTATCAGTCCCACCAACATAGTTAGCAATCCGAATTTCCTTTTCACAGTGGCTAGCAATCTGACGGGCCGCTTGGTAGATTTGAGTGGCCAATTCCCGACTCGGTGCTGTGATGACCACTTCAACCTGGCTACTATCTTCGTTCAAGGTTTGAAAAATAGGCAAGAGGAAGGTATGGGTCTTCCCTGATCCTGTTTTGGATTCGCCGACTAAGTCACGCCCTGCTAATACAATCGGAATGAGTTTTTCTTGAACTTCTGTTGCTTCGATAAAATTAATCTCTTTTAAGGCCTCTTGGATATAGTCCTTAAACTTAAAATCTGTAAATTTCATTCTCTTATCCTTTCATCATCTCTACTATTATATCAGAAAAATCTTCTTCCCGCTCTTCTTTTGGACAGTAATTCCTAGCCAGCGAAAAAGGTTGAGATAGCATCCCAACCTATTATTTTTAATGACTTACGAATTGGTTAAAAAGTAGATCAAAAGAGTCAAGGCACTCATTCCTGCACCGACACTCCAAAGAAAGGCATCGACCTTCCACTCAGACCATTTAGGTCCATTTCCAGACAGACCACCCAATTCTAAATGGTGATGGAAAGGCGTCATGCGGAAAATCCTACGTCCTTCACCTGTCCGTTTTTTCGTCCATTTGAAGTACGACACTTGGAGCATGACTGAGCTAGTCTCAAAAACATAGACAATTCCTATCAAGAGCAAGGTCCACTCTACGTGGAGAGCCATGGATAGAGTCGCCAGCATCCCACCTAGGGCCAAGCTTCCAACATCGCCCATGAAAATCTTGGCTGGCTTGTGGTTGTAGACGAAGAAACCTAATAGAGCTCCAATCATACTGATGGTCACAAAGAGGATATCGATTCGTCTTTGCCAAACAGCGATGATGGAATAAGCGATTAAACTGATGGTCACCGAAATGCTCGCCAAACCATCAATCCCGTCCGTCAAGTTGACTGCGTTTGAAAAACCAACCAACCAGAACAAGGCAAAGACAATGTAGAAATGTCCCAAATAGACATCCCAACCAAAGACATTGAGAAGGCTGCCGCCTCCATGTCGTTCAGAAAATACATAGAAAATGATCCCGCCCACCAATTGCAAGGCTAATTTTTGCTTAGGATTCAGCCCTTCATTAATCTTACGAAAAACTTTTAAGAAGTCATCCAAGAAACCAACGATTCCATACAAGACCAAAATAAAGAGAATCAATTGGACGGGTCGCGTAAAGTTCCCAGTTAAAAAGCTAAAAACAAGGGTGACAAAGACAGAAGTGATCAAGAAGACCACTCCCCCCATGGTAGGAGTGCCCGCCTTGGCTTTGTGTTGCTTTACGTCTTCGTGCATTTGTTGCCCTGAAATATGGGCTCGTTGATAGAAACGGATGAAGGCAGGAATGCCAATAACCGTTAATATAAATGATACTACTAGGGTAGCAAATAACATATCAATCTCCTAATGTAATTGTTATTTTCTTCGTCTTCTTTAAAGCAGTTTCTACTTTGACGTTTTGTTTGCTCACACGAGAACCTTTCCCTTTATAGGTGATCTCAATGCCCGTCCATTCAGCAAATTTATCAACATTTTCCTTGGTCCAGCCGTACATATCCGGAACTGAATCCAAATCATCTGTCAACAACAACACTTGCTCATTTGCCTTTAATTTCGTTCCTGCTGAAACAGACATCTTTTTAATATTTTTTCCAGTTCCTAGAACGACAGGCTGGATCAGATTGCGACGCAGTTCATCTGCGAAGCCACCTGGGCTAATAGTCTGCTTCAACTTCAATTCTTTCGACAAGGATTCTGCCGACGGCATCTTATAGGTTTCCTCTTTCGTAACCCCATCCAAGGCTTTGGTTTCTGATACCAGATTCAGTTCATCCTTCAAAGCCACCGCATCTTCTAGAACTGGATTCACCAGTTCTTGCCAACTCTTTGGACTAAAGCTGACTTCTGGCTGTTGAACCGTCACATACATAATGAAATCTGGGTCTTCAGCTGGTGTCATGACAACTATCGAGTTGATATTGTCATTTTCTCCTTCCAAATAGCCATTAGCCGTTGCAATTTGGGCTGTCCCTGATTTGACAGCAACATTTTGTCCAGCTACTTGAATAATAGGACCATCCGACGAGTAGAGGGTACCGAATTGAGGATCAGTCCCTACTGTAATCATGTAATTACGAGTCTGCTGAGCAGCTGAAGCGGAAACTGGATTGCCGACGACCTCTCTTTGTGATTTACGAGCGGATTCATGCTTGCCGTCGTAGATCGCACTGATAAATTTAGGCTCTAACATTTCCCCATCATTGGCAATGGCAGAAAATGCTCGCAACATCTGCGTTTGGTTGACAGATATCCCTTGTCCAAAGGCAGACATAGCTTGAGTAACATAGTTATCACCCGGAAGGCTTCCAAAACTCTCATCGCCCATGCCAAAACGGGTAGGGAGACCAAATTTGAAGCGGTGGAGGTAATTCATCCAGACGTTATTTCCCATCTTCTGCTCTAGCTTGGTCATCCCAATGTTACTTGAATAGGCAAAACCTTGAGCAATATTCATATAGTGGCCTTCTGACAAGCCCATATTGATTTCCCAGTCTTTGATGATCGCATCTTTTACTTGCAGCTCGTTATTGTAATATACCTCATTATAGGCTGGGAAAGTCCCATGATCAATCGCCGCGGCCAAGGTCATGACCTTCATAGTCGAACCTGGTTCGTACTGATCCTGGTAAAGAATCGTATTCCAAGTTCTCAAATTCTTGATATCCAGACCTTCTTTGGTATCTGCATTATAGGTAGGACGTTGAGTAGTCGCCAGGATTTCCCCTGTTTTGGCACTCACTAGGGTCGCATTGACAAATTTGCCTTTTACCTTTTCTTGGAATACATCCATTCTGGTTTCGAGATAGGTTTGCAGTTCCGCAGAAAGGGTTGTATAAACATCCTTTCCATCTTCTGTCTTCACGGCAACCTTGTCTGATCCCGGCACAATATTTCCGTTACGATCCTTTTCATAGGTCACAACTCCATCCTGACCACCCAAGATACGATCCAAGGATTTTTCTATTCCCGTTGTTCCCTGCAGGGTTTTATTGCCTTCTTTATCTTCTACCAATTGAGCTTGACCGATAAATTGAGAGGCAAAGGTCCCATTTTTATAACTCCGGTTTGGACTCGTCGTAAAATCAACACCTTTAATGTTGGCAGCTTCTAGTTCACTCCGGATAGCATCCATATTGCTATAGCTGATATCGTTCCCCGCCGCACCAAAAGAAACTTGGTTGAGCCTCTTTTGAGACAGTTGTTGGACGACATAATCTTTTTCCATCCCCAAATAACGATTAAAAACGTCCGCTACTTGGTTGTATTGGCTTTCTTCAACGTATAAAACTTCACCTTTTGCTGATTTATAAGTTTTGTCGATGATAGCATAAACATTATAAGTCGTCGCATCTTCAGCAATGACAGCTCCATTTCGATCATAAATTGTTCCTCGTTTGGCTGGAACAATCTCGGTTTTCTGATGGACTTGATGCGATAACTCAGATAAATTTTTTCCAAATTTGCTATCTGTGCCTATAATAACTGCAAAATTAATGAGAAAAATGAAGAAAACAAGAATGGAAAGCAAACTCAAATTCTTAGCTACTTGCCGACGATTTTGGTCTGGAAGTTTCCTTTTTTTAAGGGAATAACGAATGATTTTCTTTTTTAATTTACTCATCGCTACTTGAACTCACCACTTTTCGATTTTCTTTTTGGAGGGTCATCCCCTGAGAACTAGCTAACTTAGACAAGCGTTCATATCGAGTCAACTCATTGACTTCTTGCCGGATATCTTCTAGTTCAGTCTCTTTTGTTTTTAGTTCCGTATTGAGGTTTGTCAAATCACTTTGCACTTGTAGAATCCGCGTCTGCATAAAAATAATACTGACAGCAAGGATAATCCCTGTTAGGACAATCGAGCCATAAAAGGCTTTCTCTACTCTGGTAAAGCGACGAATACGATCTTGCAATTGACTGCCACGAGATCGTAATGGTTGATCTGCCATGTTCATTTCCTCTTACTTATGAATTTTTTGAGCAACCCGCAATTTTGCAGAATGAGCTCGGTTGTTATTTTCTAACTCTTCTTGGCTTGGAAGAATCGGTTTTCGAGAAACTAATTCCATTTTTGGTTTTAAGTCCTCTGGGATGAAGGGCAAGCCCTTCGGTACATCTACTGTAGAAGCTTCTTTAAACAATTGCTTGGTCAAACGATCTTCCAAGGAATGAAAGGTAATGACTGAAATACGACCACCAACTGCCAACAAATCCATAGCCTGCTGGATTGATTCATCAGCCGCTCCCAATTCATCATTGACTTCGATCCGAATAGCCTGAAAAATTTGTTTGGCTGGATGTCCCTTTTTCTTTAGTTCCTTGGCTGGTTTTGCCGACTTAATAATCTCTGCTAATTCTGTCGTCGTTTCAATCGGTTTGACAGCACGCGCCTGTTCGATCTTTCTAGCAATTTGTTTAGAGAATTTATCTTCTCCATACTTGAAAAAGATGCGAACCAAATCATGGTAATCATAGGTATTGACTACTTCATAAGCTGTCAAAGAAGCTTCTTGATTCATCCGCATGTCCAAGGGAGCGTCTTTTTTATAAGAAAAACCACGAGACCGCTCATCTAACTGAGGACTAGAGACTCCCAAGTCATAACAAATGCCATCAATTTCACTGACTCCCAATTCTTGGAGACGGGCTTGAAGATTCCGGAAATTGTCTTTGATGAAGGTTACCATGCCCTTTTTAACATAAGGAGTCAATCGTTTCTCCGCATTATCAATCGCATGCTGATCTTGGTCAAAGGCATATAAATGTCCTTTTTCACTTAATTGACTTAATAAATATTCGCTATGGCCGGCTCCACCTAATGTGGCATCCACATAGATTCCATCTGGCTTTACATCCAGCATATCAATCGTTTCATGGAGCAAGACCGTTACATGATGAAATTCTTTACTCATATCTTATCTATTTTACCACAAATCTGACCAGGATGCACTTGAGATTCTTTCCTCTATCCACACACCGTTTCAAGATAAAAACTTCCTATTCTTTAAAAACCTCATCCTATTTCATTCTATCAACCAATAGACCTAGAGAAGCAAATTGTGATACAATAACTCTATGAAAGATAAGAAATACCTTCTCCTTGGCCTGCTAGTTGCCGATCTTATTGCAGTTTACTTTTTCCTACAAACTCCTGTCCCTTGGATTTTTTGGACAGCTACCTTTGTTCTTGCCGTCTCCATTTGGATATTTAAAAATCAATGGAAAAACTACAAAAATAGAGATAAGGATTCAGAGTAGCCCATATAGAACTAGAAAACTCGATCAGTTCAACATCTGATCGAGTTTTCTATTGTCTATTTATGAATTGGGATCATCAAGGCTACGGCCATGCAAGCCTTTTTCTCGTTGGACTTGACGTAGTTTTTCTGGTGTCACGTCATTTCCTTCTTCATCCACGATTTTAATTCCTTCCACGTGGTGACGAACGGAACGACGATAGCCTTCGATATACTCTTCACGAAGTTTGGCTTGTTCAACTTTTTCTTCTGCAGTCAAACCTTCCGTCTTTTTCTTTTTAGCAAGCTCATTAATACGAGCAATTTTTTTAGGATCCATATTCTTTTACCTCTATTTTGTGTTCAATTGGTTGAAAGCGGCGACAGCCTTAGCCTTCGCTACAAGACCAGCAAGAAGGGCCAAACGGTTATTTTTAACAGCCTCATCTTCTGCCATAACCATGGTATTGTCAAAGAAAGCGTCAATGACTGGGCTGAGAGCAAAGAGTTGAGCTAATTTGTCGCTAGCTGAACCTGTCAATTCAAGACTTTCTGCTGCTTGAGCCAAGGCTTTTTCTTGATCATTTTCAAAGAGACTAGCATCGACCGCTACTGAAGCATCTGCTTTTTCTGCCAAGTTGAAGGCACGAGAGAGTGACTCAACAGCTGCCTTATAACCATCAGTCTTAGCAGCTTCTGAAAGAGCTTCAGCCGCTTCAAGCATATCCGCTACCACGAAGTTTGAACCAGCAAGTACAGCTTCTTTGATGTCTTTAGATGTGCGTCCCATCATCTTGTCTACACGCGCCTTGATGAAGTTGAGCACTTCTGCTTGATTGGCATACGAAAGACTAGCAAATGAAAGTCCGTAAAGACTATCGATTAACTCATCCATCGGGATGTTCCAACCAAAGGCATCCAAGATCCGAACAATCCCTTGTGTTGCACGGCGAAGCGCATAAGGGTCATTGGAACCAGACGGAATCAAACCGACTGAGAAGAAGGAAAGAAGGGTATCCAATTTATCCGCAAGAGCAAGGATGGCACCAACCTTGGTTTCAGGAAGGGCTCCGTCTGCTGCATCAGGCAGGTAGTGCTCACGGATAGCTGTCGCTACTGCAGCATCTTCACCAGCAAGGAGGGCGTATTTTTCACCCATGATTCCTTGCAATTCATCAAACTCTCCAACCATACCAGTCAAGAGGTCAAATTTGTAGATTTCTGCTGCACGAGCTACAGCAGCTTTTTCTTCAGCAGTCAAGCCAGCTTGCTCAGCTAAGGAAGCCGCAATGACACCAGCACGGGCCATGTGTTCTGAAAGAGAACCGATTTTTTCATGGAAAGTCACGTGTGCCAATTTAGCAACCAGGTCTTCAATCTTGAGTTTTTGGTCTTCACGCCAGAAGAATTCACCATCTTCGAGACGCGCCACCAAGACTTTTTCATTTCCTCGGATAACATTTTCCAAGTGCTCAGCATTCCCATTACGGACTGAGATGAAGTTTGGTTTAAGCTTACCGTCAAGGTCACGTACAACAAAGTAACGTTGGTGCGTTTCCATTGATGTCACCAAGACTTCTTCTGGAACGTCCAAATACTTAGTATCGAAACTTCCCATAAAGGCAGTTGGGTATTCGACCAAGTTCAAGACTTCATTCAAAAGTCCTTCTTCGATTTGGACTTGAACACCTTGTTCTGTTTCAATAGCTTTGATTTGCTCACGAATCATGTTTTCACGTTCTTTGCTGTCTGCAATGACGTAAACGGTACGAAGGTCTTCTTCGTACGAATCCGCATTGGTAATTTCCACTTCATGTCCAAGGAAACGGTGTCCGCGACTCACACGACCTGAATGGATATCCAAGAAGTCGAGATCAAGCGCTTCATCACCCAAAAGGACAATCAAGGTATGAACTGGACGAATGTATTCAAAGCTGTTGTTAGCCCAGTGCATGCTGACAGGGAAAGTCAATGAAGCAAGTACTTCTGGAACGCCGGCCAAGACTTCTTTGGCAGGTTTTCCAGCTTCATGTTTCGTCACGTAAACGTATTCTTCTCCCTTAACTTCACGGAATTCGATGTCATCTACAGTCAAGCCTTTTCCACGGACAAAGCCTTGCGCTGCTTTTGAGAAGTTTCCATCAGCATCCAAGGCAATTTTCTTAGAAGGTCCTTTAAAATCTTCAGTCAAATCGGTTTGTTGGTCTGCTAAACCAAGTACACGAACAGCCAAACGACGTGGAGTTGAGAAGGTTTGAATGCTTTCATATGAAAGACGGTTTTCATCCAAGAAGGCTGCCATTTTCTCACCCAATTGTTTTTCACTTGGTGTGACAACGTAGGCTGGTAACTCTTCAAGTCCTAGTTCTACTAATAAGTTTTTTGTCATGTTTTTTCCTTTACACAATTAATGTTCTTCAACAAGACCTTTAGTAGTGGGGGACGCAAGCAAACCTTCGGTTTCATTGCTAACTGTCAAGCCTTAAGTCTCGTCAGTTCCCCAGTCGGATAAGAAACTTCTTATCCGACTTTCACTACAGCGGTCTTGTTTTATTTAGCGACCTACGGTCGACTTTCAGTCATTTATTCCTGTAATTCTGTCTATTCTTCCTCTTCTGCTAGGAGTTTGGCGCGTGTAGCTTCATCTAGCAGTGGGTAACCAAGTTTTTTACGTTCTGCAACAAAGGTCTTAGCTACGACACGGGCCAAGTTACGAATGCGGGCAATGTAGCCGGCACGTTCTGTAACAGATACCGCTCCACGAGCATCAAGTAAGTTAAAGGTATGTGAACATTTCAAAACGTAGTCATAGGCTGGGTGAACGAGACCCAATTCCAAAGCACGTCCGGCCTCTTTTTCAAATTTTTCAAAGTTTTCAAGAAGCATATCTTGATCTGAAACTTCAAAGCTGTATTTTGAGTGCTCATATTCTGGTTGAAGGAAGATTTCTCCGTATTTAACACCTGGAGCCCACTCGATATCATAAACTGAGTCTACTTCTTGGATGTAAGAAGCCAAACGTTCCAAACCATAGGTGACCTCAGCGGTAACAGGACCTGTTGCCAAGCCACCAACCTGTTGGAAGTAGGTGAACTGAGTGATTTCCATACCGTCCAACCATACTTCCCAACCAAGACCTGCTGATCCTGTTGATGGGTTTTCCCAGTTATCTTCAACGAAGCGGATATCGTGTTCCAAAGGATTGATACCCAGTTTTTCCAATGACTCAAGGTAAAGTTCTTGAATGTTTGATGGGGATGGTTTCATAACCACTTGGAATTGGTGGTGCTGGTAAAGGCGATTTGGGTTTTCCCCGTAACGTCCATCTGCTGGACGACGTGATGGCTCTACATAGGCCGCATTCCATGGTTCAGGACCAATGGCACGGAGGAAGGTATAAGGACTCATGGTTCCCGCACCTTTTTCGTTATCATAAGCCTGCATGAGCATACAACCCTGATCATTCCAGTATTGTTGCAAAGTCAAAATAATTTCTTGAAAGGTTAATTTCTTAGACATTAAATACTCCTTAATTAATATAGTTTCTTGCGACCTAGAATACAAAAAGAACCGTGTCTTCCCCCTAAGTCAAGTGACCTAGGGGCGTCAGAAACGCGGTTCCACCCTAATTTATTACTTCATTTTATTCTACTGTACTCAGCTATCTACTGAGAGAAAGCGCCACTTGCCTATTTTGTTCTACTTGGCTTTCACTGTCCCAAGCTCGCTAAAAAAACGCCATAAGCCTTTCTTTCTTGACTAGTATTATAGCAGATTTCTATTCGAGTGTAAACAAAAAACAAGTCCGAAACAGTTGTTTCAGACTTGTATAAATTCCTTTCAAAGAAAGGGTAAGGTTATGGGCGTTTTGCAACCTTTGGTTTTTTCCCATTTAATTTTTTCTTAGCAGCTTTAACCTCTGCTAAGGCCGCCTTGACTTCCTGTTGACTAGCACCAGGATTAGCCAGTACAGCTTGAGCGCGGATAAAGGCTTGAAGGTAGTTCACCTTCACCTTATCTGCTGCATAGATAAACTTAGCGTTCTTAGCTTGGAACTGGAGTTCTGACGCAATCAGTTTCTTAAGACTTGAAAAATCAGTTGTTTTCCCATTTAACTGTTGATCAGCAGTCTGGTAGTTCGCAAGTGCTTGGTTGATTTGCTCTTGTGTCACACCTTCACGAACGAGCAAGAGGGCCAATTCCTTAAAGCTTTGATCAAAGGCACGCCGAGCAGTATCTTTAGCATTCGCATAACGACCTGTTTTTGAGGTCACATCATAGGCAGCAATGGCTGATTTAAGTGCTGTAAAATCAGACTCTTTCCCATCTAATTGACTTGTTACCAATTCAAGATTTGAAAGGACTTTGTTAACTTCTGCTTGTGACAACTTAGTCGCAAGAGCTTTCTGAGCTTCTTGATAAACTGCATCATAGGCTAAACGTTTTTCACTCGTTGCATTAAAGTACTGAGGAGTGCTGGTCAAGTTAGCTTGTTGAGCTAACAATTGCAACAATTGGGACTTAATGACAACAGAAAGTTTCGCGAGATTGTTTTGGTCCGCCAGAACGGTCACAGTCGGTGCATCCTCAAATAACTCATAGCCTGTTGGTAGACCGACTGAAATCGTATAGGTTCCAACTGGGACATCTTTTCCAAAGGCATTCTTACCATAGCGTTGAACTGGAAGAACAAAGGTTTCTCCAGCTTCATTTTTCAAGACAACTGGTGTTGTTCTTGGTACTGCTTGATCAAAGACCAGACTCAAAGGTGCAGTGACAATCTCTTTAGCCAAGAATTCGATGGTCTTAAAGCTATCCTCTGCAGTGATTTCAAATTTCTGAGTTCGTTCGCTGACGAGTTTCAGATCTGATTTATCATAGGCAAAGAGTTCTGCAACATAGCTACCAAACTTAAGGAAATTGATTTCTTTCCCTTTGTCTAAGTTGACATACCGTCCTTGATCATCCTTGATACGGTAGACAAAATCGGTATCTAATTCTTGATGTGTATCAGCATCTAGGACTGACACCTTAATTCGGCCACTATCTTCAGTACCAGCAAAATCAGCAAGAGAAGCAAAGTCACGGTTTCCAGCGTAGTCTTCTACCACATAGTAAAGTAAGTCTTTACTGATTCCTTCTGGAAGAGTATAGCCACCATCTTCATTCGTCGTTAAATAGACACGGTTTTCAAAGCGACTAGTCTTCCCTAGGCCGTCTTTCCCCTCCTTAACCAAGGTCCCCTCTTCATCAAAGGCCTTGACATAGAAGACTTGCTCTCGTAAGATTCCACCATTGCCAACATCTTTTGTTTTACGAGCATAGAAGGTTTCTACTCCATCCTTCTTGGTTGTGTAACCTGAAGTCAAGACTGGGTTTTGGGTATCAATTTGGAGGTTAAAGCGAACAACTTGCTCGTCTGCTCCTGGAACTGCTGGTGTATAACGAACCTCATAGACATAGTGACCATCCGCCACCTTTTCACCCTTGGCATCAGTTCCTTCCCAAGCCGTGTTGTCGACTAGATAAGATTGTTTCCCACGTCCGTCAAAGTAATTCTTACGAGCAGAGAAAGTTCCTGTACTTGTCCAAACTGGCTGAGCAAATGCTTGATTATCCGCCTTGTAGACAGCTGCTTTCATTTTTTTTAGGTTTCGCAAGACTACAGCACGGTACTGCACGTAATCTTTGTTTCCATCTCCATCTGGAGAAATAGCCAGACGTACATTGCCATCCGCATCTAAATGGAGGACATTCAAACCTTCTGGAGTTTCTACTGTCCCAAGAACGATTGGGCTTCGTTCTGCTGTTTTCTTCTTAGCAGTCGAATAGAGCACGTCGTTAGCGTTAGAGACTAAGGATGTTACATTCGCATTTGATGGCACGTGTTTGGTTTCTGGAACATCATAGTAGAATCCTGATTTTCCTTCTCTTACCAAGTTGTAGATTGGTTTTTCAACAGCAGGGATATTTTGGAAAGAACCACGGAAGCCCATAAATGGAATGCTAACCACATCGCCGTCATCTGCTGGATCCACAAAGCGGACAAATCCTTCTAGGAAGTAACCGTTCGGCATCAATTTAGTCAATTCTTCTGCAAACTTAGACGCATCGACAGTCACCGTCACTGTCTGACTACTATGAGCTTTTACGGTTACATTTGGCCATACCGTCTCTGTTAATTTCCGTGGCTTCAAGGTAAAGTGATCGTCTTTTACATCGTCAGTAGTAGTATTCACAATCATCTTCAACTCTCTGTCAGTATCAGAAATATTATGAACGGTTACATCAAAACTAAAACGGTCCTCGACATTGCCAAGTGTGACGCTTGGGTAAGCATCTTCATTCGTTACATACAGGTCTGTTGAAACCGCTGCAGCAGTATCCACAATCCCCGCCCCTTGTTGACGTACCGAAGTGTAGGCGCCCGTTTCTTTGTTGAAGTGCGGTTTTGCGGTTGACATGATCAAGGCCTTAACCGTTGCAGATAGCTTCTCTGGTGAAAGTTCTGGATGGTGAGCTTGGAGGTATTCCTTCACCAAAGCCGATACTCCAGCTACATGAGGGGAGGCCATACTGGTTCCGCTCATACTACCATAGCTATTGTCATTTAGAGATGAAAAGATCGATCCACCAGGTGCTGTGACATCCGGTTTTAATTGGCCATCCGTTGAAACTCCCCAACTAGAGAATTCGGATATCTTCCCTGCATCAGGGTTTGGACGGTTATCCAGGCTACCATCAAAGACTATCTTGTAGTCTTTGCCTTTAATCGCTTCTCCATAGCGCTTAGAAATGAAAACAGCAGGGATCTTTCTCGCATCCCCTCCGAGGCCCATTTTGACACTCGCGCCTTCGACACTGTTGTAAATAAGGGCTCCAATTGCTCCCTTTTTATAGACATTAGCGACCTTATCCGAGAAGGTGATCTCACCACGTTTGATGAGGGCGACTTTACCAGTCAAATCGAGAGTTTCTAAATCACTCTCACGTCCCAAGCCAGCATCCACATAGTCATATTCTTTCCCATTTTCGAAATTGACATCTGTTTCAGCTGCTGTATAGGTGAATTTCCCTTTGTCCAAGTCAGCATTTTCTTCCAAACCACGAACTGTAAAGACTTCTTCTGTTACAACCGAGTCATTTACTGAGGCAACCGAAATAGACTCTTCTACAGTTGAAGGACTGCCCACGACACCGTAATCAGGATTGTCAGCACTTGGGTTGTCATAACCGTATCCATAGGTATTGCTATTTCCTGCCGCGATAATGACGCTAACCCCTTTTGCTCGTGCTCGCTGGATGGCTTCCCGGACGGCGGGACTAGCATTCACTGTAGAACCTGTCGCAGATCCTAAACTCATGTTAATGACATCAGCTCCCAATGCAACTGCGTCATCAATTGCTTTCACATAGACAACATCACTGGTTGATCCACTACGATCAGAGAAGACTCGCATAAACATCACTTGGGCTTCTGGAGCAACTCCGTATACATAGTTGCCATCCCCAGCTTTTTTGTTAGGGTTCCCAGTCGCGATCCCTGTTACGTGCATACCATGTGAATCATGGTCTTTTTCTTTAATATTGTCATCTCCATCCATATAATCATAAGCAAAGACGACCTTATCGTTGTACCATTTTCCGTAATCAATTCCCGCTGCTTTTTTTGCAGCTTCTAATTCTGTTTGATTTTTGAACTTCCCTTTTGTCGGGTCTGAAATCCGCAATACTTCATGGTAGACATCTAAACCAGAGTCAATGACTGCAACAACAGTCCCTTCACCCTTGTAGCCTTTTTCCCAAGTTTGAGGCACATTAATCATCGTATTGCTGCTGATACTGAATGGTTTGTCTTCAGCTTTCTTTTCAGCTCTTGCTTCTGTTGCAGGTTTAGCCTCAGCCTTCTCCTCTGTTGAAGAGGGTTTAACTTCTGTTTTTTCCTGTCCCTCACTTGCTTTTTCTGCAGGTTTAGCCTCAATTTTAGTTACAGCTTCTACTTGCTTTTCAGTAGCTTTATCCTCTGTTTTTGCTTCCTGGGCAACTACTTGGCTACCTGATTCGACAGATGGACTTGTTGCCCCTTTTTCTGAAGAGGCTGGTTCGTCAACAACTTTACCATTTTCAACTACTGAGTCTCTAATCTGCTCATTTGCCTGATCACTTACAGGAGTTGGCAACGCTGGATTTGCTTCTGCAGATGCAACTACTGCAGTCTCTGGTTGTTTTGTTTCATTCGCACTTACATTCCCTGCTCCAAAGACAAGAACCGATCCTAACAGCACCGATGCAACACCAAATTTATATTTTCTCAATGAGAAACGCTGTTTACTCATAAAATTCCCCCTATATACTAAATTATTCTTATTATACTCCTAATTTTTCAGAAAATTCACTCAACATTAACTTTGTTATCAAATTGTAATATTTCCGAACAATATCTTTAATTAGTTGTTTTTTTGTTTGTTTTTAGTGGTTTTGCGATTCGAATAATTAGAAAACTAAAACTAATCGTCCGTTTTTTATCTCATTGCACAAAAAAACAGCGAGAGCAAACTCTCACTGTCTTTTATAAATCAACTAACTTACTATCTTAAAAGTCTTTGGTATCTGGATCTGGCGCTCCCGCTTCTACTGGGATCTTCCGAAGGAGCTCACAGTCTTCTAGAGCCAATTCGATTGTAGTGCATTGCAGATTACTTGCAATGCGTTCAGGAGTCACTGATTTAGGCAAAGGTAAAAATTCTTCTGCTAAACTCCAAGCTAAAAGAAGCTGGGCTGGAGTAACGCTATATTTTTTAGCCAATGCAAGAACTGTCTCATTTTGAAAAAGCTCTCCTTGACCAAATGGACCCCATGCCTCCAATAAAATTCCTTTATCACGGCAATAACGGACTACTTCCTCTTGATAAACTCCAGGCGCCAAGCGGATCTGATTGACTGCTGGAAGAACTTTGGCACTCTCAAACAAAGCATCTAGGTGATGAGGCAAAAAGTTACTCACGCCAATCGAGCGAATTTTACCCACTGCCTGCATATCTTCCATGGCTCTCCAAACCTCACGATTCCGTTCTTTCCAGGCCTCATTTTCTCGATGAGTCACAGGATTTGGCCAGTGGATGAGGTACAAATCGATATAATCTAGTCCCAATTTGTGCAAAGATTCTTCTAGGCCATTAACAGCATCCTCATAGGTGTGACGATTATTCCACAACTTGGTCGTTACAAAAAGCTCTTCTCTTGGAATACCACTATCTTTGATAGCCTTTCCGACGCTTTCTTCATTTTGATAGATGGCTGCCGTATCAATATGGCGATAGCCCGCTTCTAAGGCTGCTTTTACTGCTTGATAAGCTTCCTCGCCATCTTTCGCCTTCCAAGTACCAAAACCTAGTACAGGAATGTGGCGTCCGTCATTTAGTTTGTAGCTCTTCATCTTATTTCCCGTTACTTTCCTTTGTTTTTTCACCAGACTTAGAAGTCTTCGCATTCAAGCGCAATTTTGGCTTAAAGATATTTTCCTTCGGTTGCACCATCGATTTACTAAAAAAGGCATAGAGTAAAAAGGCACTACCTGCCACTAGGATGACGGGACTACGGCGCAACATACCGTAGATAAAGAAAAACAAGCCCATCAATAAAAAACGTACGTTTATCTTATTCATAAAACTACCTCGCGATTCAATTACTTTCATTATACCATGTATCGGAGCAAAGAGACAAATGGCTAGATCAGGGAATCCAATCCAAATAAGCTGAGACTCTCATCCCAGCTTATAGAAGAAATTCAATTTTTAGTTTGGCGATAGCAAGAGATTCGTAGTTGAACCTCTTTTTCACCATTAAGCTTCAAATCGTTTTTGGCCATCCAAGAAGGTTGCTACCAACTCTAAATCTTTATCCAATACAATAAAGTCAGCGTCATACCCTTCACGGATTTGGCCACAGACATCATCAATATGGACAGATTTAGCAGGGTTGAGACTCGCCATCATGACCGCTTCATGAGGATTGGCAATGCCCCACTCAACAACATTCTTCAATCCATCTTTAAGCTTCAAGATTGAACCAGCCAGGTTCCCTGTCGATTTCAAACGGGCTGTTCCATTTTCTACGACAACAGGGAATTCACCCAACATATAGTCGCCATCTTCCAAGCCACCAGCTGTCATACAGTCGGTGATCAAGGCAATATTTTCCACTCCTTTTTGTTTGAGAAGGATGTCGCAGGCTTTTGGATCAACGTGATGGCCATCACAGATTAACTCTGCATAGGTATGAGGAAGTTGGTACATAGCCCCAACCATTCCCAATTCACGGTGCGTCAAACCGCGCATTCCGTTATAGGCATGTACCCAGACACTAGCCCCAGCATCCACTGCTTTTTTGGCTTCGTCAAAGGTTGCATTGGAGTGACCAAGGGCAACCGTTACCCCTTCTCCTGTCACTGTACGGACAAAGTCTTCTACACCATCTCGCTCAGGGGCAAGGGCAATTTTATTGAGCAAGCCGTTGGCTGCTTTTTGCCATGCACGGAATTCATCCATTCGAGGATCTTTCATGTAGGCTGGATTTTGTGCCCCTTTGTACTTCTCTGTAAAGTAAGGTCCTTCAAAGTAAATACCACGAATCTTAGCACCAGATGCTTCTTGGTAGCGTGCTCCAATGTTTTCAGTGACTGCTAATAATTGCTCATAAGAAGAGGTCAAGGTTGTTGGCAAAAAGCTAGTGACCCCTGTGCTCAAGAGCCCCTCACTCATAGTATGAAGGGTTCCCTCGATGTTGTTGTCCATAACATCAACTCCACCAAATCCATGGATGTGCGTATCGACCAAACCAGGAGCAATACTATAGCCTGTATAGTCCAAAACAGTAGCTCCCTCTGGTAGCTGATCTACATGTTTCCCAAATTTGCCATCGACAATTTCTAGATATCCTCCCTTACGAATGCCATGGGGATAAAAGAATTGATCTGCTTGTATATAAGTTGTCATGGTGATTTCCTTTCTTTTTCTACCGATATATTCATACACATTATAATCCTTTGTACTGTATTTGTAAATGGTCTAGACCTATTTTATTTAAATATATTAACATTCTTTATAAATGAGATAAAAAATCCAGTTTCAAAGAACTGGATTTTTTGCTTTTTTAGATCTGCTCCAATTGCACCTTCTCTGCTAAATTCATGGCATGGTCTGCAACACGTGTATAGTGAGAGATGATATCAATAAAGTTGACACCTGCTTGAGGTGTACACTCGCCCTTGTTCAGACGAGAAATATGAGTCTTCCGCAATTTCTTTTCGAGTTTTTCAATGGCCTGATGGCGCTGTTCCAACTCTGCCGCCAACTCTTGGTTATCTTCTTCTACACTTCTAAGCGCATCTTTAACAAAAGTCGCAGTTTGTTGGTAGATATCTTCTAATTCAGCCAAGGCATTGTCAGAAAACACAACTTTCTTCCGAATGAGGTAGTCCGTCAGGTTGATCAAAGCTTCCGCGTGGTCTCCAATCCGCTCTAAATCACGAGACGAATCCAAAATATTGGTCAAGGATTCGCTTTCTTTTGGACTCAGAGCTTCACTAGACAAGCGGATCAAGTATTTGGTCAACTGGTCATCGATGGTATTAATCGCTTCTTCCGTTTTATGGCCTTTTTCAGCTAGTTTTTCTTCTTGATTTACAATATAGCGATAGGCCAAGTCGAAACTCTTTTCAGCATATGTTCCCAAGTGCAAGAGTTCTTTTTTTGCATTTCCCAAGGCAATTGAAGGAGCTTGCGTAATCAGATTCTCATCCAAATAGAGTGGCTCATATTTGACAACTTCATCCTCACCAGGGATCAGTTTGGTTACAAAGTAAGCCAAAGCCCCGATGAATGGGAATTGAACGATGGTGTTGGTCACATTAAATGCACCATGTGAAAAGGCAATAGTCATCTCTGGTGAGAGATGTAACTGAGCTTGGAAGAACTCAATCATGCTGGTAAATGGTCCCAATAATATAATACAAAGAACGGTCCCGATGACATTAAATAAGACGTGGGTCGCCGCAACCCGTTTGGCAGAAATATTGGCCCCCATAGCAGCAATGATCACGGTGAGGGTAGTTCCGATGTTATCCCCAAACAAAATTGGCAGAGCTCCCTTAAGATCTAAAAAACCACCTGAGTAGAGACCTTGCAGAATCCCAATGGTTGCAGAAGAAGCCTGAATCAAGACTGTGATAATCGCTCCTGCGAGAACTCCGAGGATTGGATTTTTCCCAAGAGTCACCATGTATTGGCTGAACTCTGGCAAGTCTTTCAAAGGACTCATTCCTGCGCTGATGAGGTTCAAGGCGTAAAAGATTCCCCCAACCCCAAATAAGATCCGACCAATATTGTTGGCTATCCGGTTCTTGGTAAAGAAGAGACAGACGGTACCGACAAACATAATCGGCAAGGCATAAGTTCCTAACTTAAAACCGATGATAAAGGAAGTGACGGTTGTCCCGATATTTGCCCCCATGATGATTCCAATTGCTTGGCGTAGCGTTAAGAGGCCTGCACTTACCAATCCAACCGTAATGACAGTTACCCCTGTACTAGATTGGATAAGGGCAGTAACGACAATCCCTACGAGCACTCCTAAAAATGGATTGCTGGTATATTTGTCGATATAGTAGCGAAGGCGGTCCCCTGCAGCCTGTTGCAAGCCATCACCCATGGTTTTAATACTATATAAAAATAGTCCCAAACCACCTAAGAAGTTAAATAAAATGTTCTGCCAATCAATGGACATTCCTTTTCCTCCATCATCATTCGATAAAAGTTTACTCACTCTATTTTAAAACATCCACCACTTGGACACAAGTTTTTTTTGAAATTTCTTCTGAATTTTTCCATAAAAAAAACGATAGACTCTACAGAATCTATCGTTTTGTTTATTATTTTTTATCAAGCTCTCGTAACATTTGATCAATTTTGTTTCCATATTCAATGGATTCATCTTTGACAAAGGTTAAATCTGGAATTTTATACAGTTTTAAATTCCGACCTAATTCGCGCTTGATGGTTCCTGTTGCTTTTTCCAGCCCTGTCTGAGCCTTCTGATTATCTGAAGCCAGGTCACTCATAATCGAATAGTAGACCTTAGCCATAGACAAATCGCCTAGCATTTGAACATCCGTAATGGTGACACCTTGAACACGCGGGTCACGAACTTTCTTTTGCAAAATTTCGTTGACTTCCCGCTTGATTTCCATCCCTACTCGGTCTGTCCGAAAATGACTTGCCATAGGAACTCCTTTCTGATCTGTTTTTAAAACTAGGAAATGGGAGAATTCTTCTCTTCTTTCCTAATTAACAGTTTATTTTTTAATTTCTTCCATGATGTAAGCTTCGATGGTATCATCCGTCTTGATATCGTTGTAGCCTTCGATCATCAATCCACCTTCGCGACCGTTGGTCACTTCTTTGACATCATCCTTATAATGTTTCAAGCTAGCAAGAGCTCCATCATAAATCACAACACCATCACGAATGACACGGACTTTGGAATCACGAGTGACCTTACCACTGAGAACCATAAATCCACCGATGGTACCCACTTTAGAGACTTTAAAGGTTTCACGGATAATCGCTTCACCGATCACTTTCTCTTCAAATTCTGGATCAAGCATACCCTTCATGGCTTCTTCCATCTCTTCGATAACCTTGTAGATAATGCTGTGGAGACGGATTTCTACATCGTCTGCTTCTGCTTGTTGACGAGCTTGTGGTGTAGGGCGTACGTTGAAACCAATGATAAAGGCATTTGAAGCTTCGGCAAGAGTCACGTCAGATTCATTGATAGCACCAACTGCTGAGTGAACGATAGTCACTTTCACACCTTCTACGTCAATCTTTTGAAGTGATGCAGCAAGGGCTTCAACCGAACCTTGTACGTCAGCTTTGATGATGACGTTAACAGACTTGAGTTCACCAGCTTTAAGGGTATCAAAAAGGTTTTCAAGGCTAACACGTTGTGTAGCTTGACGTTGCTTCATAAGAGCACGTTTAGCACGTTCTTCACCCGCTGCACGCGCTGATTTTTCATCTTCATAAACCGCGAAATGGTCACCTGCCATCGGCGCTTCGTTCAAACCAGTAATAGAAACCGGAGTAGATGGTCCAGCCACTTTCACACGGCGTCCAAGGTCATTGGTCATGGCACGGACACGTCCGAAAGTATTACCAACAACGATTGGGTCTTGAACATTCAAAGTACCTTGTTGAACCAAAAGGGTTGCAACCGCACCTTTTCCTTTATCCAAACGCGCTTCGATAACGGTACCAATAGCACGGACTGTTGGGTCTGCCTTGAGTTCTTGGATTTCAGCTACAAGTAGGACAGTTTCCAACAACTCATCGATGTTTTGGTTGAACTTGGCTGAAATTTCTACAAACTCAGAATCTCCACCCCAAGCTGTTGACATAACGCCGTGTTCTGCCAATTCTCCGATTACACGTTCTGGGTTGGCACCTGGTTTATCAATCTTGTTAATGGCAACGATAATTGGAACGTTAGCCGCTTTTGAGTGGTTGATAGCTTCGATAGTTTGAGGCATAACCCCGTCATCTGCCGCTACGACCAAGATGGTAATATCGGTAACAGAGGCACCACGTGCACGCATAGAAGTAAAGGCCGCGTGTCCAGGTGTATCCAAGAAGGTAATCTTCTTGCCATTTTCCTCAATCTGGTAGGCACCGATATGCTGGGTGATCCCACCGGCTTCTCCTGTCGCAACACGTGAGTTACGAAGGGTATCCAAAAGGGTTGTTTTACCGTGGTCAACGTGTCCCATGATGGTTACAACTGGTGGACGCTCCACCAATTTATCTGGATTCAAATAGCCATCTTCTACGAAGAAACGCTCGATATCCGCATTATCCACTTCAACCTTTTTCTTGGCTTCAATTCCATAATCTACCAAAAGGAGTTCAATGGTATCGCCATCCAAGGATTGGTTTTGTGTCGCCATCACGCCCATCATGAAGAGTTTTTTCACGATTTCTGCTGGCTCACGCTTAATCCGTTTTGCGATTTCCGCAACCGTCATTCCATCTGTGTACTCCAATTCACTTGGCAATTCGTGGAATTTACGCTCTGTTACTGGTTTTGGAGCCTCATTGCGGTTATTCTTTCCTTTTTTATTCTTTTTGTTGTTATTCCAGTTACTATTCTTTTGATTTCTCACTTGATTCTGATTACTTCGATTCTTTTGTTGTTTTCTTGGACCATCTTCTTCACGATCAAAATCTTCACGCTTCTTGTCTGGTCTAGCTTGTTTCTTCCGACGTGTATCAACTGTTGCAGGACTTGGAGCCGCTACTGGCGTAGCCTTCACTGGTTCCGCCTTTGGTTGAGGAGTGACAACTTCAGTTGCAACCACCTCTTCGTGCTTGCGACGTTGTTGACGTTCTTGTTCAACCTTGGCTGCCTGATTTTGCTTGTAGCGTTCTTCACTACCACGGGCATATTCCGCATTTTGCTCTGCCTTTAATGCTGCAGCACGAGCTTTGAAATCAATCTTGGGTGCACTGTTTACAGGATTTGGACGTCCTTGACCATTTCCAGCTTGATTGCGACGACGATCATCCCCTTGATTTCGACGGTCATTACTTTGGTTTTTGCGATCATTTCTGTTTTGGAAACGATCACCATCCCGTCGATCATTTTGTTGTTTTTTAGGTCGATTTCCTTGTTGTTGACGACGTTCCGCCTGCTCTTTCGCACGGGCTTCACGTTCCGCCTTGAAATTACGACTCTTTGGCTTCACAACAGGTGCTGCAGCTGTTTCAGTTGTTTTTTCTGAATTTTTTGCAACGGGTTCTTTTGCAACCGGCGCAACTTTTACTTGTTTTTCTTCCGTCACTTTAGGAGTTTGAGGAGCCTTTGATGCAAAACTATTCACCAAACGCTCAACAGCTTCACCTTCAATACTAGAAGCGTGACTCTTTACCTCCAACCCTAATTCTTTCGCCCGTGTGACGACTTCTTTACTTTCCTTGCCTAGTTCTTTGGCAATCTCATACAATCTTTTCTTAGACAATTGCTGTCCTCCTCTTCTATTCCATAAGAGACCTCATTTTCTTTGAAAATCCAGCATCTGTCACGGCCGCAACCTTTCGTGAGCGACCAATGGCAGTGCTTAATTCTAGTGTTGAAAACACGGTTAATACCGGAACGCCATAATAGTGGCATTTATCTGTGATTTTTTTGGTAAGATTGGAAGCTGCATCTTCTGCCAGAAAGACCAAACGGGCCTTTCCTTCTTGAACAGACTTGATAACCAACTCTTCTCCTGAGATAATTTTCCCTGCTCGCTGAGCCAATCCCAATAAATTACTGACTTTTTGCTTATTCAAGGCCTAACTCTCTTCTCTTCACCTTATGATCCACATAAGCAATCAATTCGTCGTAAAAAGCTTCATCCACTTCCATGCTAAAGCTGCGATTGAAGACTTTCTTCTTTTTAGCTTGAAGTGCTTCCTCATTATCCAGTTTGATATAAGCACCACGACCATTTGCTTTCCCAGTCGGATCGATAAAAACTTGACCTTCTTTATTTTTTACGATTCGCAAGAGATCTCGTTTATCGATGACCTCATTTGAAACAACAGACTTGCGTAAAGGGATTTTTCTTGTTTTTACCATGATTCCCTCCCTATTCGTCTACAGAATCAAAATCACTTTCTACTTCTTCAAAAGCAGGCTCTTGACTTGCTTCCATTTCTTCGTACTCACTAGCTGATTTAATATCAATCCGGTAGCCAGTTAAGTGAGCCGCCAAGCGCACGTTTTGACCACGACGACCAATAGCAAGAGATAGTTTGCTGTCTGGCACTACCACAAGGGCATGCTTGCTGTCTTCTTCGTCAAAGATAACTTGATCGACCTCAGCAGGAGCAATGGCATTGTAGATAAATTCTGCTGGATCTGGAACCCACTCAATGACATCAATATTTTCTTCTGTTGGAACCATACGATCCAATTTCTGATCGTAACGAGCTGGGTGGAACTTGCTAGTAATCTTTTTGATGTTAGATCCACCACGACCAACGATGGTTCCAATCGCATCCACGTTTGGATTATGGCTACGAACAGCAACTTTGGTCCGGTCGCCAGCTTCACGCGCTACGCTCATGATTTCAACCGTTCCATCGTAAACTTCCGGAATTTCTTGCTCCATTAAACGTTTGATCATTTCTGGATGACTACGGCTTACGAATACGTTCACCCCACGAGGATTGTCTTCTACTTTGTAGACAAATACTTCGATGCGATCATGAGATTGGAAGACCTCACCAGGGATTTGATCTTGTTTAGACAATTGAGCTTCGATAGACCCTAAATTTACATAGATAAAGCGATTATCAAAACGTTCAACGGTTCCACTCATAATTTCATTTTCATGCTCTTTATAAGTGTTATAGGTAATCGCACGAGTTTGCTTGCGCATTTTTTCCATGATGGTTTGTTTGGCAGATTGCGCTGCGACACGGCCAAACTCAGCAGGAGCTTCTTCAAATTTGATTTTATCTCCCAATTCATAAGCAGAGCTAATCGCAAGAGCATCTTTCAAACTAATTTCTAACCGACTATCAAACACTTCGTCTACTACTTCACGAACGGTATAAACGCGGAAGTCACCAGTCTTTTCATTAAACTCGATAGCGGCACTCTCTGCTTGGCCATACCGTCTCCGGTAAGCTGAACGCAATGATTCTGTGACAGCTTCAATGATATCTTCTTTTTTGATTCCTTTGTCTTCTTCCAAGATGCGAAAAGCATCTAGCATTTCTTTACTCATTCTTTTCTTGCTCTTAGGCTACTAAGAGCCTTCCTTTCTTTTCTGCTATAATTTGACAGCTAATCTTGCTTTCGATACAAGACTATAGGGGATTTCAATGGTTTTCTTTCTGGTTTTGTCCATGTATTCCATGGTCAATTGGTCATCTTCGAACTTGACGAGTGTTCCTTCAATAACCTTTTGTTTGTCCACTGCCTTGTACAGGCTAACATGGATATATTGACCCAGAGCTTTTTCCACAGCATCTTTGGTTTTTAAAGGACGCTCCAAACCAGGACTCGTCACTTCTAGGAAATACTGTTCTGGGAATGGATCTGGTTGAATCTGATCCAACAGAGGACTAATCACTTCTGTTAAATCTGCTGTATCATTCAGGGTAATACCACCTGGCTTATCAACAAAGATACTTAGAACATAATCTCCTCCTATCTTTCCATATTCAACATCCACTAGTTCAAATGGAGCTTGGATAGCTGGTTGAAGAATTTCTGTTACTAATTCAACAATTGTTGCGATAGGACAACACCTCCTCACAGATAAGAGGCGAAGATATGTCTTCGCCTCTCCTTTTCTATTCATTTTAAACATTGTAGCACAAGTTCCGTCGAAATGCAAGAATTTCGACTTCCTCATTCACACAGCTATCACCAAAAAGAAAAAAACCTCCTTTTCAGGAGGCGTAAATCTTTATCTAGACTTTAAAATTGTGCTTCAACTCGATAAATGACCTGACCCTTACTGGAGAATTTCTTTTCATATTCGGTCATGACATTGCCCTCAAAATCACTCGCATGAAGATCTAACCAGACACCCTTTAAAGTCATTCCGTATTGAGAAAAACTCACCAAGCTATATTCAAAGAGTTCTCGATTGTCCGTCTTAAAATGAATTTCCCCATGCTCTGGCAAAATCTGTTTGAAGGTATCTAAGAAACTCTTATAAGTTAAGCGACGTTTTTCATGACGTTTCTTGGGCCAAGGATCCGAGAAGTTGAGATACAATTGATCAATCTCGCCATCTTCAAAATAATTGGTAAGGCTATCTCCATCTACCCAAAGCAGCTTGATATTCGGAACATCGGCTTCTAACACCTTGTCCAAAGCGTAGCTTAATACCGATTTTTGAATATCAATCCCAATATAGTTGATAGTTGGATTTTGTTTGGCCATTCCAGTGATAAAGGCTCCTTTACCGCTTCCCACTTCAATATGAATCGGATGGTCATTTCCAAAAATCTCATGCCACTTCCCTTTGGCTTCTTCTGGTTTCAAAACAACATATTGCGGATTGGCTTCTAATAATTCAGTTGCACCTTTGCGGTTTCTAACTCTCATGCTTCTTTCCCATATTTTGACCGGAAATTACGCAAGGCATAGATTTCCCGGTTAACATTTTCTAAATCATTATTTTCATAGTATTTCACAATCTGACAAAGGAAAGAGTATTGACCAAACCAGTACAATTTACCAAATACTGTTTCGTTGTACTTATAGCCATAATAGACCAACCAGTCCTGCCACTGAGAATCTGGAATGTAGTGACTTAAAACATGAGCAACATCCATCATCCGATCTGTCAAGCGGACAGAATCCCAATCAACCAAGTAGATGAATCCACTGTCCGTTTCAATCCAGTTACTGTGGCGTACATCTCCATGAACAATGGTCGCATAATCTTCTCGAAAAGCTGGAACAGTTTGTCGTAAACTCTTTAACACTGATTGCAAATAATTGTTTTGACGCAAAGCAATTGGCAATTGACTGCTCAGAGAATTCAATAAATCCAGCGGAGATTCAGCCGTGTAGCCCAATTTTCTCAATTGTGTCATCAAGGGGCGTGAACGGTGCAAACGAGTCAGGATATGAACCACTTGCTTTTTCCCCATCCCATTTGGAGTTAAAATTTCTCCATTTAACCATTCTTGTGCGCTCATCACATTTCCGTCAGGTAAGCGTCGGCTCCATAAGAGTTGTGGAGCAATTTGTTCTTTAGCTAGCCCCGCTAATATTGGAGTTGTATTCATTTTGACAAATACTTTCCCCCCATCCGGATAAGTCCCCATAAAGGCTTTCCCGCTTTTACCAGCAATTGGGGTCAACGTTAGCTCTTTTTCGTTCGAGTCCATCTATTCCTCCGTAAAAAGTTTCCCATCTATTTTACTAATTTTAAGGCGTTTCGTCAACTAATCGTCTCACCTTGAAAGGTGCATAAACATGGGCTAAAAAGGCTGTGAAAGCTAGCAAGGCCAAGACCAGAAGTTTGTCTTCAAAGACCACCAATCCTAGGCCTCCTTCGACGAGAACCACAAATAAAGTCACCGATTGAACTGTTTGAAGAAGCCCTCGTGTTTTAGCACGAATTTCCAAGGGGAAAAGTCGCGTTAAATATTGATAGTCAAAGGCCTTGTAGAGTCCAAGCAATTGAAAAACAAGTAAATAATTCAAGAGTCCAGTGACAGCCACTGCTACTAGTGTTTGCGGGATGAAGAGAAAGACAGCTATTGATAGTCCTAATAGCCGTAGACTCATGGAAAACAGATCCCCATTTCTGAGATAAGAACGGAGATACAAGTTGTTCCAGGTCTTGTCGCTGACTTTCGGAACCATTTTTGTCAGCTTGTCTAAATAAGCCCGCCGTTTTACGCTATTAGTCATTCCTTTTACTGTTGTAAAAAGGGCAAAAAACCTTAGAATGCTTTGCTTTCTCAGATTTTCAAGCTCTACGATTCGCTTCCAATCAAGACCCGCCTGGTTATAGAATCTTTTCCCCTTCCCTTGAAAAACAAGAACTTTCAAGAGAAAGAGAGCAACCAAATAAACCCCTACAATGGAAAGAGACAGTCCTAAAGCCAGAGCCAAAGGGACAAACAGGACAAGCACAAAGGTTTGCACAATTCCCCAGAAAATAGTCGCTCGTAAGGTTTGTTGTTTCAAATAGCCCTTCAATTCCTCTTCTTTTACTAGGAGGAAAATCATATCTGGCTTCTCAACATAGGTTGCGATTGAACCAACAGGAAGCAGGAGAAAGGGAGCTAGGGTAAGTACAAGGAGGAGAAGGCTCTTATCTTCTGGTAAAGAGCGCAAAAATTGGCTGTACTGAACTGCTAAAAAACCTAGAAAAATCAAGAGAAAGAGAACAAAGTGATCATTAAACACATAGCGGGAATATTTCAAACACTGATTGCGAAAGCTCGCTTTCCTCTTTTTTAGTACTTCTATCATCGGTCAGCCTCTTTTGTTAGTGCAAGGTAAATCTCATTCAAATCCGCATCTGCCATTCCAAACTCTTTTCGCAATTCCTCTAAAGTCCCCTGGGCACGGACCTGTCCCTTATGGAGGATGACAAAGGCATCACACATTTTTTCAGCAGAATCCAGAACATGGGTACTCATTAAAATAGATTTTCCTTTTTCTTTCTCTGCATTCAATAGTTGAATTAAATCTGAGATTGCAACTGGATCTAAGCCTAAAAAGGGCTCATCCACAATAAACAAACTTGGATCAACAGCAAAGGCACAAATGATCATGACCTTTTGTTTCATCCCCTTAGAAAAATGGACAGGAAACCAATCCAATTTTTCCTCTAGTCGAAATTGCTTCAGGAGAGGAGTCACCCGCGCAAAAACAGCTTCTTGATCCAAATCATAGGCCATAGCTACTGTCTCAATATGCTCACGTAAGGTTAACTCTTCATAAAGGCTAGGGGTTTCTGGGATATAACCAATTTTTTTGCGATAAGCACTTGGAGAAGCCACTAGAGTCAAGCCATCAATCCGGATTTCACCAGCATAAGGACGCAGGAGACCTATAATTTCATTAATGGTCGTTGACTTTCCTGCTCCATTCAAGCCAATCAATCCAATCAATTGACCATCGCCAACCTCAAAACTAACATCTTTTAAGACAGGGATATTGACATAGCCTCCTGTCAGGTTTTTTGTTTCTAACATATTTTTCTATCTTTCTGGTATAATGTTCTTATATTATAACAAAATCTAGCTAAATTGAGGTATATTTATGGTTTCAGATTGTATTTTTTGTAAGATTGTTTCTGGAGACATTCCTGCTTCTAAGGTCTACGAAGATGACCAGTTTCTTGCTTTTTTAGATATTTCTCAGGTCACTCCAGGCCATACCCTTGTGATTCCAAAAAAACATGCCCGCAATCTGTTGGAAATGACGCCAGATGAAACGGCTGATCTCTTTAACGTCGTTTCAACAGTGACCAAAAAAGTGGAGAATGCTACGCAGCCTCAAGGGATGAACATCATTAGCAATATGGAAGAAATCGCAGGACAATCTGTCTTCCACACCCATGTCCATATTCTTCCGCGCTACTCTCAAGATGACGACTTAAAAATTGACTTCATTGCCCATGAACCTGATTTTGATCGCCTTGCCCAATTAGCCAAGGATATCTCAAACCATTAAAAAGGAGCTTACTATGAAATTAAGAGATCTATTTTGGTTTGCGACTGGAGCAACCATCAGCTATCAACTGGTTAAAAATCGCGAACCTCTGAAAAATGAATTCAGTGAAACCAAACAACTAACCGAAGGAATCCAATCAAACCTTTCTAACATCAAAAAAAATATTGAAATCATCCAAGAGCAAAGAGTTCTTTTAAATCAATTACTGGAAGACTTTTCCTATAAAGCAAGGGTCTTCTCTCAGCAAGCCAATGCTTCTGTAGAACAAATCCAAACTATTTGGTCTGAGAAATCGAATCACGAATAAGCAAAAAAGGTTTTGAGACAGTCGTCTCAAAACCTTTTTATTATTAGAAGAGAAATGATTTAGTTTCCTCCAGCACCGGCTACTGTTGTATCCGTAGAAGGAGTCACTGTCGGTTGGTATTGTGTAATTGCTTCTGAGCTTACAGTAGTTTCTGGAACATAGGAAGGTTCATAATATCCTCCACCAGTATCCTGGCTCGATTCTACTGAAGCTTCACCACGTTCTGATGAAACAGTTCCCGCAGATTCGTCTCCATCTAATAAAACAGCACTCGTTTTAAGCTTGCGTAAAGGCGATAAGCCAAGACTTTTACGCAGTATATTCTGCATCTTCAACAGGTGTTCTGAAGTAACAATTTGGTAACTACCGCCATCGGCAAGGGTGGCATCTTCACCTTTCAACTGTTCCATACGGATGTTCTTCAAGGCATCTCGATAGCCCATCAACTGCATCAAACTATCCGTATCCAAGGAGATATTGGTCTGCATATTATCACTAACCGCTTCAATAATTCCTTGATAATTGCTCAGACCATCTAAAGTCAATACTTTCTTGATGATCTTTTCGATGACTTCTCGTTGACGCTTTTGACGACCATAGTCTCCTTCTGGATCTTGATAACGCATTCGTGAGTATACTAACGCTTGTTCTCCGTCAATTTCTTGACGACCAGGTGGAATTTTGGCTGTATATTCTGGTTCGTTTTCTTCAATCGAAATATCGAAATCAAATGGATTGTTTACCGTTATCCCACCGACCTTATCAACCAGTTGGACTAGGCCTTTCATATTAATCATCGCATAACGGTCAATATGAATATTCATCAAATCTTGGATGGTTTCAATGGCCAACTCGGCCCCACCTTGAGCATAAGCTGCGTTCAGCTTAGCTTGAACAGTTTCTCCGTCCTGCGTAATATTGGTTAAGATATCCCGTTCCAAGCTCATAATCGTTGTTTCACGCGTCTGTGGATTCACCGTCACCAGAATCATCGTATCACTGTTTCCTACCCACTGATCCTCTCGTGAGCCTGATCCAGTATCGACCCCCATGAGCAAGATGGTCATTGGTTTGTTTTCTGCAATGACATTGTTTTCACCGCCGATTCCTTTATAGGTCTTACTCAACGCATTTGTCGACTGATTAAGGATGGTCAGCCCGTACGCTCCAATCCCAATCGTCGTTACTGCTAACAAACTAAAAAACATTAATAGAATTTTTTTAATCATTGATACTGTCCATCTATCAGTTTGCCCATTAGGTAAACATCCAGATATTCCCCTTCCTTGTACACGCCTCTCTTGCGGAGACCTTCAATTTCAAATCCTAGCGTTTGGTAGAGACGGATAGCCCGTTCATTTCGAACCTGGACACTGAGGTCTAACTTCCGAAGGAGGTTGGTACCTTCCGCCCATGCGATTCCTTCTTTTAGAAGAAGGCGACCGAAGCCTTTATTCCAGTATATCTTCCGAATAACAATAAAGAGATCTCCAATATGACGCAAGGCTCTATTTTGATCCGCGACAATATTTAAGACGCCTACCAGATCATCACCCAAGTATAACAAGAGACATAATTGATTGTCTGTTTGTGCTTGTTTTTCTGCAAAAATTTCCAACTCTTGCTTGGTCATCCCAAGTCCTTCTGGAGCCAAGGTCGTAAAATCAGATTCAGTCGCTACATCTTTAAAAAATTCAAGTAAAGACTGTGCATCCGAAGCTTCAGCCTCTTTCAAAAAGAGATCTAGTACCTGTTCCATCTTCAAGCTCCTACAGAAGTCAAAAATGACTCCCTTAATTGTTCTGCACGTTCACCGACAGCTGACAAGCGTATCTCACGTCCATCACCGTCCTTTAGCAGTTCAACCTTTAAATATCCAGCAGGAAGGCTGGTCTCTAGCAACTCTCCCCACTCAATGACGGTAACCCCTTCACCAAACAAAAAGTCATCCAAATCAATCGAATCTGGATCGTCCCCAATACGATAGACATCCAGGTGATACAAGGGCAATCGGCCTTCATATTCTCTCACGATAGTATAAGTAGGACTTTTGATCATCTGGCGAATATCCAAACCTTGAGCAAGGCCTTTTGTAAAGGTTGTTTTCCCTGCCCCCAGATCTCCTGTCAGAATCACTACATCCTGTTTTTCTAATCGTTGCCCCAGCTGTTTCCCAAGGGCAATCAACTCTTGTTCATTTTGACTTTTCATTCCACCATTATACCAAAAATAATTGATTCTTGCCCACAATTTTTCGTCAATCATCCTTCTCTCTCACTTGAAACAATAAAAAGAAGCCTGGACTATTCGTCCAAGCTTTCCTCTATTTCCATTCTAGTGCAAGGCCATACTGATAAAGTTCAGGATAAACAAAGCATCTAAAATCCAAATCATACTGTGAACCTCTTTGGCTTCACCTTTGACAAGTTTAGTCACTGTATAAGTAATAAAACCTGCTGCAATCCCATTTGTGATTGAATAGCTGAACCCCATAAAGATAGAGGTGAAGAAAGCTGGTACAGCTTCTGCCATATCATCCCAATGGATGTTTTTCAAGCTACTTAACATCATAATCCCAACGATAATCAAAATTGGTGCTGTCGCTGCAGTTGGCACAATGGCAAGAAGGGGACTAAAAATACTTGACACAGCGAAACAGAGGGCTACTACGAGGGCTGTCAGACCAGTCCGTCCACCAGCTCCAATACCCGCAGCTGACTCAACATAAGTCGTCACATTCGAAGTACCCGCAATTGCACCAACAGATGTCGCTACGAGGTCTGAATAAAGGGCTTTATCCAATTTAGCGGATTGGTGATTTTCACCATTTGTGGCAACAATACCAACTTTTTCACCTGTTCCAATCAAGGTACCAATAGTATCAAAGATATCTGTCAATGAGAAAGCGAGAATAGCCATCAAGGTTTCAGGAAGACGAGAAGTATTGGTAATCAAAGAACCTAATCCTTCTGAACCAAGTGCAGCACCAAAAATTTTCCCAAGATCATTGACAGCTGCTCCAAGATGGGTACTACCAAAGTCAATCGTTGAAAGATCAACAATGCCAAACACAATAGCGAGGACTGTTGTCGTAAGGATAGATAGGATAATTCCTCCTTTAATGCCCTTGATGACAAAGAAAACAGTAATGGCTAAACCAGCCAATGCAAGGAGGACTGTCGGACTATTGAAGTTAACAAGTCCTGGGACCGCTGCAGAATTTGCTGTAATCGCCGCATTTGCCTTATCAGCCCCTTCTCCTGCTACTGTATAGGTATGTGGATCAATCGAAAACTTCAACAGGCCAGCATTTTTAATTCCAACGTAGGCCAAGAAAATTCCGATACCAGCTGAGATAGCTGAACGCAAAGCATTTGGAATAGACTCAATAATCATTTTCCGAACATTGGTTAATGTGATAATCAAAGAAATCAATCCACAAATGAAGACCATTCCCAAAGCTTCTTTCCAAGAATAGCCCATCCCAAATACCACTGTAAAGGTAAAGAAGGCATTCAATCCCATCCCTGGTGCTTGGGCATAAGGTAGATTGGCATAGAAAGCCATCATGAGAGTTCCAACGACTGACCCAATAATGGTTGCTAGAAATACTCCTTGAGCAGGCATACCTGTTTGAGAAAGCATTTGAGGGTTTACAAACAAGATATAAGACATGGCAAAGAAGGTCGTTAAACCAGCTAACACCTCTGTACGAACCGTCGTTCCATGTTCAGATAGTTTAAAAAACTTATCCATTTTTCCAATAAACTCCTTAAAAAATAAATCTGCCCGCGATTCAATCACGAACAATACCAATATTTTATCAAATAACATTCACTTTTACAAGAGATTCATCTGGACAATCTTTCGTGGCACATCCTTTACCATTCGAAAGACTGAAATTTTCCTATTTATCTGGTATAATGGTAGCATTCTTCTTAAAATATGGTGCTCTTTACTCTATAAAATATTCCTTATTTAGAGTACGAAAAACTATACAAATGAAAGGATTTTCCTATGAATAAAAAACTAATCGCTGTCGATTTAGATGGCACCTTATTAAATTCTGAGAGTAAATTATCACCCTATACGATTGAAACCATTCAGAAAATCAGTGAACAAGGTCACCAGGTCATTATTACAACTGGGCGTCCCTATCGAATGGCAGATCATATCTATAAGGAATTGGGATTGGAAAGTCCCATGGTTAACTTTAACGGTGCTCTCACTCATATTCCAAATAAAAAATGGTCGAAAGAACTATCGATGACCCTTGATAAAAAATACCTCCTGGATATGGTCGAGAGAGAAAATGACATCCAGGCGGACTTTATTGCAGGGGAATATCGCAATAAGTTCTATGTCACACACACCTACCACCATACTATTGATCCTGCCTTATTTGGGGTTTCTAAAATCTCCTCCAAAACAAAATTCGAAGCTCGCAAAGTTACCGAAAATCCGAATGCTATCCTCTTTCAAACACGCGCTGAAGATAAGTATGCTTTAGCCGAAGAAATGCGTGCCTACTACCATCATGAGTTGGAAATCAATAGTTGGGGTGGGCCACTCAATATTCTGGAGTGCGCTCCAAAAGGGGTTAATAAGGCCTTTGCCCTCAACTATCTCCTCGAGACTTACGGACTTGATCGGAAAGACTTGATTGCTTTTGGGGATGAGCAAAACGATACAGACATGTTGGCTTTCGCAGGAACTGGTTATGCTATGAAAAATGCCAATCCTATCCTCCTCCCCTATGCGGATAAACTAACCGATTATACCAATGATCAGGACGGTGTTGCTCGTCAACTAGAAAAACTCTTCCTTTAAGACGAACCGCTTGAATCACCTTTTACAAGAAGGGATTCAAGCTTTTTTTGTTTTCTTACTAAATAAGAAAACATCGACGGATTCTTTTCCGAAAAATATTTAACCGGTTAAAATTATTTTCAGAAATTTTCTATGTAAACGCTTGCTAACTGATAAAGTTTGTGATAAAATTAACATAACAAAAATAAAAAAGGAGCCTAGCTCGTTTCATACGATAATGATTCTAGTGATTTTACTTCTCGTTTTATTACCGTCTCTAATCTACTAAGCTCTTGAGGAGGAAAACTATGAAGGCTGTTGTTGTAAATCCAGAAGGTACTGGTGTTGAAATCGTTGCAAACAAAGACATGCGTCCATTGGAAACAGGGGAAGCACTTGTTCAAATCGAATACTGTGGTGTCTGCCATACTGACTTGCACGTTGCTCACGGAGACTTCGGTAAAGTTCCAGGCCGTGTACTCGGACACGAAGGAATCGGAATTGTTAAAGAACTTGCTCCTGATGTTAAGAGCCTTAAAATTGGGGACCGTGTCAGCGTCGCTTGGTTCTTCGAAGGGTGTGGAACTTGTGAATACTGTACAACTGGTCGTGAAACCCTTTGCCGTACTGTAAAAAATGCTGGTTACTCTGTTGATGGAGGAATGGCTGAACAATGTATTGTTACTGCAGATTACGCAGTAAAAGTACCAGAAGGATTAGATCCAGCGCAAGCTTCTTCTATTACCTGTGCCGGGGTTACAACCTATAAAGCTATCAAAGAAGCCAAAGCTGAACCAGGACAATGGATTGTCATCTACGGAGCTGGGGGACTAGGTAACTTAGCTGTTCAATATGCTAAGAAAGTCTTCAACGCTCATGTCATCGCTGTCGACATCAATAATGATAAACTGGAATTGGCGAAAGAAGTTGGTGCAGACTTCGTTATCAACGGTCGTGAAGTAGAAGACGTTCCAGGATTGATCCAAGAAAAAACAAATGGTGGCGCTCACTCTGCTGTCGTAACCGCTGTTTCAAAAGTAGCCTTCAACCAAGCTGTTGATTCTGTTCGTGCTGGTGGACGCGTTATTGCAGTCGGACTTCCTTCAGAAATGATGGACCTCAGCATTGTGAAAACAGTACTAGATGGTATCCAAGTCATTGGTTCTCTTGTTGGAACTCGTAAAGACTTAGAAGAAGCCTTCCAATTTGGTGCAGAAGGTTTGGTAGTGCCAGTCGTTCAAAAACGCCCAGTAGAAGATGCTGTTAAGGTCTTTGACGAAATGGAAGCTGGAACTATTCAAGGACGTATGGTACTTGACTTCACCAACTAAACAACTGAATCTACAAGACTAGTCCAACTGGGCTGGTCTTTGAATTTAGACAAACTATTGTTTTACATAAAATAGCTAGATGATTTTCTTAAATGACTTTTACGTTTTAGTCATTTAAGAAAAGGAAAAAACTTTCCGCTGTGAGAAAAGTGCCTGAAACACAATTGTTTCAGGCACTCGGAATTATTGAGACCTTAGGCTCAATAATTAGTTATGGAACTTCGAAGAAGTTCGCTGACGTCCGTACTCACCTAAGGAAAGTTTTTCATAAGACTATGGCTTCAATCTGAGACCAGCCCAATTGGGCTGGTCTTTTTTAGTTTCTCATAAGCGGGGCCTATAAGGAGTTTCTATATCTTTATTTTACCCCTTAGAACCTATTACCAATCTTTTAAGAAACTTCGAATCCCCTTCACTCCCATTTTATCAAGGATTTCCAAAGGCTTTTCGAGTTCAGTCGTGAAAAACTCTGCTAGCACCCAAAGATAAATATTAACAATTTAATATATTAATAATCTTCTGTTTCCTTTAATTTAGTACTGAAAAATTGACTTTATGATGAAAACGTTTTATAATAAATTAGCTTAAAGTTTTCTTAAACTGAAAGTCAAACAAATTTTATAAGGAGGAATGTCAATAATGAGTATTGGTATCATTATTGCTAGCCACGGTGAATTTGCAGCTGGAATCCACCAATCCGGCTCGATGATCTTTGGGGATCAAGAGAAAGTTCAAGTGGTTACGTTCATGCCAAGTGAAGGACCAGATGATCTCTATGCTAAATTCAATGCTGCTGTTGCCGCATTTGATGCAGAAGATGAAATCTTGGTTTTGGCTGACCTTTGGAGTGGTTCTCCATTTAACCAAGCTAGTCGTGTCATGGGGGAAAATCCCGATCGTAAATTTGCGATCATCACTGGATTAAACCTTCCGATGTTGATTCAAGCTTATACAGAGCGTTTGATGGATGCAAATGCCGGCGTTGATCAAGTCGTTGCAAACATCATCAAAGAATCTAAAGATGGAATCAAAGCTCTTCCAGAAGAGTTGAATCCTGTCGAAGAAGCAAGCACTGCTTCCGCTGCTCCTGTTGCCCAAGCTGCTATTCCAGAGGGAACAGTGATCGGAGATGGCAAGCTCAAAATTAATCTTGCTCGCTTAGATACTCGTCTACTTCATGGACAAGTTGCAACTGCTTGGACACCAGATTCTAAAGCAGATCGGATCATTGTTGCTTCAGATTCAGTTGCCAAAGATGAACTCCGTAAAGAGTTGATCAAGCAAGCAGCACCAAATGGTGTAAAAGCAAACGTTGTCCCAATTCAAAAATTAATCGACGTTGCAAAAGATCCACGCTTTGGTGAAACACATGCTTTGATCTTATTTGAAACACCTCAAGATGCCCTTCGTGCCATCGAGGGTGGTGTTCCGATTAAAACCTTGAACGTTGGTTCAATGGCCCACTCAACTGGTAAAACCATGGTTAACAATGTGTTGTCAATGGACAAAGAGGATGTGGCTACATTTGAAAAAATGCGTGATCTTGGAGTGGAATTTGATGTCCGTAAAGTACCAAATGACTCTAAGAAAGATTTGTTTGACTTAATTAACAAAGCGAACGTTCAATAATCGATTACTTACGAAAGGATTTTAAACATGTCTATTATTTCTATGGTATTAGTGGTCGTTGTTGCCTTCTTAGCAGGTCTTGAAGGTATCCTTGACCAATTCCAATTCCACCAACCACTTGTTGCTTGTACCTTAATCGGTTTGGTAACAGGTAACTTGACTGCCGGTGTTATGCTTGGTGGTTCCCTTCAATTACTTGCACTTGGCTGGGCAAATATTGGTGCCGCAGTTGCACCCGATGCAGCTCTTGCATCAGTCGCTGCTGCGATTATCTTGGTTCTTGGTGGTGACTTTAGCTCTAAAGGAATCGCTGTGGCTCAAGGTGTGGCTATCCCACTTGCAGTTGCTGGTCTTTTCTTGACTATGATCGTCCGGACTCTCTCTGTTGGTTTGGTCCACACTGCTGATGTTGCTGCTAAAAAAGGTGATTTCAAAGGTGTAGAACGTGCTCACTTTGTAGCTCTTCTTCTTCAAGGTCTCCGTATCGCGATTCCTGCAGCCCTTCTTTTGATGATCCCTGCTGAAACTGTTAAAGGTGCGCTTGAAGCGATGCCTGCTTGGTTGTCAGACGGTATGCAAATCGGTGGTGGTATGGTTGTAGCCGTTGGTTATGCCATGGTTATCAACATGATGGCAAGCCGTGAAGTATGGCCATTCTTTGCCATTGGTTTTGCTCTCGCAGCTGTTAGCCAATTAACCTTGATCGCCCTTGGAGCGATTGGTGTTGCCCTTGCTTTGATTTACCTTTCACTTTCTAAGAAAGGTGGCAACGGAGGGGGCGGAGTCGCTACTTCTAATGACCCAATCGGCGATATTCTCGAAGACTATTAAGAAAGGTGTGACACTATCATGACTGAAAAATTACAATTATCTAAATCAGATCGTCAAAAAGTTTGGTGGCGTTCAACCTTCTTGCAAGGTTCTTGGAACTACGAACGGATGCAAAACTTGGGTTGGGCTTACTCATTGATCCCAGCCATCAAAAAACTCTATACGAAGAAAGAAGATCAAGCGGCTGCTCTTGAGCGTCACATGGAGTTCTTCAACACTCACCCATACGTAGCTGCTCCAATCATCGGGGTTACTCTTGCCCTTGAAGAAGAAAAAGCAAACGGTGCTGCTATTGACGATGCTGCTATCCAAGGGGTGAAAATTGGTATGATGGGGCCTTTGGCTGGTATCGGTGACCCAGTCTTCTGGTTTACAGTACGTCCGATCCTTGGTGCCCTTGGAGCATCTCTTGCCTTGACTGGTAACATCCTTGGACCACTCATCTTCTTCTTTGCGTGGAACGCGATTCGTATGTCCTTCTTGTGGTACACCCAAGAACTTGGATACAAAGCCGGTTCTGAAATTACAAAAGATATGTCAGGTGGGATTTTGCAAGACATCACTAAAGGAGCTTCTATCCTTGGGATGTTTATCCTCGCTGTCTTAGTAGAACGTTGGGTATCGATTAAATTTATCTTCAATGTCTCATCTGTTAAGCTAGACGATAAAGCTTATATCCACTGGGATAAACTTCCTGAAGGATACAAGGGAATCCAAGAAGCCTTCGCTCAAGTTGGTTCAGGCCTATCTCAAACACCTGAAAAAGTTACGACTTTCCAACAAAACTTGGATTCATTGATTCCTGGTTTGATGGGCTTACTTCTTACTTTTGCTTGTATGTGGTTGCTTAAGAAAAAAGTATCTCCTATCACCATCATTATCGCCCTCTTTGTCATCGGTGTCTTGGCACACGTTGCTGGCTTGATGTAAGCAAAAATCAATAAAAAGAAGGTTTCGGCCTTCTTTTTATTATGATATAATAGACTTACTTGAAATCAGGAGGAAAAAATGGCGCAATCGCAGAATAAAACCGTTGAATTCCATACCACAGGTGTCTCTTATCTAGGAGTGGGAGGAAAGGTTGGAAAAATGTTAGTTGGGGACGTGGCTTTTGAATTTTATGCAGATGCTAATGTAGAAGACTATGTCCAAATTCCCTGGAAAGAAATCGAACAGATTGGAGCCAACGTATCTGGACGTAAAGTTAGCCGCCATTTTGAAATTTATACCAAGGAAAGCAAATTCCTGTTTGCTTCTAAAGACTCGGGAAAAATCTTAAAAATTGCCCGTGAACACCTTGGAAATGATAAAATTGTCAAATTGCCGACCTTGATCCAAACCATCGCAGCTAAAATAAAAAATCTATTTGCAAAATAGCTTCTTTTCTTGTATAATAAACAAAAACGGATAAGTAAGTTAAGAGGCTCTTTCAGAAAGTCTGCGGTTGCTGTGAGCAGATAGAAACCTTAATTGAAATTCTACCGTTTCTTTAAAATACAATATTGAATCAAGTGCACACCTGTGAAGTTGGATGGAACCGTGGCCCTGCCACTCCAACACTATAACAGGTGTGTTTTTTGTTAAAGGAGAAGCTATGTTAGATATTAAACGAATTCGTACCGATTTTGATACGGTTGCTGAAAAATTGGCGACACGTGGGGTAGACGCTGCTATCTTAAATGAGATGAAGGAAATCGATGCTAAACGTCGTGACATCTTAGTCAAGGTTGAAACCCTCAAGGCAGAGCGTAACACCGTTTCTGCTGAAATTGCTCAAGCCAAACGCAACAAGGAAAATGCAGACGACAAGATTGCTGCCATGCAAACCCTATCTGCTGAAGTCAAAGCGCTAGATGCAGAATTAGCGGAAATCGATGCTAAATTGACAGAATTTACCACTACTCTTCCAAACATCCCAGCTGATAGTGTTCCTATTGGTGCAGACGAGGACGATAACGTAGAAGTTCGCCGTTGGGGAACTCCTCGTGAGTTTGACTTTGAACCAAAAGCCCACTGGGATCTTGGGGAAGACTTAGATATCCTTGACTGGGAACGTGGTGGAAAAGTCACTGGTGCCCGCTTCCTCTTCTATAAAGGCCTGGGAGCTCGTTTGGAACGTGCTATCTACAACTTTATGCTAGATGAGCACGGTAAGGAAGGCTATACTGAAGTCATCACCCCTTACATGGTTAACCATGATTCTATGTTTGGTACCGGACAATATCCAAAATTCAAGGAAGATACTTTTGAACTCAGCGACACCAACTATGTCTTGATTCCAACTGCCGAAGTGCCTCTGACCAACTACTACCGTGATGAAATCATCGATGGGAAGGATCTTCCAATCTACTTTACTGCCATGAGCCCATCTTTCCGTTCAGAAGCTGGTTCTGCTGGTCGTGATACACGTGGCTTGATTCGTTTGCACCAATTCCACAAGGTTGAAATGGTTAAATTTGCCAAACCGGAAGAATCATATGAAGAATTGGAAAAGATGACAGCTAACGCTGAAAATATCCTTCAAAAGTTGAACTTGCCATACCGTGTCGTAGCTCTCTCAACAGGAGACATGGGCTTCTCAGCCGCTAAGACTTACGACTTGGAAGTCTGGATCCCAGCACAAAATACCTACCGTGAAATCTCAAGCTGTTCCAACACAGAAGATTTCCAAGCACGACGCGCGCAAATCCGCTACCGTGATGAAGCCGATGGTAAAGTCAAACTTCTTCACACTTTGAATGGTTCAGGATTGGCTGTTGGACGTACCGTCGCTGCTATTCTTGAAAACTATCAAAACGCAGATGGTTCTGTAACCATTCCAGAAGTCCTTCGTCCATACATGGGTGGAGCTGAAGTTATTGCACCAAAATAAGATAAGATAAAAAAACTGAGTCTTGCATCTGCAAGCTCAGTTTTTTTAATATTTACGAAAACGCTGGTAGCGTTGCTCTAGCAGATCTTCGAGAGACAAAGCTTGTAGTTCCTTCAATTCTGCTTGAATTTCCTTCTTCACTTGAGCGAGTAGTTCTCCATTTGAGAAACCATGCTCCGGAATCACCTTGTCTACAATATCCATATTTAACAACTCATGCGAAGTAATCTTCATCAACTCAGCAGCTTCCATGGCACGGCTTCCATCTTTCCATAGAATAGAAGCAAATCCTTCTGGACTCAAGACGGCATAGATAGAGTTCTCCAACATCCAGACCTTGTCCGCTACAGCCAGAGCAAGGGCGCCACCTGAGCCACCTTCCCCGATGATAATTGCGATAATCGGAACCTTTAAATCACTCATTTCCATGAGGTTACGCGCGATAGCCTCACCCTGTCCCCGTTCTTCAGCGCCAACACCCGGATAAGCACCCGCGGTATTGATGAAGGTTACTACTGGACGACCAAACTTCTCCGCCTGTTTCATCAGACGCAAAGCTTTTCGATAACCTTCAGGATGGGGTTGACCAAAGTTTCTACTGAGGTTATCCTGAAGATTCTTTCCTTTTTGAATCCCGACAACCGTTACCGCTTGATCTCCAAGCCAACCAATTCCACCAATCACTGCACCGTCATCTCGGAAATTCCGATCTCCATGTAATTCGATAAAGTTTTCAAAAATTCCATGAGCATAATCTAGAGCTGTCAAACGTCCTTGGTCACGAGCTTCTTTAATAATTTGTGTTATTCTTGTCATTGCTTCCCTCCATGAAAGGCTAACAAGTCTGCGATTGTTGAACGCATCTCACTACGCTGGAGAATCACATCCACAAAGCCATGCTCTTGTAAAAATTCAGCCTTTTGGAAATTATCCGGCAACTGTTCCCGCACGGTTGACTCGATCACTCGACGACCTGCAAATCCCACAAGGGCTTGACTCTCTGCAATGATGATATCCCCTTCCATTGCAAATGACGCCGTTACCCCTCCTGTTGTTGGGTCTGTTAGAACGGTAAGATAAAACAAGCCTGCTTTTGAGTGTCTTTGAACAGCTGCAGAGATTTTAGCCATCTGCATCAAACTGACGATTCCTTCTTGCATCCGAGCACCACCAGAAGCTGTAAAGAGCACGACTGGGAGCTTTTCTTCTGTCGCCAATTCAAATAGGCGGGTAATCTTTTCACCGACCACAGAGCCCATAGAAGCCATGATAAAATTGGAATCCATAATACCAAGAGCGACTTTATGGCCCCCGATTTTTGCAGTTCCTGTTAACACAGCCTCATCAAGCCCTGTTAATTCACGAACAGTCGCCAATTTCTTCTTGTAGTTTGGAAACTTAAGCGGGTCCTTGGTCTCAATACCCGTAAACAGTTCAATAAAGCTTCCTGGATCAATCGTCAATTGAAGCCGTTCTACAGCAGAAATACGGAAGGTATAGCCACACTTAGGACACAGACGTTCACTTCCTAGATCCTTTTGGTAAATGGTATGTTTACAGCCCGGACACTGAGAAAACAACTCATCTGGAACCTCTGGTTTCGGCTGAGGTGCTTCAATGGCCGACCGATTGGGATTAATTCGAATGTACTTATCTTTTTTAGAAAATAAAGCCATCAACTTCTCCTTACTTGGTAAAAGAACTTTGTAATTGTGCGCGTTCATTCCTTGTGAAAATGAATCTCACATTTACAAAGTTCAATGCTTATTGATTTTTCTGATAATTTGGTAAAAATTTTTCCATCAGAAAGGCGGTATCGTAATCACCAGCAATCACATTCGAATCTGAAATCAAATCCAATTGGAAATCACTGTTGGTCATTACACCGTCAATTTCCAACTCATAGAGGGCGCGTTGCATCTTCATCAAGGCATCGAAACGATTCTCTCCATGGACAATGATTTTGGCAATCATACTATCGTAGTAAGGTGGAATCGTATAGCCAGGATAGACTGCAGAATCCACGCGCAAGCCAACCCCTCCACTTGGAAGGTAGAGATTGGTGATCTTTCCTGGACTTGGTGCAAAGTTAAAGGCAGGATTTTCCGCATTGATCCGGCATTCAATGGCATGACCGGAAATTTGGATATCTTCTTGACGCACAGACAATTCTTGGCCTTCAGCAATCTTAATTTGCTCTTTCACGATATCAATTCCTGTGACAAATTCCGTCACGGGATGCTCAACTTGAACCCGAGTATTCATCTCCATGAAGTAAAATTCACCTTTTCCTTCATCATAAAGAAACTCAATCGTCCCAGCATTTTCATAACCAACAGATTCGGCTGCTCGGACGGCTGCAGAGCCGATTTGGTCTCGAATCGTCTTTCCAATTGCAACGGACGGGGATTCTTCAAGAACCTTTTGATTGTTTCTCTGAAGCGAGCAATCCCGCTCACCCAAATGAACCACATGTCCAAATTGGTCAGCTAAAATTTGCACCTCAATATGACGAGCAGGATAGATGACGCGTTCTAGGTACATCGCACCATTGCCAAAGGCTGCCTTAGCCTCTGTTGAAGCAGATTCAAAGGCTGGAACCAGGTCTTCTGCCCGTTCCACTTTACGTATTCCTTTACCTCCACCTCCAGCTGAGGCCTTCAACATGACAGGATAACCAATCCGATCTGCAACCTTCAAGGCTTCTTCAGCAGAATGAACTTCTCCATCTGATCCTGGAATAACAGGCACACCTGCTTTAATCATTTGCGCCCGGGCATTAATTTTATCTCCCATCATATCCATGACAGATCCTGATGGTCCGATAAACTTAATTCCGACTTCTTCACACATGGTTGCAAACTTCGAATTTTCACTTAAAAATCCAAATCCTGGGTGAATCGCTTCTGAACCAGTTAGAACTGCCGCAGATAAGACGGCATTCATATTCAAATAAGACTCTGTTGACTTGGCAGGCCCAATACAAACTGCTTCATCCGCAAGTAAGGTATGCAAGGCTTCCTTATCAGCCGTTGAATAGACAGCGACTGTTTCAATTCCTAATTCACGAGCAGCTCGAATAATCCGGACCGCAATTTCACCACGATTCGCGATTAAAATTTTTCGGAACATAGAAACCTCCCTAGTTACCAATTGCAAATGTTAGGGTCCCGCTAGCAGCTAATTTCCCGTCGACTTCTGCTTTTGCTTCCACGACCGCAATCGAGCCACGACGCTTAACAAAGGTAGCCGTCATCACGAGCTGATCTCCCGGAACGACTTGTTTTTTAAATTTAACCTTATCCATTCCAGCATAAAAGACCAATTTCCCTTTATTTTCTGGTTTGGACAATTCTAAGACTCCGGCAGTTTGTGCCAAGGCTTCCATAATGAGAACACCTGGCATAACTGGATAGCTTGGAAAGTGCCCATTAAAGAAGGGCTCATTGATCGTAACATTCTTGATAGCTACAATCGTATCCTCGCTTGTTTCAAGGACGCGATCCACCAATAACATAGGGTAGCGGTGCGGAAGAGCCTCTTTAATAGCTTGAATATCGATCATTTAATCCGTACCAATCCTTTCCCAAACTCAACCATTTCTTCATTTGAAACAAGGATTTCAGTCACAATTCCATCCCTTGGTGCAGGAACTTCATTCATGACTTTCATTGCTTCAATAATCAATAGAGTTTGGCCTTTTGAGACACTATCTCCAACCTGAACAAAGGCTGGTTTATCTGGACCTGAAGCTAAATAGGCTACACCGACAAGAGGACTTTCAACTACTTCCCCTTCTGCTGCAACTGCTGGTGCAGCTTCTGGAGCTGGTACTGAAGGAGCAACTGGTTCTTCTGCAAGAACCACAGGACTCTCAACAGCGGGTGCTACTTCCTGAACGACAGGAGCTGGAGTAGCCGGTTGCGGGCTAGCTACACTGCCAGTGTTTTTACTAAATGATAGCGCATCAGTTGCATTTTGATAGGTAAATTCACGAAGACTAGATTGGTCAAATTGACTCATTAAGTCTTTAATTTCTTGAATATTCACTTTATCCCTCCCAACGTTTAAAGGCTAAGACAGCATTGTGTCCTCCAAATCCAAATGTATTGGAAATGGCATAAGAAATTGGACGTTCTTGCCCTTCACCAAAGATGACATTGGCTTCAATATAATCTGATAACTCTTGTGTTCCAGCAGTTTTTGGAACATATTGATGACGAATCGCTTCGATCGTCGCAATGGCTTCAACTGCTCCTGCTGCTCCCAAGAGGTGACCTGTAAATGATTTTGTAGAAGATACTGGAACTTCTGTACCAAATACAGAAACGATTGCACCACTTTCTCCTTTTTCATTTGCTGGAGTAGAGGTACCATGGGCGTTGACATAATCAACTTGAGCTGGTTCAATTTCTGCCTCATCCAAAGCCAACTTCATTGCCTTGATAGCCCCTTGACCTTCTGGATGTGGAGAAGTCATATGGTAGGCATCACAGGTATTTCCGTAGCCCACGACTTCAGCAAGAATAGTTGCCCCACGTTTTTCAGCGTGTTCCAAACTTTCAAGTACCAACATCCCTGATCCTTCTCCCATTACAAATCCATTCCGATCTTTATCAAATGGAATAGAAGCACGAGTTGGATCTTCTGTTGTTGAAAGAGCTGTTAGAGCTTGGAAACCGGCGATTGCAAACGGCGTAATAGAAGCTTCTGAACCACCTACCAACATCAAATCTTGGAAACCGAACTTAATAGCACGGAAAGCATCCCCAATCGCATCATTCGAAGAGGCACAAGCCGTGTTGATTGATTTACAAATTCCATTAGCTCCAAAACGCATCGCAACATTACCGGATGCCATATTTGGCAGAGCTTTTGGAAGGGTCATTGGTTTGACACGTTTTGGTCCTTTTTCATGCAAACGAATCACTTGATCTTCGATTTCTTTGATGCCACCGATACCAGAAGCAACAATGACACCAAAACGATCTTTATCAATAGCTTCTATATCTAAACCTGCATGATTCACAGCTTCTTGAGCTGCATACAAGGCATATAAAGAGTAGTTGTCAAAGCGGTTTGTATCTTTCTTGATAAAGTACTTATCAAATGGGAAATCTTGGATTTCAGCTGCATTATGAACAGCAAAGTCACTGTGGTCAAATTTTGTAATTGGACCAATTCCAATCTTTCCTTCTTTTAAGCTATTCCAAAATTCTTCTGGAGTGTTTCCGATTGGAGATGTCAAGCCATAGCCTGTTACAACAACACGATTTAATTTCATTTCAAAACCTACCTCTTTTTATTGCATGGTTAAGCCACCATCAATTGCGATGACTTGTCCTGTTAGATATTCTTGAGTCGCAAGAAAGACTGCAACATCTGCCACTTCTTCTGTATTTCCAAAGCATTTCATTGGAATTTGAGCGAGAGACATTTCTTTAATTTTTTCCGGAAGTCCTTCTGTCATATCAGACTCAATGAAGCCCGGAGCAATGACATTGACTCGAACATTTCTTCCAGCTACTTCACGCGCCACCGATTTAGAAAAACCAATTAAACCAGCTTTTGAGGCAGCATAGTTGGCTTGTCCAACATTTCCTGTCAGACCGACAACACTCGACATGTTAATGATAGCACCTTCACGCGCCTTGGTCATCGGTTTTAAGACTGATTGTGTCATATTAAAAGCACCAGTCAAATTCACCTTCAAAACTTGCTCAAAATCTTCTTCCGTCAATTTTAACATGAGCTTATCATTGGTAATCCCAGCATTGTTGACAAGGATGTCTACTGAGCCAAGTGCTTCAATCGCTTCCGCCACCATACGCTTCGCTTCTGCGGCTTGGGATACATCCCCAGTAACGCCAACTACCTTCACACCGTATGAGGCAAATTCATCTACTAAGCCTGCTGGTAGTTCTCCACGACTATTTAAGACGACGTTGGCACCTTTTGAAGCAAATTTATGAGCAATAGCCAATCCAATGCCTCGACTTGAGCCAGTAATAAATACATTTTTATTCTTCAGTTCCATAGTCACCTCATCTATTCGTTCAGTAGGGTATCAAGGCTCGCCTGATCCTCAACATTTTTTGTTGGAAGAGTTTTATCGATTTTTTTCAAGAAGCCAGTCAAGACCTTCCCTGGACCAATCTCAACCACTTCATCTACTCCAAATTCTTGAATCGTCGCAATCGAATCATAGAAACGAACGGGCTCCATCACTTGGCGAGCCAATAATGTTTTGATTTCGTCTGATTTCATAATCTGCGCTTCTGTATTCCCAACCAAAGGCAAGATAAAGTCCTTAAAAGTAACTTTTTCAAGTTCAGTCGCTAGTTTCTCACTAGCAGAAGCGAGTAAAGCTGTATGGAAGGGACCAGAGACATTGAGTGGGATGAGACGCTTAGCGCCCGCTTCTTGTAATAATTCAACTGCATAATCTACAGCTTCAACCTCTCCACCAATTACAATTTGAGCAGGGGTATTGTAGTTTGCGGGGGTAACAACTCCCTTCACAGAAGCCTTCTGGCAGATTTCTTCAATCAAGGCAGGATCTGTATTCATAACTGCTACCATCTTCCCACTTCCAGCAGGTGCAGCAGTTTCCATAAATTCACCCCGTTTAGAAACCAAGGCAACCGCTTCTTCAAAAGAAAGAGCGCCCGCAGCAACTAAAGCAGAATATTCCCCTAGAGAAAGACCCGCCACAATATCCGGTGTAATTCCTTTTTCTGCCAACAGACGATAAATAGCAACTGAGGTTGTCAAAATAGCCGGTTGGGTATAGCGTGTTTGATTGAGCTTTTCTTCGTCAGAATCAATCAATTTTCGTAAATCATAACCCAAAATCTGACTTGCGGTGTCAAAGGTTTCCTTGACAATTGGATAGGTTGCATACAAGTCACTAGCCATCCCCAATTTTTGAGTACCTTGACCAGCAAATAAGAAGGCACGTTTTGTCACTGTTCTCTTCCTTTCCTTTACTTGTTAGAATTTCACATCAGCCCAGCGAGCTGCTTCTTTCTGAATCACCTTAGCAGCCCCAAGGTAGATATCTTCCAAGATTTCAGCACAGGTTTCTTCTTTGCTTACGAGACCCGCAATTTGCCCCGCCATGACAGATCCGTTATCGACATCTCCGTCCACAACTGCATTGCGAAGTGCACCCGCACCAAGTTCTTCAATTTCTTCTTGAGTCTTCTTACCAGCCAAGAAATCTTTTTCAGCTTGGTTATAGGCAGAAGCCAATTTATTCTTAATCGCACGAACTGGATGTCCAACAACCGACGCAGACACCACTGTATCAATGTCCTTAGCTTTCAAGATTTTATTCTTAAAGTTTTGGTGAGCATTTGATTCTTTAGCAACGACAAATCGTGTTCCTACTTGAACAGCTTCTGCTCCAAGCATGAAGACCGCAGCCGCTCCAGCACCATCTGCAACACCACCAGCACCAATAACTGGAATAGAGACAGCTTCGACCACTTGACGAACCAGGGTCATGGTCGTCAATTTACCAATATGCCCTCCTGCTTCCATTCCTTCAGCAATCACAGCATCTGCACCTAATTTTTCCATCCGTTTTGCTAAAGCTACTGAAGGTACAACCGGAATAACGGTAATCCCAGCTTCATGGAAGCGATCCATGTATTTCCCAGGATTCCCTGCACCAGTGGTAACAACTTTAACCCCTTCTTCAATGACCAAGTCAACGATGTCATCCGCAAAAGGAGAGAGGAGCATAATATTCACTCCAAAAGGTTTATCAGTAATGGATTTGACACGATCAATATTCGCTTTGACAACTTCTTTAGGTGCATTTCCTCCACCGATGATTCCAAGACCACCTGCATTGGATACAGCTCCCGCTAGATCACCATCAGCGACCCAAGCCATACCACCTTGGAAAATTGGATATTTAATATTTAATAAATCTGTAATTCGTGTTTGCATAGTACCTTCCTCATTTTCGCTTAAGTAATAGTTTGAAAGCGGTTCTTTGCTTTGAGCGTCAAACTATTACCTAAACAAGAGAGAATATCTTTCGATACTCTCATCCATTCTTATTTAGTTTTTTCTTCTACGTAAGCTACAAGGTCACCTACAGTAGACAATCCTTCTTCAGTTTCAATTTGAATGTCGAATGCATCTTCAATTTCTGAAATCACTTGGAACAAATCCAATGAATCAGCTTCAAGATCTTCAAAAGTAGACTCAAGTGTTACTTCTGATGGTTCTTTACCAAGTTCTTCAACGATAATTTCTTGTACTTTTTCAAATACTGCCATGATTGGCCTCCTTAAAATAATAAAAAATTTTTAAAATGTGTTTCCACATGTTTAACTAGATTGTAACAAGAAGTGAGCCCCATGTCAAACCTCCACCAAATCCAGATAGAAGAATTGTTTGACTTCCATCCAATTTGATCAGTCCTTGGTCGACACACTCCGATAATAAAATTGGAATACTTGCAGCACTAGTGTTGCCATATTCCATCATGTTTGCAGGAAGTTTTTCCCGATCAACCCCTATTTTCTTAGCAATTTTATCTAGGATACGATTATTTGCTTGGTGCAGAAGAAAGTAATCAATCTCCTCAACAGGCACTGGAGCATCTGCTAACATATTTTTAATACTCTTAGCCACATCCCGAATGGCAAAATCAAAGACAGCTCTCCCATCCATTGACAAATATTTTTTATCTTCTTCCTTATCAGAATATGGTGAAGATAAACCAACAGATGATGATTGAAGAACCTCTCCACGGGAACCATCTGAAAACAGACTCTCTGCTAAAAAAGTTTGTTGCTCGGAAGCTTCCAATAAAACGCCACCAGCACCGTCTCCAAATAAGACTGCTGTTGTCCGATCTTCCCAATCAATCACTTTCGACAAGGTTTCACTTCCGATAACAATTCCACGTTTGTATTGTCCAGAACGAATAAACTTTTCAGCAGTCGCAAGCGCAAAGACAAATCCACTACAAGCAGCTGTCAAATCAAAAACAAAAGCTCTAGAGGCCCCAATTTTAGCTTGAACGCGAGCAGCTGTAGATGGCATCATAGAATCCGGCGAAATCGTTGCAACAAAGATAAAATCCAACTGATCCGCATGTAAACCACTTTTATTAAGCAAGCGACGAGCTACTTCCGCAGCTAAATCGCTGGTTGATTCCAACTTGGATATATGTCGCTTCCGAATTCCTGTCCGACTTGCAATCCACTCATCACTGGTATCCATCCGTTCAGAAAGATCTTGATTGGAAATCACTTGGCTAGGCGAATAATGGGCTACCTGACTAATTTTTGCAAAAGTCATTATTTCAACTCCTCCAAGAAACGATAAAGGTTCTGCAAACCTTTTTGCATCACTTTCCGTTCATCTGGAGACATCCCATCGATAATCTGATTGACCATCCGCTTGTGAAATTGTTGGTGAAGGCGATACAAGAGCTTTCCTCTTTTAGTCAAACTCAAATGGACAACACGACGATCAACTTCAGACCTGGTTCGTTCAATATAACCTTTTCGTTCAAGATTATTTAAACTGGTAGTGACTGTACCTAACGTTACCATTAACGAACGCGAAATATCACTTGGAGTTGCATTTGGTGTTGAGCCAATCACATCAATTGTGTGCATTTCCTTGATAGAAACATCATTAAAACGACTACTACGTAGACTAGTTTCTTCGATAACTAATACGTTGTTAAAAATGGATGTAAGGTAATCATTGACTAGTTGAAAATTCAAAAACCACACCCCCTATTCATTACTTTGATAATCAAATTTTATCAAAATTCAAACCAAATAGCAACCCTCAATAACAAAAACATAGAAATTTTACATTTTTATTTTCCTTGAAATTTTGGACGCCGACGCTCTGAATAGGCAATAACTCCCTCCTTGAAGTCGTCTTTTAGAGATAGATTTCTTTGTAATCTCAATTCAATTTCAGCATAGCTGTCCCAGTCAGTTAGCATGCTAGACCATGCCAACTCTTTGATCGCAGCAAAAGAATTGTCTGAGCTACGTCTTAACTTCATGAGAAGTTGGTTGACAGTTTTTTCTAATTTTTCAACTTCAGAAACCTTATAAACAACACCATATTCTAGAGCCTTCTCAGCACCTAATGGTTCACCAGTCATCGCTAACTGTGTTGCTCTACTCAAACCAATCGCTCTTCCTAAAAGGAAAAGGCCACCGGCATCAGGAGCCAAACCGACTCCAACAAAGGCTTGTATAAACTTCGTTTTATCAGAAGCAATACAAAAATCTACCGCTACTGCCATATTTGCAGTTGCTCCTGCAACCGCCCCATCTGTGACCATAATCACAGGTTTTGGAATTTGCTTCATTCTTTTAGAGATTTGATTAACCAATTCCGCAATTTGCGTTAAAGAATCAATATCATCGGCATCAACAGCCCGTTTCATCTCTGCTAAATCACCACCAACTGAGAAAACCTTTCCGACTGCTTTAAATAAAATAAAACGAACGTCTGCGTTCTTCTCAGCTAATTCTAATGCTTCAAGGATTTCCTGACACATTGGAATGTTAAAACCATTTGAAACCTCAGGCCTATTTAAAATAATAGATGCGAGGTCGTCTTCTACAGAATATATAATCGTTTCGAACACCATAAGCCACCTCTTTACTAATTAGCTATTCAAATTGTTTGATAGTTGAACTTATTTATTTTTATATTATTTTAGCACAACTACTTTGAGAAGTAAATTACATTTTCATAACAAAGTGTCTCAGCCGAAAGACTTGCTTGATAGCAGTACTATTTTAGATTGTAACAAGGCAGCATCTTTGGTATAATTTAAAGAAAGTTATAAAAAGGAGCCTACATGAAAGTAGTAAAATTTGGTGGTAGTTCATTAGCATCTGCTACCCAGCTAGAAAAAGTATTCAATATCGTTAAAGAAGATGAAAGCCGAAAATACGTTGTCGTCTCTGCCCCAGGGAAACGCAATCCTGAGGATACAAAAGTTACAGATGCCCTCATAAAGTATTTTAAAGAATATACCAACGGAAAAGATACTAGTCAAAGTCAAGAATGGATTATCAATCGCTATCGTTCTATTACAGAAGAGTTAGACTTGGACGAGGAAATCATTGAAGAGATTTCTAGAGATATCAAGTCTCTTGCAACACTTCCCAAGTCCGATAACACCTTCTTATATGATACCTTCTTGGCCGCTGGAGAGAACAACAATGCAAAACTGATTGCAGCTTACTTTGTTAAAAATGGCTTAGAAGCAAAATATATCCATCCAAAAAATGCAGGTATTTTTGTTACAAGTGAACCTTGCAATGCTCGTATTCTCCCTTCTAGTTATGACAAGATTGAAGAACTGAGTAACCATAATGAGATTTTAGTGATCCCAGGATTCTTTGGAATTACAAAAGAAGATCAAGTATGTACATTCTCAAGAGGAGGATCTGACATTACAGGATCCATTATTGCAGCCGGAGTTAAAGCAGATCTCTACGAGAACTTTACGGACGTAGACGGTATTTTTGCAGCCCATCCAGGAATCATTAAACAACCTCATTCTATTCCAGAATTAACCTACAAAGAGATGCGAGAATTAGCCTATGCTGGCTTTAGTGTCCTCCATGATGAAGCGCTTGTTCCTGCATATCGTGGAAAAATTCCAATGGTCATTAAAAACACCAACAATCCAAAACATCCAGGTACCAAGATTGTGCTGAACCATACCGATGAAAATGTTAAAGTCGTTGGAATAGCAGGAGATTCTGGATTTGTCAGCATTAATACCACAAAGTACCTAATGAATAGAGAAGTCGGTTTTGGTAGAAAACTATTACAAATTTTAGAAGATTTGAATATTAGTTGGGATCACATGCCAACAGGAATTGACGATTTATCGGTCATTCTACGTTCGAAAGAACTAACCCCAATTAAAGAACAAGAAATCCTAAAACATTTAATCCAAGACTTACAAGTAGACTATGCAGAAATCGAACATGATCTTTCTATTATCATGATTGTAGGAGAAAATATGAAAAATCAGATCGGTGTAACTGCAACAGCTACGAAAGCTTTATCAGAAAACAATATTAATATCCAAATGATTTCCCAAGGATCCAGTGAAGTTTCCATCATGTTTGTAGTTAATCAAGAACAAGAAAAACAAGCTATCAAAGCTTTATACAATGTTTTCTTTAATTAAAAAAAGGTTCGAAAGAACCTTTTTTTAATTTATCTATAAAAAAGAAAAATAAAAAACCCTTTCGGGCACTTACTCCGCCAGTAGGACTCGAACCTACGACATCATGATTAACAGTCATGCGCTACTACCAACTGAGCTATGGCGGAAAAAAGCTAAGCGACTACCATATCTCACAGGGGGCAACCCCCAACTACTTCCGGCGTTCTAGGGCTTAACTTCTGTGTTCGGCATGGGTACAGGTGTATCTCCTAGGCTATCGTCACTTAACTCTGAATGATGAACATTCAAAATTGAATACCTATATTCTAACAAAAATCTAAACTGCTGTAAATATCCTCAGTTACTTTTTGGATAAGTCCTCGAGCTATTAGTATTAGTCCGCTCCATTGCTCACACAACT
>NZ_RJPZ01000007.1 GCF_003943615.1 Streptococcus australis | reverse complement strand
TAGTTATCCCCCGCTACCAGGCAGGTTACCTACGCGTTACTCACCCGTTCGCAACTCATCCGGAAAGAGCAAGCTCCTTCCTTCAGCGTTCTACTTGCATGTATTAGGCACGCCGCCAGCGTTCATCCTGAGCCAGGATCAAACTCTCATTAAAATAATTGTTTGTCTTAAACTCATTCTGTCACTGACAGATTTATTGTTTTTTTCATTGTTCAGTTACTATAACTTCCGTTATAGTGCCCTGCACATTGGTTCGTCTTGTTCAGTTTTCAAAGGTCTTTGTCGCTCTCGCGCGACAACTATATTAGTATATCACGACCAATTATTCTTGTCAATATCTTTTTTCTATTTTTTTATTTTTTTTGTTATTTTCTTGATTCTAAAAAAAGGAAATGCTGTGAAATCAGCACTTCCCTAACTCATTCATTATTTCTTCAAGATAAAGTTCTTCTTGCTTTCCACGGTCAATCAATCCTCTTTTAGAGATTGTTAGTAGATCCAATGAATAGTGTTTAATTTTCTCCAATTCACTTTCAGTTAGATTTTTTTTGGAGTATTGTCTTCTTAATTCTTTTGGATCTTCTTTGGTAAAATCAAAATAGTTATTTTGAGCCAAATACTCTTCCAATTCTTCGAGATTATGATGCAATCCAACATGAAAGGCAATTGGTACAAATGTTTTATTTAACGGTTGAGTACAAACACTTCTGTATTCAATAGTCCCTCTTGTCGTTAAATCTTGAAAATGGTAGCTTCTATGATTCTTTATGTCTTCTTCTTGAGGTTTTATATCTTGTCTAGTTCCATCTAACCGATAAGCTACTATTTTTTCTTTCGCTAGGTAATCCTCTACTTTAATAGGTTCGAAATATAGTATTTCTTCCTCACGATAAACATAAAACAAGGCTGTTTTCGCTAAATAATCCAGAAAATCCTGTTCATTTATAAACGCTTTTAGATTCACACCAACATTTTCCTGGTAATAGCCATGCATCGAATCTTCCCAGAAAATATCTCTTGATATCATCGTATCCCAGTTTTCTCCATCGAAAATGGAATTAGCAAAGAGATAAGCTTTTGCAGGCTCTACCTTATTCATCGCGTTTATCACTTTTAAATAATTATTTCTTGAAACATCCAGTTGCACTTGATTGCCGCAAATAAAGGTTCCATAGTCTGGATAGTTATGAAATCGGTTGTTGGTAGTTTTTTTTGCTAGTTGTAAGAATTGGATCAGCATTTTATAACGATCAATTTTTACAGGTTGATTATCATTTATTTTCCAATAAGGATGAAGGCCTCTTCCTTCAATTTGATGCTGTTTCTCTCTTAAAAATGGTTGAATGATTCCTAAATAGTGATTAAAACGTCTTTCAACTTCTTGAATAGTTTTAGCTTTTTCAAATGCAAATTCAATGGTATTGTAGGATAACTCGAATACAATTTGATCTTTATTTACTTCATGTTGCAACTGGACTGGATTGCCATCTTCATCTAGTTTAATCGCTCTAAACTCTTCAACCTCTTGCAGATACTTAAAAAGAGCCTTTGTAACCAATACATCCGTTTTATTTCCCAAGGTATTTACGATCGGAAATTCTAGTTCAACTCCAATATACTGCTCTGGTTTTTCTTTTAGCGGGGCAAGGTAACGCTTCGCCAATAATTGCTGGGCGAGTGCTTGTGATTTTTCTTTTACTGTCATAACTCTTCTATTATATCAAAAAAACGCCTGCTTACGAAATTGTTTTAAATTAAAGCAATTTCGTAAACAAGCGTCTACCATTTACCTCAATATGATGAGTGTTACCGCTAGGAAAAATCCTAGCGGCAGACCAGAGCTAGACTAAGAAGAACAATACAGTTCTCCCAACATCATAACACTCAACAAAATTGATGATTTTATACTAATTCGATAATTGCCATTGGCGCAGCATCCCCACGGCGTGGTTCAGTTTTAAGGATACGAGTATATCCACCATTGCGCTCAGCATAACGTGGTGCAAGTTCAGAGAACAATTTTTGAAGTGCTGTTGTTTCTGAATATTTACCAGTTTCTTCATCAAAGTTTTGTGATGCAACTTCATTGCGTACGTAAGCAGCTGCTTGACGACGTGCATGCAAGTCACCACGTTTACCTAAAGTAATCATTTTTTCAACTGATTTACGGATTTCTTTTGCACGTGCTTCAGTTGTTACGATTGCTTCATTGATGATAAGATCTGTTGTCAAATCACGAAGCATTGCTTTACGTTGTGAGCTAGTGCGTCCTAGTTTACGGTAAGCCATGTATTCCTCCTCTATTTATCGTTTTTTAGCCCAAGGCCTAAATCGGCAAGCTTAACTTTAACTTCTTCGAGACTCTTACGTCCAAGGTTACGAACCTTCATCATTTCTGGTTCAGATTTTTCTGTTAAATCATACACAGTGTTGATACCGGCACGTTTTAAACAGTTATATGAACGGACAGAAAGATCCAATTCTTCGATGGTACGTTCTAATACTCGATCATCTGATGCTGTATCTACTTCCTTCATGACATCTGTCGCAATTGCGATTTCTGTTAAGTTAGTAAAGAGGTTCAGGTGTTCTGTCAAAATACGAGCAGATAAACCTAATGCATCTTCTGGAATAATTGTTCCATTTGTTAAGATTTCAAGGGTTAGTTTGTCAAAACCATCGTTGCTACCAACACGAGCTGGTTCAACTTGGTAATTAACTTTTGTCACTGGCGTATAGATTGAATCTACAGCAAGTGTACCAACTGGTGCATCATCTTTTTTATTTTGATCAGCTGGAACATAACCACGACCGCTGTTCACAGTCAAAGTTGCTTTAAAGCTTGATCCTTCACCGATTGTAAAAAGATAATGATCAGGATTTACAATTTCAATGTCACTATCTGTAAGAATATCTCCAGCAGTTACTTCTGCAGGACCTTCTACATCAAGTTCAATAATCTTTTCGTCTTGGACGTAAGATTTTACAGCGATCCCTTTAACGTTAAGAATGATTTGCATAACGTCTTCACGGACACCCGGAACTGTATCAAATTCGTGCAATACACCTTCAATGTTAATTGAAGTAACAGCAGCACCTGGAAGTGAAGCCAATAATACGCGACGAAGAGAGTTCCCTAGTGTTGTACCATAACCACGTTCAAGTGGTTCTACTACAAATACACCGTAATCTTTATTTTCATCAATTTTTGTTATATTTGGTTTTTCAAACTCAATCATTTGCTATACTCCCTCTGAAACGAAAAGCTGTGTAATTGTTGATGATTATACACGGCGACGTTTTGGAGGACGAGCACCATTGTGTGGCACAGGAGTCACATCGCGAATTGCAGTAACTTCAAGACCAGCAGCAGCAAGAGCACGAATAGCAGACTCACGACCAGAACCAGGACCTTTAACAGTAACTTCTACTGATTTAAGACCATGTTCTTGAGCTGATTTTGCAGCAGCTTCTGAAGCCATTTGTGCAGCAAATGGTGTAGATTTACGAGAACCTTTGAAACCAAGAGCACCTGCAGATGACCATGCAATTGCGTTACCATGCACATCAGTAATCATAACAATTGTGTTATTAAATGTTGCGTGAATATGAGCAATACCTGATTCGATATTCTTTTTCACACGACGTTTACGTGTTGGTTTAGCCAAGATTTTTACCTCCTTATTTTATTTTCTTATTTTTTCTTACCAGCAATCGCAACAGCTTTACCTTTACGAGTGCGAGCATTGTTTTTAGTGTTTTGTCCACGAACAGGAAGTCCACGACGGTGACGGATACCACGGTATGAACCGATTTCCATCAAACGCTTAATGTTCAAGTTCACTTCACGACGAAGGTCACCTTCTACTTTAATTGCGTCAACTTCACGACGGATAGCATCTTCTTGATCTGGTGTAAGGTCACGAACACGAATATCTTCAGAAACGCCTGCAGCAGCAAGAATTTTCTTAGATGTTGGAAGTCCAATACCGTATACATAAGTCAATGAAATTACTACACGTTTGTCATTTGGAATGTCAACTCCAGCAATACGAGCCATGTTTTCTCCTTTCTATCTTATCCTTGACGTTGTTTGTGTTTTGGATTTGCTGGGCAAATTACCATAACACGACCATTACGACGAATTACTTTACAGTATTCGCAAATTGGTTTGACCGATGGTCTTACTTTCATTTTTATCCCTCCAAGTTTTTCGATTATTTAAAGCGGTATGTGATACGTCCACGTGTCAAATCGTACGGACTCATCTCCACTGTAACACGATCTCCCGCTAAAATACGAATATAGTTTTTACGAATTTTACCAGAAACTGTTGCTAAAATCTGATGTCCATTTTCAAGTTCAACCGTAAACATAGCATTCGGCATGGTATCAACTACCTTACCTTCTACTTCAATCACATCGTCTTTTGCCACGCAAAAGTACCTCCATAAATTTCGATTCATTCCTCTGAGCACAGAGGTAACAATTATAAGTCAGACTAATTCATTGTATCACTTGTTGTCAATTATTGCAAGTGACTAAAACGTTTTTATTTCAAATTCTCCAAGACTTTTTGGATATCCTTAAATACGTCGTTAATGTCTTGGTTTCCTTCGATATCATGGACTAATCCTTTTGCACGATAATGAGCAAGAATTGGCTCACCTTGAGCAATATTCACATCCAAGCGGCGTTTAACCGTTTCTGGTTTGTCGTCCTCACGTTGGTAATAGTCTTCTTCCTTGTAATCAACTGGTGGGTTGAATACTTTATGGTAGGTTTCACCTGTTTCGCGGTGAATAATACGACCACTCAAGCGTTCAAGAAGGCAAGATGGATCCACTTCGATGTTGATTACACCCTCAAGCTCCAAACCAAGGTCAACCAAAATTTGATCCAAAGCATGTGCTTGTTCAATCGTACGAGGGAAACCATCCAAGAGGAATCCTTTTTCCTTAATATCGTCTTGAGCCAAACGTTCTTTTACAATCCCGTTTGTTACATCATCCGGCACCAATTCACCTTTATCAATGAATGATTTTGCCAAGACACCCATTTCGGTTTGATTGGCCATTGCAGCACGGAACATATCCCCTGTTGAGATATGTGCAACTTGAAATTGTTCTACAATTTTAGCGGCTTGTGTCCCCTTACCTGCTCCAGGCAATCCCATGATTAATAAATTCATAATCATTTGCTCCTTATTTTGTTTTTAAATAAGCCTGTTACAATTTAACAAACTTATTCAAAAACAAAATAGAAGGTTGACAATGTCAACCTAATTCTATTCTGTTGTATCCATGAAACCAATGTATTTGCGTTTCAATAAGTAACCTTCTAATTGTTTCATTCCTTCAATACCAGTCGAGATAATGATCAAGAGACTAGTTCCTCCGAGAGCAACTGTATCTGTCAGACCAAAGATATCCCGAGCAAGGATTGGAATAATGGTGATGAATCCAAGGAATAGAGAACCAACCGTAGCCAATCGTCTAAGAAGACGTGACATGTAGTCTTCAGTTCCCTTACCAGGACGCACACCTGGAATGTAGGCACCACTCTTTTGTAGATTTTCCGCAGTTTTCTCTGGGTTAATCTGTACAAATGTGTAGAAGAACGTAAACAAAATGATTAGCAAAGCATACATTGCTACACCAGTAGGTGTATTGGTTGCTAACATAGATTGTGCTGTTCGAACCCATCCAGCATTGTAACCCATGGCACTAATGACCTGGAAAATTGCTGCCGGTGCAGCCGTGATCGAACTAGCAAAGATGACAGGAATAACTCCAGCTGGGTTTACCTTCAATGGAAGATATGAGCTAGATGGTGCTCCTTGTGCAATCTTTGTGTATTGAATTGGAATTTTATACTGAGCTTGTTCCACAAAGGTTGTGAAGTAGATAATCACTAATACCGCTAAGATTAACACACCTACGAAAATTAGTGAATTATTCAATTGTCCGTGACGAACGTTTACAAATGAATCTTCATAAACCCCTTTGATCATCTCCGGAATTGAAGAAACAATCCCCGCAAAGATAATCATAGAAACACCATTCCCGTATCCTTTATCAGAGATTTGTTCTCCAAGCCAAGTGACAATCATCGAACCTGTTGTTAAAATTGCACCAATTAAGATGTAGGTTTCAACGTTAGGTGTTGCTACTAATTTAGCTTGTGACAAGGTGTGGAAAGTAGCTGTAATTCCAATGGATTGAACGAAAGCTAGAACCAAGGCAATATAACGTGTCGCCTGATTCAACTTTCTCCGTCCAACTTCTCCTTGTTTCCCCCACTCAACAAATTTCGGAAGTAAATCCATTTGAAGGAGCTGAACAACGATGGAAGCTGTGATGTAAGGACTCACCCCTAGGGCAAAGACAGAGAAGTTTCTCATGGCATTCCCTGACACCAAGCTCATCATATTCAAGAAGGAAACATCTTGTAAGTTGTTAAGGATTTTCGCATTCACACCAGGAACCGTAATCGTGGTTCCGATTCGAAAAACAAGTATGATAAAAATGGTAAATAAAATTTTTGATCTTACTTGTTTTACCTTAAATGCATCTTTTAATAATTTAAAGAACATAGGTCACCCCTCTTAGATGACTTCTACTGAACCACCTTTAGCAGTGATAGCTTCTTCAGCTGATTTAGAGAATTTAGCTGCCTTAACAGACAATTTTTTAGTCAATTCTCCGTTACCAAGAATTTTAATTCCTGATTTTTCAGCCTTTACAATACCTGCTTCTACAAGTACTACTGGTGTTACTTCAGCACCATCTTCGAAGACGTTCAACTGATCAAGGTTTACAATAGCATATTCTTTAGCGTTGATGTTTGTAAATCCACGTTTTGGAAGACGACGGAACAATGGAGTTTGTCCACCTTCAAAACCAAGACGTACTCCGCCACCGCTACGAGCTTTTTGACCTTTTTGACCACGGCCAGAAGTTTTACCATTACCAGATGAAGTACCACGACCAACACGGTTGCGGACTTTACGTGAACCTGCAGCAGGTTGTAATTCATGAAGTTTCATTATTTAATTTCTCCTCTTTTGTAAATTGCTAACGCATGCAATCAGGAAAAGGTGTCCTGACTACAAACTCGCCTATACTTATATTTAGTTTTAGGGGATGAGAAATCTCCCATACCCCTGAAAACCTTGTTCTATTATAAATAGATTATTTTACTTCTTCAACTGTTACCAAGTGAGATACTGCAGTGATCATTCCACGTACTGCTGGGTTATCTTCTTTAATAACAGAGCTGTTCAATTTGCCAAGTCCAAGTGCTACAACAGTTTTACGTTGTGACGGGATGCGTCCGATTGGAGACTTAGTCAAAGTAATTTTAATTTGAGCCATTTGAATCTCCTTTCTTAAGCCAAGTCAGAAACTGAAATACCACGAAGGGCAGCAACTTCTTCAGCGCGTTTCAATTGAGCTAAACCTTCCACTGTTGCACGAACAATGTTGATTGGAGTGTTTGATCCAAGTGATTTAGATGTTACATCTGCAATACCTGCCAATTCGACAACGGCACGAACTGCACCACCTGCAGCAACCCCAGCCCCTTCGATAGCTGGTTTCAACAATACACGAGCTCCACCAAATACTGATGTTACTTCGTGTGGAATTGTTGTTCCAACCATAGGAACTTCAATCAAGTTTTTCTTAGCATCTTCTACTGCTTTACGGATTGCTTCTGGTACTTCTTGAGCTTTACCTGTACCAAAACCAACACGTCCGTTACGGTCACCAACAACTACAAGAGCTGCAAAGCGAAGACGACGTCCACCTTTAACAACTTTTGTAACACGGTTGATGGCAACTACACGTTCTTCAAGTTCAACTGCATTGTCTTTAAATGCCATTTTCTAGTGTCCTCCTATTAGAATTTCAATCCGTTTTCACGAGCTGCATCAGCCAAAGCTTTAACACGTCCGTGATATAGATATCCACCGCGGTCGAACACCACTTCAGAAATACCTTTAGCAACTGCACGTTCAGCAACAAGTTTGCCGACAACAACGGCTTGTTCAGTTTTAGTTCCTTTTGAAACTTCTTTGTCAAGAGTTGAAGCGCTTGCGAGCGTTACACCCGCTACGTCATCAATTACTTGAGCGTAGATGCCTGTATTAGAACGGAATACGTTCAAACGTGGGCGATCAGCAGTTCCAGAGAGTTTTCCGCGGACGCGACGGTGGCGTTTTTGACGGATTTTATTTTTATCTGGTTTCGAAATCACAATTTTCACCTCTTAATTTTAAAATCATGTGCTAAGCACTGAGTTGGAAAATAGGTGGGTGGTTGATAAACAACCACTCAACATTATTTACCTGTTTTACCTTCTTTACGGCGAACGAATTCACCAACGTAACGGATCCCTTTACCTTTGTAAGGCTCTGGTGAACGAAGGCTACGTACGTAAGCAGCTGTTTGACCAACTACTTCTTTTGAAATTCCGCTGATAACGATAGTCGTTGGGTTTGGAAGTTCAAAAGTAATTCCTTCTGGAGCTTCAACTTCGTCTGGGTGAGATTTACCAACAGCCAAGACAAGTTTTGATCCTTGAAGTTGTGCACGGTAACCAACCCCGCGCATTTCAAGTTCCTTCTTGAATCCTTCTGATACACCAACAACCATGTTGTTCAAAAGGGCACGAGTAGTTCCGTGGATAGTTTTCATTTCTTTTGAATCGTTTGGACGGTGAAGAGTTACTTCGTTACCTTCCACACGGATTTCAATATCTTTTGAGAACTCACGAGTAAGTTCTCCTTTAGGTCCTTTTACAGTTACAACGTTGTCCTTGTTAGTGAGTTCAACACCAGCAGGCAACACGATAACTTTATTACCAATACGTGACATGTTTTTATTCTCCTGTTAAATTGTCAGGCCTTTGAAGGCCAGTTTTCACGGGGTTTAAATCTTTTTGATTTAAAAGTTAATGTTTAGGTCTCAATTTCAAAGTGAATCGAGACATCGTCTCGCAGGCATAACTTTGGGTTAGGCAAGAGACGATAACGAAGAGTCACAACGAAATTGGGAGCTAAATATTACCAAACGTAAGCGATAACTTCCCCACCAACGTTCTTTTGGCGTGCTTCTTTATCAGTAAGCAAACCTTCAGAAGTTGAAAGGATAGCAATTCCAAGTCCGTTAAGAACTTTTGGAAGATCTTCACGTTTTTTGTAAACACGCAAACCTGGTTTAGAAACACGTTTCAAGTTTGTGATAACTTTTTCACCGTTTGCTCCGTATTTCAAGAACACGCGGATGATTCCTTGTTTGTCATCTTCGATGATTTCAACGTTTTTTACAAAACCTTCGCGCTTAAGGATTTCAGCAATCCCTTTTTTAATGTTTGATGCAGGTACTTCAAGTACTTCGTGTTTTGCTTGGTTAGCGTTACGAATACGAGTTAGGAAGTCTGCGATTGGGTCAGTCATAACCATTTTATATTTCTCCTCTTACTAGTAGTTTGAAATTTTCACTTGCTAGTTAATGATTGAGCTAGGCTCAGAATATGTTTCTAGGTTTCAATTCCTAAGTGAGTCTAGGCATCTGCTTGCAGGCATAATTCGAGTTAGGCAAAAGCAGATAACGACGATTCACGACGGAATTGAAAGCTAGAATTACCAAGATGCTTTAGTGACACCAGGAATTTGTCCTTTGTATGCCAATTCACGGAAGCAAACACGGCAAAGTTTAAACTTGCGGTAAACTGAGTGTGGACGTCCACAACGTTCACAGCGAGTGTATGCTTGAGTAGAGAACTTCGCTGGGCGTTTGTTCTTAGCAATCATAGATTTTTTAGCCATTAGTTTTACCTCCTATATTATTTTGCAAACGGCATACCAAGGCCAGTAAGCAATGCACGCGATTCTTCGTCTGTGTTCGCAGTAGTTACGATTACGATATCCAAACCTCGAGTTTTATCAACATCATCAAAGTTGATTTCTGGGAAGATCAATTGCTCTTTCACACCAAGTGTGTAGTTTCCGCGTCCGTCAAATGATTTTGTTGGAACACCATGGAAGTCACGAACACGTGGAAGTGAAACTGAAACCAATTTGTCCAAGAATTCGTACATACGTTCGCCACGAAGAGTTACTTTCGCACCGATCGCTACACCTTCACGAAGACGGAAGCCGGCGATTGATTTTTTAGCTTTTGTGATAAGTGGTTTTTGACCTGAGATCAATGCCAATTCTTCAGCAGCTTTCTCAAGGTTTTTAGCGTTAGAAACAGCGTCTCCAACACCCATGTTCAAAACGATCTTATCAACTTTTGGCACTGCCATAACTGATGAGTAGTTAAATTGTTCAGTCAAAGCTGGAACTACTTCATTAAGGTATTTTTCTTTTAAACGATTAGCCATTATACTTCTCCTTTCCTTCGTGATTAGTCAAGCACTTCGCCTGATTTTTTGTTATAACGAACTTTTTTGCCGTCTACGAATTTGTAGCCAACACGTCCAGCAACACCGTTCTTGTCCAAGACTTGAACGTTTGATACATGGATTGGAGCTTCTTTTTCGATGATAGCACCTTGAGGGTTTTCGTTATTTGGACGTTGGTGTTTCTTAACAAGGTTTACACCCTCAACAACAACTTTATTTACTTTTGGAAGAGCAGCAACGACTTTAGCTTCAACACCTTTGTCTTTACCAGCAATTACACGAACTTTGTCGCCAGTTTTTACAAACATTTTATTCTCCTTTTATTCTTACGCCCGATGGGCACCCTGGCCAAAGAGCCAGGGGACTGTGTTTGTGATTTTTATATTAAAGTACTTCTGGAGCAAGTGATACGATCTTCATGAAACCACCGTCACGCAATTCACGAGCGACTGGGCCAAAGATACGAGTTCCGCGAGGAGTTTTGTCTTCACGGATAATCACTGCAGCATTTTCGTCGAACTTGATGTATGAACCATCTTTACGACGAGCACCTGATTTAGTACGAACGATAACAGCTTTTACAACGTCACCTTTTTTAACCGCACCACCAGGAGTAGCTTGTTTTACAGATGCTACGATGACATCACCGATACCTGCGAATTTACGTCCTGAACCACCAAGAACTTTGATGGTCAAGATTTCGCGTGCACCACTGTTGTCAGCAACTTTCAAACGAGTTTCTGTTTGAATCATTTAAGTTTTCTCCTTTCAGGTCAGATTAGATGATGACCGCTTCTTCAACAACTTCTACAAGACGGAAGCGTTTTGTAGCTGAAAGCGGACGAGTTTCCATGATACGAACGATATCGCCTTCTTTGGCAACGTTGTTTTCATCATGTGCTTTGTATTTTTTAGAATAGTTGATACGTTTACCATAGACTGGGTGGTTACGTTTAGTTTCAACTACAACTGTGATTGTTTTGTCCATTTTGTCAGACACAACGCGTCCAACAAGAACTTTACGATTATTGCGTTCCATTGAAATTCTCCTTCCCTAGTCTATTATTTAGCTTCTGATTGAACAGTTTTGATACGAGCGATTTGTTTTTTCACTTCTTTCAAACGCCCAGTTTGTTCCAATTGACCAGCAGCTGCTTGGAAACGAAGTTCAAACAATTCTTTCTTCAATTCATTTTCACGCTTCGCGAGTTCTTCTTGAGAAAGACCACGAAGTTCTTTAACAAATTCTTTTACTTCTGTAAGTTTCATGACCTCTCCTTATTTTGCTTCACGTTTTACGAATTTACATTTAACCGGCAATTTGTGGCTTGCAAGACGAAGCGCTTCACGAGCGATCTCTTCAGATACACCAGCAACTTCAAACATTACTTTACCACGTTTAACTGGTGCTACCCAACCTTCAGGTGCCCCTTTACCAGATCCCATACGTACCCCGATAGCTTTAGCGGTGTATGATTTGTGTGGGAAGATCTTGATCCAAACCTTACCACCACGTTTCATGTAACGAGTCATGGCAATACGAGCAGCTTCGATTTGGCGGTTAGTGATCCAGTGGCTAGTTGTAGCCTGAAGACCGTATTCACCGAATGATACTTCTTTTCCACCTTTTGCTTCACCGCGCATTTTACCACGGAATTCGCGACGGTGTTTTACACGTTTAGGTACTAACATTGGTTATTTACCTCCTTTAGCGTCTTTACGAGCTGGAAGAACTTCACCACGGTAGATCCATACTTTAACACCAAGTTTACCGTAAGTTGTATCTGCTTCTTCCCAAGCGTAATCGATGTCTGCGCGAAGTGTGTGGAGTGGAACTGTACCTTCAGAATATCCTTCAGCACGGGCGATATCTGCACCGTTCAAACGACCTGATACTTGAGTTTTAATTCCTTTAGCTCCAGCGCGCATAGTACGTTGGATCGCTTGTTTTTGAGCACGACGGAAAGCCACACGTTGCTCCAATTGACGAGCAATTCCTTCACCAACAAGGTGAGCATCCAAGTCAGGACGTTTGATCTCGATGATGTTGATGTGAACTTGTTTACCTGTCAATTTGTTAAGAGCTGCACGAAGTGCATCGACGTTTGCTCCACCTTTACCGATAACCATACCTGGTTTAGCAGTGTGAAGTGAAACGTTAACTTTGTTTACTGCACGTTCGATTTCGATAGTAGAAACCGCAGCGTCAGCTAATTCTTTTTGAATAAATTTGCGGATTGCAAGATCTTCATGAAGGTAATCCGCGTATTCTTTTTCAGCATACCATTTGGCATCCCAATCACGGATGATGCCGACACGCATTCCAATTGGATGTACTTTTTGACCCACGATGTTACCTCCTTATTTTTCTGTCACAACCACTGTGATGTGGCTTGTGCGTTTGTTGATTGGCGAAGCTGAACCTTTCGCACGTGGACGGAAACGTTTCATTGTTGGTCCTTCATTTGCGAATGCTTCAGATACTACCAAGTTTGCTTTTTCCAAACCAAAGTTGTTTTCAGCGTTTGCTACTGCTGAGTTCAATACTTTCAAGATGATTTCAGCTGCTTTGTTTGGAGTGAATTTCAAGATTGCTACTGCATCGGCTACGCTTTTACCACGGATGTTGTCAAGAACAAGACGTGATTTACGAGGTGAAACACGCACTGTACGAGCCATTGCTTTAGCTGAAGTAATTTCTGCCATTTATGTTCTCCTTATTTTCTACGTGTCTTCTTGTCATCTGCAGCGTGACCTTTGTAAGTACGAGTTGGTGCAAATTCACCAAGCTTGTGACCTACCATGTCTTCTTGGATGTAAACTGGTACGTGTTTACGTCCATCATAAACTGCGATAGTGTAACCAATGAAACTTGGGAAGATCGTTGAACGACGTGACCAAGTTTTGATAACTTTTTTCTTTTCGTCGTTAGCTTGAGCTTCAACTTTTTTCATCAAATGCTCATCGACGAAAGGTCCTTTTTTAAGACTGCGTCCCATTTTATTATTTTCTCCTTTAAATATAGTACCACAGCGGCTTGCGCTCATAAGGAGCGCTACCGAGCTGGCGGATGATCTAGCGCTAAGCGGCTAGTTTAAAATTATTTCTCGTTGCGACGACGAACGATAAGTTTGTCAGATTTCGCTTTCTTGTTACGAGTTTTAAGACCAAGAGCAGGTTTGCCCCATGGAGTAGATGGCGCTTTACGACCAACTGGTGCTTTACCTTCACCACCACCGTGTGGGTGATCGTTAGGGTTCATTACAGAACCACGAACTGTTGGGCGGATACCTTTCCAACGGCTACGTCCAGCTTTACCAAGGTTTACAAGTCCATGTTGTTCGTTTCCGACAACACCAACTGTAGCACGGCAAGTTCCAAGGATCATACGAACTTCGCCTGATTGAAGACGAACAAGAACATATTTACCTTCAGAACCCAATACTTGAGCAGAAGCTCCAGCAGCACGGACCAATTCTCCACCACGACCTGGTTTCAACTCAATGTTGTGGATCAAAGTACCAACTGGGATGTTAGCAAGTGGAAGAGCGTTTCCGACTTTGATATCTGCTTCTGGACCTGATACGATACGTTGACCAACTTCAAGACCTTTTGGTGCGATGATGTAAGCTTTCACACCGTCAGTGTAGTGTACCAAAGCGATGTTTGCAGAACGGTTTGGATCGTACTCAATTGTTTTTACAACTGCTTCAACGTTGTCTTTGTTACGTTTGAAGTCGATCAAACGGTAATGACGTTTGTGTCCACCACCTTGGTGACGAACTGTGATACGTCCGTTGTTGTTACGACCTGCTTTGCTCTTCAATGAAACAAGCAAAGATTTCTCTGGTGTGCTTGTTGTGATTTCAGCGAAATCCAAAGAAGTCATATTACGGCGACCGTTTGTTGTTGGTTTATAAACACGAATTCCCACGATATTTCCTCCTTAGATTATTCAGCTTCAGTAGCGAACAACTCGATTGCTTTTGAATCAGCTGTAAGCGTGATGATAGCTTTTTTAGTTTTTGAAGTAAAACCAGTGTAACGTCCAACACGTTTTGCTTTTGGTCTTACGTTTACAGTGTTCACATTCGCAACTTTCACACCTTCAAAGGCAGCTTCAATAGCTTGTTTGATCAAAAGTTTGTGAGCGCGAGTGTCAACTTCGAATACATATTTGCCTGCTTCAAGTTGAGCCATTGACTTTTCAGTGATAACAGGTTTTTTGATAACATCATACAAATTCATTATGCAAGAACCTCCTCGATTTTAGAGATAGCTGCTTGAGTAACAAGAAGTTTGTCACTATTTGCGATGTCAAGAACACTTGCAGTTGTAGCAGTCGCAACTTTCACGTTTGGAAGGTTACGAGCTGAAAGAGCTGCGAATTCGTTTCCTTCTTCAAGAATAACAAGGACTTTAGAATCGATGCTCAAAGCTGCAAGAACTTTTGCAAATTCAGCAGTTTTTGGAGCTGTAAATTCAAGAGAATCAACGGCTACAAATTTGTTTTCAGCAACTTTTTCTGAGTAAACAGATTTAAGTGCAAGGCGACGAACTTTTTGAGGAAGTTTGTACGCATAGCTACGTGGAGTTGGTCCAAAGACAATTCCACCACCACGCCATTGTGGAGAGCGGATAGAACCTTGACGAGCACGTCCAGTTCCTTTTTGACGCCATGGTTTGCGTCCGCCACCTGAAACGGCTGAGCGGTTTTTAACTGCGTGAGTTCCTTGACGAAGGCTAGCACGTTGGCTGATGATCACATCAAATACAACTGCTTGGTTTGGTTCGATACCAAAGATCGCATCGTTAAGAACAACTTCGCCCGCTTGTTTACCAGTTTGGTCGAATAATGTTACATTTGCCATTTTGACTGTATTCCCCTTTCCTTATTATTTACCAGCTTTAACTGCTGACTTGATAGTGATAAGAGATTTCTTAGCACCTGGTACGTTACCTTTGATAAGGATAACGTTCTTTTCTGGAACAACTTGTACAACTTCAAGGTTTTGAATAGTTACACGGTCGCCACCCATACGTCCTGCAAGGTTTTTACCTTTGAATACGCGGTTAGGTGCAACAGGTCCCATAGAACCTGGACGACGGTGGTAACGAGAACCGTGAGCCATAGGTCCACGTGATTGTCCGTGACGTTTGATAACACCTTGGAAACCTTTACCTTTAGAAGTACCAGTTACATCAACAATGTCTCCAGCTTCGAAAGTGTCAACTGTGATTTCAGCACCAACTTCCAAGCCTTCAACGTTTTTGAATTCACGAATGAAGCGCTTAGGAGCCGTGTTAGCTTTTGCTACATGTCCTTTAGCAGGTTTGTTGCTCAATACTTCGCGTTTGTCATCGAAACCAACTTGGATAGCGTTGTAACCATCTGTTTCAACAGTTTTAACTTGAAGAACAACGTTTGGAGTTGCTTCGATAACTGTTACAGGGATCAATTCGCCAGCTTCAGTGAAGATTTGAGTCATTCCCACTTTTTTCCCTAAGATTCCTTTTGTCATGAGAAAATAGTTCCTTTTCTATAATTTTTTATTCAAAAAGTTTTTAACGAGCGTTTTTTATGCTCAATGTATCAAGCTTTAGATTAAAGTTTGATTTCTACGTTTACACCACTTGGAAGATCCAATTTCATCAAAGCGTCAACTGTTTTTTGAGTTGGGTTGATGATGTCGATCAAACGTTTGTGTGTACGCATTTCGAATTGTTCGCGAGAATCTTTGTATTTGTGAGTCGCACGAATGATTGTGTAGAGGCTACGCTCAGTTGGAAGTGGGATTGGACCCGCAACTTGTGCACCTGTACGAGTAGCTGATTCTACGATTTTTGCAGCCGCTGTGTCAAGTGTACGGTGTTCGTACGCTTTCAAACGGATGCGGATTTTTTTGTTTGCCATCTTTTTCTCCTTTTCGTCTATTTAAGATAATAGGCTAGCTCCACAAGAAAACCGACGCGCGTTGCGTGGCAATGCAACCGAGCGTGTCGCAACCTCTTGCATCAAAGCTAATAGCTGTTTTTCACAGCACCATAGTAGTTTAACACAATGAAAGGCTCAATGCAAGGGATTTGAATAGATTTTTTTCGTTTTTTTAATGAAAGTGTTTTCGAAAGAAATAGAGTACTAAAAAAGTTGCTATTCTATAGAAAAAAGGGAGCGAGACCAAACAAATTTGTACCCAAATTTGTTCGTCATCTCGCCCCCGCAGTGATTCCTTTATTTTCAAATGACTGTAGCTTTTTCTCCAGTCTTTGTTCTTTATATGTAGCTCTTCCTAGAAATTCCGTCCCGACTTGTTATAGCCATATTTTTCGACGAAATGCTCACGGAATTCCAAGAGATTGTCATCCATGATCGCTTGACGAACCTGCTTCATGAGGTTAATCAAGAAATAGAGATTGTGGTAGCTAGTCAAGCGAATCCCAAAGGTCTCATCCGCCTTGAGGAGGTGGCGGAGATAAGCCCGGGTGTAATTCTTACAAGTGTAGCAATCACATTCATGATCTAGTGGCGTAAAGTCTTCAGCAAATTGAGCATTTTTCACCACTAGGCGACCTTGACTGGTCATACAGGTACCATTTCGCGCAATCCGCGTCGGCAAGACACAGTCAAACATATCCACTCCACGAATCACACCATCGATCAGACTGTCTGGAGCTCCCACTCCCATGAGGTAGCGAGGCTTGTTCTCCGGTAAAAGAGGAGTTGTGAAATCAAGCACCGCATTCATCTCTTCATGGCTTTCTCCAACAGCTAACCCACCGATAGAATATCCTGGGAAGTCCATGCTGACCAGATCACGCGCAGACTGCCGGCGCAAGTCTTCAAATCCAGCCCCTTGAACAATCCCGAAAAGACCCTGATCATGAGGGCGACGATGAGCCTTCAAACCACGCTCTGCCCAACGGCTGGTCCGTTCAATCGACTTTTTCACGTAATCATAGGGCTGATAGAACTGGGGACATTCGTCGAAGGACATCATGATGTCGCTGCCCAGATTATTTTGGATGGAGATGGCCTTTTCCGGAGAGAGGAACATCTTCGAGCCATTGAGGTGGTTTTTAAAGGTCACCCCTTCTTCGGTGATATTGCGGGTATCTGCTAGTGAATAGACCTGGAAACCTCCACTGTCTGTCAAAATTGGCTGATCCCAGTTCATGAACTGGTGCAGGCCACCTGCTTTTGCGACCAAGTCGTCCCCTGGACGAAGCCAGAGATGGTAAGTATTGGCCAAGATAATTCCTGAACCCATTTCCTTGAGCTCTTCTGGCGATTGGGTCTTAACGGTCGCCTGAGTTCCTACAGGCATAAACATCGGGGTTGGAAAAGTTCCGTGGGGAGTGATGATTTCTCCTAACCGTGCTCCTGTATGCTTTTCTTTTTTAATCAATCGATATTGAATCGGTGAATCTGTCATGGTTACCTCCGTACTGGGAAAGACAGTCCCAGCCTTCTTATTCCTGTCACAGGTTCTCCTGTGAGCACCTGTACGATTGTACCAAATTTTACCAGCTCTGTCACGGACTTGTGTTATAATAAAGGTTACTACTACCATGAAAGAGGACATTATGAATATCAAATTGGTTCGCGCTCAGGCTCGACAACTGCAATTGCAACATCCCAAGGTTTTTTCTTACTTTGCCTTGCCAACTTTGCTGACAATCCTTGCAAGTTACATTTTGACAGGAACAGACCTCACTGAAACACTTGCTCACATGGAACTTAGAGAAGGGATGCTCTTTCTCCTAAGCCGGCAGATTTTCCCTGCCATCATTGGATTTATCCTTTCTTTCCTCTATTTAGGGGCAACCTTTCGCTTTTTAATGTCTGCCTCTAACAAGGGAGAAAAGAACTTTACTATCTTCACCATCTTTCAGAGCCAGTATTTTACACCAGCCTTTTTGACGCTATTCATTAAGCAAGTTATCCTATCTTTGTGGGGAAGCCTCCTCTATGGGAGTCAACTCCTCTTAACGGTAGTCAGCTCTCAAGTTCTCGCTATCAATGAATCCTTCTCCTCTACCTCTACCCTTAGAGCAGATAGTCCAGAAGTTCAAGCGATTCTCAAGTTGGCGCCAACAATGACGACTGGACTCCTAATGGCTCTAGTTGGCCTCCTGCTCTTCCTCCCTTTTTATTATCAGTATAGTTTGGTCGAGTTGATCCTATATAGTCGACTTATGACAGGAACCTATGATGGGCCCATGTCTATCCTCCGTCAAAGCAAGGAAGAGATGAAGGGTTTTAAGAGCCACCGCCTTGTTCTTGATTTGAGCCTACTCGGTTGGCAACTTCTATCTTTTTTCACTTTAGGAATTGCTAATTTTTATGTCAAACCTTATGCAACCAGTTGCCAAATCGTCTTTTACCATACCCTCCTTCAAAAACGGATGCAGGCAGAAAGTCGCTTCCAGCAAAAAGCGCCAGATCAATCTGAGTCTAACCCACTCGATTAACAAAGAAGACAAAAGAACCCACCTTCGATTGGAGTCATTCTCCAAAGCACTAGGTGGGTTCTTTATTCTCTAAAAGGAAATCACTCCTCATTTATTTTAACCCTCGTGTCATCTTCATCACTAGATGAAATACACGAGGTTCAGAGATGGATCAAAGACTATTCTTCTCCCAAGACCAAACGAGTATGCTCGCGTTTGATACAGCGGTTCATGACGATATCTTCTCGTCCAGCTTCACGAAGGATTTCTTCTACTTCTTGATTTTCCAGTTCCAATTGGGCCCAGAAGATCTTCGCATCCGTCTCAACAAAATCACGCGCTACATCGGGTAAAAATTCACTGCGACGGTAAACATCTACGATATCTACAGGGAAAGGAATTTCCTGCAAGCTAGCATACACCGTTTCTCCAAGGATTTGCCCACCGGCTGCACGAGGATTGACGGGAATAATTCGATAGCCCCGCTCTTGCATCTCCTTGCTAACACGATGGCTGGTCGTATCCTCACGGTCAGATAGTCCGACTACGGCGATGATCTTACTGGTTTCTAGGTAATGTTTGATAACGCCATCACTAGGATTGCGAAAAGAATAAGCCATATGAATCTCCTTTTTATCTATTTCTTGCTATAACAATTTGGATAGCACTAGACGTGCTTTTCGGATCTCAATCTTATTTGGCCTCGTACCATGTTTTGCCTTCGTTCTCATCAGCTTCCAGTGGAACCGCTAGTTCAATAGCAGATTCCATGGTCTCTTTGACCAACTGCTTAATCTTGGCCAACTCTTCTTTCGGCACTTGTAGGACGATTTCATCGTGGACCTGAAGAAGCATCTTGGTCTTGTATGCCCCTGCTTCTAGCGCTTCATCCAAGTGGATCATAGCAATTTTCAAGATGTCTGCTGCCGATCCTTGGATTGGTGAGTTGATGGCTGTCCGTTCCGCAAATCCTCGAATATTGAAGTTTCGAGAATTGATATCTGGAATTTCCCGGCGACGCTTAAAGAGGGTCTCTACATAGCCCTTATCACGCGCTTCCCGCACTACTCTCTCCATATAATCCTTGATGCCCGGGTAGCGTTCAAAGTAGGTCTCAATGTAGGCTTTAGCTTCTTTTCGACTGATCCCTAGGTTGTTAGACAGTCCAAAATCGGAAATTCCATAAACCACGCCGAAGTTTACTGCCTTGGCATTGCGACGGTCATTTGGTGTCACATCTTCTGGCTTTTCAATATTGAAGACCCGCATAGCAGTCGATGTATGGATATCTGCCCCATGCTGAAAGGCATCAATCAAATGCTCATCTCCCGAAATATGGGCCAAGACGCGCAATTCGATTTGTGAGTAGTCCGAGCTGAGCAAGACACTGTTTTCCTCTTCTGGAACAAAAGCCTTACGAATGAGACGACCTTGTTCCAAACGGACAGGGATGTTTTGCAGGTTGGGATCCACACTAGACAAACGGCCTGTCTGCGTCAAGTCTTGCACATAGCGGGTGTGGATTTTCCCATCTTCCAAAACCCAATCTTGAAGCCCGATGACATAGGTCGACTGAATCTTAGCAATCTGGCGGTATTCGAGAATCTTAGACACAATCGGTGCAATTGGAGCCAGGCGTTCCAAGACATCAACAGCAGTCGAATAACCAGTTTTGGTCTTTTTGGTATATTCAAGAGGGAGTTCCAATTTTTCAAAGAGGATGACCCCCAATTGTTTTGGAGAATTGATATTGAACTCTTCTCCTGCTAACTCGTAGATTTCTTGGGTCAGACGCTCCAAGACTGCTTCGTTTTCCACCTGCATGTCTTGGAGGGTCTGGCGTTCTACCTTAATCCCCGCGATTTCCATCTTGGCCAAAACAGCTGCTAGTGGTTGCTCCATATCATAGAGCAAATCTAGTTGGTCATGGGCTTGCAACTGCTCCATCATGGGCTCTTCCGTATCTAGTAGAACAGCGACTTTTCGTGCCAAATGCTCTAATAAGACCGCCTTTTCTGGAATGGCTTTTTTGGCCCCCTTGCCATAAACCACTTCATCGAGCGGTAGCGCAATCTGGCTATAGAGGCTCGCAATAGTTGAAATTTCATTGTCCTCTACGGTCGATAAGAGATACTTGGCCAACCGACTATCAAAAGCCGGCTTTTGCAAGGTAATGCCCAAGTGGCTGAGCAAGACCTTGGCCCGCTTGAAGTCATAAACCTTGAGGGGCGTTTTTTCAAGAAATTCTTTAAAAATTGGTGTTTGTAAAAGACTACTGTCTGTGCTAGCGTAGAGCTGATCTTTTGTCCCCCATGCAAAACCGATGATCGGTTCTGTATGGTAATTGTCTCCAAAGATCTCAAAATGGAAGAAACTATCTTCTGTGAGCATATCCGAGGTGACCTGATCTACCTCCGTGTAGTTAATGGTTATGGGAGCAGCTTCTTCTCCGCCTAAATCCAAGGCCTGACGGAGTTGCTTGAAGCCCATCTCCTCATAAAACTTAGCCAGATTTTCAAGATGGGGACCTGTATAGGTGATATCGTCCAGGCCAATCTCAATAGGTGCATTGGTATCGATGGTCGCAAGGGTCTTGGACAGGTAAGCCTGCTCCTTGTCGTTGATGAGATTTTCCTTCATTTTAGAAGGCTTCATCTCGTCAATATGCTCGTAAATGCCATCAAGAGACCCGTACTCTAGGAGTAGTTTGATCCCGGTCTTTTCTCCAATCTTGGTAACACCTGGGATATTATCCGACTTATCTCCCATCAAGGCCTTGAGGTCGATAAATTGCTCCGGTGTCAGCCCCATCTTTTCTTTCAGATAGGCTGGAGTGAATTCTTCAAACTCAGCCACTCCTTTTTTAGAGATTTCAACCACCGTATTGTCATCCGTTAGCTGGATCAAGTCCTTGTCCCCAGAGACAATAGTGACTTCAAAGGGCACCGAAGTGGCTTCTGCCATCTTATCTAGCGTTCCAATAATGTCATCCGCTTCATACTGGGCCAGCTCATAATGGCGAATTCCCAGATGGTCTAATTGCTCGCGAATGAAAGGGAACTGCTCGCGGAATTCATCTGGTGTCTTTGCCCGCCCCCCTTTGTAGTCGGCATACATCTCCGTCCGGAAGGTGGTCTTTCCTGCATCAAAGGCGACGAGAACATGGGTTGGTTGGATGCGCTCCAAGAGATGGCTTAACATGAGGTTAAAACCATAGACTGCATTGGTATGCAGACCATTAGCATTTTTGAAGCGATCGATTTGATTATAAAGTGCGAAAAAGGCACGAAAAGCGACGGAAGACCCGTCGATGAGTAATAATTTGTTCTTATTTTCCATGCCTCTATTATATCATGAATCCAACGTAAAGAGTTAGGCAGGCATAGAAAAAGAAGCGGGACTTGGATCCTCCCAATCCAAGTCCGCTTCTTCTTTAGGAGATTGTTATGAAAAAAAGTGATGAAGCTACTAGTCGCCGTAACAGGTTCCGTTTTTAGTGTCTGTTTTAAATTCTTTTGGATAATTTACTGAGATTTTCATTTTCTGTACCTCATTTCTTATTGGATGAGTACAGTATACAAAAGAAACCTAAACCATTCCTTATAAAAAGCTTAGAGAAAACTAAAAGTATTAAAAACTAATCCGAAGTACTCGAGGTTGGTTCTGAAGTGTGCCAGGTAGCTTCACCTGAAGACCGCTTGCATCTTGTTGCCAGTCCAATTCTTGCGAATTCCCCAATAATTCGACCCTCTGAATACGGGCATGCAAAATCTGAGGTTCCGTAAGATTGTATGCAAGGGATGTCAGGAGAACGGTCTCCTCTTCACTACTAGGATCTAGTTGCAATGCATAGAGAAAACCATCTCGGAAGGTGTAGCGAATATCTTGGCTTGTGTAGTTAGGAGCTTCCCCATCTGAGAAAGCTCCCCAGGCTTGCTGACTTGAACCTTCTGTAGCTACTCGCCAAGGGCGACTGCCATAAATCGCTTCTCCATTCACTTCCAACCAATCCCCCATCTCCCGTAAAATTTGTTGGTCCCGCTTGGGAATCGTACCATCTGCCTTAGGGCCAATATTAAGCAACAGATTACCATTTTTAGCGACGACATCAATGAGGTTTTGTAGCAATTCCTTGGAAGTCTTATAAACCAAATCACGAGTATAACACCAAGAATTACGAGCAATAGCCGTATCCATTTGCCAAGGGAAGGATTGAACCCCAGAGTAGCCTCCCCGCTCCATCTCCACAATCCCCGAACCAAACGGGAGAGCATCCTGCTTGTAGCAGACTGCCACTGAGCGACCTTCTTGGAAAGCCAAGTTATAGTAATAGGCTAGAAAACGCATCAGATAGGGACGAAAACTTTCATGCTGGATCCACCAATCAAAATAAAGGAGCTCTGGTTGATAATCACGCACCAACTCACAGGTCCGCAAAAGCCAGTCCTCCAAAAACTCTGCACTCGGATAAGGCTCCGAAGTCAGATCAAAATGATCCTTTGGCTCTAGCTCTGCTGGCCAATAAAGACTATTTCGGGGGACGAATTGAGGAATGTCGCTTTCAAACTCCTTGCCATGCGAAAAGAAAAACTGATGCTCTGCTCGATGAGAAGAGGTGCAAAAGCGCAAACCACGTTTGTCCGCTTCTGCCTTCAGCTGTCCTAGAACATCTCGCTTAGGCCCCATCTCTAGGCTATTGTATGGAGAAAGACTAGAGGCATACATCTGAAACCCATCGTGGTGCTCGGCTACTGGGAAAAGATAACGTGCTCCTGAGTCTTCAAAGAGATTCAACCAAGAGGTCGGATCAAATTGCTCCGCTCGAAAGAGAGGGATCAGGTCCTGGTAGCCGAAACTAGCCTGGTCTCCAAACTGCTCTCGATGATATTCATAGCAAGGATTTCCTTGGATATACATATTTCTTGAGTACCATTCTGAACCGAAGGCCGGCACACTGTAGACACCCCAGTGGATAAAAATTCCAAATTTGGCATCCCGATACCAGTCCGGACAGACTTGCTTGCTGAGAGAGTCCCATGTTGGGGCAAAGGGACCAGCTAGAATAACCTGATCGATTTCCTTTAGGTTGATCATCTTATCTTCTCCTTGTCTAATCTCTTCACCCTCTATTGTAACTAGAAATTACAACTTGTAAAGCCCTTCTAGTCAGTACCTATAAATTGTTGAAAAAGAACTTGTATAGAAGGAATGAAAAAACTCTCCCACTTCTGGAAGAGTTGACAGTTATCCAAGCAGTAGAAGGCTGGCTAAGGCGACTATCGCTGGCCCACCCTGGGTCAAGATAATTTTTTTATTAGAAGTCACAGCACCATAAGCTGCTACACCAATAATAAAGAGCAGAAAGATCGCGACAATTTCACTATTTTTAGCTATAAAGAGGCCATAGAGGAGGAAGACACCGATTAGAGCATTATAAATGCCTTGGTTTTTGAAGAGAACCGTCACAGATGGACGAGTCAATTCTTCCTGATCCATATTAAAGACACGACTAGTCGATGCTGAGTGGGTTGCTACACTCTCTAGATAAAAAATATAAAAATGTTCGAAAACAGCAAGGCTTGCAAAAACAATGGTTAAGACAGACATATCATTCTCCTTTTAATCAAAATGTCATTTGTTCGAGACCAGACACCAACTTTTCGAGTAAGTGATTCAACTGATTCCGCTCTTGTTCAGAGAGAATCTGATCCATCTGGGCTTTTACCTGTAGATGATGCGCTGGAGGATGGACCAACAACCGATCTGTGGCAAGCTCCGTCAGTTCCACCACAACCTCCCGTTGATTTTCTGGATTGCGACTACGAATAACATAGCCCCCAGCTTCTAAGACCTTGAAGTGGCGGGTTAAGGCTGCAGGGTCAATCGCTAGCTTCTCCTGAAGGGCCGCTTGGCTACACGGCGCTTCTGCTAATAAGAACTGAAGCATCTGATAACGGGTCAGACTAATTCCCAATTGTTTTTCAAATAATTGGGTCGAAGACTGATCAGCTAGCTTCAACCGATAAAGCAAGTCATGCATTTCTGCCATTCCTTCTCTCCGATCTTTTGTTGATTTATCAATAATTGACTTGTCAAGTATATCATCTAAAAAAAGTCGAGGCAAGAAATTTGCTCACCTCAGAGGAAATTATCTCCTCCTAAGAAAAACAAAGTAAAAGACCACCGGATTTGGTGGCCTTTTAGGGAGATTATTATGAAAAAGAAAAGTTTTAGGATTTCATAAACAAAGTTAGGAGGTCTTTGTTTATGGTTTTATTATATCGGATTTATCTTAAAGATTTCTTAAGGAATTATTTCATTTTCAAAACAAATTGTTTACGGATTCTTTTCATAGCGCTATTTCAGCAACAAAGAAGTCTTGCTTTGTCAAAGAAGTTAACTTTTTTCTTGTTTAAAATAGAGACGAATCTCATCCAAATGACGAATCACATGATTCACATCCGGTTTGTAATCCAAAAAATTAATACTCCCGATTCCTGCATTGTCTGCCAGATCAATATCCAAGGTTCGATCACCAATATAATACGTTTCACTCCGATCCAGCTGGTACTTGTCCACTAGGTAATCGACTCCTTCTGGGTCTGGTTTTCTCCTGAAGCCATTGTCAGTTGTAACGACCTCTTGGAAATAGGATAGAATCCCTAAATCTTCCAGAATTGAGTAGGCATTCTTCCCCTTGTGGGTATAGACGAATTGAACAATCCCTTCTTCTTTTGCCCAAGCTAGAATGTCTCTAGCTCCTGGCATTAGGTGGACCTGGGCGTTTTTCTCACGCAGACTAGAAGTGCGATAGCGATTCATCTCCTCCGCATCTAAGTCATGCTCTCTAGCCACTTCTTCAAGCAGAGCCTGGACAGACTGTTTGAGGATAAAGGCATAGACCACTTCCCGGTCAAAGTCTAGAGAGTAATGGGCATAAGTCTCTGCGATTCCATCCAAAATAGCTTCATAAGAGTCTAAAAGCGTCCCATCCAAATCCCAAATAAAAGCTCGTGTCATAGGTCTTATTCCTTCCATTTTCGATGATAGAGCGTTTTTAAGAAAAACCAGCGAAATCCATTGTCCAAGAGGGTACCTGCCCAAATACCTGGTAAGCCCCAGCCAAGGACGACCCCCATCAGATAACCAGAGCCAATCCGTATCACCCACATACCGATAGTGGTCGCATAAAAAGGAAGGCGGGCATTGCCCAAACCTTGCCAAACCGCCGTATAGATGACGGTCCCAGCTGTCAGAGGTGTTCCAAGTAAGGAGAACAAAATGACAGACAAGGAGGCAACAAGGGCCCCTGGATCCTTGGTGTAAAGGGCTGTTAAAGGACTTCCAAATAAGAAGATCGTAAGGGCGAGGGGGAACATGGAAAGAAAGGAAAGCCAAAAACTACGACTGGTGATTTGCTTGATACCTTGCCAATCATTCTGTCCCAAACTTTTGGCAACCAACATGACTGTCGCGGTCGCAATCCCAAAAGCCGGCATATAGTTGAACTGGGTCAAGACTTCCCCAATGGCATTCCCAGCTACCGCTCTGGTCCCAAAAACAGCCACCATAGCAATGATGACAATATCCCCTGCTCGCATCATGAGTCGTTCACCAGCAGCAGGCAAGACTAGGGAGAGCAAGTCTCGATCCAAGCCCCAACAAAAAGGAGCGAAGGGGAGTTGAACTTGACGCCAGAGCAAGTAGGTCCCTAGCAGGCGAGAAAGAACCGTTCCTAAGGCAGCCCCAGCTATGCCCAATCCAAAAACAAATATCAGGATACTCGATAACAGAGCATTCAACACATTAGTCAACAAACTGACATACATGGGTGTCCGCGGATTGTGGGCCACACGAACTAGGGCTCCAAAAGTCGTCATCAGCCCCAAAAGCAAAATACTTCCTCCGACAAGGGATAGATAGATCCCTCCGGCTTCTGCAACTGCAACTTCAACCCCTAAGAAGGCAATCAATTCCTTGCCAAAGCAGAGGGATAAAGTCCCTAAAACAAGACTTAATAAAACCGTTACTTTGATCGACTCAGTGGCTTGACGAGCAATGGCCTTCTGATCTTTTTGCCCCATACTTTTGGACAAGAGGCTCACGACCGCTGCTCCAAGAGCGATAAAAATAGCTTGGTAAATCGTAATGATATTGCCTGCAACGGATACACCCGAGACAGCAACCAAACCCAACTGAGCGACCAAGTAGCTATCTACCATCCCCATGAGCATCTGGAGAAAGTTTTCTCCGATGGCTGGAAGGGCAATCCTTAAAATTTGTCGATCTACTTGTTGACGAGACACACTTTCCTCCTGATGAAAAGAAACTCAGTTAGTTTCCCAACCGAGTTTACTTCCTCTCTTTTAAAGTCCTAGATAAGTTTCTACTGCCGTCTGCATATCTGCTGCGGCAACCGTTGTCTTGTGCCGAACTGGAGCTGTTTCAAGACCATCCACTGCTGGTGGCAAGGCAACGCCTGAAATCTCATGCAACTGTGCCAAGGCTTCAAAGTCGCTAAGTCCTGATTTTCCAGTTACAGCTTCTACTGCAACTACTGGGAACTTGTATGGACTAGCAGTTGATGCAATCACGGTCTTGGTCGCATCACCTGTCGCTGCTTGGTATTTTTTATATACGGCTGAGGCAACTGCTGTATGAGGATCCTCAATATAAGAATCTGATTCGTAAACACGTTTGATTTCTGCAGCTGTTTCTGCTTCAGTCGCATATTCAGCCGCAAAAAGGTCAAGAATCTCCGCATCAAAATCAGTCAACTCATACTGACCTTGGCTATTCAAAGCATTCATCAGTTCAGCTGTCTTAACCGCATCATTTCCCAAAAGATGGAAAATCAAGCGCTCCAAGTTTGAAGAGACCAAAATATCCATAGATGGACTAGTGGTTACCTTAAACTCACGCTTCTTGTCATAGACACGAGTTTTAAAGAAGTCTGTCAAGACATTATTGTCATTTGAAGCACAGATGAGCTTGCCGACTGGTAGGCCGATTTGTTTAGCGTAAAAGGCAGCCAAAATATTACCAAAGTTTCCTGTCGGTACAGTGAAGTTAAGCTTGTCCCCAGCCTTAATCTCACCAGTTTTAACAAGCTGAGCGTAGGCATAAACATAATAGACAATTTGTGGAACCAAACGGCCGATATTCATAGAGTTAGCTGATGAGAACTGGAGCTTGTTGGCTGCCAATTTTTCACGAAGGGCTACATCATTGAACATGTGTTTCACATTGGTTTGGGCATCGTCAAAGTTTCCATCAATAGCGATCACATGGGTATTGTCCCCAGTTTGCGTGGTCATTTGCAACTCTTGCACCTTGCTGACACCATCTTTTGGATAAAAGACGATAATTTCAGTACCTGGAACATCCGCGAATCCTGCCATAGCAGCTTTTCCAGTATCTCCAGATGTTGCTGTCAAGATGACGATCTTGTTTTCCAAGCCGTGCTTCTTAGCAGCTGTTGTCATGAAGTAAGGCAAGATCGACAAGGCCATGTCTTTAAATGCGATGGTTGAACCGTGGAACAATTCCAAGTTGTATTGACCATCAAGTTTGACAAGAGGGGCAATCGCTGGTGTATCAAACTTGCTATCATAGGCATTGGTGATACAGTAGTCCAACTCTTCAGCTGTAAAGTCATCCAAGAAGGCTGACAAGACAAGTTTAGCCACTTCTTGGTAAGAAGCGTCTTTCAATGTGTCAAAATCCAAGTCCACCTTTGGATAACTCACTGGAGTGAACAAGCCTCCATCTGTTGCCAAACCTTGCAAAATCGCTTGGCTGGCTGTTACTGTATTTTTCGCATCACGCGTTGATTGATAAACTAATGTCATGTAAATTTCCTCATTCTGTTCCTTTAGTGTACGGGCTAGACTGTTCTAGCTTTTGTACAATCCATTCCATTATACCATGAATCCTTCTGAATTTTATCAGTGAGAATGAAATTGTCTGAAAAAAGGGCCCTTCTTGCAAACTGAAAATCAACGAAAACCTCTCTTCATCGATTTATCTGCCCCCGACTCTCGCTACTCTCTTTTCACTTGTTCATAGGAGTCCTTGCCGTCATTGAGCTTGTCCCAAATGACAACCTTTCCTTCTTCCAATGATTTTTGAACATCAATGATCCGCTGGTTAGAAGAGCCTCGGAACTGCAACATCAGGTTGCGTTTGCTCTTATCATAGCGACCATCCACTAAGATATCAATCAGCGAAAGCAACTCCAGTTTGTCCGGTGTTTCCAGCATCATTTCTTCCCAGGTGTAGCCGGTCCAAGACCAGATATCTTTGTCAGGCAATTCTCTTTTCACGCGCTTGACCAAGGGCAGCAGGATGCCAGTGTTGAGAAAAGGTTCCCCCCCAAGCAGGGTCAGGCCCTGAACATAAGGTTGGGCCAAATCGGCCATGATCTGTTCTTCTAACTCTTTGGTATAGGGAATGCCAGCGTTGAAAGACCAAGTTGCTGCATTATAGCAGCCTTCACAGTGAAACATACAGCCACTGACATAGAGGGAGTTGCGGACGCCTTCGCCATCCACAAAGTTAAAGGCCTTATAGTCAATGATTCGCCCCTTACTCAGCTCCTCACTTTTCCATTCTTGAGGTTTGGGATTGTTCATGACACCTCCCCATCTAACTCTATCCAGTAGCGCTGACTTCTGTCGATTGTATTTTCGTAAACACCACCAGCAGATAGAATCGTGCGACGGCTAGCTTCGTTGTCTTCATCACAGGTAATCAGCACTCGTTCTAGTCCTTGTTTTCGAGCCTCTGCTAGTCCTAGCTCTAGCTGCAACTTAGCCAAGCCCTTTCTGCGTTGACTGGGCCGGATGGAATAGCCAATGTGACCACCCTCTACAAATAATTTGTCATTCAAGGACAAGCGCAGGGCTAAAAAGCCCAGAGGGTAGCCAGTCTCATCAAAGGATAAAAATTGAATGGCAGGAACCCAGCCTTCTGGCAGATTCTCAGTATCCTCCTGCTGCTCTACAATTCGCAACCAATCCGCAAAATCCTTTGCTCGCTTCCAAGTGGAGCCCATGCCACCGTGCATATAGGATTTTGCAGCATCGAACTCAGCAATCATCTCTAAAATCGCGTCTTTATCTTCTAAAGTTGGTCGTTGTAACTTCATAAACTTTCCTCAATCTAAATCAATCCAATAGCGCTCTTTCCCGCCTCGAACATCCTCTAAAGCTCCGCCATTAGTCAGAATCACTGCTCGACTGGCAGCATTATCACAATCGCAAGTCACTAGGACTCGCTTTATATTTTTACTTCTAGCTACTTGTAAGCCTTGTAGTCAATAATCCGACCTTGGCTCAGTTCTTCACTTTTCCACTCTCCTGGTTTTGGTGTATTCCATGTCATCCTTCTAGTCCACCTCTATCCAATACCGCTCCGTTCCATTTCGAACATCCTCAAATTGACCACCATTAGCTAAGATAACAGCTCTGCTGGCAGGATTTTCTGTGCTACAAGTTACCAGAGCTCGTTTGATATTCTTTTCCTTAGCAACTTGTAAACCTTGGCGGAGGGCCTCTTTAGCATAGCCCTTACCTCTTTCAGAGGGACGGATGGAGTAGCCAATATGGCCAGCATGATTCAGCAATCCCTCATTCAGTCTCAATCGCAGATTCAAAAATCCTAGAGCACGACCTACATCATCAAATGATACAAATTGAATAGAAGGAACACGATTTTCCGGCAATCCTATTCCCATTTCTTTATTATGGTTAGTTTCCAACCACTCCTCATAATCAAAGTTCTCAGCATCCCAAAATCCGCCATCGTGAGCTGATTGACTCTTTTCAAACTCTGCCATCATGTCTAATACAGTTTCCTTATCTGCTAGAGTTGGTCTGCGTAATTCCATCTTTACCTCCCCATAAGAGAAAAGCGAGAGCGGACTCTCACTTTTATTTTTTCTTAGCCTTTTTTAAGAATTGCTCTCTTAAGCTAGCTACGCGGTCTTTTTTATTGATTCCGCCTGTCGAATGTTTTTCGTGGAATCGTTGAACCTGGGCTTTGCCCTTATCGTCTAATTGGTATTTTCCCATAATATCCTTTTCTATTCTTTCACTCCATGTCCACCATACTTGATGGTAGACCCGTTCATGTGTTTAACCCGTGCAGCGATTTCTTTATGTCGTCCATTGACCATGGGGCGAGCTTGAGGATTTCCTAGATAGCCACAGGTCCGTTTGACCACATCTACCGTCTTGGGATCACTATTGCCACAGTTTGGGCAGGTGAAGCCCCGTTCGGTTGGTGTGAAGTCCCCTTCGAAATCACACTTGTAGCAACGGTCAATCGGCGTATTGGTTCCGAGATAACCGACCCGGTCATAGGCATAATCCCAAACCGCTTCAAGTGCTTTTGGATTTTGTTGCAAGACAGGGTACTCACAATAGTGGATGAAACCACCTGTCGCTCCAGCTTCTGGATAAACTTTTTCAAAATCCAGCTTCTCAAACGGGCTTGGATTCTTACGGACATCATAGTGGAAACTATTGGTGTAGTATTCCTTGTCTGTAATATCTGGAACCTTCCCAAATTTCTCTGTATCCAGGCGACAGAAGCGGTCTGTCAAGCTTTCTGATGGCGTCGAATAGATAGAGAAGTGGTAATCGTATTGGTCAGACCATTCTTCGACCCGTTTCTTCATATCCTTGATGATCTCGATTGTAAATTGTTTGGCTTCTGGATTTTCTTCCCAGTTAGGCCCATAAAAGACCGTCGCCACTTCATACAAGCCGATATAGCCGAGTGAAATCGTCGCTCTACGGTTACGGAAAAGCTGGTCTACCTGGTCATATTTGCCCAAGCGCTTTCCGAAAGCCCCATATTGATAGAGAATCGGTGCATTGGCTGGGGTTGCTTCCTTGGTCCGCTCTACCCGGTAAACCAAAGCATCTTCCGCGATGTTCATCCGCTCATTAAAGATTTCCCAGAATTTCTCTTTGTTCCCTTCTGACTCCAAGGCAATCCGGGGAAGATTGACTGTCACAACCCCCAGATTCATCCGGCCAGAATTGACTTCGACACCATTTTCATCCTTCCAACCTTGGAGGAAAGAACGACAGCCCATGGGTACCTTGAAGGAACCCGTCAATTCGACAATCTTATCATATGAGAGGACATCCGGATACATGCGTTTGGTTGCACATTCCAAGGCCAACTGTTTGATGTCATAATTGGGACTCCCCGGCTCTAAGTTGAGGCCTCTCTTCAAGGTGAAAATCAACTTCGGAAAAATAGCGGTCCGGTGTTCTGAACCGAGTCCCTTAATTCGAATTTCCAGAATGGCCTTTTGAATTTCCCGTTCGAAACGATTGGTTCCGAGACCGAAGCCTAGCGAGGTGAAGGGAGTTTGTCCATTGGAGGTAAAGAGGGTATTGATCTCGTATTCCAGCGATTGCATGGCATCATAGATATCTTTTTTCGTTTTTTGCCAAGCATAGTCCTCGCGTTTTTCAGGGAGAACCCACTCCTCAGCATCCTTCAAGTGCTTCTTATAATTCTTTTCTGCATAAGGGGCCAAAACTTCATCGATCCGGTCTGCCGAGCAACCACCATACTGGCTAGAGGCCACATTGGCAATAATTTGCGAGATTTGAGCCGTTGCAGTTTGGATGGATTTAGGACTTTCTACTTCTGCATTCCCAATCTTAAAGCCATTCTTTAACATACCTTCAAAATCGATCAAGCAACAGTTAGTCATTGGAGTATAAGGGCTATAATCCAAATCATGGTAGTGGATATCCCCTTTTTGGTGGGCATTGGCCACGTGCTTGGGTAACATTTTGAGACCAATAGATTTTCCGACAATCCCCGCAGTCAGATCACGCTGGGTGTTGAAAACATCGCTGTCCTTATTGGCGTTTTCATTCACCACTGCTTGGTCCTTGTTGAGGAGTTTGCCGATGGTAAAATTGATATCCGTCGCTTTTGAGCGCTCAAAATCCCGCTGGGTCCGATAAGTAATATAGCTCTCAGCAATCGCATACTCATTGGCTTGTAATAACTCGTGCTCGACGACATTTTGAATCTCGTAAATTTTCACGCCACGAGGGAAGCGTTCCAAAACTTCAGCCACGATCCGGTCTGTTACGGTTTCTAATTTCGCTTCCAGGGCCGGAGTGAGGCCTGTCACTTCTTCTGTCGCCTTGACCAAAGCACGGTAAATTTTATCGACATCAAACTTGACCTTCCGCCCATCTCTCTTTTCCACAAAGAGTTGGGGGAGACTTTGGATATGCTCTTCTCGTAACGTTATCATACTCTCGCCCACTTTCTTTTTAATACAAATAGAATTCACCCCATATTATATCACTCAAAAATAAAAAATCAATATCTTGTGGCAAAAAATGTTATTTCATTTCAAAACCACAAGATATTGATAGTCTATTTATATTGGTACAAGGTGTACTGCGAACCCTTCTGGTTCACTTTTTCGTAATTTTTGGTTAGAACTTTTTGCAGAGCAGACGTTACATCTAGGTCGTTATTGACCACAATAAACTTCGGCTTAGCTTGCTTAATCTGATTGATCAGATTGGTTCGATTTTCCTTCGGCCCCATATAGGCAGTTGGGGTTAGGAGGGCTGAAGCTGCTAAACGGCCACTTTCTTGATAGAGATGAGCCGTCTGATCCCAAGCATAGATTGTATCTTTGGAATCGCTATGACTCTTGATATACTGAGCGATTGCACTTCGGTCACTAGCTAGATTGCTTTGGAGGACCAATTGATTTACAACTGGATAACCCACTAAATAAGCCATTGCCAAAATCGGTAGGAAGGCTTGACTGGAGAAATAAAGGTCCCAGATAGAATTGTTCTTCATCTTCCGGCGCTGGTAAGTAGACTCATCCCCGGCAAACCAAAGGGCTAACAAGGGGAGACCAAAAGGTAACAGGCTAAGGAATTGATAGGCCCCTTGCTCTGGTGTCCCAACCACAACTGCAACAACTAGCAGAAGACCGAACCAACTCATAAACCGAATCACACGTTGACCACTTGTCGACACTTTTCGGAAGGACATGACGAAAGCTGAAGCGAAACCAAGCGTCAACAGCAATAAACAGTAATAAACTAGGTTGGCAAATAGATGCCCGGCATCAAACTGGAGGGAGCGGAGACTATACAAGGTCTGATGGATCGCATACCCAAATGAGCCGTTCCACACAGTGATGTAGCCCAAGGGATAGAAAACAAGAGAGAATCCCAAGAGGGCAGCAAGGAATTGATAGAAGCCGTGGGCTAATTTCTTTTGCTTCACATGATAGGCTGTCAATCCGAGAAAAGCAAGCAGATAAAAAATCACACTCAGCCATGGCACAATCATAAAGGCCAAACAGGCTCCTGCACCATAGGCGACAAAGGATTCGTCCGTTTTCTCACCTTCTAGATAAGCAAGGATGAAATTCATAGAGCCAAACAAGAAGGGAAGGGCATAAAAGACAGCATAGTTCCCACCAAAGCCAAGCACTCCAGCAAGAAGGTAGAAGAGTAGCTGAACTTGTCCTGCAATTTTTTCACTTGCAACCAAGCTTCTGACCATCCGATACAGGCTCGTCCCAGCAAAAAAGTAGGCTAAAATCTGGAAGGCCACCAAGAGAACTTGACCTCCTACCAAACTTCCTAAACCACTGAGCCCATAGTAGAGCAAACCATTGACCCCAAAGAAATGACCATAAGGAACTTGACCTTGAGAAATCGCCCAACCGGCATATAAGTCCTGGGTTTGTTGATTAGTCGCAACTAAGTTGATAAAAGGAAGAGCTACATGGACCATCCCAAGTAGGACACTTAAAGCAATTGGTAGTGACAAGGGAACTGGTCGCTTAATGGCATAGCGCCCCAAGGGCTTTTCATCTTCTTGGTTTTCTAACGACTCTTCTACATCCTCTTGGTCTCTTGACCTCGCTTCAAGCTTCTCTTTACGACTATGACCAGATCGTGATAAACGACTTAGAGTTTCGGTCGAAGCTTCTGTTTCGACCCCTTCTCCATTAACCTGGCTCTCTTTCTGGTTCTGATCTGATTCCACCGGTTGACTAGCAGTCAAAACTTCTTCTTCCCGGCTAATCGATTGCTCCAATACCTTTCGTAGCTCTTGAGTATCTTGAAAATTGGACCCGACACTTAAGCCAAGTTTATGCGATTCTTTTTCTTTTTCACTCATACCTTGTTTTTTCCTTTACTAGAATTGCAAGTGCTAAAGGGCACATGCATGCCCTACTAGTATATCAAAAATGGGCCCAGCTGTCAGCTTTCTCCACAAAGAGAAAATAGATGACACACAAAAAGACAGACTATTTTTCACTTAAACAAAGTATAAATTTCTAATTATCTTTTTATATTTTCTTAAATGCTCGTAAAGCCTTATTCTATGTGCTTTCGAGTATTTTTACTGTAGGAAGATACTTCACGTTTCTTTGCATATTTCCTCATGTCTTAGCTGTCAGAAGTGGTAAATAAGTAGTAAATTCATTTGTACTACTAAGCAACAAGACGCTCCTGTTGCTTCTCTTTATTCAAGCGTTTCATTTCTGCCATTGCAGAATCGAATGTTGCATGTGCGTAATAGTTCAGCGTCATGGCTATATTAGCATGTCCCATAATGTACTGTAATGCCTTTGGATTCATTCCTGCATTTGCATAGTTGGTACAGAATGTATGTCGCAAACTATGTGGAGTGATGTGTGGCAATTTATCCTCGTTATACTTATTGTATTTCTTAACAAGACCTTTCATCATGCCGTTGTAATCACTTGCCACTTTTGGATAGTTCTTTCTATTAAGAAAGAGGAAATCACTATATCCATCAATCTCAACACGCTTATCATTCTTTCGATTCGCTAACACTCGCTTAAATGCTTGATAGGCTTCTTCAACCATAGGAACTTGACGTTCGCCACTTTTGGTCTTTGGTGTTTCAATGTAGTACCCAATTTCAGTATCTCTCAATAGCTGATGGTCTATATTGACAAGACGATTCTCAAAATCTAAATCTGGAAGTGTCAAACCACCAAACTCTGAAATACGAAGACCTGTTTTTAAGAGTATCAGAATTTCATCATAATTTTTGCTGTAGGTTTTATCAGCTTTTGCAAAGGCTAACAGTTTTTCTTCCTGTTCTTCTGTTAGTACGGTCTTAGGGACAGTATCATCATCAAGAACTGCTTTCAGTTGAAAGTCAAATGGATTCTTCCGAACACAATCATCTTGTATAGCAATATAGAATGAAGCCTTTAAAGAACGTTTGTAGTTATTGATGGTTTGATAAGCATAACCATTTTCACTCATTCTAATAGCCCATTCTTTAGCGTCTGATGGCTTAATACTGTCAATACTTCTTACACCTAACTTGTCTTTCTTCAAAATATCCATAAGATATTTGCGTCCAGTTTCAGTGTTTTTTCTAACCTTTGGTCTTTGAGCGTTCTGTTTTGCGTAAAGCTGGCAGAGTGTCATTTTCTTTCCTACAACATCAATACCATCATGAATGTCTTTCTGTAACTCTGCGATTTTCTCTCTAAGTGAGATACAATCACGCTTTCCTGCTGGTACTCGGTCTGTAGCCACAAGTTTCCACGAGTAAACAAATTGCGGTTCTCCAAATGAATCTATATATTTGTATAAGTATCTTCCGTCTTTTCGTTGGCTCTCTCCAGTCTTTAAGATTCGACCTTTATTGTCACGTCTTTTTTCTGACATGGCATTTGCTCCTTTCCTTTATGGAAAGAGCCTTGATACGACTTAATACTATTTTATCATATACAAGACCCTTTGGCGACGCTAGATTGCGTCCAATGTATCTATAATTTTTTCAAATTGTTTTCGTTTAATCTGAATACGATTGCCATTCATAATCAGCCAATTTGCATTTTTATTTTCCTCTGCCAAGCGTCGTAGCTTGTTTTCGCCAATACGAAAATATTTTGACGCTTCTTCAATGGTTAGGGTATAACGTTCCCAAATAGGAATGTCAGTCTGCTTCATAAAATCCTCCTTTCCAAATCACTTATTTGGATTTCATAAAAGTTGTTTTACCAGCAATCGAACAGCTTTAGCAAAGCTCACGGGAGTTCCACCCCTGCATGGTTCTCATGTAGCCATACTCATTGCCTGCGACGGTTTTATCACGCTCGGACTATTGACTGTATGGGAGTATCATTATCACGATAAGAATGTCGTTGCAGGCAATCCTGCTAAAGATTGCTTCTCGGATCACTAACATGAATCGCTCGCTATCTTTATAAGATAGGTCATGGCGGTTAGTTCCGTTGGCTCTTTTCTTATCGAAACGTATTCGATTACTTTTATTCAGTTTTCAAAGAACAATGGCTCGTTAGCCTATCAAAACACATTGAAAGCTCAATATGCTTTGGTGGAATAACAAACCTCCCTGTTCGGGAAGCGTGGAATGGTTTAGCACGCTTCCACGAAAGGAGAGAGGATATTACTTAATTTCAAATGACAAAATCTTTGTAATCAGTCTGGTTTCCATTCTTCCACGTAAGACTTCATCAACGACCATACTTTGATTGCCATATTCATCTTTCATAAGTCGTAGGGAACGCTTCGTTATGTACCCTCTGTAATGATGTAGAATCTGGTTAATCGCTTCGGTATCGCCATCTGTTGCCTTTACAATGAGAGGAAAGGGAATCATAGGATATTGTGTTTTCATTCTTCAAATTCCTCCATAAACTTTTTAATTAAGGCTAGTCCACTGGTTCTATGCCGATAGACAGTAGAACGGTTCAATTTCAACAGGTCTGTAATTTCTGAATCGCTCATGTCCATAAAGTAAAACAGCAGTAGAATTTCACGTTTCTTGTCTGGCAACTCACGTAATGCTTCACTCAACAAATCATTTTCAACGCCTACTGATAACCCATTGAGTGTAAAAATCTGAAAGTCAGTTGAATAGTTATCTGTTGTCGCAAACTGGCTAACAAGATAATCGCCAACATCCGAAAAGGACACCTCACGCTTTGCAATCCTTGAAAGATAAAGCATATAATTCTTTCGCTCGTCTTCCATAGCACGTTTACAGATATAGTCAAACTGATTTTCTATTGTGGTCTGAAAAGAAGATGGTTTCATGTTTCTCACCCCCTTTCTGTCTAGGAAAGGAAGTGAGCCTTGCTCGTTTATCTCCTTTCACTCTTAGTCCCAATGTGAAAGGGGGATTTGTTGCATTACTGATAAATAAACTTTGTAAAAAAGTTCTGAATAGCCAAAAAAGCATATAAACAGATTTATTTCTCTGTTTACATGCTTCTGTTATTCTATCTATATGATTTATAAAACCACATTGGTGGACGTACTTATCTATTGCAGATAGACGACTTTTTTTGACAAGAACCCAATGTAAGGAAATTTATTGTATATGATGTACTTCATGGCGACGTTGACCTCCAACAAACCGCCATTTGGAAGTAATATACAATATTTTAACAGCGTAAATAGCACTACCATATAACGGTTTTTTTATTGGCGTTTAGTAGTGCTTTTTATTAAATATAAACCTATAAACCATATAACACGTTTTTCTATACCTGTTTTTAATTCAGTAGGAACAATAAAATGTATAGAGGTGGTCTACTATGCGTAAAAAAGAAGATAAATATGATTTTAGAGCCTTTGGTTTAGCCATTAAAGAAGCTCGATTGAAACGAGGTTTAACTCGTGAACAAGTGGGAGCATTGATTGAAATTGACCCACGGTACTTAACTAATATTGAAAATAAAGGGCAACACCCCAGCATACAAGTTCTTTATGACCTTGTATCGTTACTTCATGTTTCCGTTGATGAATTTTTCTTACCTGCTAATAACTTGGTAAAAAGCACCCGACGATTACAGATAGAGAAATACATGGATAGCTTTACAGACAAAGAACTATCCTTAATGGAATCTTTAGCCAGCGGTATCAACGAAGCAAGAAACATCGAAGACTAATTAAAAGAATCCATACATAACGGAAAGAGCCGATAAAATGAGATTGTATTAATCTCATTTTATCGGCTCTGCGTCTTTGCGTCTGGCTCTGTAATCACAGTTACTTTGAACTGCTTTATTTCAATTAAATTTTCTTGTCTGCATTTCGGACAATAGAGGGGGAATTTTTTTAATTCAGTATCTTCCCTTATCTTTAATCGTGTTTTATTTCCACATACAGGACATGTTGAGGCGGTAAGTTTGCTAGTCAAGGAGTAAAACGACGAAGATTAGCATTTACTTCCGCCCATGCGATAGCTGTCCGTGATTGACAAGTGCTAGCACGCAGACAGAACGGAGATAGCGAACCGCTGAGTGTGTCGCTCTGCTCGTAAAAGCTTAGAAACCTTTGAACGAAAGGGATAATGAAAGCCTTGATTGCAAGGCTTTTTGCTTTATGGTGGGTAAGTATCAGAGTGAGAAAATTTTTGGAATGAGTAGAAGTGATAGCTAGAAATTATCAGTTTCTATTTCCATTTACCCTGTGGGTACGTGTTTGTTTCCATTGACAAGGAGTTTGTGGGAATAGAAATGTACCCACCTTGTTTGAATCAAGTGAAGTGTAGTTGAAGGAAATCTGTTGAAAGCAATACTTCATTTTACCGAATAAGTAATAATTTAGGCAACTTCAAATCGATTAAAAAAAAACTATTTTAAAGGTTAAGAGTAGACAAAAATTGTCCACTCTTTTTTGCAAACTCAATTTATCAATAAATGAAATGAGGGAATGTAAAATGAAATATTTTGAGGTTGAGTTAGAAAATCCTGATGAATTTTTAAAACTACAAACAGAAGATTTTGTGAAAGCTAATCGCTTGCTACTAAGGAAGATAATCCAGAGCGTTACAGTCTATGAAGAAAACTTCGTCATATCCTTTAAATCTGGCATCGAATTGGAAGTATGAGTCTCATTCCATAACTTTTATATTGAACATATCATCTTGTTGTGTTATACTATAAATTGATATAAACAAAGATGTAGGAGGAACCGAAACTATGACAGCCTCAATGCGTTTAAGATAAGCTGGCAATAAAAAAAGCAGAATCTATACCCGATGATAGGCTTTTTTGTTGTGCTTATTTATACGATATTGAGCATTCATTAGTTACGGTGAGGATATTGGTTATTTAACTATACCTTTATTTAACTATGTCTTTAATATGAATGTTTCCAAATTGTATGTATGCAGACCAAAAGCCACATTGTGGGGTTTGGCCTGCATTTTTTATTGCCTAGAATGCTATTCAAAATAGAAATTCAAGCAAAATAATATGCAGGAGATAATATAAATGGAAAAATACAACAATTGGAAACGAAAATTTTATGCAATATGGGCAGGGCAAGCAGTATCATTAATCACTAGTGCCATCCTGCAAATGGCGATTATTTTTTACCTTACAGAAAAAACAGGATCTGCGATGGTCTTGTCTATGGCTTCATTAGTAGGTTTTTTACCCTATGCGATTTTGGGACCTGCCATTGGTGTGCTAGTGGATCGTCATGATAGGAAGAAGATAATGATTGGTGCCGATTTAATTATCGCAGCAGCTGGTGCAGTGCTTGCTATTGTTGCATTCTGTATGGAGCTACCTGTCTGGATGATTATGATAGTATTGTTTATCCGTAGCATTGGAACAGCTTTTCATACCCCAGCACTCAATGCGGTTACACCACTTTTAGTACCAGAAGAACAGCTAACGAAATGCGCAGGCTATAGTCAGTCTTTGCAGTCTATAAGCTATATTGTTAGTCCGGCAGTTGCAGCACTCTTATACTCCGTTTGGGATTTAAATGCTATTATTGCCATCGACGTATTGGGTGCTGTGATTGCATCTATTACGGTAGCAATTGTACGTATACCTAAGCTGGGTAATCAAGTGCAAAGTTTAGAACCAAATTTCATAAGGGAGATGAAAGAAGGAGTTGTGGTTCTGAGACAAAACAAAGGATTGTTTGCCTTATTACTCTTAGGAACACTATATACTTTTGTTTATATGCCAATCAATGCACTATTTCCTTTAATAAGCATGGAACACTTTAATGGAACGCCTGTGCATATTTCTATTACGGAAATTTCCTTTGCATTTGGGATGCTAGCAGGAGGCTTATTATTAGGAAGATTAGGGGGCTTCGAAAAGCATGTATTACTAATAACAAGTTCATTTTTTATAATGGGGACCAGTTTAGCCGTTTCGGGAATACTTCCTCCAAATGGATTTGTAATATTCGTAGTTTGCTGTGCAATAATGGGGCTTTCGGTGCCATTTTATAGCGGTGTGCAAACAGCTCTTTTTCAGGAGAAAATTAAGCCTGAATATTTAGGACGTGTATTTTCTTTGATCGGAAGTATCATGTCACTTGCTATGCCAATTGGGTTAATTCTTTCTGGATTCTTTGCTGATAAAATCGGTGTAAATCATTGGTTTTTACTATCAGGTATTTTAATTATTGGCATTGCTATAGTTTGCCAAATGATAACTGAGGTTAGAAAATTAGATTTAAAATAAACAATATTGGAGGAATATTTATGTATCTTATTTTCATGTAACTCTTCCTGCTAAAATCGCAGGGTTTTCCCTGCATACAAGCAAATGAAAGCATGCGATTATAGACAGGAGGAAATGTTATGGAATTAATATTAAAAGCAAAAGACATTCGTGTGGAATTCAAAGGACGCGATGTTTTAGATATAAATGAATTAGAAGTATATGATTATGACCGTATTGGTTTAGTAGGAGCAAATGGTGCTGGAAAAAGCACTTTACTCAGGGTACTTTTAGGAGAATTAACTCCCCCAGGATGTAAAATGAATCGTCTGGGTGAACTTGCCTATATTCCCCAGTTGGACGAAGTAACTCTGCAGGAGGAAAAAGATTTTGCACTTGTAGGCAAGCTAGGTGTTGAGCAATTAAATATACAGACTATGAGCGGTGGTGAAGAAACAAGGCTTAAAATAGCACAGGCCTTATCGGCACAGGTTCATGGTATTTTAGCGGATGAACCTACGAGCCATTTAGACCGTGAAGGAATTGATTTTCTAATAGGACAGCTAAAATATTTTACAGGTGCACTGTTAGTTATTAGCCATGACCGCTATTTTCTTGATGAAATAGTAGATAAAATATGGGAACTGAAAGATGGCAAAATCACTGAGTATTGGGGAAACTATTCTGATTATCTTCGTCAGAAAGAGGAAGAACGTAAGAGCCAAGCTGCAGAATACGAACAATTTATTGCGGAACGTGCCCGATTGGAAAGGGCTGCGGAGGAAAAGCGAAAACAGGCTCGTAAAATAGAACAGAAGGCAAAAGGTTCTTCAAAGAAAAAAAGTACTGAAGACGGAGGGCGTTTAGCTCATCAAAAATCAATAGGAAGTAAGGAAAAAAAGATGTATAATGCTGCTAAAACCCTAGAGCACAGGATTGCGGCCTTAGGAAAAGTAGAAGCTCCGGAAGGCATTCGCAGAATTCGTTTCAGGCAAAGTAAAGCATTGGAGCTCCATAATCCATACCCTATAGTCGGTGCAGAAATTAATAAAGTATTTGGGGATAAGGCTCTGTTTGAAAATGCATCTTTTCAAATTCCGTTAGGAGCAAAAGTGGCGTTAACTGGTGGTAATGGAATCGGAAAAACAACTTTAATCCAAATGATCTTAAACCATGAAGAAGGAATTTCTATTTCGCCTAAGGCAAAAATAGGTTACTTTGCACAGAATGGTTACAAGTACAACAGTAATCAGAATGTTATGGAGTTTATGCAGAAGGATTGTGACTACAATATATCAGAAATTCGTTCAGTGCTAGCATCTATGGGGTTCAAACAGAACGATATTGGAAAAAGTTTATCTGTTTTAAGCGGTGGAGAAATTATAAAATTGTTGCTTGCTAAAATGCTCATGGGTAGATATAACATCCTAATAATGGATGAACCCAGTAACTTCCTTGACATACCAAGTTTAGAGGCTTTGGAAATACTAATGAAGGAGTACACCGGAACTATCGTGTTTATCACCCACGATAAACGATTACTCGAAAATGTAGCAGATGTAGTTTATGAAATTAGAGATAAGAAAATAAATCTGAAACATTAAATTTAAGGTAGTCGCTGGTCAGTATAGTCTGTTCTGGTTGGCGACTCCATTGTTAAAGAGTATAAAGACTTTAGATTTTATGAATATTAAAAATAGGAACAGTCAATTGAACTGCTCCTATTTTTCTGCTAAATATATTGTAGTTTTCTTATATGTATAATGATAGATTAGCGGATTCTCATCTACGGTACTTACTTCAAATATGAAGAAGTGATCGCGGTTATCTCTGGACTTTTCCTTATTGAGGACAAAGTAATTCTTACGTGAAGTCGCCATTGTTTTTAGGATATCATCAGTTAGGAAGGTCAATGGAATATTCATGTTAGAGTAGCGGTAGAAGTCACGTTCAAAATCTTGGTAGCTCTCGCTATAATAGTCCATTTGTAGGTGATTACGCTGAAACTCAAGCTGATTCATAGAGCACCTCCTCGACAAGTTCAATACTAATAATGTCTTTTAATTTCAAATTGATGTGACCTGTTGTAGTTTTTATCAAAATGAAATCTTTGGTCAGACTTGGTATTGTTCCAGTGTAGGAAACACGCTTGTTTTTTTCAATCACTTGAATGCGTGTGCGTAGCTGCCCGGCGTATACTTGACTGAGGAGTAATAATTTCTTCTCTAGTGATAAGTCAGACATGTACGTTACTTTGTTTGTATCATCAGAGAGTGCTGATGCATGTTCAGATAGGAAAAAGCCCATCCATTTTTGCATCTTTGTATCCTGGTACTCTCTTGCTGATTGAAATGGTAAATATGAACGGTCAATCATATCAAATCCTTTCTATGCAGAGGCAAGGGTATTTTTATCAAATTGAATCGTAAAACCTTGAATTCCCCCACCTGTGTAACATTCTTTAAAGCGATTGATTACCTCAGTATAGATTATCACAGATGAGCTTGTTGGCTTAATGCTAAATGTAAATTCCAATGGTAATCGGTTTTCAGATTTAGCATGTACTAGTCGTATCGATATTTCAGTTGTTTTGAGTTTTCTCTGACGAAGTTTTGAAGTTGCTGTTTCAACGATTCCATGTAAAAATCTTTCAAGCATTTCAATATCATTACATCCTTTGCTACGGATTTCTGAAAATTGTACTGTATTTTTTTCTTGTTTCATTTTAATCCCTCCAATCCACCCGCGGAATGACCACCGATAAGTTTACTGCGTTCAATATTTCTGGAACCTTCAGTTAGGACGGTTCCTTTTTGTATGGCTAAAAAACCAAACTGTTCTCTGACAACATCAATAGCTGTCTGAAGTCTATTATCTTTTTCAATTTGTTCTACATCATCAAAGAGTGATAGTAGAGTATAGCTTTCATCTACGAAGCCACTATAAGATACACCAATTTGTCTCACTGCACCAGAGGTGTATTTTTTCGGAATAATACAAGTACATGACTCACCATTGTTTTGGGGAGATTTGCGGGTTCAATTTTATTCTGAGCATTTATAGATTTTTTCATCTCAGTCCTAGAATAGCCAATATGAATAGAAACGACAGTAGTCAATACTAGGGCTACTGTTCCGTTCCACAGTATCATTTAAAAATCATTTTCACACCCTTTCGTCTATTAGTATAGAAGAAAGCTCTCAGCACACAATATCCACTTGTAGTTTATAATAACTATCTCCTCCTTTACACTTTAATTCAAATCTTTATTAAAAAATATTTCATCTTATTTAACAAGAAACCATATTTATATAACAACATAAAATACACTAAGTTATTTTATTGAACATATATCGTACTTTATCTATCCGACTATTTGGACGACGGGGCTGGCAAACAGGTTCACCGGTAGTAACATGGTACCCTTTTAACTCTGTTAAACAAACACTACGTCCATTTGTAAAGAAAGTTAAATCACTACGATATTCTTGAATACACCGAGCAGGGATTTCTCCACTAAGAATGACCTCATTATTTTTCAATTGAGTGTCTACGATGTTCGCACAATATTTAGGAGCATCGGTGTATGCTCGTGAAAGATATTCCTGTGGCGCATAAATTTTAAAACTAAGATATGGCTCTAACAATTCTGTTCCAGCTTTTTTTAAGACTTGTTCCAATACAATAGGAGCAAGCATCCGAAAATCTGCTGGGGTACTAACAGGGCTATAGTATAAGCCATACTTAAAACAGATTTTACAGTCCGTCACATTCCAACCATACAATCCTTGTTCACAGCCATAGCGTATCCCTTCCATAACTGCATTTTGAAATGATTGATTTAAGTATCCAAGAGAAACCGAGCTCTCATACTGCATTCCACTTCCCAACGGAAGCGGTGATACAGATAAACCAATGGAAGCCCAGAAAGGATTCGGTGGAACTTCGATGTGAATGGTATACTCTGCTTTTTTTAACGGTCTTTCCATATAAATGACTGTAGGCTCTTTTATTTCTATCTCCACATGATACTTTTCTTGCAGCAGAGCACAAGTCACTTCCATTTGTACTTTCCCTAAGAAAGAAAGTATGATTTCATGTGTCGCAGAATCCACATAATATCGCAGAAGCGGGTCACTGTCGGAGATTTCTAAAAGTGCATCAAGTAACATTTCCCTTTGTTGAGGTTTGCTCGGTTCAACAGTCGTTTGCAGCAGAGGGAGGGGATTTTCAATTCTCTCTCTCTGTGGCAATAGCTTTGTATCTCCAAGAACACTATTTAACTTCAAAAACTCATTCTGCAAAATAACAATTTCCCCGGAATAAGCCTTATCGATTTTACATAATTCACCATTTATTGAAGTATACATTTCTGTAATTTTTATTTTTTCCTTTTCCGATATTCTAACCGAATCTCGCAAATGCAGTACGCCACTATAAAGACGTATATATGCAAGACGCTGTCTTTTTTCCGAATACTCAATTTTGAAAACTTTTCCGCAAAGTTCAGACTGACCTCGATGTGTTGATGAATAAAATTTATTCGTAATCACTTCTATAAGGTTATCAATCCCTATATTACTTTTTGCACTTCCATGATAAAGAGGGAACAGAGAACAATTCTGAAATCTTATGCTTTCCTCTTGTTCGAGTTCCAATGCTTCTAATGATTTACCGGACATATATTTCTCTAAAAGGTCATCGTTTCCCTCTATTACCGTATCCCATTGTTCAGATTCGGTAAAGTTCGTCACACACATATTAGGATACAGTTCTACCTTCTGTTTGATTACAATTTCGGCAGAAAGTTTCTCTTTAATATCCTGATAAACCGTTGATAAATCAATTCCATTTTGGTCAATCTTATTGATAAAAAAGATTGTGGGAATACCTATTTTCCTAAGTGCATGAAACAATATACGAGTTTGTGCTTGTACGCCATCTTTTGCAGAAATCAGTAGAATTGCCCCATCTAATACTGATAATGAACGATATACTTCTGCTAAAAAATCCATATGTCCTGGCGTGTCTATGATGTTTATCTTAGTATTTTTCCACTGAAAAGAGGTTATCGCCGTCTGAATTGTAATTCCTCTCTGACGTTCTAAAAGCGTATTATCCGTTTTCGTTGTACCTCTGTCCACGCTTCCTAATTCTGTAATCGCTCCACTGTTATATAATAAGCTTTCTGTTAAGGTAGTTTTTCCCGCATCAACATGAGCTAAAACTCCAATATTAATAATTTTCATGTGATTTTCCTCCATTCAAAAACCCAAAAGGGCATAAAAATCCCAGTGATAAATACTTTTATCACTGGGATTTTTATGCATAACCATAGGTATACAAAGCATACAGATATTCTCTGGATACTTTAGAATCACATGATAAAGGTATTCTTAAACTGGGTACAAAAAACTAAGCCCTCCTAAAAAAGGACATCTAATTATTTGTTCCCGCTATCAAATTGNCAGTTTATTTAAGAATACCTTGCCGCATATTTATTAACTCCTTTTAAATAGTCACTTAAATAATAGCACGTAAGAGCATATTTGTAAAGGAATCTCCAATTTTTTATCAAAAAGAGTACATGATTACAAAGTATCTGTAATCATGTACCAATATTTGTTATTTTACAATCTTCCAATTATCTTGTTTTTCTAATATCAACTCAAATTGCGAGATTTGGGTTGCCTTTGTTTCTTGATCTAAATATTTCACAGCGACATTCACGATTACTTGGTTATCTTTTCTGGTAAAGATAGGATTCACCAATTCCTCGAAAACATATTCCTTGTTAATCATAGGTAACACATGATTACTTACATAGTAAGTCAATTCTTTTTCTGTGGCGGTAGGATAGAGCTGGAAGAACGTTTCTAAAAAGCTAATGATTTCGTCCATCGTTTCTGTATCTACTGTATGGTCACTTTCTAGCTGTTTGGGTTGGTAGTCCGATTTTTGAGGTTTCTTACTCATTGTCGGATTTTTGATAATAACCATATTATCTGATTCATCTATATGGACAACCACATGAAAGCTAGACGATATAGTTTCCTTGTCTTTGTCTTCGGTAATAACTTGTTCAACAGAAAACAGTACCTCAAAGGTGTTCTCATTCACTTGAGAAACCTGCCACACCTGTATATCGTTCACACTAGAACTAGTAGGAATATCCTTACGAATCATTTCTTCATTTAATACCTGCAATTCTTCCGTCAAATAATGGGTCAATTTCTCATTTCGTTTATCAATGGCTTCTTGGGATTGTTGCCACGAAAAGTAGTCTTTCGCAAAGGATTTCACAAAACTTTCTACTTGGTTGGTATCGACAATCTGCTGTTTAATGATTTCTGTTTCACGGACAGTATGAGTGTCAATGGCAGTAAAATTTTTATAGATTCCAAATCCGACACTACCAATCAATAAAACCCATAAAACAAAGGTTAATTTCTTATGCGTGCCAACTTTAATCATCGGAACTTTTCTTTGCTTGCTCGGTTTTTTAGATTTCTTTGGTTTCTCCTTCTTTTCTTTTCGCTCGATTTTTATAATCATTTGATTCATTCCTTTCTTAGTTATGAATAACACGTCTAGCCCCAATCAGATGGTCTTGCCAATAACGACTGCTTAAGTCGCCATAACCGATTGGGTCGCCTGCATGATAAAAGCGATTTCCCTCTAAATATATCGCCACATGAGTCACATATGTGCCTGCATTATAGGTTGAATGAAAGAAGATAAGGTCGCCTGCTTGGGCTTCTTCCATAGAGATTTCTTGCGTAGCGTCATACTGATCTTGGGCGACACGAGGGAGAGAAATGCCAGCTTTGTCATACACCCATTGTATTAAGCCACTACAATCAAAAGAGGTGGTAGGCGACGCCCCTCCAAAGACATAGGGAAACCCTTCGTATTTCAAGGCTTCGTCCATAATGACTTGCACGGTTTCATCATCAAATTCTGTTGGGGAAGTGTCGGTTAGGTATTGTGAAACCAACTGAACATAAAACTGATTTCCATAGTTATATCGCCAACCACCATTCACAGGTATGGCTATGGGATTGGGGTAAGACACTTTTTCGCCACCTGAATACTCTTTTGAGAAACTTTGAGCCAGTTCAAAGGTATATTTATTTCCACGATTAGCCACATACCCTAAGAAACCACCACCATAATTGTAGGACTGGATAACCGATTCTAAATCTACACTGAGCCTTTCGCTACTGGCTAATAATTCACTGAAATACTTCACACCTTGCTTAATGGATTCTTCTGTACTCAATGAATTAGGTGGAAGACCGAGGGATTCCGAGGACTGCATAACATCTTCCGCAGTACCGCCCGATTCCACCTGTATAATCGCAAGAAGTATGTTGACATATTCTTCAACGCCATATTCTTTGGCATATTTTTCTACCATAGGCTTATGAGCCAGCACTTCTGCGGAAACATTCACACCTCCATAATGAATATTGGAAATTCCGCTGTCCTGTTCATCTGAAAATAAAATGGCAACAAACAGAAGCAGTGAGAAGACCATCAAGAATAATCCAGAACCACCAATCACTAAAGTTTTCAACTTCATGGTTTCTTACCGACTTTCTTAATGGTGGCGGTTTTGATTGGTGGTCTACTTCTTGTATTTTGTAGTGGTACTCTTTGAACAGTAGACGGACGTTCTTTTGTGATTGGACGTTGTGAAGTTCTATCTGCTGTAGTGGTTGAAGTTGCTGGCTTTTGAACGGTTTTTTCTTGAACGGTATTGCCTTGGCGTTCCACTTTTGGACTTGAAAAATCGGACTTAACTGCTGGACGCTCTTGTTTGGCTTGTTGAGATTCCTTATATGAAGTCTGAATATTAGACTGTTTTGAGGTCTGTTCATCATGATATTGTTCTTGTCTTGTAGTCGGTCTTTCATGAACAGAAGAAGCAGGCTGTTTTTTCTGTTTGACCTGTTCCATTTCAGAGCGACGCTTCGCAATGGTTTTTCGCCTTTGTTCCTGCTGTTCCTTGCGTCCACTGGCTCTGTCCGCTTTGGTTTGAGAAATACTACTGGTTAAATCACGGACATTCTCTTTTACTTTGGATTTTCCTTGATATACTGCATATCTTGCATTGGTCGGCAAATCTTTAACCTGTTCTTTCAAACCACTAGCAGTGTCTACCATTCTGTCTTTGGTATCAGCTACTGTACCGATGGTTTGACCGATACGTTTTCCAAGTGTTGATTTTTCCTTTCCGTCTGGTCGGGAGTGATCTGCTTGTGTCCTTGCAGAACTCCCCGAACCCGACTGTCCTTTTTTACCTGTAACAATGGCAGACCCAGCCCCTAGAGTAGTCATGGAACGTCCAAGTTTCCGCTGTAGACGGTGCATGTGAGCGTGCATAAGCATACGAGGTTTTCTCATCACACGACTTCCCACACTTTGAGAATCGTTACTCTGTAGAGAAAACATACTCATTAAATCGCCCAGCTTGAAGTAGATTCCTGCAAAGGTCACAATCTGTAGAAAAGCAATCAAAAAGAACGGATAACCAGCCGATAAGGTATAGAGCATGGTTGAAATACTAAATGCTGTCGTAATAATCAATGTGATTCCAGCTCGTGTCAAAATGGTATTAAAGAGCTTTGTTATGGCTCGTTTTGACATACCATCAAATGATGGAATCATGCTTAAAATAAAGCTCACAGGCAGAAACATAGCATAGATGATAAAAAGTACCTGCGAGAAAATCATGATTCCTGTTAATAGGAATACAAATATGGAAATCCCAATATTGAAGACAAATAGGAAGAAGACTGTACCTAAACGGTTAATGGTCTTTGTAATGGTTAGATTGGTATTGCTTCTGTCTTCAATTTCTTCCGCAACAATTTTTTCTCTGTCTTCGCCATTGTTGGAATCTGGGCTGGTGGAGAGCAGGCTTTCCACACGGTCAATACCGATACTTTCAATGTCTGAACTGTTGTATTGAAGCAGTAGCCACGGTTGCTGAACCTGTATGGAAAACAGGCTATCTCTGATTAAGTCCACGCTGTCCTTGCCTTGACTATCGGAATGGGGCATGACAATCTTCGTGCCAAGTGATAAACTGGCATTACTGATGTCTGATGAAAAGTCATTGATTTTTTTAATGTAGTCGGGAGCGTAGGCAATAAAGGAAGCCGATAGGATAAACACCAGCACAAAATTCATAATGGCATGAATTGCCTTTGTGGTTTCTCTCTTTATCAGTCCCGTATAGGCAACATAAACCCCAAGAACCAAAATCAAGAGTAAGAGGAATCCAACATAGAAACCCTCTGTTGAAAATCCGTTTGCACTCACACCAGCTAAGGTCTGCATATTCTTACCAATGGAATCTGCTGTAGCGGAAATGAAGTCTAAGGAATAGGCTTCCTGTACTAAGTAACCTGTCGCATTGGAAACATACAAACTGATTGTCCAAATAAAATTGGTAATGGCATATAGTCCATACATGACCTGTTTTCCAATCCCGTCCGACCAGTTCCACGGAAGCCAGCCCCAGCTATTATCCACATAAAAATCCAGTTGATAGTTTTCAAGTGGGTATCGGCTGTATTCATTTGCCACATTGACCGTATCATCTACCAAGCCCGCAGCTTGAACCACCGTTCCCAGCATGGCTAAAAGAAAAATGGCAATCACAAGTGTGAAAGCCACTGTCATTGCCACTTTACCTAGACGTTTCAGCGTCCAGTTTGATTTTATTCTGTTTACTATTGATGGTTTCACATTTACACCTCTTTTCGCACAGGTGGTCTGGTATCAAAGGCATGGAGCAGTTCTTCAAATACAGGGTGGAACTGTATCACACCGACACGACCATATAAATCACTGATAAGGCATTGCCCGTTTTCCAAATCACGCAATCGCTTCTGATTGTTTTCGTCCTCTGGGTCTACACCAAAAAAGGCTAAGGTCTTTTTAATCTCGTTAAGGTCAGTGGAACGAAATGCAAATTTTAAGCCGAGGTTATTTTTCAGTTTTTCATCTAAGAGGTCGTCTGTATTTTGGGTCACGAAATATACCCCAGCGTTCATAGCACGACCAGCCCGAACCAGCTTCATAGATAGTGTTTTTCCTTGTGCTACCTGTAAAAAGCTCCATGCTTCGTCTAAATCTACAATCTTGAAAATGCTTCGGTCTGTATGGATAAAGTCTAAAGCAAAGGTACTAATGACAATCAGCATAGCAACGGATAAAAGCTCCATAGTGGTATATTCCTCAAAGGAAGTTTCCTTGTCGGGAAGTACCAAGTCCGCAACCTGTATAATGTTCAGTTGTTTTTCTAAGCTGATAGACTGCTCCACATAACCATTACTGAATAATAAATGTGCAAAGTCATAGTCTGTAAAACTTTCGATATGGTCGGCTATACTGGTACTTAGTGGCGTATTCTCAACCCGTAATTCCTCAATCACTTTCATCAACCCTCGTACTTCACTATTGGTTACTGCACGAATGGCTTTTCTAAGGATTGGGAAGCGTTCCCCATCACGAGAGGAAATCCCCGTAAGGAATGTCAGAATATCAATAGCCAGTGATTCAGAATCTTTGGGATTTTTCATAATCACATAAGGGTCAAGTAAGCCTTTGTTTTTCTCATCAGAAGTCAGAGTGACGATATTGATTTCATGGGAAATCTCTGGCAAGGTTTCTTTCCATCTGCCACGTTCTGCTTTTGGGTCTACAATCACTGCTTGTGCCCCATAAAGCACCGCATAATAGACGATAAGGTTATTCGCAAAGGATTTACCACCACCCAGCGAACCAACAAAAGCCGACGCTAACGCATTGGTTACTGAACCCTTAACCCCTTGACTGGCAAGAGCAGGTTTCAGATAGACATTGCGTCCAGTATCTAAGCTGTAGCCAACATAAATCCCCTCATTTTCCCCCAGCATTTGAGTAGCACCAAAACCTAAACCAGCGAGGAAATCAGAGGTCACGTATTGAATATAATCATTCATATAACGCTTGCTGGCAGGTAAAAATTCTTCATGTAAGCCGAGCATATCCCCAAATGGTCGTACCAGTTTTACGCTTAAATCGTCATAAAAATCTTTCACTTCATTACAACGACGTTTGAGTTCGTCAAGATCATTTGCTGATACCCTTACCACATAAGACAGCTTGTACATAGATTCCTTGCTTTGGTCTAAATTGGTTTCCAGCTCATTCACACTTTCCAGAGCTTCCGCCACATTGGAGCTGGTTTCATTATCACTTTGCCAAGCGTGGTTATCCAAGTCTTTCAGTTCTTTCTTTTTATTGCGGACAGTAGATAGGGCTTTACGATTCGCTACAATTTCCACATTCATTGACGTATCAATCGGGAATGTAAATTGCTGTTGCTGGTAGTAGAAGATTTCAGAGGACGGGAAGTCCAGTTCTCCGACAATGCTGTTAATGGTAAAGTAAGCTACATAGACGGTTTCATCTTCCTGCTGGATTTTCAAATATCGCTGTTTTTCTTCCACCAAACAGCGAGTAGGCTTAATCAAGTCATAGTATTTAATCAGCGTTTCATTATCCAGCTTTTTCTTTGATAGATGGTACTCATACTCTTCATAGGCAGTGCCTGTCTGTCCGTAAAGGTGTTCAATCAGATAGCCGAAGTCGTCCTTATCTAACCTGCGGATTTTGAAACGACGAGAGATTTTATTTTCTAAGAGCTTTTCCATCTTCTGAAAACGCAGGATTTCATCATTACTCATACTAACAAAATCGCCCATCAGCTTATGGTTCACATCATAGACAAAATCAGACAAAGCATTTTTTGCTTCAACGGTAAGACTTTTCATAGAAAACTCCTGATCGTTGAGAAGCAACTTAAAGCCGATAAAGAAACGGTAGTTCACTTGATTTTCGCCAATCATGGATATTAAAGCGTCTGTCTGTTGGTCGATTTTGTCATAGGCAACCGCTTTGAGCTTGCCAGTGACTTCATTTTTGGAACGCTCTTGTGCAGAACGTATGCTGGATTCTGTACTGATTTGTAAAGCATGAATTTTGCCATCACGATTTTGTGCGATAAGCTGTCTGAAAGAATCATGCACTTGTATTTTCTGTTCTGGACTTAGAAATGAGTAATTGTAAGGAACAAGCTCATAGTAAGCATAACATTCCCCGTCTTTATTCCAGACGAGATTGTTTTCAATGTATTTAATTGGATATGCCATAAAATTCACTCCTAACTGCTGTAATGGCTTCTTGTGGCTGGTTTCTGCCAAGCGTTACTTTTTTTCCTGCATAGGTCAGCTTTGGTCGCAGTGCATAAGCAATGACAGACTTCAAAAATCCATAAGGCTTTTTACCATCAAAAGTTTTTGTAGACATAAACCATGTGAAAGCCACAGGAATCCCAAAGTATTTGAGAAATGCTCCCTCTATCATGGAAAGAGGGGGCAAGTTGCCAAGTATCATCACTGCAAAGAGTGACACGACAAACCATGTCATTTGCGTAAAGGTTATGGGAAACGGAAGTCTAAAATCATTGATAGAATACAGTACCTTTTCCACAGACCAGATACTGGTATAGCTTCGTATTTTCTTCATGTAATCAATCCTTTCATAAAAAATAGGGGTAGCTGATTGAGCCACCCCGTAAAATAGAAAATCTGCCAGTAGTAATGTACCGACAGATTTAATAGACGATTTCAAAAATCCCATGATTGGTTGAGATAAACGTTCCTGAAAGGTCTAAATCCCGACCATAGGCTTGATAATCAATATAGTTTTGAAGACTAGCTGGTACTTCGCCTAAAGCACCCGTTTCTTCAATGTAGTAGCGTGCCACGTCATACATATCATCACAATCGGAATGAATGATAATATCCTCTTGATGTTCGCTTAGTTCTTCAATGCTTGAAAAATGAGTGAGCAGAGCAGATAGCTCCGATTGTAATTCTTCGGGTAATTCCGATACCATTTCCCATAGTCGATTGAGTTCGCCAATGGAAGTGTATTCGTCAACCGTAAAGGGTAACTCGTAGTCATGAATGGCGTATTCCTCATATTCATCATTCAAGCCGATTTTCTCTTTGACTTCCTCAAAGTCAATGGGAAAGGTAAACCACGCACCGACCAATTCGCCCTCATTGTATTTGCCTAAATTCGCAATATAGACTTGCATATCGTCCATATATTCACGTCCTTTCTTTGTAGAGATTCAAAAATCCCTACCGCACTTCGTTTGGTGTACCATTCCTTTGCGGAACATAAGAAAACCACTTATATTCCACAAAAGAACGGTTTTATTTAAGCACCAATAATGCGATTGAATAGCTCTAGTAAAATGTCTTTTACTCCAGCAGCGTTGAAGACTAAGCCAACCGCAATAATCGCAATAATTAAAAAGCCAATCAGTTTGCTAAACTCACGCTTGAAGCCAAGATACAAGCCAATCACAACGATTGCTAAAAGCACCAGTGATTGAGCGTTTGATAGAAACCAGTTATAAAGGTTTTGTCCAAAATTCATAAAAATGTTCTCCTCTCTATATTCAATGAATTTGTATTTGAGTTATTTTTTTGTTGTTATCACGTCCTGTTCTTTTACTGACTGTTGCTTCAAAATCTGCTTGTGTCGGTCTGTCAGTTTCGCATGGTCGAGAATGTCTTTTACAACCTGCGTCTGGTTGATTTCATCAAGTTTAATCGCAACCTTTAAGGTCGGGGCAACTTGATGAGATAGCCAGTTCAGCGTCCTTTGGAAGGAGTAAGGCTCTGGTTTTGTGGTTAGTTTTAATCGTTCACGATTGTTCCCAATAAACCAAGCCCATTCTTCATTCAGTTTCCAATCAGAACGAGGTTTGGAATCGTCTTTATCTACAAAACGGATATACCGATTGATAATTTTAAAGGCGGTATGCTCTGGATTGTCATAGACGAGTAAATCACGGACTGCATAATAGGCACGCTCATTTTTCAATCGAATCTCAAAACGGTTTTTTACTTCTGCGTCTTCAATGGGAATATCATTTTTCTTGTACTGCTCGTAGTCCTTTTCATAGATACAGAAATAAACTTCACTTTGTAATGAACCGATATAGAGGGTGTTTCCCATACATTCCTTTTCCTCTTTGCGTACCAGTTCGCCACTGCGATAGCTTTTAAAACTGCGGAAGACGGAGATACATTCTTCCTGTTGGCACTTTTCAGTGAGTACAGGGATATTCAAAATCCCTGTCTTATCGTTAATGGCAAGGTCAAGGCGTTTCATCACACCGCCAGCCACCAAAACGTCCATAAAGAACTCATACCAGCTTCTTTGTTGTGCCAGAAGATAGCTTTCAAATTGTCTGCACCCACGACCTTTCAATTCCACCAGAACTCCTTTGTCCAGTTCATGGGAGCAAAGGACGAATATGTCGCCTAAAGCATAATGCTCTGAATAAGAATAGAAACCATAGTCCTCATGAAGAAAATAGGACAGTTTCAGTTGTAAGATGTTTTCGACCACCTGCTGTACGTCTGTTGTCGGAAAGCGAATCCTTACATAATCAAACAGCATTTCAAGGGGAGCGTCGGGATTGAAGCGTTCCAGAGCTTCCCAAAGGGACTGCTGTAAATCCTCTGATGGCTTGACTTTTCCTGTTTCAATATCGCTTAGATACTGCCTTGTAATACCAGTCGCAACAGCTAAACGGTTTTGAGATAGTCCATAAGCCAAGCGTTTTTCTTTTAAATGCTGTAACCAAGTTTGTTCATTCAGTAAAAATCCCTCCAATCAAAAAGGCGTATGTCAACTTTTAAAGCCCATTTGACATACGCTGAAATTTTGTAAATCCCTTGTAACCAAAGGATTTTCTAATGTTTTTTTGACTGTTTCCTGTCGATTTGTACCCCCCTGTTAGATACGGGGGGTTAAGTGCTGGCGTGGCTATTGCCACACCAGCCAGCAAGATCAGTCCACACCTGCGACTTCCGCTTCGCACGTCGCCTGCGTGGACTGTCTGCTGTTGGATAACTTTTTAATTTCCTCCAAGAAATCATATCCTTTTGGTACAAGGGGAGTATAAAACTCTGATATGACACTTGTTCCTACATCAACATAGCCACGACCTTTGATTCGCTTTAAGAAGAAATCCTTTTGTACGTCACTGCCAAACATCATGCCATAGCCCATTTCAGACATACGACCTAAAGCCACTCTGAAATTAAACTGATCACGGATTCCGTCGCCTAAATATTTTGCGTCTGGACGTTGACAAGCCAGTATTAGAAAGAAGCCAGCTTGACGACCTAACATGACAATCTGTTTCAGCTTATTCATAACTGCGGTGTTTTCTTTTGTTCCCAGCATTTCCATGAAAGCGACGTATTCATCAAAGATTAAGAAGTGTGCCGGGAGACCTAAGTAAGCATAATTTTTGCCAGTCTTATAGTTCTTCATCTGCTTCATTTCCTCACTACGTTTCATCATTTCTTCATAGAATGTTTCAATGCAAGAAAGCAAGTCTTCTTTTCTATAGTAGACATTTGCCATCACAGAACCTAAGTCCGCAAGGTCAGCATTTTTCGGGTCAAGAATATACAGTTTTGAATCTGTATGAAGCAAGGCTTCAATCAGTGTCAGTATAAAGTAAGTTTTACCGCCACCTGTACCACCAGCAATCAACATATGAGGGAGCTTATCATATTCCCACCATACGTTTTTCATTAAGCGAAGTTTACCATCTTTAGCTTCTACTTCATCAATAGAAATACGACTGGCTATGGTGTCATAGAGCAAAGTATATTCCACATAGGAATCCTTTAACTCTTTATCCGTCAGCTCACAGTACAAGCCACTCTCTAATTTCTTTTCCAAGTGTAAGAGTTGGTCTTGATATTTTCCCAGCGTGATTTCCACCCGTATCTGTATCAAGCCATTTTTAAGTCGATAATACATTTTAGGGAAGTAGGTTATCTTTTCCTTTGTACGACCAGCACTATCTTTAAAGAAACCCTCTGTTTTGACCTGTTCAGATTCATACCACTTGTTTTCAAGTATCATCTTTGCCAGTTTTTGACGGTGGTAAAGTTGTTTAACCGTATCATAGCGAACCCGTTTGAATACAAACGCTACCAGCAAGCAGATAAGAATTGCGACACTGAAACTGATAATTAAATAGGGAATGTCAATCTTATCTGCTTGTGATAGGTTAAAATCCTGCCAGTTGATCTGCTGGATTGTCTTCACATGAAACAGTCCGACAACCAGCAGGAAAACAGGCAGGAGTGACGCTATCGTAAAATGAAAGACTAAATCTTTACCAGATGGGCGAATCCTTTTACCACGCTGTTTCATGCGAAAAAGTCTCCTTTCTACCTAGCGACTATTTGTCTTGTGTCGGTTCTTTCTTTGCTTGTGGTTGAGCTTTGAATGAACTAGAATCCTTTGTCAGCACAATATCGTCTGCCTTGATATACCAGTCAACATCTGCTCCTTGATAGGTGGCAGTAGCAACGGTGTCCGCAATGGGATTGATAAGTTCCACCCGTGCGTTATAATCAAACTCTTTCAAAGGCACGCTGGCAGGAATACTTACTTGAATCATGCGTCCTTGTCCTTTGGATTTTAAGTCATAGGTACGTTCCTTGATTTCATCTGAAACCGACCCGTCTTCATTTTGGATTCTCACTTCACGACGTAGAGCAGAGAATTTCAATTCTCCAAAAGTCGTGTCTTTATCTAATACAATGCCATTTGCTAATCTCATCATTTTTCCTCTCTTTCTTTATTCTTTTATCATGTCGTCAGCATGTAAAAGGTAATTTGTAAAACCACGAGTGCCGATTTTGTAGCCCTCTGCGGTAATACGTGGATTGACTAACTTCACACGTTCCTCAAAGCCGAAATGTTTTTCGCCAGCTTCAGCAGGAAGCACCACCACAATATCATCTGCTCTTTGAACATCAGAATAGAGATTATAGCTTCTTGATAAGACAGTTAGCCGTCCGTTGATTCTTCGCTGAACGACTTTATCCTCGCCAGCAAATTCTAAATTGCCGAATGTTTTTTCCATGTTGGGAATCACAAATTTAAGTTCCATATTTTTACCTATCCTTTCTTTTTTATTGGCTGAATGAATGTTTGATGGTCTTAAAGAGTGGGGAACGACCTTTTGATTCTTGATTTTTTGTTTTCATAAGTTCACTTCCTTTCAAAATCGGGTAAAAAAATAGACACCTCATTTTTTGAAGTGTCTACCTATTAAATATTCAAATTTTATTGGAAGTATCTTTATATCTTCACTTTTCAAGGATAAATCGTCGTATCAAAGCTCATTCATAAGTAGTAAATTAGTAGTAAATTGAGTGGTTTTGACCTTGATAAAGTGTGATAAGTCCAGTTTTTATGCGGATAACTAGATTTTTATGCTATTTTTAAAATAAAATATCTAGATAATTGTTCAAAAAAATGACTCCTATTACTTTGAGTCATCTAAGAATCTCTGAAACTTTCCGCCGTGAGAAAAATGCTTGAAACAGTGGCGTTTCAAGCATTCGGGAGTTTTGAACTTAAGGAAAGATTCTAGGAATTCTTTTTCTTCAATCTGAGACCGATACCTTCTCGGCATCCGTCTTTTCTTTTTAAAGTTGATTCAAGATAGTCTGAAAATCGTTTTTTACTTCTTCGATGGAAGTGGTCACTTCCTGACGAGTCTGGTTATTTTTGACGGTGATTTGGCCACTTTCAACCTCGCTACCACCTAAGGCAATGATAGTTTTTGCCCCAAAGACGTCAGCTGACTTGAACTGAGCCTTCAACTTACGTCCTAGGTAATCACGTTCTGCGATAAAGCCTTGACGACGAAGAGCCTGAACCAATTCCAAGCTGGCCACTTCTGCTTCTGAACCCAGGACAGCTACATAGACATCTAACGATGCCTCTACAGGAAGTTCAACTCCTTGTTTATCAAGAATCAACAACAGACGTTCAAGTCCCATCCCGAAACCAAATCCTGGAGTTGCAGGTCCACCAAAATATTCTACTAAGCCATCGTAACGACCTCCCGCACAAACGGTCAATTCATTTCCATCTACTTCTGTCACGAATTCGAAAATGGTGTGGTTGTAGTAGTCTAGGCCACGAACCATATTGGTATCGATGACATAGTCAATTCCTAGTCCATCTAGCATAGCCCGCACGGCATCAAAGTGTGCCTGGCTTTCTTCGTCCAAGTAGTCTAGGATAGATGGAGCATTCTCAACCGCTTGTTTATCTTCTTTTTCTTTTGAATCCAAAACGCGGAGCGGATTTTCCTCTAAACGGCGTTGGCTATCCTTTGAAAGTTGGTCCTTCATCGGAAGGAGGTAGTCGATCAAAGCTTGACGATAAGCCGTCCGACTGGCTGTGCTACCAAGGGTATTCAAGTGGAGGACGACATTTTCAATGCCAATCTCTTTGAAGAATTGGTCAGCCATGGCAATCGTCTCGACATCCGTTGCAGGATTGCTAGATCCAAAACACTCTACTCCAATCTGGTGGAATTGACGCAAACGGCCAGCTTGAGGGCGCTCATAGCGGAACATGGGACCGATATAATAGACCTTGCTTGGCTTTTGAACCTCTGGTGCAAATAGTTTATTTTCAACATAGGAGCGGACCACCGGTGCTGTCCCTTCTGGACGCAAAGTAATGTGACGATCTCCCTTATCATAGAAGTCGTACATCTCCTTGGTCACGATATCCGTTGTATCCCCAACAGAACGACTAATTACCTCGTAATGCTCAAATATCGGTGTGCGGATCTCAGCATAATTGTATTTTTTAAAGGTTTCGCGAGCAAATCCTTCTACATATTGCCACTTAGCGGACTCCTGTGGCAGGATATCTTGGGTTCCTTTTGGTTTTTGTAATTTCATAGACACCACTCCTTTGCTTGCTTTGTACTATTTATTCTATCATAATTTCTAGTTCGTGACAGTGCTCAAGCGATAAAATCATCCCACAAGCCCATTAGGAAGAGAAAAAGCTAGCTTCTCCAGGCCCAAAAAAAGAGCCCGCATCAAATGCAAGGCTCTATTTCTTTCGTTGCTTTACTTGCAACTATCTTATAAGATATTTTCATATTGTTCGCGAACTTCCTGTGGCCAGACGCTGGTTTGGACTTCTCCGATATGTTTCTTACGAAGCAAGAACATAGCCATCCGCGATTGACCAATCCCGCCTCCGATAGTTAGTGGAAACAGGCCATTCAAAAGCGCACGATGCCACTCCAATTCCAAACGATCTTGATCTCCTGTAATAGCAACCTGGCGTTTGAGGGTGTCCTCATCAACCCGGATCCCCATAGAAGACAATTCGAAAGCCGCACCAAGGTTATCATTCCAAACAAGGATATCCCCATTTAAGCCCTTGTAGCCATTTTCGGTCTCCGTTGTCCAGTCGTCATAGTCCGGTGCCCGTCCATCGTGTGGTTTGCCATCTGACAAGACGCCACCAATCCCAATCAAAAAGACTGCTCCATATTCTTTGGTGATGGCATTTTCCCGTTCTTTTGGTGTCAGTTCAGGGTAACGCTCTACCAACTCTTCTGTATGGATAAAGGTGATTTGTTTAGGTAAGATAGACTCAATATCATAGCGAGCTTCAACAGCCAACTCCGTCAAACGAATGGCCTTGTAGATCTTTTCAACTGTTTCTTTCAAGTAAGCGAGGTTGCGGTTACCATTTGGAATAACCTTCTCCCAGTCCCATTGGTCGACATAAACTGAGTGGGTCGCATCCAAGGAATCTTCATCCGGACGAAGGGCCTTCATATGGACAAAGAGACCTTCCCCTTCCCCAAAGCCAAATCGCGCTAAGGTATGGCGTTTCCATTTCGCAAGGGAATGAACCACTTCATAGGTCTCGTTGGGAATTTGCAAGACCTTTACAGAGACAGGGTTTTCCACTCCAGATAGGTTATCCTGCATTCCATCTCCTACCTTACTCAAGATTGGACCTTGAACCTCAACGACTTCTAGTTTATCTTTCAAATACTGGGTAAACGTTGTTTTTACAAATGAAATTTCTTCTTGCTGGTGAATAAAACTCTTCTTCATAGAGACTCCCTTTAAATAGTTTGATTTTGATTATACCCTTTTTTAGAGAAAAATCAATAGGTACCGCTTCCGAACATTTATTTAGAAGTCAATTCCAATTATCTGATATTTGATGTACAACACATTACGTTTTTTCTACTATTTAATTTAAATAATCAAAGTTATAGTATTGAAACACGGTTTACCTTGTGATATAATTCACTACATAGGATCGTTTTATAACTAAAACTTTAGGAAGGAGGTTCTTAAAATAGTTTTCAAAGAGTCCTATATCGTGTATTAGACACAAACAATGATTTTATAATTTTAGGAGATATATTGGAAAAAATGAAAAGAATTTTTAATAGACGACTGCTTAAGCTTTTATTTATGGCTTTTTTACCGTTGCTACTAATTCTCATCGCTCCCAAAAAAGTGGTGCAAGCAGCTGATGTTAGCAATAATGTCAGCTCATTAACTGTTTCATCAAACGAATTGTATAACGGAGGACAAACAACTGTTAAATTCACTTTTGACGAGCATGCTCAAAAAATTAAGTCGGGAGATACCCTCCAAGTAACTTGGCCAAATTCAGGAACAATTCATGGGGCTGGATTTAAGAAAACCATTAAATTAACAATTGAAGGTACGTACGTAGGAGATATGGTAATCACTGATGGAGAAGCCAAAGTGACCTTTAATGACGGAATCACAAATCTTGAAAACATTCGTGGTTGGGGGGAGTTTGAAATCGAAGCCCACAATGAAACCAATACCGAGAAAGAACACACGGGTAGTTTTCGTATCACGAGTGGGACCAAAACTGTGGATATTTCCGTCAAGAAAGTAGCTACCGGAAAGTCCTCTGCACCATTTTACTTAAAGGTCGGGGACATGAAAGCTAATGATCCTGATCATATTCTATGGAGCTTAAATATCAATAATATGAAGGTGGATGTTGATGATGAAGTACGCGTAGAAGACCAAATTCAGCCAGGCCACACTCTGGAGACAGATAGTTGGATGATTATCGTAACAGGTAAAAAGTCGGGATATTATAGTGGATCTGATGCGATTACAAACTTTTTAAAAGATTTTCCTAATGCTCAATTTACTGCAGATGCGCAAACTGGAAAAATTTCAATTAAAATTCCTCAAGAAGACGCCGTACTAACAGGTTTCACAGTAATATATAAAACAAAAGTAACAAATCCTGATCAAGCTAAGTTTGAAAATCATAGCCAAGCTTGGTATCGTATAAAAGGTGAAGCAGCTGTTGTAGCCATAGAGAAGAATTCTTCTGTATCAAATATTCGAGCGGATGGTGGTGTTGATGGTGATAAAACCACTACAACAACTACAACAACAGAGGAACCTACAACCACAACTACTACCACTACAACAGAGGAACCTACAACCACAACTACTACCACTACAACAGAGGAACCTACAACTACAACAACTACCACTACAACAGAGGAACCTACAACTACAACAACTACCACTACAACAGAGGAACCTACAACTACAACAACCACCACTACAACAGAGGAACCTACAACTACAACAACTACTACAACAACAACTCCGGGAAATCCAGATAACCATGGTGCAGGTGAAGGTGATGGTGAAACCACAACAACTACTACAGTAAGTGAAGATACAACCACAACAACTACTACAGTAAGTGAAGATGCAACCACAACTACTACTACAGTAAGTGAAGATGCAACCACAACTACTACTACAGTAAGTGAAGATGCAACCACAACTACTACTACAGTAAGTGAAGATGCAACCACAACTACTACTACACCAGGAAACCCTGGTGGAAATGGAGATGGTAACGGTGGCGGACGCAAAGTCCTTCTCCCAAGTACAGGTGAAGTCTTAGCAACTGGCCTAGTATTCTCAGGAGTACTTGTCCTATCAGGTGCTATTGTAATGAAACGAAAAATGTCTAATAACTAGCAGTCTGTATTTTAACTTACTAATTTATCTTAAAGTTTGACAAAAGGTTTTAAAAGGATTTACTTCTAATTTAGAGGTAAATCCTTTTTCTAATCCTTAACTCTTTAAAATAAACTTCAAAATTATTTGCTCCACTCTAATATATGCATCTCTACTAAATTTGGATATATGGCTCACCTCATCAATTTATACTATATTTTGATATGATTTTATAATATACAAACATATTTTGGGTTGATACATTATTTTATTTGTGATATAATTCACTTTGTAGAAAATATTTTTGATTTCAAATCCCAACGTGATCTTGCATATTAAACAGTATTTCCTACAAAGTTATGTTGTAGCCGTGTGTCTTATAAACGATTATTTTATTACATTCTTCCTTATAAAAGTGTAAATAAATGATTTTTATAAAACACCCAAGTTTATGAAAAAGGAAGGTAAAAATGGACAAAAAGAAAAGTTGGATTTTTCCGTTCATTCTTTGTTTATTAGTTGCGATTTTTACATTTAATTGGAATAAAATCTCTGCAGAAACTCCTGAGGTTTCAGTCTCTGGAAAATTTGTGGATACAATCCAAAATGTTAAAGTATCAAATAACGAAGGAGGAGTTCTTGACTGGGACTTACAACAGTGGGCAACTTTCCGAATCAACGCTGATTATGATTTGTCTGGAAAAAATGTTAAAGCAGGAGATTCAACTGTAGTTACTGTTCCAGATGCTTTGATGATTACTAACACTTCGTTTCAAATTCTTGATATAAATACGAAGGAAGTTATCGCAAATGCTGAGGTAAGCCCAGATAATAAATCCATTACAATTACCTATACGGATTATGTTGAAAAACACTCAGATACCAGCGGATCATTCTTCTTTTACGCTCGTATCGATTTCAAAAAACACCCTCAAAAAGGTGAGGTTCCAGTAGAAATCACCATTAACAAAGAAACAAAAGTTGCTGGTAAAGTTTCATTTACTGGTATAGGTGATGGAAATCCTAGACTTCTAACAAAGACTAGTTGGGTAAACGCAGGGGACCAAAGGGAAATTCAATACACGATTTCTGTCAATCGTACAAAGCAAAATATTAAGAATGCCACACTCGAAGATCACTTACAATTTACGAATGCTTCTTACGAAAAAGATAGCATTAAAATTATTAAAGGTAAATTCTCTTATGATACTGGTGAATGGGTATTCTCTGATAGAGTTGATGTAACAGACCAGCATAAGATTACCATTAGCGAAGATGGTCGATCATTTGTTATCGATTTAGGTGATGTTACTGAAAATGACCAATATCGTATTGCTTATAATGTTCGTTTAAATTATGATCCTGCTGACGGAGAGGTCTTGAGAAATGAAGCAACTCTTAAAGGTCTAGGTATTGAAACCAAAAATGTAACTAATGCTGCTGCCGTTCAAATTGCTGGTGGTGCTGGTGTTGGTTATGTTTACTCAATCAATATTCATAAAGTCGATGATGCTAACCAACCACTTAAAGGTGCTAAGTTTAGAGTTGTTCGTCAAGCTAATAATCAAGTTATCGGTGAGTTTGAATCAGACGAAAATGGTAATATTGCCGTTGGTAAACTGTTGAAAGATAAATATATCTTAACTGAAACTGAAGCCCCTTCAGGTCATATCATCAAAGAAGCTGATACTGTGGTTAATGTTGAAGATTTTGGAGCAGACCATTCAGTAACCAAAACGATTGTGAATCCGAAGGAAGAAACAACCACTTCAACGACAACCACGACAACAACTTCNACTACCACAACAACCGAAGAGCCGACTACAACTTCAACTACCACAACAACTGAAGAGCCGACTACAACTTCAACTACCACAACAACTGAAGAGCCGACTACAACTTCAACTACCACAACAACCAAAGAAGATACAACCACTTCAACCACTACAGGTGAAACAACTACAACTACAACTACTACAAGTGAAGAACCGACTACAACTTCAACGACTACTCCAACACCAACTCCGTCATCTTCAACAACTGAAGGTACCGGCGACGGCAAAGGTAAAGGTCGTAAGAAATTTCTCCCAAGTACAGGTGAAGTCGCAGCTACTGGATTCATTGTCCTAGGAGCAGTTGTTCTATCAGGCGCTATCTTATTGAAACGTAAACTTTCAAATCAATAAACCTGACTAAATCGCAACCTCTAGCTAATAGCTAGAGGTTTTTTCTTCTAGCTTAATTTGACAATTGAAGAAATCTTAAATTAATGTTTTCATACACATCTTTTTACATTACTCAACTTTCCGGAAAATGACTCTTTTTCGAAAAGTCATAGTTTTTAAATTCTTTCTATAAGCTAGTATATTCATTGAAATTTATCCAAAAAAGGTAGAGTTTGGATTGAAATACAGTGCAATATATCGCATTAGGCAAAAAGAAAAAACGCTTGAAATCAGCGTTTTTCTTCTGTATTGATTCGTATTGAACCCCTACTTCACTTCTGTAAACACAACGTGTTTGCGAAGTTTTGGTGAGTATTTCTTCAATTGAAGACGATCTGGAGTGTTACGTTTGTTTTTAGAAGTAAGGTACAAGCGTTCACCAGATTCTTTGTGTTCAAGTGTAATATTTACGCGCATGGTATCTCCCTTCTATTATTCAGCTGATGCAGCTTTAGCGATCTTACGTCCTTTGTAGTATCCTTTAAGTGATACACGGTGAGAACGTGAGTAATCTCCAGTTGCTTCGTCAAAGTTTACAGATGGAGCTGTTACTTTGTAGTGCGTACGACGTTTGTTTTTCTTCGCTTTTGATGTGCGACGTGCAGGTACTGCCATTTCGTTTTTCTCCTTTTAAGATATAAATTCAATTAGGTTTGATTTTCATCAACTTTAACAGTATAACAAAACTTTTTTGTAAAGTAAAGTTACTTGACAAAAAATTGTTAAAAAAAATCTCCCGCCTCATCAAATGGGACAGGAGTTTTCCTTAAAGGTCTATTTCAAATGGCTCATCAATCATTTCCGAAACGTATTTGCCATCCTTTTTTCGTTGCTTGACACATTCTGTCAGCAGGTACTCGATCTGACCATTGACCGATCGAAAGTCATCTTCTGCCCATGATGCGAGAGCAGCATATAACTTGGCTGACAGTCTAAGTGGAATTTGCTTTTTCTTTTGATCAGCCATTCTTAATAGAGACTTCCTGTGTTGACAATTGGTTGTGCATCATGATTGCCACAGAGAACGACAAGAAGGTTCGATACCATGGCAGCCTTCCGTTCTTCGTCTAGCTCTACAATCTCTCCTTCGCTCAAGCGTTCAAGGGCCATTTCAACCATCCCAACTGCTCCATCGACAATCATCTTCCGCGCATCGATAATGGCAGACGCTTGTTGGCGTTGAAGCATCACAGCTGCGATTTCTGGAGCATAGGCCAAGTAAGTAATGCGAGCCTCTAGAATTTCAAGCCCAGCATCTTTAACACGCTCCTGAATCTCTTCTCGAATGCGACTGGCCACGATTTCACTGGAGCCTCGGAGACTACCCTCATCTGCCTGGCCATCTCCTGTCGTATCGACATTAGGAGCTACATCATAAGGATAGATGCGGACAATATTACGAAGGGCACTATCACACTGCAATGAGAGATATTCTTTGTAGTTATCCACATTGAAGACTGCTTTAGCCGTATCCACTACGCGCCAAGTAACTGCAATACCAATTTCTACAGGATTCCCTAAGCAGTCATTGATCTTCTGGCGAGAGTTGTTCAAGGTCATCACTTTTAAGGAAATATTCTTTTTACCTGTCTCTATGGAAATATTGTTGCCTTCTGCTGTTTTACTGACAGACATGGGGGACTTGGTGGTGACATCACCACTTTGGCCCAAGCGGGTGTTATTGGCAGGATTGACAGCGACACAGAAGGGATTGACAAAGTAAATACCCGCTTCGCGAATGGTTCCAATATAGTCCCCAAACAAGGTCAAGACCAAGGCCTCTTGCGGTTTAATAATTTTGATCCCCGCATAGCACACCAGACTAGCAATAAAGAGAAAAATACAGGTAATAACTCCAATTGCAAGCGGGAAACCTTCTGGTAAACTAGCAATCGCACTAATAAAGGCAAAAACTAAAACAAGATCTCCAACTAGCAAGCCTACAAGAACAGCTAAGCCGTTTTTCTTTTGGGTTAAAATTTTTTCTTCCATGGGACGAGCCCTTCTTTCTTTATGATATCTAAATGATATCACTTTGTACGCAAAAGTCAAGATATAACTGTAAATTATTTTAGCAAAAACTAAGTAAGCTGAATTGTCTGAAAATTCAAGAATTTTCTTCTGACGTTGGGCCGTAAATTGTGCTATAATAATAAAAAAACGATGAGAGGGAATCAGATGACAGAATTAGATACACGCCATCGCAGTAGCGTATACGACAGCATGGTTAAATCACCTAACCGTGCCATGCTTCGGGCAACTGGGATGACCGATGAAAGCTTTGAAAAACCAATCGTAGGTGTGATTTCTACTTGGGCAGAAAATACACCTTGTAACATCCACCTTCATGATTTTGGAAAATTGGCCAAAGAAGGTGTGAAAGATGCAGGTGCTTGGCCAGTTCAATTCGGAACCATTACGGTTGCGGATGGGATCGCTATGGGGACACCAGGGATGCGCTTCTCCTTGACTTCTCGTGATATCATTGCAGACTCCATCGAAGCAGCCATGGGCGGTCACAACGTGGATGCCTTTGTAGCGATCGGTGGCTGTGATAAGAACATGCCTGGTTCCATGATTGCCATTGCCAACATGGATATCCCAGCGATTTTTGCCTACGGCGGTACCATTGCACCAGGTAATCTGAACGGCAAGGATATCGACTTAGTTTCTGTTTTCGAAGGGATCGGGAAATGGAACCACGGTGACATGACGGCCGAAGAAGTGAAGCAACTGGAATGTAATGCCTGCCCTGGCCCTGGTGGTTGTGGTGGAATGTACACTGCCAACACCATGGCGACAGCGATTGAGGTCCTTGGGATGAGCTTACCAGGTTCATCTTCTCACCCTGCTGAATCAGCAGATAAAAAAGCTGACATCGAAGAAGCTGGTCGTGCAGTTGTCAAGATGCTTGAAATGGGACTAAAACCATCTGACATCTTGACCCGTGAAGCCTTTGAAGATGCCATTACGGTGACTATGGCCCTGGGTGGGTCAACCAATGCGACCCTTCACTTGCTTGCCATCGCTCACGCAGCCAATGTTAACTTGACCCTTGAGGACTTCAACGATTTCCAAGAGCGTGTGCCTCACTTGGCAGACTTGAAACCTTCTGGTCAATACGTCTTCCAAGACCTTTACAATGTTGGTGGTGTGCCAGCTGTCATGAAATACCTTCTGAAGAATGGTTTCCTTCATGGTGATCGGATCACATGTACCGGTAAAACTGTTGCAGAAAACTTGGAAGCTTTCGCTGATTTGACACCAGGTCAAAAAGTCATCATGCCACTTGAAAATCCAAAACGTGCGGATGGTCCATTGATCATCCTAAAAGGGAACTTGGCTCCAGAAGGGGCAGTTGCCAAAGTATCAGGTGTTAAAGTGCGTAACATTACTGGTCCTGCTAAGGTCTTTGACTCCGAAGAAGCTGCCATTGAAGCGGTTCTTTCGGATGAAATCGTGGATGGCGACGTTGTTGTTGTCCGTTTCGTAGGTCCTAAGGGTGGTCCTGGTATGCCGGAAATGCTGTCCTTGTCATCCATGATCGTTGGTAAAGGCCAAGGAGATAAGGTGGCCCTCTTGACAGACGGACGCTTCTCTGGTGGTACTTACGGTCTCGTTGTCGGACACATCGCACCTGAAGCCCAGGTCGGTGGCCCAATCGCTTATCTCCACACAGGGGACATGGTAACAGTCGACCAAGATACTAAAGAAATCACCATGCACGTCTCAGACGAAGAGTTGGCCAAACGGAAAGCTGAAACTACCTTGCCGCCACTGTATAGCCGTGGGGTTCTCGGTAAGTATGCCCACACAGTATCCTCTGCTTCTCGTGGTGCCGTAACCGACTTCTGGAATATGGAACAGTCTGGTAAACAATAAGATATGAAAAAACTCACTTTACGAATTTGTAAAGTGAGTTTTATTGATTTATCGCGGTGGAAGGCCAAGTGCAATACGCCCATAACGGCTGATCCGGGTAATTTTCCAAGCTGGCGACCAGGTTACTTCTACTTTGACGTCTTCAATACCGTCAATTTCTTTTAGGCGAGCGACGATTTCGATAGGCAAACTTTCCGCACAGTCACAAGCGGTATCGGTAAAAGTCATGACTACCTTGCAAGTCCCTTCCTCATCCAGATCCAGCTCATAAATCAAACCAAGGTTGTAGACGTCCAATTCAACATCGGTATCAAACACAAGCTCTAACTTTTCAATCAATTGTTTCTCCAGTGCTAGGGCACGGTCGTTAATCTTGATATCCTCTCTCATCTCGCTATCCTTTCCCTCTTTCAATGAAAACTATTTTCTCACAATTCTGACAATAATGCAAGTTAACCTACGAAAAGAAATGAAGACTTGTACCAATGACAGTATCCGTCTTAAGACTGATTTAAAATTACAGGAACTTATCTTAAGTTTTCTTTAAGTTTTCCGATTTATACTAATACCATCAAATGAAGACCTCCTAACTTTGTTTGATAGAAAATCCTAAACTTTTTCATAATAATCTCCCTATAAGAGCCACCAAATCCGGTGGCTTTTTCTATGGGAGTGAGACAGAACAATCTTTTAAAATTGTTCGTTGTCTCACCCCCGCACAGTTGATTAGGTATTCTTTGGAGCTATAAGAGCGAACAAAGATACCAATCAACCACTGCGTTATGTAATTATTACTAAGCCTATTTCCTTAAACCAATCCTAACAAGGACCGTAGACGAGTTCAGGTACATTGACGCAGTTCGAACGCTAGTGAGAATTACGATTCTTAGAAAACTGAATAAGGTGAACTCGGTGAGTTCAACCAAATTTAGAGATATGGATGCAGTTTAAGCGAAGCGAAAACTACGTGCCTATAAAAATATGTTCGAAGACAGTTTTAAAACCTTCAAAAAATTTTTTCAGTTCGATCTTTCTATTATTTCCTATATTTGTAGGCAAAACAGCTATTTTACAAGCTTTATTCATCGATAATTCCTTTTGCCTCCTCCAAGTTCTTGTGCTATAATGATACGGATGCTGTTCATTTTCAAGCAAGGAGGTACATTATGAAACAAAACCATTCACGTTTTCTTATTCCAGGAATCTTATTACTAGGAGTGGTCTTACGTGCACCATTTACGACCCTTTCCACTGTCTTATCAGATATTGCTGCTAGCTTTGGTGTCGAAGTGAGTTCTCTAGGCCTCTTGACGAGTCTGCCCCTATTAACCTTTGCTATTTTCTCTCCTTTTGCTACCAGCTGGGCGAGACGCTTTGGAATTGAGCGACTCTTTCTCGGAGTTTTGATCCTGATGACGATTGGATCGGCCCTACGTACCATCAATCTCCCTCTCCTCTATGTGGGAACTCTTTTGATCGGTGCTGCCATTGCCTTTATCAATGTCCTTCTACCAAGCTTGATCCAAGCCAATGAACCAAAACGTCTTGGCTTCTTGACTACCCTCTATATCACTGCAATGGGCTTGTCTACTGCGGTCGCTTCTTCTGTCGCTGTTCCTATTACTCAAGCTACCTCTTGGCAAGGCCTAGTCTGGGTGCTGACCCTTGTCTGTGCGGTCGCTCTTGTGATCTGGCTCCCCAATGCTCGCCACAATCATTATCTGAAAAAAAGCTCTTCTTCTCATGAAAATAAGACTAGCTGGTATAAGAATGGTAAGGTCTGGGCCATCATGCTTTTCTGTGGTCTACAGTCTCTCTTGTTCTATACCACGATGACCTGGCTTCCTACCATGGCGACTCAAGCCGGCATCAGTCAAGCCAATGCAGGAATTTTAGCATCTGTATTCACCCTGATGAGTCTTCCTTTCTCTATGACCATTCCAAGTCTCACCACCAGCCTTTCTGAACGAAACCGACGTATCATGCTGATAACGACTGTTTTAGCTGGTTTTACTGGTATTGCCATGCTGTTAATAAAGACAAACAACTTCATTTACTGGTTGATCCTGAATATCTTGATTGGAAGTTTTACGAGTATCCTATTCCCTTACCTCATGGTCACCTTCTCCATGAAGTCTAGCTCTCCTGAGAAAACTGCTCAACTCTCTGGGCTGGCTCAAACAGGAGGATATATCTTTGCTGCACTTGGACCTATCTTATTTGGTTCAAGCCAACAAATCTTCCACTCTTGGACACCCGGAATTTTAATTCTTCTGGTTGTTGCTTTATTTATGAGTATCGCTCTCTATCAAGTAGAAAAATCTGATGTTATCCTTTAATCCACTAGGTCCCATTGAGCAATGGGATCTATTTTTATACAAAAAAGAATCAGGAATATCCTGATTCTTTGCTATGTCTTAATTATTCGTAAAATGATACGTGTACGTGGTCGTAATGATTTTCTGTTACGCTACCACGGTCTGGCATTTCATTCCAAGTGTTTGCTGGTCCATAAATATTATTTACTGGAGCATAGAAACGTTGTTTCCAGATGATGTAAGAAATTCCATTTTCTTGCATGTGATCGATTGCATATTGAGCTACTCGATCACCAATCTCTGAACTTTCTGGAACCATGACGTCGATCGCAAGGCCTTTACCGTGATCTTCTGGGTCACCAGGACGGTAACCACCGATATCAGTCAAGCCAAGTTCATTTATTACTTGTTCTTTGAAGCGAATCGTTTGAGGTTGAAGACCTTCATTTGAAGTAGGTGTCGCAGTTGAAGGAGTTGAAGCTGTCGTGTCAACAATTGGTGCTGGTGCACCATATTGTGGTGTTGAAGCAACCGCAGTAACTTCTGGTTCTGCTGGAACTTCAACGACTGGTGCTGGTTCCGCTACTGGAGCCGCTGGTGCTTCCTCAACAACTGGCGCTTCTACGGGAGCAGCTACTTCAGCTGGTGTTGCAGCAGGTTGCGCAGGTGCCTCTTCAACAACTGGTGCTGGTGCTTCCTCTGCTACTGGGGCTGCTGGTGCAGGTGTTTCTGGAGTTGGCAAGCTTTCTGATACTTTGTCTGCCACTGCTGCTACAACTGCAGGTGCTTGAGGGAGTTCTACAGGTTGGTTGCTCTCATCTGCTACTGGTTTTGTCAAATCACCCACTGCAACAGTTTGGTTGTCTACTTTAATTTGGTTGTTAGTCAAATCAGCAGAAGTTGTCACAGTTGCATCACCATTACCTGTTGTAGGAGTTTGGATTTCTACACCTGTCACTTGGTTTTGATCATTGACAGTTGTTGTCAAGACAGTTCCTGGGAAAATCAAATCAATGTTGCTGATTTGGTTCAAGTTTGCCAAAACAGTTACGTCAACATTCAAAGCTTCCGCAATCGTGCTTAATGTATCCCCATACTTGATAGTGTAGGTTTGTTTGTTTTCTGAAGTTGAAATATCCGCACGAATTTCATCTACAGAACGGGCAACCCAGTCCCCATTTGATTCTGCTTTACCAGTTGTAAATGGCAAGACTGCCATAGCAACAGTAGAAGCAATTAGAGCTTTTTTGTTTACTTTCTTCATACGTTCTTTCCTCGTTTTCTTATTTTCGGAGATCCAACTCCAGACAGATATATTTAATATTTTATCACATTTTTTTGTCCGGGAAATGACTCTTCTTTTCTTTTAATCTAACTGACCCTAATTTGTAACATTAGCTCTTACTTGTTACATTCTCTTAATATTTAGTGACAGTTAGTACTATTTGGATAATCAAATTAATTTGTTTTATCAGAAGCCTTCAAGAGCCCTGAAGGAAGGGATTTTAGGAGATTTTTCAGTTGAATAGAAGTTAAAAAACACCCCAAGTTTGTCTCCTGTAAAGATCACTTGGGGTGCTATTTTTAACGGCTTTGTATCTTATAATTGAACACGCCTACAACTCTTTGGAAAATAGGAAATCCAACTAGAAGCTGGCGCTTCGTCGCTGGATTTCCTATTTTCCTTTGAGTTGCTTAACGGCTTTATATCTTATTTGACCTTCATCATTCTGACCAGGTTGGCGCGTTCGGCTTCTTCGAGTTTCATTTCGATATAATAGATGGTCTCCTTGAGGTCTGGAATGGTCGCATACTCCAGTCCATTTACCCGACGGCGCGTTTTTTCGATCTCATCGGCCATGAGCTGGCAAGTTTTTTCAATCTCAGCTAGACGCAGCAGGTCTGGGAGGAGTTCTTCCATTTCTTGAATGGTACTATCCATCTGACTATTGGAAGCCACGTAGCTGTAGACCACGTCTCCCTCATCGTCTCCATACGGATTATCGATATGGGCATGCATCTTGGGCACGCGCACACTCATGATATTCTCCGTCTCGATATGCAGGCTGACCTCACGCGTCGGCACCGCAAAGATTTCCTGGACCATGAGGTCATTTTCCAGACATTTGGCGAGGACAAATTCTTGCATATTTCCGACGAGAGCTGCCTCAACCTTCTGGCGGAGGCGGTCATTTTCACGGACCGATTCGATGAAGCGTCGCATGAGCTCATCTCGTTTGTCCTTGAGAAGTTTATGCCCTCTAGTTGCTGTCTTCAGACGCTCTTTGAGGGTGTTTAACTCCATCCGGGTGGGTTTGACATTTAATCGTGCCATTTGACTTCCTCCTTTCTACTCCTAGGCTTGTGCTTCCTTAGAAGTTTTTGGGAGGTATTCGTCAATCATATCATCCTTGATCCGCTTGAGCTCTGTCCTTGGCAAGATAGCCAGCAATTCCCAGCCCAGATCTAGACTTTCTTGAATGCTCCGATTGGTAGTAAAGCCTTGATTGATGTATTCCTTCTCAAAGCGATCAGTAAATTTGACATAGAGCTTGTCTGTATCTGACAAGGCAGATTCCCCAAGCACCACGGCTAACTCTTTTGCTTGTTTCCCTTGGGCATAGGCCGCAAAGAGCTGGTTCATGGTCGCCGCATGATCTTTCCGAGTCTTCCCTTCACCAGATCCCTTGTCTTTCAAACGAGAAAGAGATGGAAGGACATTGATCGGTGGACGGTAGCCACTGTTGTAGAGATCACGAGACAAGATAATTTGCCCTTCTGTGATGTAGCCTGTCAAGTCAGGAATTGGGTGGGTGATGTCATCTTCCGGCATGGAGAGGATCGGAATCTGGGTCACAGATCCTTTCTTTCCAACCAAGCGTCCTGCACGTTCGTAGAGGGTGGATAGGTTGGTATAGAGGTAACCTGGATAGCCCCGACGTCCTGGAACCTCCCGGCGAGCAGCGGATACTTCCCGAAGGGCTTCACAGTAGTTGGTCATATCCGTCATGATGACCAAGACATGCATGTCTTTTTCATAGGCCAAATATTCTGCAGCTGTCAAGGCAATCCGAGGAGTTGCAATCCGTTCGATAGCTGGGTCATTGGCTAGGTTGATAAAGAGGACAGAGCGGTCAATAGCCCCTGTTTCTCGAAGGTCATTCATAAAGAACTCAGCTTCTTCAAAGGTAATCCCCATGGCCGCAAAGACCACGGCAAAGTTTTCTTCGGAATTCAGTACCGTCGCTTGACGGGCAATCTGAGCCGCCAACTCCTTGTGAGGAAGACCAGAACCGGAGAAGACTGGAAGCTTTTGCCCCCGAACCAGGGTGTTCAAGTGGTCAATAGCTGAGATTCCTGTCTGGATAAATTCATCCGGATAATCCCGCGAAACAGGGTTGATGGCTTGACCATCAATGTCCAAGTACTTCTCTGGGATAATCTCCGGACCACCATCGATGGGTTTGCCCATCCCGTTAAAGATACGACCCACCATGTCTTCGGACACTGGAAGTTCTAGGGGACGTCCGGTAAAGCGAACCTTGGCTTTTTCCAAGTTGATCCCGCTAGATCCTTCAAAGAGCTGGACCATCGCCTTGTCTTCTTGAACTTCGAGGACTTGTCCCTGACGCGTTGTACCGTCATGGAGCTTGATTTCTACCAGTTCATTGTAGTGAACCCCTTGGACCTGATCGACAATCATCAAGGGGCCAACAACTTCGCTGACAGTACGGTATTCTTTAATCACGCTCATTGTCTACTCCTCCTTGGGCTACGATTTGGTGTAGGGTTTCTACGATTTCTTCTTTCAAAGCTTGGATGGTAGCCAACTGATCCTCATGGATGAACTTGCTACGGGCAATGCGGTCCCGAAGGTCTACCGTTCCTTCCATGATTTCTGTGAAGTAGGCCCCTAATTCCAATGCTTTTTGACTTTCTTGGTCAAAGGTTAAAATGTTGGTCAATAAGGCAACCTGCTTGCTGAAAGAAGTATAGGTGTCTACCTCATCAAAGGCATTTTGTTGCAGGTAGTCTTCGCGGATCATCTTGGCCGCATTCATGGTCAAGCGGTCTTTTTCAGACAAGGAGTCCAGACCAACCAGGCGTACAATCTCTTGCAATTCACTCTCTTTTTGCAACAGGTTCATAGCGCGAGTCACTTTTTCTGCCCAGCTAATCTGCTCATGCTGGTCAATGTATTGGCCCACCTCATCTTGGTATAGGGAATAAGAACTCAACCAGTTGATGGCTGGGAAGTGGCGACGTTGCGCCAACTGAGCATCTAGTCCCCAGAAGACCTTAACGATCCGCAGGGTGTTTTGCGTTACGGGCTCTGAGATATCTCCACCCGGAGGGGAAACAGCACCGATAGCAGTAATAGAACCTTCACGCGCAGTGGTTCCGAGTGTCTTGACCCGGCCGGCCCGTTCGTAGTACTCGGCAATCCGGCTACCAAGATAGGCTGGGTAGCCTTCATCTCCGGGCATTTCTTCTAGACGACCAGACATTTCACGAAGAGCCTCTGCCCAGCGCGACGTAGAGTCCGCCATGATGGCAACGGAATAGCCCATATCACGAAAGTATTCGGCAATAGTAATCCCTGTATAGATGGAAGCTTCCCGCGCTGCCACTGGCATGTTCGAAGTGTTGGCAATCAAAACCGTCCGTTGCATGATGGATTGGCCGGTTGTTGGATCGATCAATTCTGGAAATTCATTCAGAACGTCTGTCATTTCATTTCCACGTTCTCCACAACCAACGTAAATTACGATGTCCACATTGGCAAACTTAGCCACCTGGTGTTGCACGACGGTTTTTCCAGCTCCGAAAGGTCCAGGAACTGCCGCAGCGCCACCTTTTGTCACTGGGAAGAAGGTATCAATGACCCGTTGACCTGTCACCAAAGGCTCTACTGGGATCAGTTTTTGTGCAAAGGGACGGCCTCGACGAACCGGCCATTTTTGCATCAAGGTTCCGGTAAAGAGGCTGCCATCAGCCTGCTCGATCTCATAAACTGGCTCCTCTACTGTGTAAGAACCAGCTGCAATCTTAGTCACACGCCCACTGACTCCGTAAGGTACCATGATGCGGTGTTCCACCATATTGGTCTCTTGAACGGTACCGACGATGTCTCCAGCGACCACCTCTGTTCCTTCTGCCACACTTGGTTCGAAGGTCCATTTGGTGTCACGATCGAGATTGGGAACTTGTACCCCACGAACCAAAAAATCACTGGCAGTCACTTCTTGGAAACGTTCCAAGGGGCGTTGGATCCCGTCAAACATCTGAGAAATCAAACCTGGTCCCAACTCAACCGAGAGGGGAGCCCCAGTTGTGACCACCGGTTCACCTGGTCCGACTCCAGACGTTTCTTCATATACTTGGATAGATGCCTCATCCCGACGCATCTCAATAATTTCGCCAATCAAACCAAGATCGCCGACCCGGCAAATATCTTGGATGTTGGCCTCCTGCATCCCTGATGCGACCACCAAGGGACCGGAAACTTTAATAATTTTTCCTTGAGTCATGTATTCCTCCTGGGAATCCTTTGTTTCTTTGTATTACTTTTGCGCCATATCGGCTAGAGATTGCTTTTGTTGACCATTTTCATCGAAATTTGTTGGATCCAACCAAGCTTCGAAGCGCTCTTTGATAGCTGGCCATTCTTGGTCAATGATAGACAACCAGTCTGTGTCTCGAGTCCGACCTTTATAAACAAGAGCCTGGCGGAAACAGCCTTCATAGGTGAATCCCAGGCGCTCAGCTGCTTTGCGCGAAGCTTGGTTTAAGGCATCACATTTCCACTCATAGCGTCTGTAGCCCAAATCCTCAAACACATAGCGCGCCAAGAGATACTGAGCTTCGGTTGCCATGCGTGTCTTCTTAAGCAATGGTGAGTAGGTCACCGCTCCAACTTCAATCACCCGGTTGGCTTGATCCATCCGCATGAGAGAGAATGTCCCTAAAGCCTTGCCGGAATCTTTGTCTACAATCGCATAGTAAAAGCGACCTTGGGCTGTCATGAGATCATCCAACAGGCAATCCCACTCAGCTTCATTGTGGGCAGGGCCATTGAATAGATAGGTCCACATATCTGCTGGGGAGGCTGGCCCGTAGACCTGATAAAGATCCGCTCCGTGTTTTTCCTTTGACAGGCGCTCGATTACGGTATAGCGACCCTCAATCCGCTCAATAGCTGGTAGACGCCCTGGTGTAAAATCTGGCAGTTCATCTCCAATCGCTTGGCCAAATTCATTTATTCTCATAAAATATCCTGCCCCACTGCTTTTTCGACATTATCCCGAATGCGTTGGCGTCCTAGCCCAGTCGAGCCCTTATGAGTAGGAATCAAGATGACTGCTGGAGTTACTTGGCGATCGTAGTGGGCAATGGTATCTGGGATTTCCTGAGCCATATCTTCCGTCAGATAGATGATGCCAAAATCTTCTTGGCTCAAGTGACGTAAGGTATTAATGGTTTCCTGAGCCTCTGCTACGGGAAAGGTCTGAAAGCCAATCATCTGAAAAGGAAGGATAGCATCTCGGTTTCCCACAACGGCAATTTTTTGCGTTTTACTGGCCATAGATCGGTCTCATCCTTTCTTTTATTTTGTCAATTGGAAGCTGATTGTCCAGACCCGTCAAGACCAGACGTAAATTCTTCACCTCCAGCTCTTTTCCGAAAAGATAGCGAGCTAAAGGCAAGGGGCCGTCTGTCTCAAAGGAAGCTTGTTCCAAAATTCGGTACTTAATCACATGCTCCAGGTATTCCACTGTCTCAGCGCTCACTCTCCCTGCTCGCATCTGCTCTTCGTACCGAGTCAATTCCACATCATAAGGCAAGGGATTGACTTGTTGGAACCAACTGATGAGGTTTCCCTGCTCCACACATTGGATGACTTCTCTTGCTGAGAGAGTTCCAGCATCGGACAAGAGTTGCTTCATAAAGCTTCCTGGCTTTTTCAGGCTGAGGGACCGCTCAACTGTGATGACATTGTAACAATCAATGGTCAAGGTGACCAGCGATTCTAAAAGTGGATGCTCGAGGTTTTCCGCCAAGCGTTTGAGATGATCAAAGTAAGCCAGATCCATGCCGATCTCCAGAACTCGAATATCCTGATAGTCGACATATTCCTGCCAGGTCGCTGCTACTTCCTGAGCCATAAACTCTGGACAGTTCTCTGAAGAAAAGGTCTTGGCTACTTGTTCAAGAACTGCTAAGGAATAGGGGCCTGCATCCAATAATAAGAAGTTCAACTCCCTCCCCGTTGCTCGCTCTTTCAAGAAAACCTTGAGATTGTGATAGGTGTACTTAAGGGCAAAGAGGTCGACCACAGCTGGATTCGGAGCTACTTGATAAGCCCAGTCATACTCTGCTAGAAGGTGCTTCATCAAGGCTTGCTCGACTACTTGGACTTGACGCAGTTGATCTGCCTCCAAGGCATAGGCCGTCCCTTGCAAGAGACTGGCACGCGCTTCTGCATCTGGGCTGATCAGAAGGGCATCAAACTGAGCTGGGCTCAAAAAACTAGCTTCACGTACACTAATCCCGGTATTTACTTGAGAATACGTCCGTTCACTCATAGGCCCTCCTAGTTCTTCTCTTCTTTAAAAATGCTAGCTGCCATATGGAAGCTCTGCTCCTCCCGTACAGCATCAACGAGATCACGGTAGAGATAGCTGGCATCCACTTTGCCAAAGGAAAGGATAAAACCTGCTTCTTGGGCAAGAGTTTCTTTTGCTAACTGAAGCTGTGGATAGGCCTCTATCAAATCCCGACAATCTTGATCCGTCAATTTTTCTGCCGTCACAGCACCTAGGGTTAAGACCATTGCTTGGTCTGCATAACGAGGAAGAATGCGGTGAAGAAATGCGAGTTCTTCTTCACGCGACCAAGCCGCCATTTTATGGTAGGCGTCCGCAAACAGCTCTTTTAAAACCCGTTGCTTGGTAACCAATGTTGATTGACGTTTTTGATTTTCGATTTGTTGGCTTTCACGTTGCAAGCGGCGCTCAATCGTCTGCAATTGAACCGCCCGTTGGTGTAACTTTTCTTCCACCAAACGAGCTTCCTGCAACTGAGCTTCTGCTTGTACCTTAGCCGTCGCTTCCGCCACTAATTTCCGGCCTTTTTCATGGGCCTGTTCAAGGATGGAGTCCTTTAATTGGGAATAATCCGTCATTGTTTCTATTTCCTCCTTTGGAGTTCTTCACCACCGATAAAAGACGAAGAGAAGCCTCCTCTTCTTTGACTTAGGTGTGTCTAGATTAGCCGACGCGAAGAGTCAAAAGGAAGGACACAACGAAGGCCAAGATGGCATAGGTTTCAACCATGGCCGCAAGGATAACCCCTTTCATCATGTCTTCTGGGCGTTTTGCCAAGATTTGCATCCCAGCAGTTGCGACATTCCCTTGGTGTTTCGCTGAGAAATAGCCAACAATCGCTACTGGAAGGGCTGTGAAGAAGTAAGCAACTCCTGTTTCAAGAGCCATATCTGGCTTAATTTGCAACCAGATCAAGATCCCGATAACGAAACCATACAGACCTTGTGTACCTGGCAGCAATTGCAAGATCAAAGCTTGGGCAAATTTTTCTGGTTGTTCTTTCAAGAGTGCGGCAGCAGCTTGACCAGTTTTACCAACACCGAGGGCTGAACCCATTCCGCTAAGAGCCACTGCAATGGCTACACCAAGTGCTGCAAAGAAGGCACCCCCATGGGTTGAGAAATATGAAGCTAAAGATTCCATGAATATACTCCTATAAAATTTTTTATGATTGATTTACTGAATTATTTTTTTGTTTTGACATAGCGTTCCGACGGTTTTAGAGGTCGGAAGGGTTTGCCACCACCCTCGTAGAACTTGCCAAAGAACTCGACAAAGATCAAACGCGCCCCATGCACATAGCCTGATAAGAAGGACAGGAACATGTTGATGGCATGGAGAAGGACAAAGAGCATAAGGCCGACTGTGAACCGTCCCAGAGTCGGGAAGAGATTGACAATCAAGTTAAAGGCTGACCCGATGCTAGCCCCAGATAAACCGAGCGCCATCAAACGGGTGAAGCTGACCAAGTCTCCGACATAGCCACTAACATTGTAGAGGTTAAACAAACCTGCTGCTAATCCTGATAATTTCTTGGCACTGACAATGGACACCACCAGAATCCCAATCGCATTGAGAATAGCTAGCCACTGGCCAATGGGAACTAGGTAGGATAAGCCTGGTAGGATATTCCCGACTGCTAAGAGCATCAAACCTAATAAGATCAAGACCCAGGCAAAGCCTGCATTGTAGGCTTCCGTATAGTCTTTCAGGCGGACATTTTTCATCCCTCCTAGGAAGAGACCAACCAAAACGGTGATGAAACCAAAGACAACCGATAGGATCAAGATGGTCATAGCATTGGTGGTCGTGCTGATCAAAGCAAAGGGCATCTCAAAGCCGAAGAAGGAACCATATACGACTCCCCAAAGGGCTACCGAGATTCCTAAGAGGCAGAAAAAGCGAAGGTTTTTTGCTGCGCTCGGCCGTAGCTGGAAGGCTTTTAGAGCAAGGCCAGTTGCCAGCGTTAACAAGAGGCCATAGCCAATATCTGCTACCATCATTCCAAAGAAAACAAAGTAGAAGAGAGAGACGATTGGCGTCGGATCTTTCTCGTAATACTTGGGCAGGGCATACATCTCAGTCACCAACTCGAAAGGCTCCACCAAGGCATTGTTTTTCAGTTTGATTGGCACCTGATCCCATTCTTCTTGGGTAACCTCTCGCGTCTGCAAGACGACTTGGTTCCCAAATTCCTTTTGAAGTTTGCCCTTTAAAGCTTCGAGTTGAGAGGTCTCAATCCATCCTTCTAATGCGACTAGATGGGCTGTGCTGGCAAGAGAGCCTTTAGCCTCTTCCCGAGCTCCTAGACTCAAGACATAATCGAGTTGGTACTTGAGTTGATTGAGATCTTCCTTGGCTTGGCTGAGCCTTTCCAAAGTAGCCGCTTCAACAGCTCCTTGTTCTTTGATCTCTCTCTTGAGTTGCTCCAAACGTTCTTTGGGCAGGGTCTCTCCCTGATAGTCAAACTCTTTGAAATGCGAACTGGTCAGCGTATCTTGAAGATCCGCTAAGTCACCAGACTTATACAGGACAACGACTCCATGCTCTGTTTCCGAGCTGAAAACTACATCAACCTCTACATCTGGGTGCGCTAGCAAGGCTTGACGCGCCTGATCCTGTTCACTATTGGGAATGGTGCCGATTAAGCCATGAACATAGCGGAAACGCTTGAGCTGGTCCGGTGTCATTGTCAAGTCAACCCATTTTTCCAAAGAGGCAAGCTCTTCTTGAGCTAGCTGGATGCGATCCCGCGCCTTTGCTAAGACAGCCAATTGTTTTTGCACCGACTGTAAGAGACGTTGCTCATCACGGATAAGCCCATGAGACTCTAAATCGTGAAAAGACAAAGACAAGGGAGCTTCTTTTAGTTTTTCTAATCCCTTCTTTTGAGGAATGAAAGGCTCCAAAGCTTGAATGGCCTTTTCTAACTGCTCTTCCCGACGTCTTAGTTCATCCAGTCTTTGAGCTGATCCTTTGGTCCTATCACTCGTCTGGAAAGCAACTTTCCAGTCCTCTTGCTCGCTCAAATCATAGATTTGGACGGACTCCTCTGACTGGAGCGACAAGAGAAGCTCGTCCATTAGATTTGTAGGCAAGACGAGAGAAAGGTGTTGCATTGGGCTAATTGCCATAGGTTGCTACCACCTTTTCTACAATTTCGTCTACCAAAGCTGCACGCTTATTTGTCATGGCTTGCTGCACCTTTTCGTCATTGCGTTGACTGGTCACTGCAAGGTCTGCCTCCAAGCTAGCAATCGTCGCTCTCGAGGACTCTTCCCGCTCTGCTACTAGCTTAGCGGTCTCTTTGTCATAGGATGCTGCTACCTCCTGTAGGTGATAACCTAGCTGTTGGCGCAAATCTTGGACCTGATCCTCGTAACTTGCGACAACGGCTTCTGCCGCCATTTCAATCTCTTGCATCATTTCTAGAGTTGCGTTGGCCATCACTCCACCTCCTTACCTCTTCCTTTACGAGAAGGAACAAATTCTTGTGTAAATTATAACATATTTTAACAACTTTTTTCAGCGTCTTTCCTTTGTTTCCAGAGGTTATTTTTTAACAAAGTTGATTCAAAAGAGAGGCTGATTCTGTTCCTTCTTTCAGCCGTTCGCCGGTCGTATTCCTTGTATATCACAGGTTTTTATGTTATACTGTGAAATATATTATAGGATTTTCTCCATGTGTAACCTCAGTTGAAAGGAGGACCGCTGTGAAACAAGATCGTGATCTCCGAAGCATTATTAAGAGCCATCAAGAAGAAATGACGGAGCTAGAGTTAGACATTGCCCGCTATTTTTTATCTCCTGAAGCACAGCAACACTCTCTTTCCTCGTCTAGAGTGACGGAACTGTTGCATGTATCAAAAGCTGCTTTGACCCGTTTTTCCCAAAAGTGTGGCTTCACAGGCTATCGAGAATTTATCTATCACTTTAACGAAGAAACCAAATCTCAAAAACAACAATCCCCGCACGACGAATTAACCCAGGATGTCTTGCGTCGCTACCAACATGTCCTTCAGGCTACAGAAAACCTAGCAAAAGATGACCAAATCAAAGAAGTCGCTAACTTAATCACTCAAGCAGATCGGGTCTACTTCTTTGGAAAAGGAAGCTCAGGATTGGTGGCTTCTGAGATGAAACTTCGTTTCCTCCGACTAGGCGTTATTTGTGAGGCCTTAACCGATCAAGACGGCTTTGCATGGACGACCAGTATCTTGGATAAATCCTGTCTGGTCATTGCCTTCTCTCTGTCGGGAACCACACGCTCGATTATCCATAGCCTCTTGGATGCTCAAGAAATGGGGGCAAAAACCGTTCTTCTTACTGCTCAACCAGACGCTATCAAAGATGACTTTACGGAAATTTTACCAGTTGCTCCCCTACCTGGAAGCACCTATATTGACCGTATTACGGCGACCCTTCCGTTCTTAACCACGATTGATTTAATCTACGCTCACTTTCTTGAAATGGATCGGGAGCGCAAAGAGAAAATTTTCAATAGCTATTGGGAAAACAAAAAACTCAATGGCTACGATTCACGTAGACGGTAGTCTCCATATGTATCACCAGGCGCCAAGGGCTTTTGCCTTCGGCACCTGGTTTTTCTTTTCCACAAAAAGAGAGTGGGACAGAAATCGGTAATTCGTTAGAATTCGATTTCGTCGTCCCACCTCCGCACAGTTGAGTAGGGCTATAAAAGCTGATGAAAGCAGCATAGTAGAGCCCATTCAACCACTGCGTCTTGCTCGACAATGCAAAGGCTGGGACAAAAGTCCCAGCCTCTTTTCGATTTAATTGCGTCTAGCTTGCTGTTGCTTGAAATGGTAGTAAGCCCCTATCATCCCCGCAGTATTTTGATGATGCGCAAACTCCAATCGTGTTTTGTCTGCAAGGCTCGGAACGAGGGAGTCTTTGAGGGCAACTGAAATTTTTGGTTTCAATATAGCTTCCTGTCCCATGACCCCACCACCAAGAATGACCACTTGAGGATTGACAACATAACAGATATTTGCAAGCCCCTTACCTAGGTAGTCGACCATGCGATCGATTCCCGCCATACAGATGGTATTTCCTTGGGTCGCTTCCTTGAAAATACGACGACCACTCCATTGTTCGACAGGGTCCCCATGTTGCTTGGCAACATATTCAACTAAAGCTGTTGTTGAGGCCAAATCTTGGAAGGCGCCATCTTGAAGATGGAGGTAACCGACTTCACAGGCAGAATTGCTAAAGCCATGGAAAATCTCCCCATTGATTAGGAGACAGCCACCGATTCCAGTGCCGACTGTTAAACAGACCGCAACTTGAGACCCCTGGCCATTCCCTGACATGACTTCTGCTAAACCAGCACAGTTGACGTCATTTTCAATTTCGCAGGGAATATGATAGGCATCTTCAATTTCTTTTTTAAACTGAGTTCCCGCATAATTGGGAATCTGAGGACCTGCATAAAAGATTTCTCCCTTATCGGGATCAACCATGCCAGCTGACGAAATACAGACTCCAAGAATATTATTTTCTTGGAGGTAAGATTCTACTAAAGCTTTGGTTTTCCCTAGAATTCCAGGTCCCCCTTTTTCAGCTTCTGTCGGCATTTCATGCGACTCAATCAAATTCTCTGCTTCATCAATCAGACCATATTTAATATTGGTCCCACCGATATCAATCGCTAGGTAATAGGCCATACACCTCTCCTTTCCGATTTCCATTCCTTTTTAAAGAAAACGTTCCTTGACTTCACGGATTAAACTAGCTGCCTTTTGAACTACTTCCTGGTCTGCTTCAGTTACTGGAGTTAATGGACTCCGAACAGATCCCAGTTCTAGACCTTCATTGATCCGCAAGACTTCTTTAATGACTCCATACATGTTTCCATGAGCAGACGTCAAGACTCCGATGATACCATTGACGGCAAACTGCAAGGCACGCGCAGTCTCCAAGTCCTTGTCCGCAATCAGTTGATTGAGTTTCAAGAAGAGCTCAGGCATGGCACCATAAGTGCCTCCAATACCCGCTCCTGCTCCCATCAGACGGCCACCTAAGAATTGCTCATCCGGACCATTGAAGACGATATGGTCTTCACCACCTAAAGAAGCAAAGGTTTGGATATCCTGCACAGGCATCGAAGAGTTTTTCACCCCAATGACCCGTTGGTTTTTCAACATTTCTTTATAAAGACTCGGTGTCAAAGCCACACCTGCCAATTGAGGGATATTGTAGATAACAAAGTCTGTGTTTGGCGCTGCTGCGCTGATTTCATTCCAATAGTGGGCGACACTATATTCTGGCAAGCGGAAGTAAATAGGCGGAATGGCCGCAATGGCATCTACTCCTAGTTCTTCTGCATGTCGTGCCAATTCCACACTATCCTTGGTGTTATTGCAGGCTACGTGAGCGATGATAGTCAATTTTCCTTTAGCCACTGCCATGACTTCTTCTAAGACTAGCTTGCGATCGGCCACACTCTGATAGATACATTCGCCGGAAGATCCGTTGACATACAAGCCCTGCACACCTTTCGCGATAAAATATTCTACGAGAGCACGTACCCGCTCCGGGCTAATTTCTCCTTGGTCATCATAGCAAGCGTAAAAAGCTGGGATGACTCCTTCATATTTTTTTAAATCTGACATTCTTTTTTCCTTTCACGAGTGTTTACTAAATCCTAATTTTTCTTTTTTATTCTTTAAAACGAGCAAATATCTTTTCCATCAATCCAACCTGTAGGAAGGTCAGGCTAGAAAAACCAATCAAGAAGAAGACCATGAGCCCTAGTAGAAAGCTTAAGACAGAAGTCACAAAAACCATAGCTACCAGCAACAAGAAAGTCCCCATAACGAAAAACCATGGGAAATACAAACCGGTTACAATCAGAGCTTTTTGAAGACACTCTACCCAAGTCAAGCGGTAACGCGCCGCAATTGGATAGGCCGCTAGCATAACCAGAAGGAGGAAGATGAAGAGCCCTAGACACACAGCTTTTAACACCTGCATCGGCAAAGCTGTCTGGTTCCAAAAGAGCAACAAGTCAAAGAGACAGACCCCTGAAACGAGCAACTCAATCCCTCCGAGCTGAAGACCCAACTTCCAATTTTCGCGAAAGGCGCTGATGTAGGTTCGAATGACTGGTAGGCGACGCTGGTGTTTGATCGCAAAAACCGTTTGATACAAACTAATCTTCGCGATTCCGATGGTGACAATCGGTAGACAGCTCAGCACAAAAAGAAGATTGACTGTGACTAAGTCCGCTATTTTCTCGCTGATTCGCATCACCAGATTGTCTGTATTAAAAACTGTTTTGATCAATCCTGTTTCTCTTTGTGACATACCGTCTCCTTTCTGACTCTCTTAATCGATTAAAATCTTCACTAACTGTTTTCGAACCTTATCTTCTTGACCTGCATAACCATTTGGCTGGTGAGGTTCTCCTGGGAAGAAAATCGCAAAATTATGATAACCCAGATGCAGCGGATAAGACTCCTGACAATGGACAAAACCGATGTCAGATGCTTCATCAAATGCGATAGCCTCACCTGTCACACGAGATCCATAACTCGAAAACTCATGACCTTCTACCAATAGATGCAAATCGGCATATTTTTTGTGATGCTCAAAGCGGTCGCTTTCTTCTTTATTGAGGGTGTTTTCTTGAACAAGAAGAAAAACCTTATCCCCATCAATATCGTATCTTCCCAATTCAAAAGAATCCTTCCGATGCTCATAGAGAAAATCAATGGCCTGATCTAGATTGGGGTGGATTCCCTTGTAAAAGGTGATGTTTTTTAAATCATCAAATATCATACACTCATCCTTTCGACACTTCTTAAGACGAGAAAAGAAAACAAGCAGTTTCTTCCCCAGCCCCTTCTAAGGCACCGATGAGGTGTGGAGCTCGCAAGAGCCCTACACCTCTCAGCCTAGAAAAAAGTATCTGTACACAACTATCGTTTGTCCAAACGGACAACTTATCCTTTGACCGCTCCCATAGTAATCCCTTGGGTGAAGGATTTTTGGAAAACGAGGAAGACCGTAACGATTGGCACCGCTGCTAGGGCTGCACCAGCCATAATCAAGCCATAGTTAGTAGCCATTTCAGCCTGCATGGTCGCAACCCCTAAGGAAATGGTCAAGTTTTGACGAGAGGTCAACATAACCAATTGCATAAAGTAGTCGTTCCAAGTGTTGATGAAGGTGAAGATGGCAAGAGCTGCAAATCCCGGCTTGACAATTGGGAAGGCAACGCTCCAGAAAGTCCGTAACTCTCCACAACCATCGATCTTAGCAGATTCTAAGAGTTCTGTTGGGATGTTTTCACTAAACTGCTTCATCAAGAAGACCCCGAATGGCCATCCAACCAATGGCAAGATAACCGCTGCTAGGGTATCGTGGATTCCCATAAAGTTGATAATCCGTACCAATGGAACCAAGACAACTTGCTTCGGAAGGGCCATGGCTGCGATAAAGATGGCAAAGAGAATTCGCTGTCCATAGAAACGTTTCTTAGCTAAGACATAACCCGCTAAAGAAGAGGTCATACACACTAAGAGCATGGTAGCAAGGGAAATGAAGACACTGTTCCACAACCATTGTAGGGCTGGGTTTTGTACCATTAACTGTTGGAAGTTTTCCATGGTTGGTGTCTTTGGCCACCATTGAGGTGGGATCATAATGGTATCTGGTTGAGACTTAAAGGCCCCCGTCAAAATCCAATAAAATGGGAAAATGAACAAGACTGTCAAAAGGAGCAAAACGATGGTGGAAATCACTGTAAAGGCAGTGATGGGTTTCTTTTGTGTTGATTTCATCTGAGGCTCCTTTCTTTAGTATTCTACGTCGTTTCCGAGGATCTTGAATTGCGCAAAACTAATAATGGCAATCATCACCGCAAGGAAGACACCCATGGTGTTAGCATAGCCGTATTCAGAGAGTTTAAAGGCTTTTTCATATAAGTAGTACATAAGGGTACTTGTTGAGTAATTAGGACCACCGGATGTCAACAATTGGATCAAGGCGAAACATTGGAAAGAGTTAATGGTCGTAATGATCGCAATATACAAGGTTGTTGGCAACAAACTTGGCCATTTGATCTTCCAGAAAACTTGAAGTTCTGTCGCACCATCGACACGCGCCGCTTCTACGAGAGAATTATCAATATTCCCCATAGCTGCGATGTAGAGGATGATGGGTTGACCAACAGAGGTGGTTAACAAGATAACAATAATAGCCATCAAAGCCCAGTTCTTATCTCCCAACCAAGAAATATTTTGGTTGATGACATGTCCAGATTTCAATACAAAGTTCAAAATACCAGATAGTGGATCATAGATCCATTTCCATACCACTGTAACGGCCACACTCCCTGTAACAACAGGAAGGAAGAAGACGAAACGGTAGAAGGAACGCGCAATAGCATTTTGATGATAGGTCTGAGAAGCCACAAACAAGGAGAACAATACTACGATTGGAACGGATCCAATAACGATGATAACGGTATTGATCAAGGACTTGATAAAGACTTTATCCGCAAACATGCGGGAATAATTTTCAAAACCAACAAATTTGAAGGAGGTCATAGAGTAGTTGAAGAAACTAGTGACAAACCCCATAATCATTGGTGCTAATACAAAGACAATAAAGAAGATTAAAATGGGTGCTAAGAATGCGTAGGAAACCAGCGTCTCCCTCATTCGGATTTTGTTTACCTTCACAATAAGGCACCTCCTGATGTTCTTTTTCTATTTTGATTACTTGATTCTTTATTTGAAGCAATTCCATGTTGCTTCAAATAAAGAATCAATAGGGAGAATGAAAACACAAGGGCCCCTCTTTCAATCTACACATGGAGATAAGAAATCGAGGGGCCTATGCTTTCTTATTTCTATGAAAGGATCATTTTAATTTCATAGATGATCTATTTTTTCTTGATCGTTTCGTTTGCTTTTTCGGTGAATGTCTTCAAAGCATCTTCTGCTTTTTCATCTCCGTTTGAAACAGATTGCAACATTGGGAACCAAAGTGTACGCATTTCTGCAAAGCCATCGATTGTGTTGTAGTATGGTGAGTAGTATTGAGTCCAAGTGCTGATGGTTTCCATCCGTTTGTCATCATACAATTTACCAAATGAGCTACGAACCGGGAAGGCACCTGTACGAACAACGTTCTTAGGACCCCATTCTTTGTCATCAGCGATGAATTGCACAAATTTCTTAGCTGCTGCTACTTTCTTTTCATCCTTGTTGTTGAAGACTGCAAAACCATTGACAAGGTATTCCAATTTTGGTTTGCCTGAATCAGATGGGAATGGTACTTCGACTACTTCAACTTTACTTGCGTCCAACAATTTAGCTTGAATACCGTTTTGTGAAGGAGCCCAAAGGATAGTGTAAGAAGTTTGGCCGTTGGCAAAGTTTTGGATGTCTGCTCCACCATCAAATTGGGAACCATTCATCATCAAGCCATCATTGATCCATTTAGAAGCTTTTTCTAAACCTTTGACAAATTTTGGATCATCCGTTGTATACTTGGTTACTTTTTCATCTGTTACAGAACCACCGTAAAGGTTGGCGATAAAGGCACGAGTACCTTGGTCTCCACCTTGACCGTTACTGAAGAGTGATCCTGGTGTGTAACCCTTGTCTTTCAAGGCTTTCAAGACTTTTTCAAAGTCATCTGTTGTCCAACCTTCTTTCACAAGGTCTAGAACTCCTGCATCTTCCAACATTTTCTTGTTCATGGCCATGTAGAATGGTGCTGAACTGATTGGATACATGTAGGCAGTGTCGCCAGCCTTGCTAGCTTGGATGATATTGTCGTTGTTGACATCTTTTACAAAATCTTCTGTAAAGAGATCGTTCAAATCAGCCAATTTACCATTTTTACCATATTGGATGATCCGCCCTGGTGCGTCAAAGAGCACGTCTGGAGCAGTTCCAGCTTCGATGGCTGTAGTGATCTTTTCAGGACCAGATTTGAAATCGATGGTTTCTAATTTCACTTTGATATCTGGATTGGCTTTTTCGAAGGCTTCGATAATTGATTTTTCGTAAGTTCCTACGCCATCCTCAGCTTTTTCTTGTGTAAAAACTGGGAAAGCCCACCAAGTGATTTCTGTTTTACCAGAGTTATCGCTTGAAGATTCAGATTTAGATCCTCCTCCAGAGCCACAAGCTGCAAGTGCTAGCACCGCTGCACCAGCTACCAACGAGTACAGTACTTTTTTCATTTTCATGTGATTTCTCCTCACGTTTGCGGTAAGATTTCTCTTACTTAGTGTATCCTCACTGAGGACGGTGGTCATTAAGTATTCTCATTTCTACTGGATGACTTTTCTCTTCCTGGCTTCCTCCTTGTCTCTTTTTACTGTTATTTTTTCTATTTTAAAGCTGCGACGAAGCGTTCTGTAATTTCTTTAGGTCGCGTAATAGCTCCCCCTACCACAACCCCTCTGACCCCCAGGTCGTGAATTTCTTTGGCTTGGGCAGGATAGTGGATCTTACCTTCAGCAATCACATCGACACCCGCTTGGCAGAGTTGACGAATCAAGTCAATGTCAGGTCCGTCTATTTTCGGACTATAATCTGTGTAACCAGATAAGGTCGTTCCGACAAAATCAACCCCTGCTTCGACAGCTGTTAAGCCTTCTTCAAAGGTGCTGATATCTGCCATCAAGAGTTGATCAGGATATTTATCCTTCACTTGGTGGATAAAGTCGACAATCGATAGACCGTCATGACGCGGACGTTTGGTACAATCCAATGCAATCACTGCGATATCTAATACAGCCAATTCATCTACTTCTTTCATCGTAGCAGTAATGAATGGTTCTTCAGGAGGATAATCTCGTTTGATAATCCCGATAATCGGAAGCTTTGTTACTTCCTTGATTTCTTTGATATCGCGAACGCTATTAGCTCGGATTCCAACCGCCCCTCCTTGCTCAGCTGCTTTAGCTAAGAGAGGAATCACTCCACCAGCCTCTGTGTAGAGAGGTTCATGAGGAAGCGCCTGACAAGAAACGATAATGCCGTCTTTGATCTGTTGAATTAATTCTTCTTTCGTGATCTTGGACATACATTCCATCTCCTTTGTTTATTACGACAACTCGAGTACTTGTAAAATTATTATATAGTATTTTTAAAGCGCTTACAATATTAGCCAACCAAATTGATTATAGTTTCATATTTTAAACTATTATTCCTTTCCTCTGAAACTAGTTTCAGAACTCCGGGCATTCTAAAACTTTTTAACAAATTTTTTTCATTTCCAGATTTTTATACGAATAGTATAAGTGACCAAACAAAAGAAAGGAGGACCACAGATGTACTATACTCCCATTATCATCCCATGGTTTTTGTATTACTTCTTCCGCAAATAAATAAGGAAAGGGAATACCTAATATGAAAAAAAATACCAGAGCTTTTGTTTTATTCATCTTGCTTTCATTGATTTTATTTTAAGCAAAAACTTGAAACGCAAGCTAAACACTGCATTGGTTATTTAACCTTATCCTTGCTTCATCTAATCAGCTCAGCTGATACAAAATGAACAAAAGTCAACCACATACAAGCTAGCTCTATTGGAAAATTATCCTAGCTTTGCTATTCAACAAAAATTAGGAGTATTAAGATATGAGATGGCCTATCCACACTATGATTTTTGCAATCATCATCGCATTAACAGTTTTACATGATGCACATCTGATTGCATTTCAACCAAAAATGAATTTAGCCATTGTGGCTACAATCTATCTAGCAGTTGATGCTAGATGGCAACAATCAAGAAAGAAAGAGGACAACTAAATGACAACAAAATTAACACAAAAATTCACACCCTTAACAGAAGCAGAATTGGCTCAAGTCGATGGGGGAGCTATCCCATTTATTGCTTGGATCGCTGCTCATCCCTACATATCTGGCTCTATCGCTGGTGGTGTAACAGCTATTGGAACTGCCATTTGGGGAGCGTTTAAATAATTATTTTGAAGGAGAGAATCAATGAGCAACCAAGTACAATTTAAAGATCTCACGCATGAAGAATTAAGTGATATTAACGGTGGAGGACTCCCTTTTCTGTTAGTTTTTGGCTACGGTTTTTCTACTGCTTATATCGGGACGACTAAACTGATTGATGCCTTTCATCGAAATATGACACGAAAATGGTAAAGGAGGAGACTTATGAGCCTGGTATTTATCACCCTCATCCTTTTGACAGGGTACTGCATTCTTGATAAAAAAGCACCCAAACAGGTAGAAGGGTACCTTCCTAAATTTGCTATTGCCTTTATGGTCACTTTCACCATTCTGAACGAGGCAATTGATTTACTCTACACGATTTTACATTAAGGAGGACAGCTATGGATACAAGCATCCATTATACTTGCCTAACGGAAGCTGAACTTGCGACCATTGATGGAGGTGCCTCCGTCTTTGACTCGGCAAAATTCATCGTTCAAACATGGAATATTTTATACAATTCCGGACGTGATTTTGGCCGTAGTATCATCAACGGCATCATGCACTAGAAAGGAGGATCCATGAAACTCGAAGAAACACACTTCAAAAGCTTATCCGAGCAGGAACTCAGTCAAGTGGATGGAGGATCCGTCTGGCTGGCAGTTGGACTAATCGCCACCCCTCTCATCATGGGGACCTTCGCCGGAGCCTTTGATGAATATGCCCGCAAACGTGGGGCTCACTAAGCAAGGACAAAAAGCCTTAAGGTGTCTTCCTTGCACATCTCTTAAACAGTTTAAAAAATCCCAGCTTTTAAGAAAGCTAGGATTTTTTCGTGTGAACGAAGCAAGACCTTTTTCTATTCTCCCTCTTCCTTCTTCATCATCAAGGCAAAGAATAGGACGGGTTAGGAAAGCAATAGACAAGTTCAGGAACTCCAACTGGACCAAGGACTAGATATTCCGAACGTATAACGTATTATCCCAACAAGAGATCCCAATAAAATGATTAGTCCCTGCTAGCTATTATTGCTGAGGAAGTAGAGGAACAAAAACTTGGACCGACAATCAGAAGACTAAAAAATCAGGTAAGGAATGGAGACCCTCCCCAGGGTGCTAGGCGCTTGCAAGACTATTAGTAGTAAAAGAGGAAAGTGATCCCAAATAAATGTCTTCTAGAACTTTCAATTCACTAGCCCACCTTTTGAATCGGTTTTTCCTTTACGACAAACACAAAGCCAATAGAGCCGACGAATGCCCCAAGCAAGATCCAATAAACTATATCCGTTGAAGTGAACGGACCTTCTAAGAGACCAGCCAATAAAAAGAGATCAATATACAGTCTGGTGTCACGATAGAAGGCCCAATTGAAATGGTAGCTACCCACTGGATACTGCCTCTTTGGCACACGTGGTTGAAAGACTTGCAAAATAAACAAGATAACTACAAAACAAAGGTACGCTAAATCGATAATCGAAAACGGTGGTTTCTTCCACAAAACTACTGTCACTAAAAGCAAGACCAAAAGCCAGAAATGAAAGTCCAACCAGAACTCACGATGATAATGGAATATTTTCATAAGATCACACCTTTCTATTTATGTTATATTTCTAATCATATTATAGTATGTTTTATTAGGAGTAGCAAGTAAATAGATGTGACAAGAACAACTACTACATCTGTTAAAAAGGACAGGAACATGAAACTGTTCCTGTCCTTTTTATTTCAGCATCAAACGATTGATCCTTCTTAGCTGAGGTCGTTATCAATAATGACTTTCAAGGCATTGTTTTCGCCAGCATGTTTGAAGATTTCGTATGCCTTTTCTGCTTCGGAAAGTTTGAAGTGGTGGGTTACCAACTTGGTCGCATCAATCTTACCAGATTTCAATACATTAAGAAGCATTTCGGTTGTATTGGCATTAACCAAACCAGTATTAAGCGTGATGTTCTTAATCCAAAGGTCATCAAGATTGAAGCTAACTGGTTTACCATGCACTCCGACGTTGGCAATATGACCACCGACAGAGATAATATTTTGGCAGATATCGAAGGTTGCTGGATAGCCCACACATTCCATAGAGATGTCAACACCACGACCATCGGTCACTTCATTGATAAAGGCCTTGATTTCATCAATATCACTTGAACAAATGGTATGAGTCGCTCCAAATTTCTTAGAAGCTTCAAGACGAGATTCTGACAAGTCTACCATGATAATAGTAGCTGGAGAGAAGAATTGTACGGTTAAGAGAGCTGCTAAACCAATTGGCCCCGCACCAACGATACAAACGTTGTCTCCTGGTTTCACATGAGATGGGAGCACCCCGATTTCATAAGAAGTTGGGAGAATATCTGAGAGCATAACCAGAGCTTCGTCATCAACAGAGGCAGGTGCATGATAGAGACTGCCGTCTGCGTGAGGAATATGGACATACTCTGCTTGAGTTCCGTTAATTAAGTGGCCAAGAATCCAGCCCCCATCTTCACAGTGAGATGGTAAACCACGTTTACAGTAGTAGCAGGTGTTACAAGCTGTCACACAAGAGATGATAACCTTATCGCCCACCTTAAAGTTAGTGACCGCATCGCCGACTTCTTCGACAATCCCGATTCCTTCGTGACCGAGGATGGTCCCTTCCTTACAAGCCGGAACATCTCCTCCCAAAATATGGAGGTCTGTTCCACAAATGGTCGTTTTTACCAAACGCACAATAGCATCAGTTGGTTTCTTGATGACTGGTTTTGGTTGATCGATCAACTGAAGATTTCCTGCGGATACATATGTTGCTGCTTTCATAAGCGACTCCTTTTTTGTTGGTTTTGTCAAACCATTTTATTACAGTTTTTACTTTGTGAATATTATAACATACAAAGTAAGCGCTTGCAACATATTTATTAGATTTTTTATAAAAGTATTTTCAAGAAATGAACCATCCTATCAAATGAAAAAATCCCCCACTCTTTCGAGTGAGGGATAGCTGATAAACATCATTTGTTCAGTAGCGTCTTATTTTCGACGTCCTGGACGTTCTTTGTAACCATAGTAAGCATCTTCGATGATTTCTTGCATATGATCCACCATTGGAAGACGTGGGTTAGCTGGCGAACATTGATCTTCGTAAGCAAGGAAGGCCAATTCACGAGAATGTTTCTTCCATTCTTTTTCATCGATTCCTTGTGCTTTAAAGTTCATTTGGATACCTACGCGCTCACCAAGTTCGTAAACAGCTTTTGCATAAGCTTCTACTGCTTCTTCTGGTGTAGAGCATGGAAGTCCTAACATACGAGCGATGTCTTGATATTTCTCATCTGCACGGTAGTAGTTGTACTTAGGCCATGTTGCTGTCTTGGCTGGACGTGTACCGTTGTAGCGGATAACGTATGGAAGCAAGATCGCATTGGTACGTCCGTGAATCGTGTGGAATTGTGCACCAATCTTGTGGGCCATTGAGTGAGAAATACCGAGGAAGGCATTGGCGAAAGCCATACCTGCGATAGTTGACGCATTGTGCATCTTTTCGCGTGAATGGAAGTCCGCGTTCTTCACTGAGCTTTCCAAGTTTTCAAAGACAAGTTTGATGGCTTGAAGAGCAAGACCATCCGTGTAGTCACTTGCCATTTGAGATACGTAAGCTTCTGTTGCGTGAGTCAAGACGTCCATACCAGTGTCAGCTGCAACAGATCCTGGAACTGTCAATACCAAGGCAGGGTCTACGATGGCAACTGTTGGAGTCAATGAGTAGTCAGCGATTGGGTATTTACGGTTATTTGCTTTATCAGAGATAACAGCAAATGGTGTTACTTCAGATCCTGTACCAGATGTTGTTGGGATCGCGATGAATTTAGTCTTCTTACCAAGCAATGGGAACTTGAAGGCACGTTTACGGATATCCATGAATTTTTGAACCAAGTCACGGAAGTCCACTTCTGGTTGTTCATAGAAGAGCCACATTACTTTGGCCGCATCCATTGGAGATCCACCACCAAGAGCGACGATGGTATCTGGTTTGAAGGCACGCATGATCTCTGTACCACGTTCAACGGTTGTGATATCTGGATCTGGTTCTACGTCTGCAAAGATTTGGTAAACTACCTTGTTGCGACGAAGGTCAAGCTGTTCGATGATGCGATCAAGGAAACCAAGCTCTACCATAGCGTGGTCTGTAACGATCATGACACGTTCAACGTCACGACATTTTTGTAGGTATTCAATTGAATCACGTTCAAAGTATGTTTTTGAAGGAAGTTTCATCCATTGCATGTTATTTCTCCGGCGTCCGACTTTTTTGATATTCAAGAGGTTGATGGCACTAACGTTGTCCCCAACAGAGTTGCGTCCGTAAGAACCACATCCAAGTGTTAAGGATGGCAAGAAGGCATTGTATACATCCCCGATACCACCGAAAGTCGAAGGAGAGTTGCAGATCACACGAATGGCTTTGACTGCTTTACCAAATTCTTTGGTCAATTCTTCGTCTGCTGTATGGATAGCAGCTGAGTGACCAAGACCGTTGAATTCAACCATTTGGCGTGCTTTGTTAATTCCGTCTTCACGGCTTTCAGATTTCAAGACAGCGATGACTGGCGACAATTTTTCACGAGTCAACGGCTCTTTTTCACCAACTTCTTTACATTCTGCAGCAAGGATATTGGTTCCTTCTGGTACAGAGAAGCCAGCTTGTTCAGCGATCCATGCTGCTGGTTTCCCAACGATGTCCGCATTCAATTTCGCACCCGCACAGTTTTTGCTATTGGCTTTGACACCGAAGCAGAACTCTTCAAGAAGGGCTTTTTCTTTTTTGTTAACAAAGTAAGTATGGTAAGATTTGAATTCTTCAACAAACTCATCGTAGATTTCTTTATCGATGATCACCGCTTGTTCAGATGCACAGACCATTCCGTTGTCAAATGACTTAGACATAACGATATCGTGTGCAGCTTGGCGGATATTGGCTGATTTTTCAACATAAGCTGGAACGTTTCCGGCACCTACCCCAAGAGCTGGTTTCCCACATGAGTAGGCCGCTTTCACCATGGCGTTCCCACCTGTTGCAAGGATTGTTGCAACACCTTCGTGGTTCATAAGCGCACTAGTTGCTTCCATAGATGGTTGCGTGATCCATTGCACACAGTTTTCAGGAGCTCCTGCTTTAATTGCTGCATCGCGGACGATTTGTGCCGCATGAGCAGATGATTCTTGAGCAGATGGGTGGAAGGCAAAGACGATAGGGTTCCGTGTCTTCAATGAGATCAAAGCTTTAAAGATTGCTGTTGAAGTTGGGTTGGTTGTAGGAGTGATCCCGCAGACTACTCCGACTGGCTCAGCAATAAGGGTCAAACCAGTGACGTCATCTTCTTGAATGACACCAACTGTCTTAGTGTGGCGCATGTTGTTCACGACGTGCTCACAAGCGAACAAGTTCTTAGTCGCTTTGTCTTCAAAGACCCCACGACCAGTTTCTTCATAAGCATGAAGAGCAAGCTCACCGTGAGCGTCAAGAGCAGCTACAGATGCTTTCGCAACAATGTAGTCCACTTGCTCCTGATCCAATTTGCGCATTTCTTCAAGCGCCACAAGCGCTTTTTGCACCAACTCGTCTACGTGTTTTTCAGCAGCGAGTTTCTTTTCTTCAGGTGAGAGAGATTTTTTATCAGCCATTTGATGCTTTCCTCCAATGTTTGAAACCCTTATCCTTTTCCGGAACTTTTTCTTGTTTTCAGAAACTTTCAAGAATAGTGTAAGAAATTTCGATTTGTTAATTTTTTCACAATATTATTGTACTCTATTTTAGAAAATTTGTAAATAGTTTCACAAAGATTTTTTTAACTTTTTTCCATGATCCCTCCTTCTCCTTCTATACAGGAGTATTTTCAAGAAATAATTGAAGGATTTTTTTGAGAAAGCACTTCAATTTCACAAACAAATATTTTCACGCAATTTTTGTAAGCGTTTTCTTAATCTTACTAAAAAAAGCAATTTTCTTCAAGTGAAAATTGCTTAAATGACTTAGTAAATTTTACGGTTTAACCGGCCCCTGATTGGCTTGATCAACTGCTTCTTTCACGACATTGGCATATAGGTTTCCTCCAACATTGATGGAACCATCTGATTCTAAACCAAAGTGGACACTATCCGTTCCCACCCAAATAGCTGGGTTATCGATAGCAACTTTGTACCAGTCTGCTATATAGACATAGTCATATTTTTTAGCCAACTCCAACTCATACTTTCGAGTCTGAACGGTGACGCTATTGCTATCGTTGGCTTCACGCCCGTCATATGGTGTCACAAAGATTAAGCGATGTCCTTTTGGTAATTCTTGAACAAACTTATCTAACAATTCTTGATAATTATTAGAAGAGTTGGTTCCAAGTGCAATCACCACGTTCTTGAGCAAGACTCTATTGGCAATATCCGTTTCATATACTTTTAAGCCTGAGTCCAGATTGCGGCTCACCAAGGCATCCATTTGGATATCCGGCATAACTTGTTTCAAATAATCTGATGCCCGGAGGTTTACAGAATCTCCGATCATAGTCACTCCATCTGACACATTGTAGGAAGTCGCTGAAGCATTGTCTACTTGGGCACGCGTAATCTGCATCTTGCTGTCGGATTGACGAAGCCCTTCGGTAATCAGGTTTTCATCAAAGGCTCCGACGCGTGGCGCAAAAAGTGCAATCCCAAACATGAGCAAGGTCAACGGAATCGCGCTGTAAAAGAGTGGTTTCGTGAAACTTCTGAGATCCATAGAAATGCCAAAAATCTTTGGTTCACGTCCAGCCAAGGTTGGTTCAATAATATAAAAACTTAAAGCAGCAAGGCTAAAGGATACCAGTGTTGTTAGCAGAGAAGCCCAGCCATTGGTCATTAATTGAGAAAAGATGATGTAAAAGGGCCAGTGGAAGAGATAGACCCCATAACTTGTATCCGCAATAAAGGTAATCACTGCAGGTTCTTTCTGATCTGGCGTCTTTTCATGGAGGACACGAGTCATCACAATCATCACAGATCCAGCAAGAGTCGCTACTAAAAAGCCAAATAAATAGGTCCAAACACTATCAAACGGAAGAATAAAGGTCAAGAGCAACAAGACTAGAAAAGCACCAGCTAAAATCGCTAAGGTCTTCTGTAGAGATAACTTCTTCACTAATTGAGTAAGATTTGGGCTAGTCGTTGTAATCCCTGTCACTGTCGCTAAAGCACTCCCCACAAAGAAAGGAAAGACGTGAGCGATGCTAGAAAAATAGACATTGGACAAATTCTTCGTGACCAGTGCTCCGACAAAGAAGGTCAGGAAGGTCACCAAAAAGAGACCTGTCGAAGAAAGGAAGATATAACCTCTATATTGGCCAACTGATTTAGCTTTTTTACCCAAAAACCAAGCCAAAAGAGCCCAGAGTACGTAGTAATGAACTTCAAGAGCCAAACTCCAGGTATGAATGAAAAGATGAGGGATGAACTGGCTTTCGTAACTTCCGCCACTTAACATCTCATAGAAGTTGGTCACAAAGCCAAAGACGGCCGCAATCTGTGTCCCAATTCCAGCAATAAAGTCTCGTCTGACCAAGAAGGTAAAAGGCATAACCAGCAAGACCATAAAGACTAACGGAGGAACAATCCGGTAGAAGCGTCGTCGCAGGAAGCCTTTGAGGTCAATTTTTTGATGACGGGCAAACTCATCGATCAGAAGAGCCGTGATCAAAAATCCTGAGAAAGTAAAGAAGATATCGACTCCAATAAATCCACCAGGAAAAACTTTTTGAAAGAAATGGTAGAGAAGAACGAGAAGAAGTCCCGTTATCCGTACCAATGAAAACCATTTAATTCGCATTTTGATAAATTCCTTGTTTAAACGTTCCTTTATAAACGACATTTTGTTCTGTCGTCAAGGTTCCCTGGCCTTCTGGTTGGCCATTGACAAATTCACCTTCATATTTCCAACCAGCCTTGGCTGTAAAGGTTCCATGACCACTAAAGGTTCCATTGACAAAATTGCCCTTGTAGGTATCTCCGTTTTCAAAGGTCACCGTCCCTTGGCCATTCATCTTACCACGGACGATACTTCCGTCGTAGCGAATAGCTCCTTTATCGAGGGTCAAAACACCTCCGAAAGGAACAGAGGAAAGAAAAACCCACAAAGCAGACAGAACAATTATCCCCAAGGACAATCGTTCAATATTCTCTCTCGTAACATAAATCTTATAGGTCTCATATAGTTCTTTTATTTTTTCCATATTTTGTTCATTCTGTTTCTATTCAACCGGTTACTCATTTAAGGAGCAAGTCCAAAACTAATCTTCTAATCGTTCCAACCATTCTTGACAACCAGCTAGGACGCGGCGATAGGTCTCTTCGAAATCTCCTGTGTACCAAGGGTCTGGGACACTTTCTCCTGCAAAGAGATGAATCTTGTGCTCTGTTCCAGGCGGTGCCATTCGTTTGAGGTCGGACACATTATTCTCATCCATTCCTAAGATCAGATCAAAGGTATGAAAATCTTGGTCACTGATTTGAAGGGATGTTTTAGACGCATCATAGGGTACGCCATGGCTACGAAAAATCTTTTGAGTCCCTTGGTGAATAGGGTTCCCGTGCTCCCAGTTAGAAGTAGCACGGCTTTCAATCTCATACTGGTTGGTCAAGTCCTTCATGACAAACTCCGCCATGGGGCTTCGACAAATATTTCCTAAACACACAAATACGATTTTTTTCATGACAGCACCTCCTTTCTATTATAACAGAATGTAAGAAAAATATAATCTGCTAAAATTATAATTTTGAGGCAAGACGAAAAAAGCCTGTCCACCATTGAGGTGGGCTGACTTTCTTTTTTTATTCAGGCAGGATGATCTGAAGGGCTGGCCATTTCCGTTTCCAATCTTTCTTCCGCATGCGTTCCGTATAAACTGCCAAACGCTCTGGACTAGCTAAAAAATGTGGAGTCGGCTGAACGACGAAGTCTTCGATATCCCTTGTCCCATAGGGGAGAAAGAGCTCCAACTGACCATCTTTCCTTAGGCGAACCGCAAGAGCCGTACACTGCTCGGGGTATTTAGAAACCGCATCACAGGCACTGCGATAAGGGGCCGTCCCCGGGCTATGCTGGTGCATGTAGACTTGATTCTTCACTTCCCAAGCGTACTGGGGATAGACCTTCTTTAATTCCTGCTCAATCTGTTGCGTCTCCTCATAGCTGATCGCAGGGTCATAAAAGACCAGATCCAGATCCGTTGTCGCATCAAACCCAAGTCTTCCAGAAAGCTGGTTCCAGATGAAATTTCGTACCGCACCCGCTGCTAACCAAGCATCTGCCAAATCTAGATCTCGAATAATGGCCAAGACCGCCATCATCTCTGGATCCGCTTGAATTTGTTCTACTATCGTTTCTTCCGTCAGCATCTTCTGCTAGTCTCCATTGTAGGGATAGCCTAGGTGTTCATAGGCCTTGCGGGTTGCCACGCGCCCTGTCCGGGTCCGCATGATAAAGCCTTTCTGAATCAAGTAAGGCTCATACATATCTTCTACAGTCTCCCGCTCTTCAGCAATATTGACCGATAGGGTCCCAAGGCCAACTGGGCCTCCTCCGTACATCTCTATCATGGTGCGCAGGATCTTTTGATCGACATAATCCAATCCTTCATGGTCCACATCTAGCATGGAGAGGGCTTTATCAGTAATGGTGTCGTCAATCAGGCCATCGCCCATGATTTGAGCAAAATCGCGCACCCGTTTGAGCAAGCGGTTGGCAATCCGAGGGGTCCCGCGACTACGAAGAGAAAGCTCTTCAGCAGCCTCATGGGTAATCTCCATCTCAAAGATCTCGGCGGTCCGCTCGACAATCTCTGTCAGATCATCCTGCTCGTAGTATTCCATATGGCCCGTAATCCCAAAGCGAGCGCGCAAGGGATTGGACAGCATACCCGCTCGGGTCGTCGCCCCAATCAAGGTGAAAGGAGGGAGGTCCAGATGAACACTCCGACTGGTCTCGCCAGCACCAATCATGATATCGATGTAAAAATCCTCCATGGCACTGTAAAGCACTTCTTCGACTGACATAGGCAGACGGTGGATCTCATCGATAAAGAGAACATCACCCGGCTCTAGGTCATTGAGGATGGCTACCAAGTCACCAGCCTTTTCAATGACAGGACCGGAAGTCTGCTTGAGATTAACACCCAGCTCATTGGCAATGACAAAGGCCATCGTAGTCTTCCCCAGTCCCGGAGGGCCAAAAAGAAGGACATGATCTAGCGCTTCATCCCGAAGTTTAGCCGCTTCAATAAAGATTTTCAGCTGGTCCTTGACCTTATCCTGGCCGATATATTCATGTAAATATTGCGGGCGCAGCGTCCGTTCAACAGCTTCTTCATCGCCCATGATTTCATTGTCTAAAATTCTACTCATACAGTCTATTATAGCAAAAAATAATACCTTCGGTACCACCAATAGAACGTGTTTTTTAAGAATCGTAGTTCTCACTAGCGCTCGAACTGCGTCAATATAGCTAAGTTCGCCTGAGTCCCATGTCAGGTTTGGTTCAATGAAATAGTAAGGAACGTAGTTTTCCCTCTTAAAATAACTTGTTTCTTTTTAAGGAAAGTAGTTCTCACTGCCGTTCGAACTGCATCAACGTACCTAAACTCGCTGATACTTGCTAAAAAATAAGGAACGTAGTTTTCGCTTCGCTCAAACTACATCAATGTACCTAAGCTCACTAACGTTCGCTAAGGTACATAGAAAAAAGCCACCGGTTTTGGTGGCTCTTATAGGGAGATTATTATGAAAAAGTTTTATCATTCAAAGTTAGGAGGTCTTTGATGATGGTATTAGTATACGACGGGAAGCTTAAAGTTTCCTTATAGTTATTTTTGAAAAATATTTTCTAAAAAAGAGGGGGCCTTCAGCAAGAATTTTACATCCTTGTTTGGAGCCTCCCCTTTTCTCATTATTTTTTAGCGATGGCATGGTAGCTGGTCTTGCTGGTAAAGACTTGACCTGCTCTCAAGATGACCTTTTCAGCTTGGTCACTATGAATGGCATCTGGCACTGTTTGAAATTCGAGGGCCAGGCCATTGTGCTGAACCATTGGTTTGCCTTGAAGATGAACGGTTTCATCTACAAAATTGGCTGAATACACCACCAAGGCTGGGGCTTCTGACTTGAAGGTCAAAAAGCGCCCAGACGGCTGATGGTAGAAGAAACCTGCATTTTCATGCCCTTCTGGCAAAGCGAAGGGATGGTCTAATCCTTCTACCAGGCGGATTTGCGGATCAGAATCCTTGAAGAGATCCTCTAATAGCATGGCTTGGTAGAGATGCTGAACAATTGGACTTTCTCTATCCACAGTGTGAAGAGGAACGCCATCTGGATGAATGGGGTAAAGTCCCTGATGATTGATCTGGAAGACATGGTCATTAACCGGCTGGGTGAAGTTGCCTGATAGGTTGAAATAGCTGTGGTTGGTCGGATTGACCAGGGTGTCCTGGTCCGTTTCCACCCGGTAGCTGATTTCCAACTCCCCTGCTTCGGTCAAACCATAGGTCACCCAGATCTTGAGATTTCCAGGGAAACCACCGGTGCCATCTGCACGTTCTGTGTACAGAGTGATTTCTTGGTCCGTCACCGACTCCACGCTAAACAAGGCGCTGTCCCAGCCAGTCGGTCCACTATGGTTGCAGTTGGTTCCATTATTGGCTTCCAAGTGGTAGGTTTGCCCATTGAGGTCAAAGCTGGCACCTGCGATCCGACCAGCGACTGGACCAATGCTGGCTCCATACTTAGGGCTATTCCCAACATAGGCATCAAAATTATCGAAGCCCAATACAATATTAGCAAATTGGTCATGCTTGTCTGGTGTTACATACTCTAAAATAGTAGCTCCATAAGTCATGACAGACAATTGATAACCCAGGTCATTTTCGAGGCGATACGCTTCTACATCTTGACCGTCCAATTGACCAAATAGATATTTTTGATAGTGTTTCACAAGTTGTCTCCTCCAAGATCATTCATTCTAGTGAAAGGGGTGAATCACCACTCCTTGTACAACACGGTTGACCGTTCCTGTCGGTGATGGCGTATCTGGGCGATTTTGAACCTTAAGCGAAGTCAAGAGAGAAATCAATTGACCGTAGATAATGTATGGGAAGGCACGGTAGATATCCAGCGACTCTGCTGATGCTTCTACCAACACTTCTCGTACATGCTCAATTCCAGCAGCTTGGTCGGTCAAGAGAACAACCTGACGGGCAATCTGATCTCCGGCCACTTCTCCAACCAAATCCAAATCGTACTGGCGTGTATAAGGATCAATGGATCCAAAAACCAAGACCAGGGTCTGGTCATTGATGAGGGATTTCGGTCCATGACGGAAGCCGACAGGGCTCTCATACATGGTCGCGATTTTACCAGCTGTTAACTCTAAAATCTTGAGCTGGGCTTCATGAGCTAGCCCGAAGAAAGGTCCTGCTCCTAGATAGATGACGCGTTCGAAGTCTAAATCTACAACTTCCTTGACCTCGCGATCTTTCTCCAAGACCTGCTCTGACAGATAAATCAATTCTTCCACTCGTTTTTCCTTGATTTCTTCCTCACTTGGGTCAAAGACCAAGAGGGCTGTCAAAAGCATAGAAGTAAAGCTGGAGGTCATGGCGAAGCCGGCATCGTTGGTTTCTTTTGGTTGGAGAAGCAAGAGATTGCGCTCATCTCCGTGGGCCTGCTGGGCCAGCTTTCCTTCTTCCGCACAGGTAATGGTGATCTGATAGAGTTCATCGACCAAGTCTTGAGCCAACTCAACTGTCGCGACACTTTCAGGTGAGTTGCCACTTCGTGCAAAGGAAACTAAGACCGTCGGCACTTCTTTTTTGAGGTAGGTTTGTGGATGTGCCACGATATCAGTCGTCGCAATGGATTGGAAATTCCAATGGCGTTCATCGTGCACTTCCTGCAAATAGGGAACCAAGGTGTCCCCCACATAGGCCGAGGTCCCTGCCCCTGTCAGGATGACTTTGATGTAGCCATGACGCTTCCCAATGGTCTCTAAAAACTCTTGGATTTCTTTTGCTTTCTCTTGATAGAGACGATAGGTTTCTTTCCAAACTTCCGGTTGCTGGTAAATTTCGCGAGTCGTAATTTCAGCCCCCAGTTCAAGCAGTTCTTCTTTTGTATAATCTAGCATGCTTCTCCTCTTTTCTACCCGCCTTATAAGCGGTAAGAGGCCGAGACAATTGTCCCAGCCCCATTCCGAATGTTCAAGCGGTTTTCGCTATCGTATCTTACTCATCCTCGTCGTCATCAAAGTTGGATAAAAGATCATTAACCTTCACGATGCTTTCTTGTGCACGCGCTGGATAGTCTTCTTCTCCTCCGACCAGGCTGTTATTAATAAATTCAATTACCATTGGCAAGTTCATCCCTGCATAGAGGTCAATCGCACGTCCTTCAAGAATCAGGCGACTAACTGTATTACAAGGAGTGCCTCCCAAAAGATCCGCAAAGACGATGTAGTCCTCAAAGTCTGCAACACTGGCTTCAAACTTGGCTGTAAACTCCTCAGGACCTTCCTCTGGCAAGAGGGCCACGGCATGAATGTTTTCTTGTGGTCCCATAATCATTTCTGTACTAGCTTTGAGCTCTTCACAGAAGCGACCATGACTGACCAATACTAGGTGTTTTGCCATACCTTACTCCATTATGCCATTCCAAAGAAGAAGTGGCCAAATGCTGAGAATGCGATTGCTGCAAGGATGATGAGCAAGATAGCTTTTGTAGAGTTCATACCCTTACGTCCAAGCAACCAGTAGATCACACCTGTGATGATAGCTGGTACCAAGCGTGGGAAGATCAAATTAAGCATGTCTTGGATATCGATGGCTTTTTTCCCGATGTGTGGAGCCCAAGAAACTTCAACACCAATCATGCTAGCAATCAAGGCACCAACCATGAAGATACCCAGAACGGCAGCTGCATCGATCAAAGCTGTCAAGGTACTTTGCATGTTGTTGATGAGGTTAACCCCTTCTTTATAGGCAAATTCCAATTGTTTCCAACGGAAAATGTCATAAGCAACTGCCACAGCAATCCACAAGAAGATACCGGCTGGGTTTCCTGCAACAGCCAAAGTTGCTGCGATTGAACCCATAATCGCTGGTACCAATGATCCAAAGATTGAGTCCCCAAGAGGAGCGAATGGTCCCATGAGACCTGTCTTGATACCATTGACCGCATCTTTTGATTTGACACCATCTTTTTCTTCCAAAGCAAGGTCAAAACCAGTGATAATGGTGTGGAAGAATGGTGAAGTATTGAAGAATTGCGTATGCAATTTCATCATTTCTTTTAGTTCAGGTGTGCCGTCTCCATACATTTTACGCAACTGAGGTAAAATCATATAAAGGTAACCAGAAGCCTGCATCCGTTCATAGTTCCAACCTAATTGGAAAGTAAACAGACTACGTTTGTTAATTTGATTAAAATCCTCTTTAGTGAGTTTGTAATTCTTAGAATTCGTCATCTTCAATTTCCCCGCTTTCTGATTCAGTTACTGGAGCAGCTACGACTGTACGTTGACTGTTTTTGAAGTGTTGTACTGCAAGGAAGATACCGATAATGGCAATACCAATCATAGATACAGATTTGAAGTTGTTTGTGAAGGCAACCATTTGTTCTTGTGGAAGTTTTGCAAAAGCATCTGTTCCAAGCATTGCTGAAACGGCATTACCAACACTTTGAACATTGCTATAAAGCACTGTCAACATTGCTGTTAAGCCAAAGCCAAGTGCTAAGTAGTGAAGGTTACGACGAACAGGAAGGTAACGAAGCAAGATCGCAAATCCAAGACCTGGAAGCATTTGACCTGCAAGTTTCAGACCATTTGCCAACCATTGTACATTAGCAAGACCTGTAACAACAGTTTCTACGAAAGTTCCACCAAAAGCAAGCGCGAAGTAAACTGGGAGAGCTCGAGAAAGAGCCCATGGAATCGCCCCAAGGAGATAGTTACGTTCGATGCCTTTGTAATCAAAGCGTTCAATCGCAGCATCTACACGGTGAGCGAAGTAAGTTGTAGTCATACGACCAAGAATATCAAAGTATGTCAACAAAGTTGCTACCGGTACAGCGATTGTAGCAATAGCAAGCTCTGGATCAATCCCTTGTGCTACTGAGAAGGCAGTCGCAAGAACGGCACCAGAAGTGGCGTCGATACGAGAAGCTCCACCGAAAGTACCAACACCGAGCACTGTCAATTGAAGAGAAGCTCCGATTAAGAGACCTGTCTTTAAATCTCCCATGACAAGTCCTGTAATGAAACCAGCAAAGACTGGTGATCCTGCTGATGAAACAATCGTCAACTCATCACAGATTTGATAAGCTGAGTACAAAGTAAGTAGTAAAATTTGCCACCATTGTATCATGACAATTTCCTCCTAAAATTTTTCTTTTTTATTTATAAACTATTTGAGCAACTTCAAGAAGTCTTCAATTGGATCATTTGGAACCATTTGAGCAGTTAGCTTAACTCCTTTTTCAGCTAGCTTGTGGAAAGCTTCCACATCGGCATCCACCACGTTGATCGAACGAGTAACGGGACGAGTCTCGTCTGATTGAGACATATTCCCCACATTTAAGGTTTCAAGTGGCACACCTGCTTCTACCAAACCGAGGAAACGATCTGGTTTGCGAGCTACGATGAAGAGACGTTGGCTGTCATATTTTCCAGCCAAGATATTTTCTGCAGCCTTTGCTACTGGCAAGATACTGAGCTTGACACCAGGTGGTGTCGCTAGTTTCAAACCACTTTTTTCGATATCATTTTGAGCGACTTCATCATCGATCACCATGATACGTGAAATATTCAGTTTGGTAGTCCAAAGATTGGCTACCTGCCCGTGGATCAAACGTCCATCGATACGGCATCCTACAATAGTCATAAGTTTTCCCCCTTTACTTCTTTGAATGTAGGTTGTGAAACAAGTTTTAAGGTCTCCTTCCAAGTGCCCTCTGTCTCAAAGACGAGGATCTCATTTTCCCCATCTTTGAGAAAACCATGAGGGATGTAGAGGGAGAGTGTTGGACCGACTTCCCAGAAACGACCGATATGGTGGCCATTTACAAGGACGATCCCTTTTCCAAATCCAGTCATATCAAGGAAGGTATCCTCAACCTGATCTAGATGAAAAGCAAATTGATAAAAAGCTGGTTGACCTTCTTGCCATTCTTTCGAAAAATCCAAGCGATCCAGCTGGCTAAAATCAAGCGCATATTGTTTCCAATCAAGCTTGAAATGTAGATCGATGCAAACTCCTGTACGGATTCCTTTTCGCTGCGTATCCGCTAGGAGCTTGTGTCCATAATTGACTCGTCCCATATTTTCGATCAAGAGTTTTAAGCTTGTAATCGTTTTCTTTTTTCCGTTTAAAAAAAGATCTTGACCGATTTCTTCTTGGTATTGAGTGGCAATCAATTGATCATTGGCATAAACCTGTACCCGGTCACGCGCATCGATGATACGCAAGCGCTCTTCTTCCGCATCCATTTCAACATCTGTCTCATAGAGCAGATAGCCTAAGGGATGGTCGATTTCTTCCATGGTCTGTGGATAAAGACTTTCTGTGACCTGAGCAATCTCATTTAAATTACCAAATAAACTAGTCTTGTTGGTTACCTTTAGTCTATGCTCTGGCAAAGTCGACTTCACAAGCGGATCCATCTGTGGATACTCTGGATAGTAGGTCGCCATCATCTTTTTGACTGCATGGTACTTAGGAGTCGGATTGCCCTGCTCATCTAAGAGAGCATCATAGTCATAAGATGTTACCTGTGGCAAATCCACGGTCCCTCGTGCTGAGCAACCGTTCATAAATCCAAAGTTGGTCCCACCATGGAACATATAGAGATTGATAGAGCCTTCTTGTAAGACTTCATGGACTGCTTCTGCCAACTCTTCTGGATCTCGCTTGATGATAGGTTCTTTCCACCGATTGAACCAGCCATCCCAAAATTCCATACACATGAGTGGCCACTCTTTGTCATGCTCAGCAAAGAACTCTTTCATCTGAGAGAAGTTGTAATTCGCACGCGAACCAAAATTACCGGTTACAAAGAGTCCATCCTCAATCAAGGTCCCTGCTCGAAGGGTCGCCCTCCAAGGTCCATCAGAGGTGAAGAGTGGACAAGTAATATCCCGCTCAATCATTAGATCTCTGATCGCCCGAAGGTAGGCCTTGTCTTCGCCATAAGAGCCATATTCGTTCTCAACCTGCATCATGAGGATATTGCCCCCACGATCCAATTGGTACTTGGCCACACGTGGCAGGAGCTCGTCGTAATAGCGAGCCACTTCCTTGAGAAAGGCCGGATCCGATGAGCGAATCCGAAGGTCTTCTTCGATTAACCAGGCTGGCAAGCCCCCAAATTCCCACTCCGAACAGATAAACGGTGACGGACGGAGAATCACATACAGATCCAACTCTTGAGCCACTTGGATAAAGTGCTCCAGGTCCAAATTCCCTTCAAAGTGAAAGTGGCCTCTTTGTGGCTCATGAGCATTCCATGGAACATAGGTTTCAACAGTATTAAAACCTAGAGCTTTTAGGTTATATAAGGAATGATACCAATCCTCACGATCGATCCGAAAATAATGAATTGCACCAGATAAAATCTTAAAAGGTTGATCATTTAAATAAAAATCTTCACGGATTTCAAATGCCCCCATACTGAGAACCTCCTTCTAAGAAACCCTTTTCATTTATCAATATAATATATTAATAAAAAAATGTCAACCACTTTTGAAAAAATATGTTAAAATAATATTAACAAGGGATATCGAAAGAAGAGGTGAAGCACATGGCAATCCCAAAATACCAACACATCAAAGATGATTTGAAGCAACAAATTATCTCAGGTAAATTCGAAAATGGAGATAAATTTTACACAGAAGCCGAGCTGATTAAGATTTATAATGTTAGCTCGATTACTGTTGTTCGTGCTTTGAACGATTTGGCTAGCGATGGATACATCGTCCGCCAACAAGGGAAAGGAACGTTTGTTTCGCGCGCTAGAAAACACAAACTGGTTGAGTTTTCAGACGTTGAAACCTTCCCTATCCAAAAAGCGACCGTAAAAGTTCTCTCTATTAAGCGTGGCAATGCGCTGAATATCCTGGATAAACTGGGGCTCGCTCCGACTCAATTCTATTATAAGATTGATCGGACTCGTCATATTGGTGAAGATACCTATATCTACCACCAGACCTATGTCCCAGAGCAATATATTAACCCAAATTATCCGAGCTTAGATTACTATAGTTCGATTTATGATCGCTTTAAAGAAGATTATCATATCCATATGAATGATGAACACTTTGAAGAAATCAATGATATTGTATTCCCAACACCAAGCAAAATCGCTTCTGTGTTGAATATCGATGAAAACTTCCCAACTGTCCGTCAAGTGAAGACGACAAAATTGGAAGCGACCGGTCAAATTCTCGAATATAGCGAAACCTATAAACGCGGCGACTACTATAAAATCAAATTTATCTCTTGTGATCGTGATCATTGATCATTCAAAGTCTGGGGTCTGGCCTCAGACTTTTATGATACAAATTATAGCACGAAAAAATAGTTCCTAAAACATGTAAAACGAATAATCTATAATTAGTGATAGACTTCCTATAAATAGTTTAATAAGTCAAAATTTATTATGATAAATTCAGGATCTAGAGCGCCTGATATAGGCAAAGAAAAGAGAGTGGGACAGAAATCGGTCATTCGTTAGAATTCGATTTCGTCGTCCCACCCCCGCACAGTTGAGTAGGGATCTAACAGCTGATGAAATCAGCCTAGTAGAGCCCACTCAACCACTGCGTCTTGCTCGATAATCCAAAGACGAAAAGAGGCTAGGACTTTTGTCCCAGCCTCTTTTCGTCTATTTTTCAAATTCCCGTTTTTAGTTGCGGTTAGTCGCCCAAACCGATGCGTTCAAAAATCTCATCCACCCGTTTGGTGTAGTAAGTTGGGTTGAAGATTTCGTCGATTTCTTCTTGAGTGAGGCGAGAAGTTACCTCTGGATCGGCTTCAAGAAGCGGTTTGAAGTCTACTTGGTTATCCCAAGAGTAGGCTGTTTTTGGTTGCACCAAGTCATAGGCTTGCTCACGCGTCATCCCCTTTTCAATCAAGGTCAACATGGCACGTTGACTGAAGATGAGACCGAAAGTCGAGTTCATATTGCGGATCATGTTTTCAGGGAAAACAGTCAAGTTCTTAACGATGTTTCCAAAACGGTTAAGCATGTAGTCGATCAAGATGGTTGTGTCTGGTGCGATGATACGCTCTGCTGATGAGTGAGAGATATCGCGTTCGTGCCAAAGGGCTACGTTTTCATAGGCTGTCACCATGTGACCACGGATGACACGCGCCAGACCAGTCATGTTTTCAGAGCCGATCGGGTTGCGTTTGTGAGGCATTGCTGAAGACCCTTTTTGACCTTTGGCAAAGAACTCTTCCACTTCGCGTTGTTCTGATTTTTGAAGACCGCGGATCTCTGTTGCCATACGCTCGATAGATGTTGCAATGCTCGCAAGAACTGCAAAGTACTCAGCGTGAAGGTCACGAGGAAGGACCTGTGTAGAGATTTCTTGAGCACGGATACCCAATTTATCACAGACGTATTTTTCAACGAATGGTGGGATGTTGGCAAAGTTACCAACCGCACCAGAAATCTTACCAGCTTCCACACCAGCAGCCGCATGCTCGAAACGCTCGATATTACGCTTCATTTCGCTGTACCAAGTCGCTAATTTAAGACCAAAAGTTGTAGGCTCAGCGTGCACACCGTGGGTACGACCCATCATGATGGTGAACTTGTGCTCCTTCGCTTTGTCAGCGATGATGTTAAGGAAGTTTTCAAGATCCTTGCGGATGATATCGTTGGCTTGTTTGTAGAGGTAACCATAGGCAGTATCCACCACGTCGGTAGAAGTCAAACCATAGTGCACCCACTTGCGCTCTTCACCAAGCGTCTCAGAAACCGCACGTGTGAAAGCAACCACATCGTGACGAGTCTCCTGCTCGATCTCCAAAATACGGTCGATGTCAAAGTCCGCCTTCTCACGAATCAAGGCCACATCTTCCTTAGGGATTTCCCCCAACTCAGCCCATGCCTCGTCAGCTAAGATTTCTACCTCCAGCCAAGCACGGTATTTATTTTCTTCAGTCCAAATGTTCGCCATTTCGGGGCGGCTATATCTATCAATCATGTTGTTAATTTTTCCTTTCTTTTGATGTTTCACTTAAGTGAGGCGGACGTCAGCAGCTTCCTTCGGAATCTCATGACTGAATCTTGAGCCTAGAGTCTCAAGATTTCCGTCGCTTCCGCTTTCCCCACGGCGTGAAACATCCGTTTAACGACTAAAAGTCGTTTTGCAATAACTGTTTATCTTCAATAGCTTTGGTTTGTCTATATTCAAACGCTTCAGCATTCTCATTTAATTCTACAGTCAACTCTTCGTGTTTATCCAAAAGTTCTTTTATTTTTTCAAATGGAACTTTGAAATATTCTTTTCGTCCATTTACCTTATTTACTTTATAGTTAGCAAGTTGATTATGTAGCTCTGTTTCTAAAGCAAAGGCTTCTTCACTAAAAATCAAAGCATGGACATCAAATTGAAAAGGTACAGAAGCACTGCTTAATTCTCTGATGCGTTCCAATGGCTCTAAACGACGAGTAACTCCAACTTTATAAACATCTTCACCGAAAGAACCTATGTTAGATATCACATACACATATCCTGCTGTTGCATGACCTTCTCGGTAATCAATGTCTTCTTCAATTTCATCTAATTCAGATAGTTTATTCTGATATTCAGTCAATTGGCGTCTGAGTTCACCTACTTCATCATTTTTTGCTTCTTTTAGTAACTCTGTTACCTTGGCAACCATATTTTTAAAGTGATCTCTATCTTTTTCTAATTGCTTTCGTTTCGCTTTAATCTCGGCTTGAAGTTTTTTATCTTCTCGTTCCTTTTCTCTTTGTTCACGAAGCAACTCTTTTTCTTCTTGCTTTTGAAGCTCGTACTCAACAGCTACTTGAAATTCAAGCAATTTCAGTTGTAAATATTCTGGAGTGATCTCCACACCATTACTAGCATAAATTTTATTCAGCTGATCAAACGATCGTATAAGCGCGGTCTTCTTGTTTTCAACATTAGCAGGCGTTGCTTTTACTAGTAAGGCATCTGCTTCTCCATTAAAACCTCGAATTGCCACCTTTTTTAATTTATTTTGAATTGCACGACCCTTTTTTTCACTATTGTTAAAAGTGTATGTCCAAATAATCTTTGCGGCCTTATCATTTTTAACAAGTTCTTTTTCCTGAAGTCTAATATTTTCTAAAGCTTCTTTGTATTGAAGTGAATCAGTGAATTTATATTGCCGATTAAAAAAGCCAAATTCTTGTAAGCTTAAGTCATCATTTGCTAGAGAAATTTCATAGTTTAAACGATCAAGTTCACTCCGTTTATTCACTAATTCTTCGTTCAAAGAATATATTTCCTTAGCAGTTTGTATTTGAAACTTTAATTCATCTAAACTCTTTTTCTTTAATTCGATTTCTTGGTTTAATCTTTGAATTTTATTTTCCAGAACTTCATCTTTAGGCTTCCCAAAACTAAATATCCCCATATACTAAGTTCTCCTACTCAAATTCTTCTTTCCCAATCCACACTGATGGATAGTGATCTAGTGTATTCAAATCCGTATCCATCGGCAAATCATAAATAGCTAAATAGTTTTCAGGAAATTGTGCAACTAATTCTTCATACTTAGCTTTCACCTTTTCGTGATCGCTACTAGCATACAAGACTTCGACGACTGCCCCCGTCTTCTCTTTTTCAACAAATGCGTTGACAATAAGTTGAATCATAAGAATTAATCAAGTCCGTAGCCCGTATTCAGTTTTGGTGAATACGTGAGCTCTTGTTCCTTTCTATATTTTTAGTTTATTTTGAGCATTTAAACAACTACTGAACATTTTAATTTATTTTCTTAAAACCAAATACCTTTGCCAAAATTGAATCAATATCCCAAGAGATACTTAAATCCATAATAATTTCACCATCAATGACTTTAGATTTTTGAATAATATCATCATTGAAATCTAACCACAGATTATGATTTGATTTTGTTATATTCGATGCAAAGTCTTTGAAATTTTCAAATTGATGTTCATCTGCAAATATAAATCTAACAGTTTTATCATCAAGATAACAATATGACATAGCCCATTGGTTTATAATCTCTTGACAAATCGATTCAATCTTCTCATATTGAATTCTTTCAAATTCAGTATCTTTTTTAAACAAAGACAACTCTGTCTCATTGTCTGAATATGTCAATGTTCTATCCCAATTTATCACAATATTATCTTCTAATTCACTCTGTTCAATACCCAACTCTAACAAAAACGTCCTTAGCCAAAGTATAGGTGCATTTTCTATGTGATAGAACAGATTTTCAAACATCCATTTTTCATCTTCAATTTGTGTTAGAATCTCTTCAGCATGATAATCTAAACATGCTGAAAAATATTTTTTTATTTGTCCATAGAGCTCATTTCCTGAAACCATATATGTGTTGAGAACCCTCTCTAATCTATCATAAAGACCTTGATGCTCTCTTTCGTCAAGAAATGAAAGAGATGGGCCACTTTCATATTTAGCTTCATAGATGAATTTTTCACGACAAATATCTAAAATTTTATAACCTGCAGCTAATTTTTTTAAGTAAGGCGAGACACTAAATCCAATATTTTTATGGTAATTCAACTCATATTGTTTAGCGATATCATCTAGCTTAAATTTAGTCGCAAAATAAACATCTTTACTAGCTTGACTTAAAATATTCTCTAAGTCCTCAGGAGATAAATCTTCTGGAAATCCGTCCTCTAAATCCAAACTAAGGTAATCTAAGTCTTCAGACAGAGTTTTTCTAGCTTCTTTCAATAAACTTAAAACACAATTAATACTTATTCTTTTTTCAACATCCTGCCTTAACATCTTTTTGACTATATTATCAAGTTCAAATAAAAATGGATGCTCATCACTTATTAACCGAGGATTGTCACCGTGAGCGACTCTCTTAGTAAAGCACTCATTAATAATTAATCCAAATGAATAAATGTCTGCTGCTGGAGTCACATTTTGAGCATTACCTTTAATATATTGTTCAGGAGCCAGATATACTCTGTTATTTAACAAATCATTTTTCTTAGTTAGATTAGAATCCTTGAAATGTGCAATACCAAAATCCGTTAAAACTAAATGTCCGTCGTCTGCAATCAATACGTTTTCTGGCTTTAAATCCCTGTGTATAATACCTTTGCTATGAATGTACTTTAAAGCTTCTCCAAGTTCAATAATAATGTTAAAAATCTGCTCATAATCTAATAATTGAGGAATGATCTTTTTTAAATCATTTTCATAAAATGGCATGATACTATACTGAATTTCTTCACCATCAATCAATAACTCTCCATAATCAGGTTTTATAACATTGGGATGATCTAATTCTTGAACACTTTTAATTTCCTGTTTATATCTTTTAATTCTATCCGTTCTTAAATCTTTAATAACTTTGATAGCAAAAAGATTTTGTTCTTTTTCCGCCTGATATACAATGCCTTCGCCACCTTCTTTTGAATCTTTACCACTAAGAGTATAGCCAAGTTTCAAAAATTCTTTTTGTAATTTTTTTAATTTCACCATTTTCTCAAATTCTTCTTTCCCAATCCACACAGATGGGTAGTGATCTAGTGTATTCAAATCCGTATCCATCGGCAAATCATAAATAGCTAAATAGTTTTCAGGAAATTGAGTAGCTAGTTTACCAAACCTAGCTTTTGCTTTCTCGTAATTGCTACTAGCATACAAGACTTCGACAACTGCCTCAGTCTTCTCTTTTTATAAAGATATATTGACGGTAATTTGCTTCGTAATAATTGTTCAATTTATTGGCCAATCTTTACTTTTGATAATTGCTAACTCTGCAATCTCTTTACTCTTTATAAATTTACCATTTTACAAACCTATCTTCATCTCTATCCCATTCCCACCGATAATAATCTAATAGGGCACTTTCATCAGGATCGTCATAATCTAAGCCAATCGAACCACTATCGATTAACTCTATATCTACAACTTTTGCTTCTTGAATTATCAAATTAAAATCATCAGAGCAATCATTTATCAAAATGTCTTTTACATTATTTACCTGACTAGGAGAAAAATCAATTGCAACTTGAATATGAATATCTTCTACAGTAAAATCACCATTTACGCTTCGATAAACTTCATCCTCTAATCCAGCAGAAACATCGAAAACTCCCCCTAAATTAACGCTAACAATAAGTTCTACAGAAAGCCCACCGTCCTCTCCTTCATCAGAGGAATCAATTTCTACTGAAATTATTTCCGTGTCTAGGACCTCTACATTATAATCATACGGAACGTATCCTTTTGTTATATCTGAATCCCAAATGATATCATTATCTGAAATGATCAATCTCTCATTTTTCCAAACAAATTCCAAAACCTGATCTGAAACGATTGACTCTATTTCCGCTATATTTTGGAATAAATAATTGCGCAAAGATTCTTGATTATTATAACTCTCTAAAAAACTTATAAATAGATCAAAAGGAATAAATTCTATCCGCTTACCAGTTAATTCAACAAATTCTTCAATCAATTCCTTTCTAGGTTCATAAGATATCAAATCATACATTTTTTTTGGCATTTCCCACCAATCCTCTTTTAAATCAGAAGTTATAAAAAGTGCATTTTTTTCTTTACTCAAAACATCTTTTATTATCTCTGCCCAAATAAAGTAATCACCTAGATATCTTATAAGCTCTTCCGGTTTCTTCTGCCCTTGACTTTTTTTTAAAGCTTCTTTTTTTAAACCATGGTATTTGTCCTTCATATCCATATAACCAGGAGGAAAATGATGCTTAGCTCTAGTGTACCCCTCATTCATCAATTTTATTTGCTCCACTCTAGATATTACCGGAAGCAAGTTACCCGGTAACATTAGAAAATCTTCCATTAGTTCTGAAACTTTATCTATTTTTTTCTCATCTTCAGATATTTCTAATTGTCTAAAAAAAATATTAAGATCTGATAACTTTTTAATCGAATCATTCTGCAATGTCTCAAATGTACCTAAATCAGGTGAATCACTATTTGAAAGAAGCTCAGAAATTTGATTCAAACTCTGATTTACGCTATCAAAAACATTTTTCTGAAAATTCTTTATATTTTTAATTAATTCATTTTTTAAATGAGATTTGGCACTTGATACATTTCTATTATATTCTTTTTGTACCGTCGAAGGAATTCGGATATCATTGTTAACATTTTGAATATTAACATCAAAATAATCAACCAAATCTTGTCGTTTTCGATACAAAGAGAGCAACGCACTAGTATCGAAATAAAAGTTGAAATCTTTATCTATTATGTCTTCTTTAAACTCATAGTATTCCATACGATTCTCTCCTAAAATTCAACCACACTATTCGGCACATCACTAAACAAAGTCACATGTCCCATTTTGCGGTTGTGCTTCGCTTCTAGTTTACCATATAAGTGAAGGTGCGCGCTTGGATTTTCTGTGACATAACGCTCAGCTGCTTCGACGTGTTGGCCGAGTACGTTGAGCATGACAGCAGGTGCATGAAGTTTGATGGCTGGAAGTGGTGCTCCGAGGACACCCAAGATATGCGTGTCAAATTGCGAAAAGTCGCAGGCTTCGATTGAGTAGTGGCCTGAATTGTGTGGACGTGGCGCGATTTCGTTGACAATGATGTCATCAGCTGTCGCAAACATTTCCACACAAAGGGTACCAGAGAGGTTCAGTTGTTCAGCGATTCGCACAGCCATGGCTTTAGCTTTCTCAGCTAAACTTTCTGAAATGCGAGCAGGCACAATGGTCTTTGAAAGAATGTTGTTGCGATGAATATTTTCCTGAACTGGGAAAACTGTCACGTCCTTGCCATTTCCTGACACGATAACAGAAATTTCAAGGTCGAAGTTAACAAATTCTTCCAAAACGCAGTCTGCTGAATCAGCTAGTGCATAGGCTTCTTCCAAATCGGTTTCGGAACGAATAACCTTTTGTCCATGGCCATCGTAGCCGCCGGTCGCAGTCTTAAGGACATAGTTTTTCGACAGGTCGATATCTGCCAAATCTTGCCTAGAAGTCACAACCTTGTAAGGAGCCACCGTCACTTGAGCTTTGTTTGAGAGAAAGTCCTTTTCAAAGATGCGATTTTGAGAAATGCGAAGCAAGTCTGTTCCTTGTGGGAGTTGTCCTTCTTTGATAACAGCGTCAAGGCCATCAGCATCGACATTTTCAAACTCATAAGTCAGAATATCGCACCGATCCGCCAACTGACGCAGAGCATCCACATCGTTATAAGGCGCCACGATGATTTCCGCCACACGAGAGGCTGGACAATCCGCCACTGGGTCCAATGCGATAACCTTATGGCCCATATAGATAGCAGAAATGGCCATCATCTGACCAAGCTGACCCCCACCGATAATTCCGATTGTTTTAGATGAGCTCATTTGTCGACTCCTCTGCGATTTTTCCTTGTTCTTCTGCGAAATCTGCCAAAGCTGTCGCAATAGCCTGGTCCTCTACTGATAGGAGACGGAGGGCAAAGAGGGCAGCGTTAGTCGCACCTGCTTCACCAATCGCCATTGTCGCAACAGGCACACCACCTGGCATCTGAACGATAGAATAAAGTGAATCCACACCGCTAAGAGCACGAGATTTGACAGGCACACCAATGACTGGAAGGGTAGTTTTAGCTGCTACCATCCCTGGCAGGTGCGCTGCGCCACCCGCACCAGCAATGATGACCTTGATTCCACGACTCCGTGCTTCTTCCGCATGTTTGAACATGAGGTCAGGTGTCCGATGAGCAGAAACAACTTTCTTTTCGTAAGCGACACCGAAGTTATCGAGGACTTCTGCTGTTTTTTGCATGGTTGCCCAGTCGGATTTTGAGCCCATGATGATGGAAATTACTGGTTTCATTTCTTCTCCTTTTTTAATAATCGTCTATTGTAGTGCGGACGTAAGCGACCGCCTATGGCGTTCCATTACTAAAACTGGAGCCTGAGTCTCCAGTTTTCCGCTCCTAGTAGCAGAGCTACTAGGAGTTCCACTACTGCGACGATTATCCTATACTAGCTCGCTAACGCTCGCAAATCAAACGACCATTATCTTCGTTTAGCTCGCTTTCGCTCGCCACAATAAATTTAGTAGCTGTTAATCTTTTATTGCCTTGCTACCGATATCTGTACGGTAGAACAACCCATCTGTGTTTTGGTTGTTGAGTTGGCTGTAGATGATATTTTGACCGTCTTTGACGGTTTCTGCTGTGGTGACCAGCATGTAGACACGGCCTCCGTTTGAAAGAAGGTCTTGTCCATTTTCAGCTAATTTAGCACCTGCATAGTAGGTGATGATGTCTCCCTCTGTCTTGGCTGGAAGCTTGACACCCTTCTCATAAGCCAGTGGGTACCCGTTTGATGCCACAACCACACCAAGTGTCACACCCTTGTCCGTCCAAGTGATAGCTGGCTCTTTGCCATATAAAATATCCGTGATATTTTGCGCAAAATCAGATGTCAATCGAGGCAAGATGATTTGCGTCTCAGGATCGCCAAAGCGAGCGTTAAACTCGATGACTTTGGGTCCATCAGCTGTCAAGATAAGACCAGCGTAAAGGACACCAAGATAGGGGCGACCTTCTTTAATCATGCCTTCAAGAACTGGCTTGACAATGGTGTCAACCGCTGTGTCAACCACGCTCTGTGGCAAGTGAGGAACTGGCGCGTAAGCCCCCATCCCCCCAGTGTTAGGACCCTTGTCTCCATCGTAGGCACGTTTGTGGTCCTGAGCTGTTGGCATGATGTAGAACTTGTCCCCATTGACAAAGGCAAAGAGAGAGAATTCTTCCCCGTCAAGGAATTCCTCGATGACCACACGCGCACCTGAATCACCGAATTTATTGTCCAAAAGCATCTCGTGAGCGGCTTCGACGGCTTGCTCGACTGTCTCCGCAACGACAACACCTTTCCCAAGAGCCAATCCATCTGCCTTAACGACGATTGGAGCGCCTTTCTCTTCGATGTAGGCCTTAGCCCCCTCGAAATCTGAAAATGTGCCATAAGCTGCTGTTGGAACGCCGTATTTGACCATGATTTCCTTAGCAAAATCCTTAGACCACTCTAGCTCTGCTGCTAATCTTGTTGGACCAAAAGCCTTGAGACCAGCTGCATTGAACTCATCCACAATCCCAGCAGCAAGGGCATCATCTGGCCCGATAAAGGACCAAGCAATATCGTTGGCTTTTACAAACTCAATTAATTTAGAATGTTCGGAAATTCCGATATTGATCAAGTCCAGACCATCTAATCGCATCCCGTCATTACCAGGAGCCACAAAAACCTGCTCAACGTCTTTAGACTCCAACAACTTCTTGGCAATCGCATGTTCACGACCACCAGAACCAACAACCAAAAGTTTCATCTCGAACCTCTTTTGCGAATTATTTTATTAAATTATATCATAATCGTTCGTTTTATTCTAATATTTCAAGGAATGTACGATGATTTTCATTAGAAAACAAACTTTTTCCATTATTTTTTAAATTTCTACTCCTTTTTACGAATATTATAATTGAGACCTCTACTATTTTTTAAAAAAGGAGTTTTATGCAGGGAATGAAGAAACTACTCTTGGCAGCTTGCCTTTTCTGGGCAGGGGCTTCACAAGTTGCAAGAGCAGATCAAAACGTCAATTACATCTACAAGGAAAAGGGACAATTAGTTGTCCATCTTGGGACCATTCCAAATCGCTTCCAAAGCGTTAGCGTCCCCATTTGGTCCGAGCAAAACGGCCAGGACGATCTCATTTGGTATCCTGTTCGACGAGGAGAAAATGGCTTTGATTTGCACGTACCTCTGACCAATCATTTGGATCAAGCAGGACTTTACCATATCCATGTCTACGGCATCAATTCTAACGGTAACATTGAAGGGCTGTTTCCACTACAGACAATCGTTGAGAAAAAAGACCTCGCATCTTCCCAACCCAAAATCTCAGTCCGACCTAGCACTACAGAGCTATTTGAGATCCAACTCCAGCTCTTTGAAGATGTGGAGGAAGTTCTCTTTCCCATCTGGTCTGAACAAGATGGCCAAGACGACTTGATCTGGTATCCCGCAAAAAGAACGGCACCTGGTCGCTACCAATTGTCCTTCAATGCCGAAAAACATAAAGGTAAAGGAACCTTTCATCTCCATGTCTACCAGAAAGACAAGGGACACTTAAAAGGCCTACTTGCCACAGCATTTCAGGTCGAACAGGCTAAAGTTGATCCACTGGTCACCCAGCCGGACAATTACTATCCCGTTGGCGAATGTACCTGGGCAGCAAAAGAGCTGGCTCCTTGGTCACAAAACTGGTGGGGAAACGGTGGCATGTGGGCTGCTAGCGCTCGCGTTGCAGGCTTCCGGACAGGACATACCCCTGAGGTTGGCGCGATCGCCTGCTGGGATAATGGAGGCTATGGCCATGTTGCAGTCGTGACAGAGGTTGAACATGATCAAAAAATCCAAGTGAAGGAAGCCAATTACAATGGAAATCGGACCATCAACAATTTCCGTGGCTGGTTTGACCCAACGAATGTTGTCTGGGGAACAGTCAGCTATATCTATCCAAATTAAAGGTATTTCTATCAAGCAGAAAAGGCACTCATCAATCGATGAGTGCCTTATTTGATTAATGTCTGAAGTGACGAACACCTGTAAAGATCATGGTTAAACCGTATTTATCAGCTGCTTCGATAGATTCTTGGTCACGGACAGAACCTCCCGGTTGGATGATGGCCTTGATACCTGCTTTGGCAATTTCTTCTACGTTATCCGCAAATGGGAAGAAGGCATCGGAAGCAAGAACAGCACCATCAAGACGGTCTTTCGCTTGGTCAATGGCAATTCGGACGGAAGCCACACGATTGGTTTGACCAGGACCGACACCAAGTGTCATGTGGTCGTTGGTCACGATGATACCGTTTGATTTGACATACTTGATAGCCTTCCAAGCGAACTCGAGAGCAGTCGCTTCTGTCTCCGTTGGCTGGCGTTTGGTTACCACTTGCCAGTCAGCTGGACTTTCTTTGACCACGTCTTGGTTTTGCACGAGTAGTCCACCGACAACACCTGTGTACTCTGCTTCCACTTCACTAGCATCCTGAGCATCAAATGGCAAGGCAAGGATCCGCAAATTTTTCTTTTTGTTGGTCAAAATGGCTAGCGCTTCATCCGTATAGCTTGGCGCGATGATGATTTCAAGGAAAACACCATGCATCTTCTCAGCTGTCGCTTCATCTACCTCACGGTTGAGAACAACAATCCCACCAAAGATAGAAACCGGGTCAGACTGATAAGCGTAGTCCCATGCGGTCTCGATGTCGTCAGCTTGACCAATCCCACATGGGTTCATATGTTTGAGAGCCACAACGGTTGGACGGTCTTTGAAATCACGGATGATCCGAATCGCCGCATCCGCATCGCGGATATTGTTGAAGGACAATTCTTTCCCGTTGAGCTGTTTAGCGGATGCAATCGAGTAGTCTGTCGGCAAAGCTTTTTGGTAGAAATCAGCGTCTTGTTGAGGGTTTTCGCCGTAACGCATGACTTGTTTAAGGTCATAAGTTAAAGTGAGTTTTTCAGGTTTTGTTTCACCCACTTGAGCTGTAAAGTATTCTGCAATCAAGGCATCATAAGCTGCTGTGTGACGGAAAACTTTTGCTGCCAAACGTTGGCGAGTTTCATAAGTAGTTTCGCCCTTGGCTGCCAATTCGTCCAAAACCACAGCATAGTCAGCAGGGTCTACCACAACTGTCACGCTAGCGTGGTTCTTAGCTGCTGAACGAAGCATGGATGGCCCACCGATATCGATGTTTTCAACCGCATCCGCATAGGTCACATCTGGTTTGAGAATAGTCTCCTTGAATGGGTAGAGGTTTACCACAACAAGGTCGATCAATTCAATCTTATTGTCCTTGGCTGCTTGAATGTGGCTATCCAAGTCACGACGAGCGAGAATCCCGCCGTGGATATTTGGATGGAGAGTCTTCACACGACCGTCCATCATCTCTGGGAAACCAGTCACATCATCGATGGCAATAGTGTCTACCCCAGCATTGTCAAGGGCAACCTTGGTACCACCTGTTGAGATAATGTCCCAACCGAGTTTTTTGAGTTCTTGGGCAAATTCAACGATGCCCGCTTTATCTGAGACACTAATTAGTGCGCGTTTAGTCATTTTATTTTCCTTTTTAAAGTTCTTTCTCTGCTACAGTCGAAAATTTTCGTTCCGCTCTAACACTTCCTCATTTTCTCGCTACTCCTAAACTATCCAAGACTTCTGGATAGAGCTTGTACTCTGTTTCGTGGATGCGGGTTTCGAAAGTGTCAAGGGTATCATCTGCTAGGCGTGGCACACGAACCTGTTTGATGACCTGACCTGTATCAACACCAGAATCCACCCAGTGAATCGTCACGCCAGACTGGTCGACACCTGCATTCCAAGCATCCTCAATGCCATGAGCACCTGGAAATTCTGGCAAGTAAGCTGGATGAATGTTAATAATACGACCCTCGTAAGCAGCGAGCAAAGTCGGACCAACGATTTTCATGTAGCCGGCCAGACAGACTAGGTCAATCTGGTGCTCATTCAAAAGCTCGACAATGGCAGCTTCGTAGTCTGCCTTGCTCTCAAACTCCTTGAGTTCAAAAGCGTAGCTTAAAATCCCAAGCTTTTCTGCTCGCTCCAGTACGTAGGCATCCCGATGATCTGAAAAGACAAACTCTACTGGAAATTGTTCCGCAATCACCTGGAAGTTTGAGCCGTTGCCAGAGGCAAAAACAGCAATCCTTTTAGCCATTATTTAATCACCACACTAGCATCTGTCTTCTTCACAATTCGACCGATTTCATACACAGGTTCGTCAAGAAGTTCTTTGACACGTTCCACATGTTCTGGTTTCACCGCAAGCATAAGTCCAATCCCCATGTTGAAGATTTCAAACATTTCTTCATGTTTGATGTCACCATATTTTTCAAGGGCTTTGAAAATTGGAAGAACTGGGACCTTGCTTTCATCAATTTCAGCAGCCAAGTCATCTGAGAACATCCGTGGGACATTTTCGATGAAACCACCACCTGTGATATGGGCAATCCCGTTGACCAATTCTTCTTTGATGAGTGGCAAAACAGCTTTGACATAGATACGAGTTGGCTCCAAAAGAACGTCTTTGAGTTTTTTGCCATCCAATTCTGGTAAGATTTCTTCCCCTGTGTAATCCGCAAAGACACGACGCACCAGAGAGTAACCATTTGAGTGGATACCGCTTGAAGCGAGACCAAGAAGGACATCACCTGCAGCTACTTTTGAACCATCGATGATTTGGCTTTTTTCAGCAACACCGACTGCAAAACCAGCCAAGTCATAGTCGTCTTCACCGTACATACCAGGCATTTCAGCCGTTTCCCCACCGATAAGGGCTGCACCAGCTTGCACACACCCTTCGGCCACACCAGCAACCACTTGTTCTAGCTTAGCTGGTTCATTCTTCCCAGTCGCTACATAATCGAGGAAGTAGAGTGGCTCTGCACCTGCAGCGATGATGTCGTTGACACACATGGCCACACAGTCTTGACCGATGGTATCGTGCTTGTCGTACTTGATAGCCAGCATGAGTTTGGTACCGACACCGTCAGTTCCTGAAATTAGAACAGGCTCTTTGACACCCGTTTTTGAAAGGTCAAACATGCCACCGAAACCACCTAGAGCTCCCATGACACCTGCACGCTCTGTACGTGCCACGTGTTTTTTGATCCGTTCAACAACTTCATAACCTGCTTCAACGTCTACACCAGACTGGGCGTATGCATTCTTATTTGTCATTTGTTTATTCCTTTTTCCGTTTCTAGATCCTACTGTGAATGGACAGATTCACTTTCAAAAATTCCTAATAAAAGGATGTCTGCTCATTCAAGCTTTCCAAATAGCGTTCTTCGTAGTCATACAAAGGGGTTGGATATTTCCCATCGAAGTAAGCCACACAAAGGCCACCGTTTGGTGCATCGGTATCAATCCCTATAGAATCAATCAAGCCCTCAACAGATAAATAAGTCAAACTATCCGCACCGATAATCTCACAAGTTTCCTCTACTGTATGATTGGCTGCAATCAGCTCTTCACGGCTCTGAATATCAATTCCGTAGAAACATGGATAAGCCAAAGCTGGGCTGGCAATTGCCACATGGACTTCTGTAGCCCCTGCTTCTTTCAACAATTTCACAATCCGACGAGAGGTGGTTCCACGCACGATAGAGTCATCAATCATGACAACTCGTTTGCCTTTCACGACACCAGATACAGCAGAGAGCTTCATTCGCACCCCTTGTTCCCGCAATTCCTGAGTCGGTTGAATAAAGGTCCGTTGGACATACTGATTCTTGATCAAGCCCATTTCATTTGGTAAACCAGATTCTTCCGCAAAGCCCATAGCAGCACTGAGAGAGGAGTTGGGAACCCCCACTACAATATCTGCTTGGTTCTTAAATTCTCGTGCCAACTGTGCTCCCATCCGCTTGCGAGCCGTATGGACATTAACCCCTTGGATATTGGAATCAGGACGGGCAAAATAGATATACTCCATGGAACAAATCGCCAGTTGGGTATCATCCGTATAACGATCATAGGTAATGCCATTTTCATCAAAGATAACTAGCTCGCCAGGATGCACATCTCGAATCCATTCTGCTCCAATAACCTCAAAAGCACAGGTTTCAGAAGAAACAACCAAGGCTCCATTAGACATTTTTCCGATGGATAGAGGACGGAAACCATTTGGGTCCAGAGCTGCGATTAGCTTATCTTCAAACAGCATCAGATAAGCAAAACCACCTTTGACCGTATTGAGTGCTTCCTTGATTTTTCCCATAAAGGAAGGGTTGTGGCTCCGACGAATCAAGTGAGCTAAAATTTCTGAGTCAGAGGTTGAGCTAAAGATGGCTCCATTTTTTTCTAATTCAGATTTGAGCGATTGGGCATTGGTCAAATTTCCATTATGGGCCAGACCAAATTGGGTATCTTGAAAGCGGAAGAGGAAGGGTTGGATGTTATCCACCGAAGCTTCCCCTGCTGTCGCATAGCGAACATGCCCAATAGCAGAACTTCCTGTCAATTTTTCCAGATTTAAAGGATTTCGAAAGACTTCTGAAAGCAGACCGGTATCCCGATGGCGTCTCAAGGTTCCTTGATCATTGGCCAGGATTCCTGCCCCCTCTTGTCCCCGGTGTTGGAGACTGTGAAGGCCAAAATAGGTGAGTTTCGCAGCGTCTGGATGTCCCCAAATCCCAAATACTCCACACTCTTCATTAAGAGATTTTACTTCGTATGTCATGTTGTATACCTTTTATTTTCCAGTAAAATATTGAACCGCTGATGCAAAGAGATGCTGGTCTTTATTTCCTGGAATATTTTGGAAGAGACCGTCTTCGAAACGTTCTGAGTGTCCCATCTTCCCAATGATTTGACCGTTCTTGCTAGTGATTCCTTCAATCGCATGGACAGAACCATTTGGATTGTATTTAGAATCCATGCTAGGTTTTCCTTCGAAGTCAACGTATTGGCTAAAAATTTGACCATTGTCACGAAGCTCTGCAAATTCCTCAGCTGTCACGACAAACTTCCCTTCACCGTGTGATACTGGGATAGCATGGATGTCACCAACTTCCACGCCAGCAAGCCATGGTGAGTTCGTGTTTGCAATCCGTGTTTCCACCATCTTCGCCACGTGTTGGTTGGCATCGTTGTAGAAAAGGGTTGGACTGGTACTGCTTGCATCTTCAAAGTTACCGTATGGAAGGAGACCTGATTTAACAAGGGCTTGGAATCCATTACAGATACCGATGATCAAACCACCACGTTCGATGAAGCTATCAATAGCAGCACGCACTTTTTCATTGAGCAAGATGTTGACGATAAATTTAGCAGATCCATCTGGTTCATCCGCTGCTGAGAAGCCACCCGCAAAGAAGATAATGTTGGCTTTTTCGATATTGTCAACCATGGTGTCAACCGACTTGACAATCGCTTCTTCATTCAGTGTTACAAATGGTACCAAGTTGACTTTGGCACCTTCTTTTTCAAAGGCCTTAGCGGAGTCGTATTCCGAGTTGGTCCCTGGAAATACTGGAATGTAAACCACTGGTGTCTCCACTGTTTCTTTAGCTTTGATCACAGGATTTGATGCAATAGCAGGTACTTCTTCCAGTTCAGTAGCCTGTTCAAACTCAGTAGGGTAAACTTCTTCCAATTTACCTTGGAAGGCACTGTCAAGCTGGTGTCCATCAAGCGTTACACCGTTGACAAGCAGTGTAAAGTCTGCAACTGTTTGTCCAATCTTCTCAACACCTGCAATTTCTTCAGGAGATGTGAAGACAAATCCGCCTAATTGAGCTGTCAAGCTGGTGTCAAGATCAGCTAATTGAACAGTGGCACCAATATGGTTCCCAAAGCTTGCAAGGGCAAGAGCTTCAAGGACACCACCATATTTGACAGCTGATGCTGCTGTCACTTTGTGAGCCTTTTGAATGGCTTCAAATTGAGCAAAGTTAGACTTGATGAGATCAAAGTCAATCTCTTGGGTTAAAGCTTGACCTGGGATGTAGTAGATATGTTCACCAGCAGCCTTAAATTCTGGAGAAAGAACCTTACGGCTGTCTGCAGTTGTCACCCCAAAAGCAACCAAGGTTGGTGGTACTGTCAATTCTTCAAAGGTACCTGACATAGAGTCCTTACCACCAATAGATGGCAAACCAAGTTGAATCTGAGCTTCAATAGATCCAAGAAGAGCAGCTACTGGTTGACCAAAACGCTCTGCTTGTTTATCCATCCGCTCGAAGTACTCTTGGTAAGAGAAACGAGCCTTAGACCAGTTTGCACCAGCAGCAACCAAACGAGCAGTTGCTTCGATGACCGCATATGCAGCTCCATGATATGGAGACCATTCTGCGATGTATGGGTTAAATCCTTGTGCCATAACAGACGCAGTATGAGTCACGCCATGTTGGACTGGCAATTTCTGAACAGAAGCTTCCGTTGGTGTGATTTGGTAGCGACCACCAAGTGGGTGATTGACTGTTGAACGACCAACTGAGCTATCAAAGATAGTTTGCAATCCTTTTTGACTAGCATGGTTCAGGTCAGCCAAGACTTCAAGAGTGTCTGCTTCAAGGGTTTCAGCAGATGTTTGGCGTTCTTCTGGAAGCTTGACATCCTTGTCAACCACCTTGGCATCGACAACTACCCGTACTCCGTTTGTATCAAGGAAACGACGTTCCAAATCAACGATGGTTTGGCCATTCCAGTGCATAACCAAATTTGGTTTTTCCGTCACAGTTGCAACGACAACTGCATCAATATTTTCTTTGTTACATTCAGAAACGAAGGCCTCTACGTCTTCTGGACGAACCACTACAGCCATCCGTTCTTGAGATTCAGAAATGGCAATTTCGGTTCCGTTCAAACCTTGGTATTTCAATGGCACTTTGTCTAGATCAATTTCAAGACCATCTGCCAATTCACCGATAGCCACACAGACACCACCAGCTCCAAAGTCATTTGATTTCTTGATCAGACGGGTCACATCCCCATTACGGAAAAGACGTTGAATCTTCCGTTCTTCGATAGCATTCCCTTTTTGAACCTCAGCACCAGCAGTTTCAACCGATTCAACCGTTTGAACTTTAGAAGAACCTGTCGCACCACCGACACCATCACGTCCAGTCTTCCCACCGAGCAAGATAATCACATCACCTGCTTCAGGTTTTTCACGAACTACATTTTCCTTAGGAGCTGCACCGACAACGGCACCTAGTTCCATACGCTTGGCAACGAAACCTGGGTGGAAGTATTCACGAACATAAGTTGTTGCAAGACCAATTTGGTTCCCGTATGAAGAATAACCATGAGCTGCTGTTTTAGAAATCACTTGTTGTGGCAATTTCCCAGCACGCGTTTCGGAAATCGGCGCTGTAATATCACCAGCACCTGAAATACGCATGGCTTGGTAAACGTAGGAACGACCTGACAAGGGGTCACGAATGGCACCGCCGATACAAGTAGCTGCCCCACCAAATGGTTCAATCTCCGTTGGGTGGTTGTGGGTTTCGTTTTTGAACATGAGGAGCCATGGTTCTTTGACACCATTGACATCCACTTCAATTTCAACTGAGCAGGCATTGATTTCATCAGACACTTCCATGTCATCCAAACGACCATTGGCACGCTCATAACGACCAAAAATAGTCGCCATATCCATCAAGGTTTGAGGTTTTTCCGTACGTCCCAACTCATCACGCATGGCAATGTATTTGTCATAAGTCGCTTGCAATTGTTTTTGGAATTTAGAAGCTGAGAAGTCGATGTTTTTCAACTCAGTCTCGAACGTTGTGTGACGGCAGTGGTCAGACCAGTAAGTATCCAAAACCTTAAGCTCCGTCTCCGTTGGAACCCGTCCAATTGACTTGAAATAGTCTTGGATGAAGAGCAGGTCGTCCACTTCCATGGCCAATCCTTGCTCTGCCTTATATTGAGCAAATTCTTCTGCCGTATAAGTTTCAAAGAAATCCAAGTTTGGAATGGTCTTATCAGACTCAGAGAAATCCTGCTTCGCAATGCCAACAGTGATATCTTTGAAACGAGAGTCCACTGGGTTCAAGAGGTAGTTCTTGACAGCTTCCAATTCATTCGCAGCAATGTCCTTGTTAACCAAGTACAATTGAGCAGTATTAACCGTTACATCACTTGAGCTACCAAGCAAAAGTAAAGCTTCTTGTGAAGATGCTGCACGTTGGTCAAATTGACCAGGCAAGCTTTCGATAGCAAAGAAAGCGACCTTCTCAAGATCAGCCTTGATCGTAGCTTCATCCAAAACAGTATCGGTCACTTGCTCAGAGAAGATGTGTTTTTCCGCACGCGCAAACAAATCTTCTGCCAAATTAAAGACATCGTAAACCTGCACAATCCGAAGATCCTTCAAGGTTTTCAACTGAAGATTATGCTGTAATTCTTTTACTAAAGAGTCAGATTTCACACGAAAATCAGCTTTTTTCTCAACGAAAATACGTTTATCCATTTTACTTCCTTTATTTCTATTCAAATAGGTTATTGAAGACGAAGATAATATTACTTCAAGCCCTGCAATTTCTCCAAGACAACCTGATAAACATCTGTCAAACTTCCCAAATCCCTACGGAAAACATCCTTGTCCATATGGTGCCCTTCCGCATCCCAAAGACGGCAGTTGTCTGGTGAAAATTCATCGGCCAAGATAATCTTGCCATCCTTATCAAAACCAAATTCCAATTTGAAGTCAATCAAACGCAGACCAATTTGTGCAAACCAATCTTTCAGCAATTCATTGATACGGCGTGTTTCTTCCTTGATATAAGCAATTTGCTCATCATTGGCAATGTCCAAGAACTTCACATGCTCATCATTGATAAATGGATCATCCAACTCATCGTTCTTATAGTAAAATTCAACGATTGGAGTTTCCAAGTCCAACCCTTCTTCCACGCCAAACCGTTTGGAGAAAGAACCCGCAGTCACGTTACGAAGAACAACTTCTAAAGGAATGATGCTCACTTTCTTGTTGAGTTGTTCGGTGTCAGAAATACGCTCGATAAAGTGTGTCGCTACACCTGCAGCATTCAATTTTTCAAAAATAAGAGACGAAATCTGATTATTCAGCACACCTTTCCCCTCAATGGTCTCTTTGCGAGCTCCATTCAGCATAGTGGCCTGGTCCTTATAAACGGACTTAATCACATGTTCGTCTTCTGTACTATAAATATCTTTTGCTTTCCCCGTATAAATTAATTGATCGGACATCTTCTTGTTCGCCTTTCATCTTTTATCCCTTACAGTGTATCACAGAGAGGTTGTTTTTTCAAGTTAAATCCGTATCTTGTTCGTTTGTAACACAAAAATAATAAGAGATTGAATCAAAAAGATTCAACCTCTTATTTTTAGATCCTTATTCTTCCGTAAAAACCGAACTTTATTTGCTTGTTTTCTTCAAAACGTAGTCTACCATATCTCCCACGGTTGCCATAGCATCAATGTCTTTGTCTGGGATATCAATTTGGTAGGCTTCTTCCAAATAAATAATGTATTCCATTAGATCAACAGAATCCACTTCTAAGTCCTTTCGTAAATCCAAATCCAAAGAAACCTCATACTCAGATCCTTTATGATCTTTGATCAACCCTTCAACTAGTTTAAAAATTTCTTGACGACGACTCATTTCTCTTCCTCCAATTCTGATAATTCAACCACAGACTTACGAATCACATCTGTTTCTAACATGGTCCGGATCTGGCGAATCGTGCTATAGACTGCCTTGGCATCACTAGAACCATGGGTTTTTACGACAGGGGCTTGCAAGCCAAACAAGACCGCACCTCCAACATCTGAATAATCCAACGTCTTTTTCAAACCTCGTAAATCATTCTTCAAGAGGAAGGCACCAATCTTAGCCTTCAAGCCACCACCACTCAGGACTGTTTTCAACTGTTTAAAGAGCCCCAAAGCAGTACCTTCCATGGTCTTAAGGACAGCATTTCCTGTAAATCCATCTGTAACAATAACATCAGCAACTCCATCCATCAAGTCACGGGCTTCCACATTTCCTACAAAATTGAGAGAAGGATCCGCTGCTAACAATTGATAGGTCTCCTTGCGGAGGGGATCTCCCTTGCTTTCCTCAGTTCCGTTATTTAAGAGACCGATACGAGGTCGCTTAATTCCACGAACATTCTCTGCATAATAGGCTCCCATAATCGCATATTGGTGCAAATGTGTTGGTGTATTTTCAGCATTTGCCCCCAGATCCAGCATATCATAACCCTTCCCATCAAGGGTAGGAAGAGTCGACATCAAGCCTGGACGATCAATAACCTTGATCCGACCGACGATAAAGTAACCAGAGGCCAAAAGCGCTCCTGTATTTCCCGCAGAAAGCATGGCATCCGCTTCCCCATTCTTAACCGCATGCGCTGCTAAGACCATGCTGGCTTGCTTTTTCCGACGAATGGCACGAGTAGGCTCATCATCTGAATTGATTTTCTCATCTGTATGGACGATGGATACCCGCTCAGTTGCTGTCAAGTATTGCTTAATTTTAGCCTCATCTCCGTACAAAATGACTTCGATATCCTTAAATTCGTGTATAGCTTGATTGACCCCTTCTACTAGGGCCTGTGGAGCATGATCTCCACCCATTGCATCGACTGCAATTTTTTTCATTTCTTACCTCCAGACTGATCTTTTAAGATCTCTCCCCAGCTTCCCAGGGAATCAATAAATTTCTTAGCTTTGAGATGAATACCTACATACTCATCATAGAGTTGGTCTAGACACTTTCTCAACTCTTTCTTCATCGCATCATGGATGGAAATCGTCTCTAACTCACTAAATTTTACAGCTTGAAAACGATCCAACAAATAGAGGGCATTTGGATCCCAGTGAGCTCGTCTTTCGTCCCGATCATAATGATCTGGGCAAAGGACACCGCCCAATCGGAATGAAAAATCAAAAGGCAACCCTACTCTATGACAGACACAACACTCATGGACGTTTAAGGCGACACCAAATCGGGATAAAATCTGCATTTCAAAAATATTGGTCAAGATTTCGTAATCCAAGCCCCGATCCATCAATTGCAAGGTCTGCTCTAAAAAAGCAAATAAGGCTGGATCAGGTTGACGGTCCTGGATACTAGCATCTGCCAAAGCCAGTATATAGGTTGCGTAGGAAAGACGAAAAAGATCTTGATTAATCCCTTGGAAACTTTGGACCTCATGAATATCTTCGATATAGCTGAGTCCGTCATCATTGATTTTCAGATACATATCCGCTAAGGTCAAGGGTTGGATCATAGCATTCAACCGAGAACGATTGGCATGTTTCACGAAAAACATCAACTTACCAGCTTGCTCCGTAAAGATTTTAACCAGCTTATCGTCCTCCCGATAATCCCGATGGTAGAGGACAATGCCACGACTCTCAATGCTCTCCAGCATGTTCTTTCATAAACTCCTTCAACCGATTCATCGCTTCTTGGATCACTTCCATACTTGCTGCATAAGACAAGCGTACATAACCTTCGCCATATGGGCCAAAAGCCATTCCTGGAATAAAGGCAACGGCCTTTTCTTGGGCTAGGAGCTTCAAAAAATCGAACGAATCTTGATGATACCCTTGTGGGATCTTAGCAAAGATATAGAAGGCCCCATCTGGGCGGATGATGTCAAATCCCATGGCAGACATTTCTTTGATGATATAATCTCGACGCTCTATGTATTCCCGTTTCATCGGCTCTGCATCATCTTTTCCAACCGTTAAGGCTTCAATGGCTGCATACTGGTTCATGGTCCCCGCTGCAGTCACCAAGTACTGATGACTCTTGATTAATTGAGCTATCAACGGAGCCGGAGCAAAGATAAAACCGAGTCTCCAGCCTGTCATAGCATGAGACTTAGATAAGCCATTGATAATAATGGATTGGTCCCGTAGATAGGATCCCAAGGAAACGTGAGGCTGACCTGTGTAGGTTAATTCTGAATAAACCTCATCACAAACGACAAAAACTTCATATTTCTTCAAGACTCTAGCCAAATCCTGCATCTGCTCCTTAGAGTAGGTGACACCTGTTGGATTAGCTGGATAGTTGAGAATAATCGCCTTAACGCGATCCCCTTGCTCTTCTAAGGCCTTTTCTAAAGCCTCTGGGCTAAGAACAAAGCGATTATCAGTGGTATCGATTTCGACGACACTAGCCCCCATCAGTTTAACAATGGGTTCGTAACCAGGATAAGCAGGTGCTGGTAATAATACCACATCTCCAGGTTCCAATATAGCGGTCAAGGTAGCAGAAAGAGCCTCCGTTGCTCCAATTGTGACCAAAATTTCATCCTCTGGTCGATACTGTAGGTTATATTTTTCAGCTACAAACTGGCTAGCAGCTTCTCGTAGAGCTAATAAGCCACTCATACCCGTATAATGACTTTGATTAGCGTCAATAGCTGCTTTTGCCGCTTCCTTTACATGATCTGGTGTCGTAAAATCTGGCTCACCCAAGGTCAATCGTAAGACACCTGGAATAGAAGAAATGGCTTGGTCAAACTGACGAATCAAGGAAATCTCGATTCGATTCAAATTTTGATTAAACCGTTTTGTTAAATCCATAGCCACCTCCAAAAAAAAGTTCTATCACCATTATACTATAAATAGAAAGCCATCGCAAAAAAGGGGCTAGTCCCAACTAAAATGATACAATAATGACCTTTCTCATCAAAATCAAAAAAAGGACTTAGCACATGCTAAATCCTCTCATTGAATAAATTTTACCAAATCCTTTTTATTATTGACCACGTGTTGCCACATAATTCAATTGGTCACCATGTTTCGCCAAGAAATCCTTCATTTCTGAATCTGGAATTTGACGAAGGTAGAGATTGGAACGGATAGTTTCATCTTCTTCACGACAAGTAGACAAGACTAGGTATTTATCAGAAGCTTTGATTTTGATATTTGGATTCTTTGTCCGCGCTCCTTCATAGTTATGCTTCAATTGGGTAGTGAAATCTTCATCATCCTTAAAGCTTGTACGGTAGAAAGCAGTCGTTTCAGGAACAATGACCAAGCACATTGCTTCATAATAATACTTACGCTCAGGTGTTTCAATAACTACATAAGGATGTTGGTCAAAGTACTCTTGGTTATCATAGAAGTTAACATCGTTAAACATCCGATGATCTGCAACCTTGCTCCCACGAGCATGACCGAATAACCAAGTCAACCGATCGCTAAAATCTTTTTTGTTATCCGTATCCATGAAAACCGTACCTAAATACGGTTGATAGCCACCATCAAAAGTTTTATCCAAGTAAGTAGCATTATCACCTGTTTGAACTACTGGCTCATCTAACTCCGTACCAGGAGCATAAACATAGGCAATCGTCTCTGGATTAACTGCAGTAAATTGAGCAAAACGATTTGCTAGGTAATCTTTCTCCTCTTGACTAGGGGTATATTTTACCTCTTGTTTAGAACTAGTCGAACCGCTTGTCGATTTCGCAGTTTCCTGATGTGTCGATGTGGATTTTTGTTTACCAAATGGATTAAAGAAAATAAACCCAAGAACAAGTGCTACAACGGCTACTAAGGCAAAAAGAATTCCCAATCCCTTTCCTTTGGAAGTCGTCTGTTTCTCTGCTCGTTTCATAAATTAGAATTCTCCTAATAAGTATTCGATTTTTTCTAAAAAATACACTGAGCCCAAGGACCCAGTGTATTTTTATGAGCTAATTAATAATTAAATTATTTAACTGCGCTTGTTTTTGGAAGAGTTTTTTGTCCTGCTGCTGCTGGAGCTTTAGCGTCTTCTTTTTTAGCTTCTTTTTTAGCATCTTTAGCTGAACCTTCAACTACGAATTCACCTGGTTTACCTGGTACAGGTACAAGTTTTTCGCCATTTTCATTGAATTTAGCTTCAGTTGATTCAGCATCAACATTGTTAAGACCGTCTTTAGCTGCTTGAGTAAGACCACCTTCGTTATCAGTGAAGAATTGCTCTCCTTTAACAACTTCTTGGTTATCAAGACTTCCTGTGTGAACATGGCCGTCGTTAGCGAAAACTGGTGCTGCTGCTGCAAATACTGCAAGTGCTGCTACTGATGATAATAAAACTTTTTTCATTGTTTTATCTCCTTTTTTCATTTTAAAAATATTTCGTTACTTCGTAACTAGTTTAAGTATACTACTATATCATATATCTGTCAACAAATTTTTTAGCTAATTTTAAAATTTTTTTAATTTTTTTTAGGAAACAAACTATTTGATTTTCTAAGGCATTTTCCTTACTCTATTTGATTGCACCACTTTTTGGCAAGGTCTTTTTGGGGAGACAAGGATCCAATCTATCCTCATTTTTTTGTGCTTCTTTCAGCAACTCCTCCCTCTGATTATTGATCTTACTTTCTTTTTTTAACCAGTTGAAAAACATATTTTTCCTTTCTAAAAAAAGAGGCTTTCTACAACCTCTTTTTTACATTTTAAGATTTTTTCGCATTTCCAATTTCAAATAGAGGAGACAGAGGACGTTTTTCATGGATACGGATAATCGCTTCTGCCAATAGTTTTGCGATAGAGATTTGTTCAATTTTATCAATTAAGCGTTCTTCAGGTAGGTAAATGGTATCCAATACTACCAACTTCTTAATGGCTGATTTCTGAATATTGTCCATAGCTGGGCCAGACAATACCGGATGCGTACAGCTAGCATAGACTTCTACTGCTCCTGCTTCATCAAGTGCATCTGCAGCGTGGCAAATTGTTCCCGCAGTATCGATCATATCGTCAATCAGGATACAAGTTTTCCCTTCAACGTTCCCAATGATGTTCATGACTTCACTGGTGTTCATCTTATCAACACTCCGACGTTTATCAATGATGGCAATCGGTGTTTTCAAAAATTCGGCTAGCTTACGAGCACGAGTCACACCACCGTGGTCCGGACTTACTACCACATAGTCAGAACCAACCATACCACGACGTTCAAAGTAGTCTGCAATCAATGGAGCCCCCATCAAATGATCCACCGGAATATCAAAGAACCCTTGAATCTGAGCTGCATGTAAATCAATTGTTAAAAGACGATCAACACCAGCAATCTCTAACATATTGGCAACTAATTTGGATGTAATCGGCTCACGAGCACGAGCTTTACGGTCTTGACGAGCATACCCATAATAGGGCATCACTACATTAATGGTTTGAGCACTGGCACGTTTTAAAGCGTCTACCATGATCAAAATTTCCATTAAATTATCATTTACAGGAGAGCTCGTAGACTGAAGAATATAAACCTCTTTACCACGAATAGACTCCTCAATATTGACCTGGATTTCCCCATCTGAAAATTGACGTACGGTCGACTTACCAAGTGGCAATCCCATCTCCTTAGAGACACGTTCAGCCAAATCTTGGTTAGAAGATAAAGCGAACAGCATTAAATCCGAAAACGACATGATTTCCTCCACATAAATTTAACCACAATGTACGAATTGTACAAATCTTCTCCTTACCCATTGTAACCCTTTTTACATGATTTTTCAATCCATAATCCACCAAAAATTAAAATAGTAACTATAATAAAAAACACCCACTAAAAGCGGGTGTTTCAAATTCTTAGTTTGGATAGATATAAGTAACTGTTCCTTGTGCATTAACTGGGTTAAACCATCCACGGTAGTTCCCAATGCTACGGATACCTAAGTAGTTAGATTCAGATACTTGGATACTTGTAGTTGACTGAACAGCTGTAACCACTGCTACGTGTCCATATCCACCGTCATTCCAACAAGCAATAGCGCCGACTTGTGGTTGGCTACCAGTACGGAATCCAGCTGCTGCAGCACTTGCAGCCCACTGCGCTCCATTACCCCAGTAATCACCAGCCCAAGGAGCCAATACTTTCGCACCCCAAGTACATTCACCTACTGGATATGAACTTGCAGAACTGCTGTATGTTGGACGACTAGTTGCTGCAGGTGTAGCAACAGTTTGAGTTTGAACTGCTGGTGCTGCAGGAGTTGAAACAGTTTGAGTTTGAACTGCTGGTGCTGCAGGAGTTGAAACAGTTGCTTGAGGTTGTGCTGCTTCAGCTGCTGGTGTTTGAGTAGCAGCTTGAACTTGTGCTTGCAAGTTCGTATTAGCAGATGCTTCTACAGCCTTACGTTGCTCTTCTTGTTGTGCGCGGTATGCTGCTTCAGCTGCTGCTGCTTCAGCTGCTGCTTTCTCTGCAGCCGCTTTTTCTGCAAGCAAAGCATTCTTTTCATTTTCTGCAGTTGATTTTTCAGCTGCCAAATTCAATTGTGCAACCTTCAACTCAGCTTCTTTAGTTGTCAATGCTTGCGAATCTTCATCTAATTTTTGTTGGTTAGCAATAACAGTGTTGATCGCTTCATTGTTTTCTTTTTGCTTAGCGTCAATTGCTTCTTTATCGCGTTTTTGCTCTTCGAGCATTTTGTTGTTGGCGCTAGCAATTTCATTCATTGCAGAAACACGTGAAATAGCTTCAGTCAAAGAACCAGAACTTACAATAGCGTTAATGTAACTTGTAGCAGTTCCTGTTGTTTGAGCACTACGTGCTTGGTTCGCCAATGATTCTTGACGAGCAACAATGTTTTTAGAGAGTTCTTCAATCTCAGCAGAGAGACGAGCAGACTCTTCATTCAAACGTTCATTCTCGGCTTTAAGAGTTTCTTGTTGTTTTTTGATTTCAGAAACTTGAGATTGAATTTGATCAACTTCTGCTTGAGCACTTTGTTCTTTTGAACTCAAATCAGCAATCTTACTATCTTGTGCTGCGATTTTATCATCAGTAGAATCAGCTCCTACAGAAATAACTGTACCTACTTGTGATAAAGCAACTGTACTAAGTAAAATAGTCGTTAATAATTTTTTCTTCATAAAATAAAAGACTCCTTCATATAAGACACTAACTAGTATAACAGAAAAAAAAAGATTTTATGTTACGCCTTTGTTACATTTTTATTTCTATTGATGTATTAAAATAACAAAAAAAGTTAGCTAGAAAGCTAACTTAATTTTATACGGAGAATGGGGGATTCGAACCCCCGCGCCGGTTACCCGACCTAACGATTTAGCAAACCGTCCTCTTCAGCCTCTTGAGTAATTCTCCTAATGGGCACGAGTGGACTCGAACCACCGACCTCACGCTTACGCGAGACGGAATCGAACCGCCGACACATGGAGCTTCAATCCATTGCTCTACCAACTGAGCTACCGAGCCAAATATTGCGGGAGCAGGATTTGAACCTACGACCTTCGGGTTATGAGCCCGACGAGCTACCGAGCTGCTCCATCCCGCGTTAATATTAAGGAGGATGTGGGATTCGAACCCACGCACGCTTTTACACGCCTGACGGTTTTCAAGACCGTTCCCTTCAGCCGGACTTGGGTAATCCTCCAGCTAATTATGGACCTTGTAGGACTTGAACCTACGACCACTCGGTTATGAGCCGAGAGCTCTAACCAGCTGAGCTAAAGGTCCGACAAGATCAATAGTATAGCGGCGAAGGGGATCGAACCCCCGACCTCCCGGGTATGAACCGGACGCTCTAGCCAGCTGAGCTACACCGCCATAAATCGGGAAGACAGGATTCGAACCTGCGACACCTTGGTCCCAAACCAAGTACTCTACCAAGCTGAGCTACTTCCCGAACTAAAGCTTATGCTTTATGCACCCTAGAGGAGTCGAACCTCTAACCGCCTGATTCGTAGTCAGGTACTCTATCCAGTTGAGCTAAGGGTGCTCGTTCTTATTCAATTCTTACATAGTCTTCCGACCATGCACCCTAGAGGAGTCGAACCTCTAACCGCCTGATTCGTAGTCAGGTACTCTATCCAGTTGAGCTAAGGGTGCTTCTTCTCCAACCTAAGTCTATGCCGAGGACCGGAATCGAACCGGTACGATCGTTACCAATCGCAGGATTTTAAGTCCTGTGCGTCTGCCAGTTCCGCCACCCCGGCCTCCTCAAGCGAACGACGGGATTCGAACCCGCGACCCCCACCTTGGCAAGGTGGTGTTCTACCACTGAACTACGTTCGCATCTGTTTCTTTATATAAAAAAATGCCGGCTACATGACTTGAACACGCGACCCTCTGATTACAAATCAGATGCTCTATGACTTGAACACGCGACCCTCTGATTACAAATCAGATGCTCTA
>NZ_RJPZ01000006.1 GCF_003943615.1 Streptococcus australis | reverse complement strand
GCTATCCCACCCGCAATAGCAATGAGAACATCCCAAATGGTTGGAGAGGTTCGTGCAATCAATTCGCTACTTGCATAAGATAAGGGAGAAATCCAGAAATATAGAGTCGAGACAAGCAAACTGACCAATACTTGAGTAAATAAAACCCCTAGAGATTGCTTGATTAAACGCGTATCAAAAATAGCTAAACCAAACCCCAGTCCAATAATCGGTGTCATAAGAGGGGAAATCAGCATGGCTCCAATAACGACAGCTGTTGAATTTATATTTAGACCTATAGAGGCAATAAAAATCGAACACATTAAAATCACTGTATCTCTTAATCGAACATGAAGGTCATCATATAATTTCTCACGGAATTCCCGTGTTGAATAGTTTCTGGTCATTGGTTACTCCTTTTATTTTATATAATTTTGTTTCTGCATGGATGATGGTAGAGAGACTTCTGTCCAATCTTACATATTTTTAATTTTCACCTGCTATTCTTTTGAAAATTATCCCTTAAATATCCGTCAGTCCATCCTTTACATTATATCAAAAATTGTACAGTCTTTCTCTAAAGAAATCAATTAATTAAAAAGATAGAGAAAGGAAGAATTTTTGTTTCCTTATCCGAAGAAGAAAAAACGATATCTCCTCGAAAAGAAGATACCGTTTTAATGTTTAAACATGATGAGTGTGTTTCACAATCCATTGCTCCATTTTGATAGTTAACTAGAAGCCATAGATTCCAAACGTGATGATGGTTAGAAGAAACCACTTAATCAAGTTACTGAACAGTTGTGCTCCAGTCCCGTCACTTCAGCTTATGGAAAAGTCAATAGGATAGGGGGATGAGTAGAGATGATAAATTGAGAATTTTGATCAACCAGTTCTTTGAGATGGCACATAAGAGTCATCAAGCGAAATGCTTTTGGCTTCCGGAACTTTGACAACTTTAAAACTAGAGTTCTCATTGCTTTGAACAGCAAAAAGGAGAGAACCAAGTTGGTCCTCTCCAAGTTATAACTTTTCATCAACCCACTACAGTTGACAAAAAGCGCTTATGTTCTAATGACTTTGTCTTCAATCTGAAAGTTTGGCAACCAAGTTTCTAAACTTTTTATGTTGTCGCTAACCGTCGGATGGTCTCTGCATAGATTTCCAATGCACGATATAAATCTTCCAGTTTCGCTCGTTCATTAGCCTGGTGCTCGGTCTGTTCTGCACCTGGGAAAAGTGCCCCATAAGCCACACAATTCTCCATAGTTCGAGCAAAGGTTGCTCCTCCTGAAGACATAGCTGGGGTTTGATCCCCTGTTTCTTCTTGGTAGACCTTCATCAGAGTACTTACCAATGGACTATCTAATGGAACGTAAAGTGGAGCTAAATAATCAAACTCTTCATACTGAAGTTGGTAACTAGCTGCCACCTCAGTTAATCGCTCTACTAAAGCTTCCTTATCCGCTAAGACAGGGATCCGAATATCAATCCCGATTTCAGATCGTTCTTCATCAATGAAAAGGGTCGCAATATTGAAGGAAAGAGCACCACTTGGTTCATCTTTGATTTCACCAAAGAGAGCTGCCCCTGTCGCATCTTGTCCAACAGCATCTGCTATAAAGAGTAGAGCTGGGTGAGGCTGGATTAAGGAGAGACTTTCCGCTAAGCCGACAATGGCATTGACACCTTCAGCCGCATCTTTCGAGTGTTTAGAAAGACCAAGAACAGTCACTGCTCCTGCTTCTTCTGTATAGTTCACACCACTTTGCTCGATCACAGGTAAGAGTTCCTCTAAGCGTTGCCCCTTATAAGTCGCCTTATCTGGAACCACATTGAGGGCACGACCAGCTTGCAAAGAAAGATCTTCCCAGCCTGGTCCATGCAGCTTCACTTGAAGCAAGCCTTTTTCAGCATAGGTTAATGGGAAAGAGGAATCCGGAGCAAAGCCAAGATCTGCCTTTTCTTCTATCTGATTGTAGCGATTCATACAGCGCCAGAGAGTTTCCTCGTCTGTACCAAATATAAAGCGGATCCGTTTGGTAAATGCAACTCCTTGGTCCAGAAGACTCTTAACTGCGTAAAGAGCCGCAAGGGATGGCCCCTTATCATCTTGTACCCCACGCCCAATCAACCATCCATCCTTCAAAGTCGCCTCAAAAGGTGGCGTTTGCCAATCTTCTAAATCACCGGCTGGAACAACATCCAAGTGACAAAGAACGGCCAGGAGTTCTTCCCCCTGACCGATCTCTGCATATCCATAGTATCCTTCAGGATCTAGATAGGTTTGAAAGCCCATTTCTTGAGCAATTTCTAACGTTTTCTCAAGGACATCTTGGATAGCTTGTCCAAACGGTGTTCCATTTTCGCCTTCGTTTAAAACCGAAGGATAAGAAATGATGGTTTGAAGAGAGGTTAAAAACTGCTCTTTTACATCGTCCTTTATTCTATTTTTCATGAAACACCTACTTTATTCTATTGTAAGAATGGAACCACAGTTCCTAGTAGAAGAAGGGCAATGGTAATCACTACAATCGCTACGACCAATTTACCCATGAATTTCCACCATGCACTCAATTCAACACGTCCAAGAGCAAGAGCTCCCATTACGATACCTGAAGTTGGTGCGATCAAGTTCAAGACACCAGATGCAGATTGGTAAGCTGTAACAATCAAGCTAGCTGGTACATTGACGAATTTACCAAGAGGTGCCATGATACCCATTGTCGCGCTGGCAAGACCAGATGATGATGGAATCAAGAATGACATTGGCAAGTAGAAAATGTAAGTCAAGACAATGAACAATTGAGATGAAAGACCTTTAAGTCCTTCTTCACCCCAGTGAAGAATTGTTGCAGTGATCATACCGTCGTTCATGATGACTTGGATACCACGTGCTACTGCTACGATAATAGCAACACTCAAGAGGTCAGCTGCACCATTCATGAAGGATGAAATGATTTGTTCTTCTTTCAAGCCATAAATGATACCAACAAGGATTCCCATGAAGGCAAAGAGCATAGCTGTTTGAGGGAAATACCAAGTACCAAGAGCATCTGTGTTACCGATCAATTGACCAAGGTAAGGAACTTTATGGAGAGACTCGTTAAAGCTGTCAAAGAATGTAATACCCAAATCTTTGAATGGGATAAATCCAGCAACCATGATGACGAATGTTGAAATGAAGACGAGCAAGACACGTTTTTGTTTCTTGTTCATTTGTGAAGGAATTTCTTCGCCACTATCAACGTTGAAGTGTTTCAAATCTTCTTCACGAGTAGCATAGGTGAGAGATTTGGTTGGGTCTTTTTGAATTCTATCAGCGTAACGGTATACATAGTAGGTGCTAAGGGCTGTCATGACAATCCAGAAGATTAAACGAAGCAAGAGACCTGAAGCACTTGAGATACCTGCAGTATCAGATGCGATAACTGTCGCAAATGGGTTCAAGGTAGATGCCAAACATCCAATCTGTGAACCAAGCAAGATAATGGCTACCCCTGTCAAGCTGTCAAAACCAACAGACATCATAACAGGTACAAGAAGTGGATAGAAGGCCATGGTTTCCTCACCCATACCATAAGTTGTCCCACCAAGGGCAAACAATGGCATTAAGATCAAGATCAACATTTTTTCGCGGCCTTTGTATTTACGAACGATAGAAGCAATCCCTACATCAAGGGTACCTGTTTCGTTCACAACACCAAGGAAACCACCGACCATCAAGATAAAGAAGGCTACGTCAATGGCTGCACTGGTTGGTGCTTTACCAAGCATGGCATTGATTGGGGCCATCAAGACGTCCCAAATCCCTTGAGGATTTTGTTTCACAGCTTCATAACTACCTGCGATGATGGCACCACCATCGTCAACTTTGTATTGACCAGCTGGAATAATCCAAGTTAACACTGCCATAATGGCAATGATGATTAACAATACGGTATAAGATGAAGGCATCTTAAACCCTTTTTTCGCTTTTTCACTCATTTGTTTATCCTCCTAACGCAACAAAGTTTGAGTGAGTCTTTCAAAAGGTTAAACTTTTAGAAAGCGCTTACCTATATGTTTATTTTATCATATTTAAGATTAAAAAACTAGTTTTTCCTAATCTTTTTTAGAAAAAACAAGGGGAGAATCTTTGTACAAAATCCTGTAAAAATAAGAGCTACTCCCCTCCTCATGTGCATGAATTAGTCTTTAACGATAATTGTTCCACTTTCAGACTCAATCAAAGCGCCAAGGTTTTCAAGAGAAGTGATGACTGCTTTTCCTTCTGGACGACCATTTACAAAGGCGATGGCCGCTTCTACTTTAGGAAGCATGCTTCCTGGTGCAAATTGATCTTGTTTGATGTACTCTTCCAATTGAGCTACATTGACATGTTCCAATTTTTCTTGGTCTGGTTTGTTGTAGTTCACAAAGACATAATCTACACCTGTCAAAACGATGAAGAGGTCTGCTTCTACCAATTCAGCCAAACGTTGAGATGCAAAGTCTTTATCGATAACAGCTTCAACACCAGTCAAGCTACCATTTGCTTCTTTCACAACTGGGATACCACCGCCACCGGCAGCTACAACGACTTGTCCGTCGTTCAACAAGGTACGAATAGTATTGATTTCTTTGATATCCACTGGTTTTGGTGAAGCAACGACTTTACGCCATCCACGACCTGCATCTTCTTTGAAAGTTGCACCTGATTTTTCAGCTTCAGCTTTTGCTTCTTCTTCAGAGTAGAATGGGCCGATTGGTTTGCTCAAGTTAACGAAAGCTGGGTCATTTTTATCAACAACGACTTGTGTCACAACAGAAGCCACGTCTTTTTCGATGCCTTCTTCAAGAAGAGCGTTTTGAAGAGCATTTTGAAGCCAGTAACCAATGCTTCCTTCTGTCATTGCAACCAATGAATCCAATGGGAAAGCTGGGTTCTTTTCAGAATCTGCAGCCAAGTGTTGGAGCAAGAGGTTCCCTACTTGAGGACCATTTCCGTGAGTGATGATCAAGTCATCTCCGTTTTTGATTAATTTTACTAAGTGTTTTGCAGTTTCTACAAGTGCTTCTTGTTGCGCTTTTGCAGAAGGATCAGATGAGAGAATGGCATTTCCTCCCAAAGCAACGACGATTTTTCTTGACATAGTTTTTCCCTTTCTATAAAAAATAGGGGCAGGACTAAAGCTAGCAGTCCAGCCCCTATAGCTGTTGGTATACGGTTATAAAGTCTTAAACTTTTGGAATGTACAAGTTACCAAGAGTAGCTGCCATAACCGCTTTGATTGTGTGCATACGGTTTTCAGCTTGGTCAAAGTGACGAGCATACTTGCTGCGGAACACTTCGTCAGTAACTTCCATTTCTTCTACGCCGAATTTTTCAGCAACGTCTTTACCATAAACAGTGTTTGTGTCGTGGAAAGCTGGCAAGCAGTGCAAGAAGATCAAGTCTTCGTTATCAGCTTTCTTAACCAATTCCATGTTTACTTGGTAAGGTTTCAAAAGGGCAACACGTTCTGCAAATTTGTCTTCTTCACCCATAGATACCCAAACGTCAGTGTAAAGTACATCTGCACCTTTCACAGCTTCGTCAGCATCTTCAGTGATCAAGATATGAGCGCCACTTTCTTTTGCGAATCCTTCTGCCAATTCAACAATTTCTTGTTCTGGGAAGAGTTCTTTTGGTGAGAAGATGTGTACGTTCACACCAAGGATAGCACCTGTTACAAGAAGGCTGTTAGCAACGTTGTTACGTCCGTCACCACAGTACACAAGTGTCAAACCTTCAAGACGTCCAAAGTTTTCTTGAACAGTCAAGTAGTCAGCAAGCATTTGTGTTGGGTGCCATTCGTCAGTCAAACCATTCCATACTGGAACACCTGAGAATTCAGCCAATTCTTCAACCATGCGTTGGCTGAAACCACGGAATTCAATACCGTCAAACATACGTCCAAGAACTTTTGCAGTATCTTCTGTAGATTCTTTTTTACCAAGTTGGATGTCGTTTGCACCAAGGTATTCTGGGTGAGCACCAAGGTCGATGGCTGCAGTAGTGAAGGCTGCACGAGTACGAGTTGAAGTTTTTTCAAACAAAAGCGCAATGTTTTTACCAGCTAGGTAGTGGTGTTGGATGTTGCGTTTTTTAAGGTCTTTCAAGTGAGCTGAAAGTCCGATAAGGTATTCTAACTCTGCACGTGTAAAGTCTTTTTCTGCTAAAAAGCTACGTCCTTGGAATACTGAAGTTGTCATTAATTATCTCCTTTAATTATGCATGATAAGATCCTGTCATTCAGTTTAGAGGGCTCAGTTTAGACACTGAGCCCGTCTAACCTGTAGAAGGATGATTAGATTTCTTCACGTTCGAATGGCATTGACATACAACGAGGTCCACCACGACCGCGAACCAATTCACTTCCGCGGATCTTGATCAAACGAAGTCCGTATTCTTCTAATTTCTTGTTAGTAACAGTGTTACGGTCGTATACGACTACCACACCAGGTGCGATTGTAAGAGTATTTGATCCGTCGTTCCATTGTTCACGCGCAGCAGCAACGATGTTGCCATCTCCACATGGAATCAAAGTAACTTTTTCAACACCAAGGTTTTCAGCAAGCAATTCAGCCAAATCACCTTTTTCTTCAACGATCTTCAATTGTTCGTTTTCATAAGTTACAGAGAAGACGCGAAGGTTACCTTGGATTTCTGGGTGGATTGTGAATTTATCGTAGTCCACCATTGTGAATACTGTATCCAAGTGCATGAATTTACGGTTGTTAGCAAATTCGAAGGCCAATACTTTCTTGAAGCCAACGTTCTTCTTGAAGATGTTTACCAACAATTTTTCGATTGATGCAGCATCTGTACGTTGTGAGATACCAACTGCCAATACATCTTTAGAAAGTACCAACTCATCTCCACCTTCGATACGAGTATCTTCTTCACGGTTGTAGACAAGTTCTGCTTTTCCACCGTAGACTGGGTGGTATGTGAAGATGTATTTACCATACAATGTTTCACGGTTACGTGTATCTGCGTACATGTGGTTCAATGATACTGCATTACCAATTGTAGCAAATGGGTCACGTGTGAAGTACAAGTTTGGCATTGGGTCGATAGCGAATGGATAATCAGATTCAACAAGGTCTGTCAATCCTTTTGCTTCTTCAGGAATTTCTGGAAGTTCAGCTTTTTGAACCCCTGCCATTGTTTTTTCAACCAATTCTTGGTTGTCTTCAATGCTGTGAAGCAATTCACGGATCGCAACTTTTGTTTGGCGTCCACGAATGTTCGCTTCATCAAGGTATTCTTCGATAAATTGATCGCGAATTTCTGGTGAAGTCAATGACTCAGCAGCCAACTGCTCAAGATAAAGTACTTCGATTCCTTCGTTACGAAGTGCTTCAGCAAATGCGTCATGTTCTTTTTGAGCATCTTCCAAGAATGGAATATCATCAAAAAGAAGACGTTCAAGATAGTCAGGCATCAAGTTTTCCAACTCTTTACCTGGACGGTGCAAACAAACTTTTTTCAGTTTTCCAATTTCTGAGAAAACATGAATTGGGTGTGTAGACATTTATAGTCCTCCTTTTTCTCGCGGTTTAGCTTAGCTAATCCCGTTTACAGGTTTCATTTTATCACCAATTGGTACCGCTTTCACAGTCAATCTTCCATTACGAATGCAAAGAATCTGACATTTTTTTAAATACAACCCTTATTTTATGAAATATGAACCGCTTTCTTTGGATATTTTGCTATATATATTCTTTTTACGGGTAAATATTTTTTATTTGATTTTTAAAACTTTTAAAAGATTTTGATAGAAAATAAAAGAAGCCCTATTAGGCTTCTTCAAAACTATTTAAAAAGAAAGGAAGATCAAGAAAGGTTAATTTCTTATGCTTGTATTCGATTCTTTCCTCTTCTAGGAGCTTCTTTAATACTTGATTGACGGTTTCTCTAGTCGTCGCAGCTAATCTGGCCAATTCTTTCATACTCATTGGAAAAGGAATGGTCGAACCAAACTTTTGATAATCCTTACAGAGTAGTGCTAAGGATTGGATCACACGATCACTGGCACTGGCTGCCACCACATTCCGAAGCCGTAACTCCTGGAATTCCAGAATTTTTGAAAGTTTTCTTGTAATAAAGAGAACTTGATCCATACTGGACTGCACAATTTCCTCATAAAGCTGAACAGGGATACTGAAATATCTTACCGTTGTCATGGAAGTGGCTGTATAGTGATAATTTGAATCTGTAAACATACCACCGTATGGGAAGACAGCTCCTTCTTTGATGTAATCCATATACGAGAAGGTATCTGAAGAATCAAACTCCTCAATACGGACATAACCTTCTACCACTAAAAAGATCCGATCGCGCTTATCACCAGCAAAAAATAGGATTTGTCCCTTTGGAATTTCTCTATAATGAATTTCTACAGCTAATTTATCAAATTTTTCAACTGGAATCTCAGAGAAAGCTGGATGGGATCGAATCAACTGATAATCTTCTTTTGTAATCATTTCTATTCTTTCTTTAGGTTCTTTAGTTATTATATCATATTTATTCGCTGACCTCAAAGATTGTCAATAAGTTTTTAATCAATAAACAATCATTTTGCAAAGAAAAAACCTTCCCAAAACTATCTTGGGAAAGGTTCTAATTACTTAATTGACATTTACACGGTGCCATTCATTGATCACATAGCAGAGTTGACCAAGTAAATGAAGACCATAGCCACTAATCTCCGTACTTTCTGGAGTTGTCCCCCCTAGGCCAGCTGTGAAAATCGAGATGAGATAGGGTGTTTGTTCGTAAACAATGGCTTCGACATTGAGGGCTTCCGCTACATAACCAGGTTTTTGCTGAATGACTAAATCTGGTAAATACCGTTTGTAATATTCATTTGGGAAGGACTCTCCAATCAATTCTAGCAAGGTCCCATACTTTTCTTTATGATTCCAAAGATACTCCAAGACTTGAATATAGTAATCAGATGTCGTTTTGTTTTCGGGACTAATGGTTTTTATTTCTGCACGGGATTTTCCATATTTTTCATACTTCCTATAGACATTGTCCATGCCACCAAAGCGGTCGGCCAAGGCATAGGCCGGCGTATTTTCTGAATACACAAGAGAATAACGCTGCATATCTGGGATAGTCATGGTTCCACCAAAGGCAGCTACATAATTATCGTGCTCTCCAAGGTACTCGTAGTAAGTATTGGTGATATCAAATTCATCCGTTAAGTTTAACTTCCCTTCATCGACTTCATCCACGACTAACATATTTAGGGGCAGTTTATAAGTACTTCCCGCTGTCATCGGCTGCAACTCATTCATCGAAAATTGTTGGCCTGTAGCAGGATTTTTATAGGTAAAGGTGATTTGAGAAGGATCAATTCCATTTTCAGCCATGTAGTCTTGTACAACCTCGACCAAGCCTTTATTGGCATAATCATAGACGAGGCCCAGATACTCCATAGTTTCACGGTCCTGATCGAGGACTGCTTGTTTCTCCTCAGGAGTTTTAACACGGGGAGGTTGAAGAGGCTGCTTTTCTTGCTTTGACTCGACTGATTGAGCTGTCGTTCCCTCTTGAGCAAGCGGTAAAGCCGAAGCTTGATGTATATGGAGGTAAGTTAATGCTCCAACTCCTCCTATACATAATAAAATCCCCAAAACAATCATGATCGATCGAACATTAAATATTTTTTTCATATGAAGTTAATTATAAAAGATTCTCTTTAAAATAACAAGGTATTTCTGGATTAGAAAACGATTTCTTCTGGCAGAAACTCTTTTAGCAATCCCAAGCTCAATCCTTCCCCATGTTTCTAGGAATCCATCCGATTTTGACTGTCTTATTTGCGCTTAAAGGAGCCCATAATCAATTTAGCAAATTCGCGTGCAATGGTACGGAACAAGGAACTGATAAAGGAATCTTTGGCCTTTTCTAAACTAGATTTCCGTGGACGGCCTGGGCTCCGTTTTTGGCTGGCCCTCTCTTCTGCAACTCTCGTCTTTTCTTCCTCTTCCCGTTCCTTTTCGTTCTCTTCTCTAGCAGATTTTTCAGTCAATTTTTCATAAGCTGATTCATTATCGACTCGAACGGCATATTTTTGATGGAAAGGAGAGCTGGTAATCAAAGCCAACTGTTCACTTTCGTTTAACAAATCAAAACTGGATTGTGGAGATAAAATATAAGAACGCTCAACCACACTTGGTTGTCCCTTTTCATTTAGGAAGGAAACCAGAGCTTCCCCTGTTCCCAACTCCGTCAAAACAGTTTCCGTATCAAAATCTGGGTTCGGTCGGAAGCTTTGAGCAGCAACTTTGATGGCCTTCATTTCCTTTGGCGTATAGGCGCGCAAGGCATGTTGAACCCGATTCCCAAGCTGTGCCAATACAGACTCCGGCAGATCTTGAGGATTCTGCGTAATAAAGTAAATCCCTACTCCTTTAGACCGGATGAGGCGAACGACTTGCTCAACTTTTTCAAGGAAGAGCTTACTTGCATCATTAAACAAGAGGTGGGCTTCATCAAAGAAGAAGACAAATTTTGGTTTTTCTAGATCTCCAACTTCTGGCAAGGTTTCAAAGAGACGAGACAACATCCAGATGAGGAAAGTTGAATAGAGCTTAGGGGAGTTAAAGAGACGAGTTGCTGACAGAATGTTGATATAGCCTCGTCCACTGCTATCCAATTGCATAAAATCTTGAAAATCCAAAGCTGGCTCTCCGAAGAATTGATCTGCTCCCTCTTGTTCTAGCACTAACAAGCTTCGTTGAATAGCTCCCACTGATTGTTTACTGATATTTCCATACTGGGCAGAATATTCTGAGGCATGGTCATACACTTCTTTCAAAAGGCTCTGTAAATCCTTCAAATCAATCAAAGGCCAATTTTTTTCCTTAGCTAATTTAAAGACGATGGCCAAAATCCCTGTTTGCGTTTCGTTGAGGTCCAGCAAGCGAGCTAGCAAAAGAGACCCCATTCCTTCAATCGTTGCACGGACCGGATGGCCAGCTTGACCGAAGACATCCCATAAGCGAACTGGAAAAGCTTGAGGTTCAAAAGGATCTGTAATACCTAGGAGCTTATAGCGCTCTTCCATCTTTGGCGTCCACTGTCCCGCTTTGGCAAGACTTGAAAGATCTCCCTTGATATCTGCTAGAAACACCGGAATCCCTTGCTGACTTAATTTTTCAGTTATCACTTTTAAGGTAACGGTTTTCCCTGTTCCAGTAGCTCCCGCAATCAAACCATGGCGGTTGAGCATTTTTAGATAAAGTGGCGTATCTACTGCTCCTTTAGTAATCGTAATACTCGTCATTTTCATTCTCCCTTTTGTCGAGGCATAGTTTTTTCAGAAAAAGTGACAGGAGTTTCTTCCTTATGTAGAAGCCTCTCTCCTCACTTTCACATACTCTTCTAGTGTATCATTTTCAGGTATAAACGCAAGAAATATCCCTTCCAAAATGGGAGATTCATTTGAATCTAATTCGACCAATTTGAAAAAATAAAAAGCCTGAATCGAGAGGCTCCATTAAGCTACCTTTTGATCCAAACTTTTTTATTATGAAAGCTTATTTAGCTGCTGCGTAAAGCTCATCAACTTTGTTCCAGTTAATTACTGAGAAGAAAGCTTTGATGTAATCAGGACGTACATTGCGGTATTTCACGTAGTAGGCATGTTCCCAAACATCCAAGCCCAAGATTGGTTTCTTCCCTTCTGAGATTGGTGTGTCTTGGTTTGCTGTTGAAGTAACTTCAAGCTTCCCTTCTTGGTTAACAACCAACCATGCCCATCCAGAACCAAAGCGTGTTGTAGCCGCCGCAGTGAAGGCTGCTTGGAATTCTTCGAAAGAACCGAAAGCTTCATCGATTGCTGCTGCAAGTTCTGCTGAAGGAGCTGTCTTTTCAGGAGTCATCAATTCCCAGAAAAGAGCGTGGTTCAAGTGTCCACCACCGTTGTTGATAAGCGCTTGACGGATATCAGCTGGGATAGATTCTACATCTGCCAACAAAGCTTCAAGGTCTTCACCAATTTCAGGGTGTTTTTCAAGAGCTGCATTCGCATTGTTTACGTAAGTTTGATGGTGTTTGTCATGGTGCAAGTGCATTGTTTCAGCATCAATATATGGTTCCAATGCATCGTATGCGTATGGAAGGTCTGGTAAAATAATTGCCATGGAAAATACCTCTTTTTCTTTATGTATATAAAAATGATAACGCAATCATCTAATTTATTCAACTATTCTGCTTACACCGATGGATTAGCCAGCTTTAGTAAAGCTAAATCAAATAGATAATCTTTCTCATAAGTTCCCGATTTCATTTGAAAATCGGTATCAATCAAAAGACAAATAGCCTGCTCCAAATAAGAAAGAGAAATTCCTCTACTATCCCTTAGGGCAAATTTGACTTGGTAGGGGTTCACTTTTCGGCCGGTCAACTCTGATAGGTCTGAAACGATTTGGGATTCTGTTGGTCCCTCTTGCTTCAACAGTTTGACCTGTGTGTAGACGCGGAACTGACTCAATAAAATGGCCAAGAGTTTGATTTCATCTTCGCCTTGTAACCGCAGGTCCTTGACCAAACTACGGGCGGGATCAATTTGTTTCTTTAGAATCATCTGGATCAGATCAAACAGATTATCCTGTAGGGTCTTCGGAATAGCCTCTTCAATATCTGAGATGGTGATGCTCGAAGCTCCCTTGTACGTTTTAAGAAACTCCAAGTTTTTCTGTATCTCACTAAAATCAAAGCCAGATTTGATCAAAAGTTGTTCGAATGCTGGTGAATCAATCGCTAGCCCTAGAGACTTAATCTCTTCCGTAAAATGGGCACGTAACTCCTGTTCCTTTAATTCAGTTACCTCCAGCACCTGGGCATCCCGTTTTAAAAGTTTGACAATCCTTCGCTTGCTATCCAGTTTTCCTTCCGCAAAAACAATTAAGCGAGTCGTTTCTAAAGGCGCCGATAAGTAACCTTCAAAGGACTGCAATTCATCATCCGTCAGGTATCTTTTTTTCGCGGTCGTCACATCGACAAAATGATCCAAAATCACTATTTTTTCATCCGCAAAAAATGGGAGGCTGACCAAGTCAAGCTCAACTTCTGAATAAGCTGTTTCCTTCATGTCAAAATAGGAATAGTTCAAATCAGATGAATCGTAGCCTACCTTCTTTAAAAGTTGCTCTTTTATCCACTCAAACTGACCGATGTCGTCTCCTGAAAGAACCAGGATAGGAGGAAGCTTCTCAGCACTGATTTTTTTAATTGTTTGTATAGCCTGCATGTTCTGAAGGTACCTCATTCCACTCTCTAAAATGATGCTGAGTCTGTTCCGATTCCATTTTCTTTTCAAGTGGCGCTTTCTCTAGTGGAGTTGGGGGAGCCGAAACAATCTGGGGAATAGCTGAAAAACTGTTGGGATCCATCAAATGGGAAGGGATACTTGGCGAAGAGAACTCGGGACTCGTCGAAGCAATTCCTTGAAAAGCATTCTGATCCGGTTGTGCAAGTCTAGCACTTGGAAGGACCAAGAGACAAGCCAAGCATAGCAAGCCTGCAAGAGATAAGACTAGAAAAATTGAAATAGGAGATAAAAGATAGATCAAGATAGGACCTAGAAATAGGAAAATCAAAGCCCAATGAAGACCCGCATCTCTCAATCGCCGAACGACTACTGCTTGTTGAGGAACAAAAATAAGATAGAGATAGAAGAGAAAAAAGATGCTTAACCAACCTGAAACGCCCATCCCGGTCAAGGGAATCACCTCTTCCTCTGATTTCGAATTTGAAAAGAATAAGACCAATTGGTAAATCCAAAAAGGACTTGTAAACAATAAATGCCAGACTTGACTTATCCAAAATTCTTTTCTATCTGATTTTCTTGAAAAATCAGCATATTGCATCCAGAACAACTGTAATGATTTCATACTTGTAACCTCATTTCCTTGACTTTATCATAGCAATTTTTAAGCTAGAAATCAAACAGCTCTTATCGAACGGTTTCAATATTCCACTGATTCCACCCTCTAAAACGAATCGCTCCTTGCTGATCTGTACGAAAAACAGCTATCTGTAACTCTTTAAAACGCTCCAAGGTTTCCTGATGTGGATGCTGGTAACGATTTTTTTCTCCCGCGGATATCAAGGCAATTTTTGCTTGGATTTGCTTTAAGAAGGCTGGGTGAGAAGAACCCTTAGAACCATGGTGACCTGCTTTTAATATATCCACGCGCAGTTGAGGATAGCGGGCTAACAGGGTCTTTTCCCCCTCTTCTTCTAAATCACCTGTAAAAAGGAAGGACCAACCATAAAACCGGCCATAGAGAACAAGGGAATCGTTATTACTCCCATCTCCTATTTCTACCGGATAGAGAACTTCTGCACTCCCATCAAAGATCGACAGTTGATCACCAGCCTCTAGCGTTTTTACTGGCAGGTTTAACCGTTTGAGCAAACGGACAAAGGAGTCTTTTTTTAAACTTCCCTTGGAAATGTTGATTTCCTTAATCCTAACCCTAGTCGCAAGGACTTCCAAGTCTCCCATATGATCTGTGTCAGTATGCGTAAGAACCATATGATCAATCTGGTCAATCCCCCTACTCTTGAGATAGGGAAGCAAGGTCCGCTCTGCATTGCTAGTAGACCTCCGATGCCTCCATGCTTCCTTTTGGCCAAAGTCCACTTTTCCACCTGTGTCAATTAGGATCGTTTTTCCTCGCCAATCACGTAGCAAAATACTATCACCTTGACCAATATCAATGACGGTAATCTCATTTTCTAAAGGATGCTTCACAAGAGTAAATACGAAGCATACTAAGAGTAGAAACAGGTATCTCCATTTCTTAATCTTTCGCATTTCATAGAGGCAAGCCAATAAGAATAGCAACAAGAGGAAGAAATAAATGCTTGGCTGTCCAAAAATCAAGGATTGACTAGTAACACTTGCAATATACTCCATACTTTTTTCCATCCAGATGAAGAAGGGATTCCAAAAGGTCAATGGGTATAGAAATGAGAGGAGAAAGACCACACTCAGTCCTGGTAACAAAAGAACATCAAACAAGAGAGAAAAGACAAAGGTTAGAGGAAGAGACCAGGGTTGGTATTCTCCAAAGAAATAAATCAAAAAAGGAAGAACCCCTAGTGTTAACACCAGACTCTCCTTGACGACTTTTTGGATTCCCGACTTCTCCTCCTCGGAAGAAGTTAGTGTCAATATAAACGCGTAGGCACAAGATAAGAGACCTCCAGCAGTCAATAATGAAGAAGGCAGAAAAAGGAGCAACAAGAGGAGGGTCATCCCCATATTCTCCATTCCTTTGAGACCTTGCTGGGCTAGAAGCTTCTGTATGAGGCTTCGAACGACCGAAACCGAAAATCCCGTCATCCCAGCATAAAGAAGCGAAAACGGATAGAGGAGGGTTGTAACTTTTTCCTGCTCCAATCCCAAGCGGAGAAAGAATCGTCGAAAAGCATCTAAGAAGAAGGCAACCTGCATGCCCGATAAGGCGAACAGATGGATAATCCCCAAGTTCGAATACAGCTGACTCATTTCTTCGAACTCCACATCTAAAAAACCAAAAAGCAAGCCCGTCATATAGTGACTCATGGGCTGGGGGAAATGCTGGTGAACCCATACAAGGGCCTTCCGCCTCCAACTAGACAGAAGGCCTATTACATCTCTAGGCTCAGCCGGTCTCTTTTCAAGGATCTGGCTGATTTTCAAAAGATGATAGATTCCTTGTATTTTCAGATAAGCCTGGTAATCAAAGCCCATAAAATTCCGCTGTTTTGTCGGGGTCTCTAATTCTCCTTTTATTCTTAATTCTAGCCCATGATTCAAGTGTTTAAAATAGGCTTGCTCTTCCTGTGTCTGAATCTGATAGAAAACCTGAAAAGTACGACTACCTGACTGAGCACGAAAGGATAAGGCATCTCCATTCACCTTGATAGTATCCGGTAAGAGCTGAATAACCCTTGGAACCTCTTGATTCCGCGCTTCTTTCTTCCCTTGTTCGATTCGAAAAGCAAAACAAAGTGTAGCAAGCAAGAGAAGCCCTACTAGGATTAGAAATTGTTTGCCCTTGTAGCGTCTACTAAACAAGATGAAGAAGGCCAGAAGGAAGATTGGAGCGAGCAAGTGACCCGTATACATCCAATAATAAAGAGCCATGACGGGAAGAGCCAGATGAAATGGGTGAATATTGAGACTTCTAATCCACTGTAACATGCTCTTTTAACTTTTCTAGTGTCTTTTGGCCAATCCCAGAAACATTTTTCAATTCATCAACAGATTGAAACTTTCCTTTTTCCTCTCGATAAGCAATGATATCCTGGGCTCGTTTTTGACCAATCCCAGAAATAGTCTGTAATTCTGCTTCTGTGGCTGTATTGAGATTAACCTTTCCATCCTTTTGCTGGTTTTCACCACCTGTCGTCCCGGCAGAAGGAGACGTAACAGGTGCTACTTCTTCTCCATTCTTAGCAACATAGACGATAGACTCATCCTCTAGTTTTTGAGCTAAATTGACAGATTGGCTATTGGCCTCGTCTGTCATCCCTCCTGCTTTTTGCACTGCATCATAGACCCGACTCCCCACTGGAAGCTCGTAGACTCCCGCCTGTCTGACAGCACCCTTCACATCCACCATGATTTTCGCTTGCGTGGACTCGGTCTTTTCCTCACTCCTCTGCTGAGAGCTGGAAGAGAGGCTTGTATCTTCCATGGAAGAAGTCTCCCGGTCCACCATTTCTAACTGAGAAATGGCAGTTTCCGGTGCTTGTTGCGCTGGTTTAGGCCAAAAGAGAAACACTCCTCCCATGACTAGCCCCACAGCAACCAAGCCTAAAAACAGTTTATATTCCTTGATCTTCTCAATCCATGTTTCCATAAATACCCCTTTTATTTTTATTATTCGTAAAAAATCAAACAAATAAAAAAAGAATGTCAAAAATCACATGATTTTTGACATTCTTTTTATCTAGAGAGCTGTCTAGTCTTTCCGATGCTTATCTGGATCCCAAACGAAACTTGCGATATAACTAAATAAGAGGGTCGCTAAAGCGACAACCAAGACAAATGGCAACAGTAAAAACTTCAAGAAACGGATGAGGATAAAAGGTTTCCGGTCATTGCGGAGTGCTTGAGATTCCGCATCTAAGCGATCAAACTCAGCCTGGATACGTCTTGCAACTTCTTCTACTCCCTCATCATTCATTTTTGCAATATCAGAGATATCAATAGGGTGCCCAAAGTTCATATCAATCCGTTCACAGCTAGCTAGTCCTTTCAAGGTCATTGGACCAGTATAAGTTACAGGCATAATACGAACCTTAGCCATTTTGGCAATCACGGCAACTCCACCCTTAACATCCTGAGAATGGCGGCTTCCACTTGGAAACATAATCAAGGAACGCTTGCTTTTTTTGAGCATATTCACCGGATATTTAATGGCAGCGGCACCTGGATTTTCACGGTCAATTGGGAAAGCACCGCACATACGAATCCACCAACCAAAAATCCGATTGGTAAAGAGTTCTTTCTTGGCCATAAAGATAAATTGCTTAGGCTTGGTCGCAAAGGCCATATAGACAGGGTCCCACCAAGTCCGGTGAGGAGCGACAAGAATATAATTTTCTTCTTGACTTGGGATCAGTTCCTTATGATGATAATGAGCATTTCCATTCATAACCCATAAAATAAAGGTCACCAACCCACGTAAATAGGTATAAAACATGCTTTCTCCTTTGATAGTTCTCTTATCTAATTATTATACCTTATCCTTTTGTTCCCCGCAAATCTTTTCAAAAGGTTGAAGTCTCAACAGATTGACTGCATCTAGTCTTTTTCTTAAAAAAATGATATCATGTTTCTATGGAAATGAATGAATTAAAGGGATTAACCCATGAAGAGGTCCGCAAAAAAATACAGCGCGGCCAAACCAACGAATTTAAAGCGAATACCAGCACCAGTACCTGGCAAATCATCAAGCGTAACGTCTTCACCTTGTTTAATGCTCTGAACTTTGTGATTGCTCTCGCTTTGGTTGCGGTACAAGCCTGGAGTAACCTAGTCTTTTTTGCAGTCATCTGCTTTAATGCCTTATCCGGAATTGCCACAGAGCTCCGCGCTAAACGGATGATTGATAAATTGAATTTGATGAGTAAGGAGCTCGTTACTGTTATCCGAGCAGGGGAAGAAGTAAGCATTGATCCAGAGGAAATTGTCCTTGGCGATGTGATTAAGCTTTCGGCAGGTGACCAAATTCCGAGTGACGCCATCGTTCAAATCGGGATTGCAGAAGCCAACGAAGCTATGCTGACAGGAGAAAGTGACTTGGTGCTCAAGGGAGAGGGAGATGAACTTCTATCCGGAAGCTTCTTAGTAAGTGGCCAAGTCTACGCTCGTGTCAATCGTGTGGGGGCCAACAACTATGCTAATAAATTGATGGTCGAAGTAAAAACTCTCAAACCCATCAATTCCCGCATTCTCTATAATCTCGCAAAAATTTCTAGTTTCACTGGTAAGATTATTATCCCATTTGGAATCGCCCTCTTCTGTGAAGCCTTTTTGATCAAGCTGCTTCCAATGAAAGATTCTGTGGTGACTTCTTCTACTGCCCTCCTGGGCATGTTGCCAAAAGGGATTGCCCTTCTGACAGTGACCTCTCTCTTAACAGCCGTGATCAAATTAGGGATGCGCAAGGTCTTGGTTCAAGAGATGTATTCAGTCGAAACACTAGCTCGTGTGGATACTCTTTGTTTGGATAAGACGGGAACCATCACCCAAGGAAAAATGACCGTCAAAGGCATTCACTCCCTGTCTGAACACTTTTCTGAAGAAACCATCGAAGTCATTCTCGCTGCATATATGCAAAATTCTGAGGATAACAACCCGACTGCCCAAGCTATCCGTAAGGCATATGGGGAGCTAGAACATGCCTATACAGCAGAATCTATCATTCCTTTTTCAAGCGATCGAAAATGGGGAGCTATGACCCTGTCTAACTTGGGAACGATTTATTTGGGTGCCCCAGAGATGCTTCTCAAAGAAAATCCTCCAGCAGTATTGGAAGCCCAAGCCCATGGATCACGGGTTTTGATTTTAGCTCGTAGTGTTGAAGTCATTGATATGCATGATTTGACTTTACCAAGTGATGTAGAAGCTATCGCTGTGATTGAAATCTTAGATCCAATCCGTAAAGGGGCTGCTGAAACCTTAGATTATCTTCGCTCACAAGATGTGGATTTAAAAATCATTTCAGGAGATAATCCTGTTACCGTTTCCTATATTGCCAAAGAAGCCGGTTTTGATAGCTACGATAATTATGTGGACTGTTCAAAAATCGATGATGCTGAGCTAGTTGATCTAGCGGAGAATACTGCTATTTTCGGTCGGGTATCTCCTCACCAAAAGAAACTCTTGATTCAAACCCTCAAGGCCGCTGGTCGTACCACTGCTATGACAGGAGATGGGGTCAATGATATCCTAGCCTTACGAGAAGCTGACTGCTCCATCGTGATGGCCGAAGGAGATCCTGCAACACGTCAAATTGCCAATCTGGTCTTGTTAAACTCAGACTTCAATGATGTTCCAGAAATTCTCTTTGAAGGTCGTCGGGTCGTTAATAATATTGGCCGAATCGCACCTATCTTCTTTATTAAGACCATTTACTCCTTTATCCTGGCCATTATCTGTATCGCAAGTGCCCTGTTCTTTGATGTGAACTACTTGTTGATTTTCCCATTTATTCCAATTCAGATTACGCTAATCGATCAGTTTGTCGAAGGATTCCCACCATTTGTCTTGACCTTTGAACGAAATATTAAGCCAGTGGAAAAACACTTCCTCAAACGTTCCTTGCATCTGGCCTTGCCAAATGCCTTGATGGTTGTCTTTAGCGTCCTGTTTGTTCGTTTATGGGGAGCTCATCATGGCTGGTCAAGTCTTGATATGTCTACCCTTTCCTACTACTTATTAGGATCTATTGGTTTCTTGTCTGTTATTCGGGCTTGCTTACCACTCAATATCTGGCGAGGACTCTTAATCATCTTCTCTGTCTGTGGTTTCTACCTTTCTGCCTTTTACTTGAAAGGTCTGATTGAAATTGGAACATTGACAGCTGTGACCTTCCCAGTCTACCTTGCCTTGATGTCCCTCTTTACAGGGATCTTCATCTTGGCGACTATTTATCAAAAATATGAGTTTAATTAAACAACTCTTGGATAAGAGGCTGGGACAAAAGTCCTAGCCTCTCAATTGTCTTTGGATTGTCGAGCAAGACGCAGTGGTTGAGTGGGCTCTACTAGGCTGATTTCATCAGCTTTTACAGCCCTACTCAACTGTGCGGAGGTGGGACGACGAAATCGAATTCTAACGAATTACCAATTTCTGTCCCACTCTCTTATTTTTTTATTATCCCTTTCCTAGCTTTTCCCCGTCCTCTTTTCATGCTATAATAGAGCCATGAACGATATCGAATTAAAAGACGGTGAACGCATCAACCAATTATTTTCTAGTGATGTGAAAATTATTCAGAACAGAGAGGTTTTTAGCTATTCTATTGATAGTGTCCTCCTGTCGCGCTTTCCTAAACTGCCCAATCGCGGTCTGATTGTTGATCTTTGTGCCGGCAATGGCGCTGTCGGACTCTTTGCTAGCACGCGCACGAAAGCAACCATCGTTGGAGTAGAAATACAGGAAAGACTAGCGGATATGGCGGAACGTTCTATCCAATTAAACGGACTGTCTGACCGTATGACCATGATTACAGATGATCTAAAAAACTTGCCTCACCATTTCCCAGGTAGTAAGATTGACATTATCCTATGTAATCCTCCCTACTTTAAAGTGGACGAGCATTCCAATTTAAATGAGAGCCCTCATTATTTGCTAGCCCGTCATGAGATTACCACCAATCTGGACCAAATTTGTCAAGTGGCCCAACGGACCCTCAAATCCAATGGTCGACTCGTCATGGTGCATCGTCCGGATCGCTTCTTAGATATCATTGAAACCATGAAACGCTTCAATCTGGCTCCCAAACGGATTCAATTTGTCTATCCCAAGGTCCATAAAGATGCCAACATGCTCCTCATTGAGGCTATTAAAGATGGATCGCGGGATGGTTTAAAGATTCTTCCCCCATTGTTTATCCATGAGGAGGATGGAAGCTATACGCCGGAAATTCATGAGATTTATTATGGAAACTAAAGCCTATATGTATGTTGTCCAGTGTGCGGATGGAACCCTCTATACTGGCTACACGACCGATATCGAGCGTCGCATCAAAGCTCATAATGCAGGAAAAGGAGCTAAATATACACGTCCCAGACTTCCAGTAACTTTAATCTACCAGGAGTCTTTTCCAGATAAAAGAGCTGCTATGTCAGCTGAAGCCCTGTTTAAACGTAAGACAAGAGAAGAAAAGCTAACCTATATCAAGCAACGTAAAAAGAAGCAAAATTCAAATGATAGGACCTGAGTCAACAGTCTAAATGTCAGAAAAAAAGGAGCTCCCAAGAGCTCCTTTTTTTAAAAAATCTAGGATTCGTCATCAATAGTCTTTAAAAAAGCCCAATTCCCAACAGACTGCTTTCCATAGTCGAGAACCATAGAATCTAATAGGACGAATTCATTTTTCTCATAGAAAAAGACATTTTGCTGAGTACTAGTAATCAAGCCTAGACGCTTACAACCTTTGGCCTTTACGTAAGGTTCAATCCCGTTTTGGAGGAAATGACTGCCAACACCTTGTCCCTGAACAGTTGGGCTCACAGCAAACATCATTAAATACCAGTCAAAGTTTCCGGATTTTTTCAAATGTTGCTCCGAACGCTCTACTAAGTCCAGATATTTCATTAATTTACTAGGACGAATATATCGGAACAACTTGAGAATTCCATTTAGTAAGTAAGAGACCATCGAGAAATCTTTTTGTTGCAACAGCCCCACCGCTATGATCTCCCCGTCTCGTTCAGCAACTAAGCAAGTTTCCCCTTTGATGTACAGCTTGACTAACAAGGTATGTAAGAGTTCAATAAAGGCTGGATAGTATTCAGGCTTTTTTAAATCTTCTTTAATGACGGTTAAAAATGGATAATTCATAAAAGCATCAGCACAAATTTTTCCTATTATTTTGTACTCGTTCGTTTTCGCTTCTCTGTATACAATGTTTTCCATATCTTAATTCCTTCATTGATATAGTACTATTATACATCAAAACATTTAAATAATCGAAAAAATGTGAAAAATTCACATAAATATCTACAAAATCATTACGATTTGATTATCAATTTGATAGGATATCGAATTGATGGATCGAGTGAACACATATTTGATTTTATGAAATCCTTGTATGACGTATTATACTTCTTTATTCTAGAGCCAATCATGACCATCTGTTAAAAAGTAAAAGCTGTCACTCACCAAACTAAGTAAACCTCATAATTAAAATAGCCCTTCAAGATGAACTAGAAAGGCTATTTTATACGTTAGGAACAAAGAAATTAAATACGCTCTTTCCAAGAAGTTGCGACTTGGTCCAAGACTTGGTTAAGTTCTTCAATGTTGCGACGACCTTCGGTACGCAACCATTCACGAGCCGCCTCTTCCCCATTCTTGATGTAGGCTTCTACAGATCCAGCCCAAGTTGCACGTCCGCAAAGAACCCCGTTGAAGTTTGCGCCTGCTTCATGCGCAAAGACTAGAGTTTCTTGGAAGAGTTTGGCAGAGACACCTGCACTCAAGTAAATGTATGGAAGGTTGGTTGCTTCTTCTTGTTCTTTAAAGAAGGCTGCAGCTTCTTCACGACTATGAACGATTTCTCCATCGCCAAATCCTTCTACGTATTTGACGTTGACTGGCACTTCTACCTTCAAAACATCGATGTTGAAACGTGGGTCTGAGAAGACTTTCATGGCTTCGATGACTTTGCGAGGTTTCACTTTAGCGTATTCTACAGAACCTGCATCAGCGATTGTTTCATCGTAAGCCAAGATTTCAAGGAAGAATGGAATTTCTTCTGCCACACATTCTGAACCGATGCGTTCGATGTAGGCTTGTTTTTCTTGGTTGAGTTCTTCTGCACTATCCACATCATAGTAGAGCAAGAATTTCACTGCATCTGCACCCTGTTCTTTGATGCGTTTTGCTGACCAAAGGTTGAGGCAGTCTGGCAGACGCTTGGTGCTAGAAGTGTCGTAGCCTGTTTTTTCATAAGCCAACAAGAGCCCTGCTTCTGCATCCAAAACCTTAGTCGCTGGAAGTCCATACTCAGGGTCCAAGAGCATAGAAGATGCGAATGGTGTTAATTCTTCAGCCACTAGGACCTTCAACTCTTCCATTTGAGCCACGGTTGGTTCTGTGTCTTGGTATTGAGCCATGAGGCGTTTCAAGGCACCACGTTGGTCAAAAGCCAAGGCTGAGATCACACCCTCTTTGGTGCTCAATTTTTCTAAATAGTTGCGTTTTTGTTCTGTTAATACCATCTTATACCTCTTTTACATTTATCTGTTGATACAAATCATCATAGTGGGCCATATTGACATGTCCAGTCATCTTTTCTTGGGCATTTAGCATCCCCAGGACCATGGCATGGGTCAAAAGAGCCGCGTCATCCTTCCCGCTACTGAGACCAGCAGAAATACCGGCCACCGTTGAATCACCAGATCCTACCGGATTGACGACTTCAATTTTTGGAATGTCCACCTTATAGAAGACATCACCATGTTTGGCAAAGGCTCCATCTCCACCTAAGGATACAATGATCCATTCAATCCCTTCAAATAGCGAATCTTTCAGGACTTCTTTCAAATCCTCAAAATCAGCAGAAACATCACGTCCCAATAGTTGAGAGAGTTCTTCGCGATTGGGCTTGATAACCGTTGGTTTGAACTTGGAGTGAAGGACAGCTTCTAAAGATTTACCAGACGAATCCAGCACTACTTTACGTTCTGCTTCTCTTGCAATCTCAATTAAACTCGCATAATAGTCTACTGGTAGACCTACAGGTAGACTACCCGAAATGGCAATCACATCTGATGTCGGCATGAGAAGTTTGAAATGATGAAGAAATCCCAAGGCTTCCGTCCGGAGTATTTCTGGACCCGCTTCTAAGATTTCTGTTTGATTTCCTTCATGTAAGATGGCGATACAGTTTCGTGTATCACCCAGAATATCATAAAAGAAAGATTGGACATCTCGTGGAAGATGGGTCTTGATGAATTGACCATTGGTCCCCCCAACAAAACCTGTTGCTCCAACTGTTTCACCGCTCTCAGCTAAGACACGGGTGACATTCAAGCCTTTACCACCTGCTGTTTTAGAAACTTCCGACACACGGTTAACGGTATCCAACTTCAATTCTTCCAAGGGATAAGAAATATCAATGGACGGATTCAAGGTGACAGTTAAGATCATAATCCCACCTCTTAGTCGTGATATTCACCACGATCCCATTTTTCAAGGAATTCTGTAAAGAAGTCTGCATCCTCCTGGTGATCATTATGGGTTTCCAAATGTTGGATCTTGGCGATCAATTTCTTGTTTTCTTCACTTGGTTTGTATTCCGCATGGATAAAGGCTTCAATGATATCGCACATGAGCAACTCACCAGTTACTTTCCCACCGAAACCAATGACGTTGGCATTGAGTTCTTCTTTGGCATAAAGAGCAGTTGTCATATCGCGAACCAAGGCTGAACGGATTCCAGGGACCTTGTTAACCGCATTGTTAATCCCAACGCCAGTCCCACAGATACATACTCCAAGATCTGCTTGGCCACTAGCTACTGCCTCTCCGACTTTTTTCCCAAAAATTGGGTAGTGGGTGCGCGCGTGGTCATAGGTTCCAAAGTCAAGAACCTCATAGCCTTTTGATTTCAAAAATTCAGAAACAGCCATTTTTTCATTTGTGACAATATGATCACATCCAATTGCAATTTTCATTCTTTTACTCCTCCCTTTAGCACATCTTGTTGAGCATATCAACACGGATTTGGTGGCGACCACCGTCATACTTACCATTTACAAATCCTTTGGCAATATTTTTCGCCAATTGGTCACCCACGATTTGAGCACCCATGGTGATCATGCGAGAATTGTTGTGCCCACGAGTCATGTAAGCAGAACGCTCATCTGAAACTTCTGCTGCAACCATTCCTTTAATTTTAGTTGCGACCATGAATGGACCTGCTCCGTATGCGTCAATGACAATCCCAAGATTGTCTTCTGCTTGTTTCACTTCTTTTGCAACAGCCAAAGTCACATCGACAAAGTCTTGCCCTTCTTCTGTCACGTCCACCACTTGGAAACCTTCTGCTTCCAAATATTCTTTGACTACTTCTTTTAAGCGGATACCTGCTGCATCCGCACCAATAATAACTGACATATCATACTCCTTTTATAAATGTTTTCCGATTAAATACAAAGGCCTTGATCTAACTTCTGCATTCTATACTGTCATTGTTTCCTATAAGATTTCAATTTCAAAACCAAGTTCAGCTGTTTGACCTGCTGGCAAGAGACGAACTTGCTTTTTATATTCCAAATAATCACTCTCTTCAAGCGAAGTAGATAAACCAGACCACGGCTCTAAAGCGATAAATGGTCCTTTATTTGGTGTTGTCCAGATAATCAAGTTTGAAAAATCTGGAAAATGAACACTGATTCCCTTATCGTGCTTTCTAGAACGGAGTGTCACCCTTCTTGATTGTAAACAATCTAAGGTAATGGCATCCTTTTGGAAGAGATCGTAATTGAGATTCAAGATTTTTTCTTGCTGTAAGAAAGGCGTCCGATCAAAGACATTTAACAAGCCTGTCTCCGGATAGGATTTTGGAATACTACAGGTTTCTTCTTGTTCAAATTCTAGGTAGTAATCTTCAAAACTTTCATCCGACAGTAAAGGACAATTAAATCCTGGATGGCCACCAACGAAAAACGGCATGACGCCTTCTTCACCAAGATGGTGAACTCGATAGGTTACGGTCACTTTTTTTCCAATTAATCGATAGGAAATTTCTAATCTGAAATGATAGGGATATTGCTGATACGTTTCTTCCGTATCCTCTATCCCAAAAGTTACCCGATCTTCTGTTTGCTCTATTAGCTCGAAGTTTTTCTTGCGAACGAGCCCGTGACGGGGAATCCTCCCAACCCCTTGAGGACGATAAAGGGTCATATCATTTCGAACCGACCCGCAGATGGGAAAGAGCACTGGGGCTTGGCCACTCCAATACTGATCATCACCCTGCCAAAGATATTCGATACCATCCTGATCCTTGATAGAGGCCAGCTCACCGCCTAACTCCTTGAAACAAACTTCCAGGTCATTATTTTTTAAAGCTATCCTCATACTTCTCTCCTTACCATGTTATTTTAGAGAAAAAACTAGGCTATCCCTCCATATCTGGAAATTGATACCCTAGTTTTATCAAGTTACATATTTAGGAGTGGATTATTTTGCTTTTGCTGCGTATTCTTCGTTACGTTTGATCATTTGTTTTCTGTACCATGCAAAGATTCCAACGTAGAATGCTAAGAAGGCAACAACTCCAATAATAGCTTTGATGTCTCCTGTTGTTGCATTACCAATAGTCCAACCAAGAAGTTTTTCAACTGGTCCTTCAAGAGTTGAGTGAGTAATCAATTGAGTTTGGCTAACACCTTCTGGGAAGGCATTTACACTTTTCGCCAATTCAGTCGCGAATGGTGCAATAAGAGTTCCTGAAAGAAGGAACAGTGGCAACAAGAGAGTTCCAAAGACGATCATACGGATTAATTTACCACGTGTCACAACCAACAAGGCTGGAGTCACACCCATAGCGATGATTCCTGCAAGAGGCAAGATACCGTTTCCTACTTTAGAAAGAAGCACTGCTTCGATCAACATGATTGGTGCAAGTACGTTAGCACAAGCCCAGATTTCAGCACGACCAGCGATAAATGGCCAGTCCAAACCAATGTTGAATTTACGTCCTTGAAGACGTTTAGTAGCAACGTTTGTAATACCTTGTGACAATGGTTCTACCGCTGCGATAAACCAAGAACCAATCAATGAGAACAATTCCAAGCAGACACCGGCAGTCAAACCAAGGCTCAACCAACCTTTAATAACCAATTCCCAAGTTTTAGCATCAGCTACGTCAGCAACTGGTTGCGGAGTTCCCATGATACCGATGACGATACCAAGAAGGAAACCGATAAAGAATTTAGATCCCCAGAAACCAATTTTCTTATTCAATTTAGCTGCGTCAAAGTCGTATTTATCAAGACCTGGCAAGATTTTATCAAAAATCTTATCCAATACCATGATGATTGGGTTCATCATGTAGTTCATGTGAGTTGATGTCATTGGTGATGAACTTGGCGCATTCAACAGGTCATCGAATGTTGGTTTCATCAAGTCTGAGTTGATGATCTTCATAATCCCTACAAGGACTACTGCTAGAGTTGCAACGAAGAGAGAAACTCCTGCGCTAACTCCATTTTTATCCGCATACCATTTGATCAAAAGACCAGTGATAGACAAATGCCAGATATCGAAGATGTCCACATCAAGTGTATCAGTTTTCTTCATTAACAACATCACGATGTTAACAATCAGCATAACAAGCAAGAAGTAGAGTGTCCAAGCAGAACCCCATGTAATCGTTGCAAGTGGAGCCCAACCAACGTCAGTAATGGTCAATTGGATACCTGTATTCTCAACGAATTTTGCAAGAGAAGCAGAGAAAGCTCCATTCAACATACCGATGATAGCACCGATACCAGTAAGAGCGATGGCAAGTTTAATACCACCTTCAAGCGCTTTAGAGAATTTCACTCCAAATAATAGGGCCAAAAGAGTCAAGATAATCATCATGATGATTGGGCCACCCATAGCAAGAATTGGCGTAAAGAACTCATTGGCCAATTTAATAATGCCGTCCATAATAAATCCTCCCGATTTATATTTTTTTTTATAAAATGAATAAAAATACTAGCAGTTTTCAAAAGTGAAAAACTACTTACAACTAACAGTGAACAAATTAGCTTAAACCATGTTCTTTGATGGCTGCTTCGATGTTATCATATACCGGAGCACTCATCGCAGGAATACGGAACAAGATTGGACCAGCTTCAACTACTGGAATACCTGGCTCAAAGCCAAGATCTGTTGCAGCAATTGGAGTAAAAATGTCATACCCTTTAATCAAGTCTTCATTGACATCTTTTACCATCACCGCATCACATTGTACATCATATCCACGGTTTGAAAGCTCTTCTTCTAGAGCGCTTTTAATTTGGTGGCTTGAGTTAACCCCTGCACCACAGGCAGCTAAAATTTTAATCATTTGAATGACCTCCATTATAAATATTTTTTGTTGTTACTATTATGCAATCGCTTCGGTGATATAGCGATATAAGTCTTCTTCATTTTCCAATTTCGACATGTTTTCAAGATTTCCGTTTGTCGTAAAGAAATCCATCAAATGAGCCAAAATGTTTGTTTGGCTAGAACTAGAATTGTTAATGATGAAGAATAAAAGCGAAACATCTACTTCCTTATCAGGCGCGATCATATTGTGGAAGGTTACCGGATTTTTTAATCGAACGACTACAATATTCTCTGTCAGGTTATGGATGATATCCGTATGAGGAATGGCCACATTCGGCAAATCCTTTCCTAGAAATTCCATATCTAAACCTGTAGGGAACGATTTCTCTCTTTCTTTCAATGCAGCTCGATAAGAATCTGTCACAATCTGACGTTCTTCCAATAAAGTTGCAATCTGGTCAAACAATTCTTCTTGATCTGCAACATCTAGGCAAAAGACTAATTCCCGATTAAACAGTTGATTTAATCCCATCTTTTCACCCCTTCCACTTTTTACCTTTTTTAATTTACACGATAAGTATATCACTATATGAATGCGCTGTCAATTACAATATGTAATTTTTTGTTCTTTTTTGTTTATTTTTTATAGATTTATTTATAGCCCTTCCCCTATTAAAGGATATGAAAAAGGCCAGAATCTGCTTGATCCTGGTCTTTTAGCTGTTTCTTTGCGAATTTTTACAAAATTTTTGTATAAGAATTGTATTTCTCACGCACCTTTTTAGAAATAGAATGATCTGTAATCACTGCATTTAAATCATCCAAACGGTAAAAAGCATAGAAAGAATAGCTATCAAACTTACTGTTATCTGCGACTACATACTTTTCAATGGCATTGTTGAGAATAATTTTATTGCCATTTCCCTCTTCTTCGTTTGCGGTCATGGCTGTATGACCATCAATCCCGTTTACCCCGATAAAGGCTTTCGAAACTTTTATTTCCTTTAAGAGCTTATTGGCAAACTGTCCTACAAAGGTCTGTGTCTTACCCCTATAGCGTCCGCCAACTAAAATGATGTCACAATTAGGCTGGTCTTTTAATTTTTCAAAAATAGGCAAGGAATTGGTGACAATACTAACATGTTTCCCATCAAGATAATCGCCAATAAAATCTGTAGTTGTCCCTGCTCCAATAAAAATTGTATCGCCTTCATCAATCAAAGCCGCACATTTTTGAGCAATCTCCCTTTTCTCTTCCACGTTCAACATGTTCTTTTCTGTATGGGAAACTTCTGTCAGACTATCTTTGATTTTTCGATGGGCCCCTCCATGAACACGGACCAATAGGCCTTGTTCTTCTAAGTCTATCAAATCCCGTCGAATTGTCATATCGGTGACACCTAAGAGATCGCTCAGATCCTTAACAGAGACCACTTCATTTTTATCCAACTCTTGTAAGATTGCTACGTGTCTACTCTCTTTCATATGATGTCCTACTTTCCTATTTCTACTTTCATTATACTATAATAGTAAACATTTTCAATAAGAAACAAACATTTCACTCTAATTTTTCTATATTAACCACTTATTTTGTTGATCATTTTTGTAGAAAAAATTTACTTTTTGTTCACATTTTTAAAAAAAGTAAATTTTTTTTAGCAAATCTGTTGACAGGACAAATAAAAAGTTGTATTCTTAATATGTTAACAGAATTGATAGCGCTGTCACGAGATGATAGCAAACGTTTTGTTTACGAATTTCGGTCTCCTTATAAATATACAAGGGTAAACATGTGTTTACCCTTGTATTTTTTATTTATCCCCTTTGTTCCGAATCACAAAGCCTGTTTTCTTCTCACTTGAAGTATTGCGAGGTTTTTTATGATCCTTGCGGTAACGCTTCTCTTTATCAAATCGATCCTTTGAGCGTCCACCTTTACGATAGTCATCACGACGACCATTGCCACGGCGATCACGGTCTCGACGGTCATCCCCACGACGGCCACCACGACCAGATTTGCCTTTTCCGCCAAATCCACCACCAGATGGTTTAAATGGCAATGGTTTTTCACGTGCAATTTCAACTTCTGGAAGACTGTCTGGATCCTGAACCGTCAAGCTAAGGATGTACATAGCCAATTCTTCAGGACTGAATTCTGAGGCCAATTGACGAGCATCCTTGCCAAACTTCTCAAAGTTGCTACGAATCTCCTCATTAGCAAAATCACGTTCGATTTTCTTAAGAGCTACTTGCTTCTTAGCTTGGAAGGCTTCTTCTGCACTTGCAGGTTTGAGACCTTTCATGCGTTTCTTAGTCAAGTTCTCAATGATTTGGAGATAACCCATTTCATTAGGTGAAACGAAGGTAATCGATTGTCCTGACTTACCTGCACGCCCTGTACGACCAATACGGTGAACATAACTCTCAGGGTCTTGCGGAATATCGTAGTTGTAGACATGGGTCACACCTGAGATATCCAAACCACGAGCAGCAACGTCTGTTGCAACGAGGACATCGAGGTTTCCATTTTTAAAATCACGAAGGACACGAAGACGTTTGTTTTGGTCCAAATCTCCATGAATCCCTTCTGCACGGAAACCACGGATCTTCAGTCCACGAGTTAACTCATCCACACGACGTTTCGTACGACCAAAAACGATTGACAATTCAGGTTGATCAACATCCATAAGACGTGTCATGGTGTCAAATTTTTCTTGTTCTTTAACACGGATGTAGTACTGGTCTACTAGTTCTGTTGTTAATTCTTTGGCAGCAATCTTGACATGCTCGGGTTCTTTCATGAATTGAACACCGATCCGTTTGATGGCATCAGGCATGGTTGCTGAAAAGAGTAGAGTCTGACGATTTTCTGGGACACGTGAGATGATTGCTTCGATGTCTTCAAGGAATCCCATATTAAGCATTTCGTCTGCTTCATCAAGGATGAGAGTTTCAATATCTTGTAATTTCAAGGCCTTGCGTTTGATCAAGTCTAGGAGACGACCTGGTGTTCCTACAACGATATGAGCCCCTGATTTAAGTGCCTTAATTTGTTTTTCAATACTTGAACCACCGTATACTGAACGGACTTTCACACCCTTACTACGACCAAAGCGGAAGAGTTCTTCCTGGCTTTGAACAGCCAGTTCACGAGTTGGGGCGATGACCAAAGCTTGGATAGTTGCTTCTTCTGTACGAATTTTTTCAAGGGTTGGCAAGCCAAAGGCTGCTGTTTTCCCTGTACCAGTCTGTGCTTGACCGATTACATCTTTACCTTCAAGAGCCAAAGGAATGGTTTGCTCTTGGATAGGACTTGCTTCTACAAATCCTGCTTTTTCAATTTCTGCTAACAAATCAGCAGAAAGATTAAATTCATTAAATTTCACGTTATTCTTCTTTCTAAAGATGGTGCGAAGCCATCCTATAGCGCTTAGTTTATACTTTTCTTGTCATGACGTACTTTCATAACTTTTATGAAAGATCGTGTTGCTTCTTTTCCACGAAAGAAAAGTACTGCTTTCTTTGCAACTTATCTAGTATACCATAGACCTGGGTTAAAAGATAGTAAAACGAAACAAGTTAAAAGGTTTTTATTGTGTTACCCCTTTCAAATAAGTTTTTTTTCACCTTTGATTCATTAGTATGCCTCCTTTTTCATTTCTTTTTTAATTTGCAATAATATAAAAGACTGTGAAGTCTCTTTTTTACTTTGAACCATCTTAGAAAACCAGCGTCACAATAGGCTTTATAAAAATTTTTCTCACAAAAGATCCACTTTTATTTTTGGATTGTTTTCTTGATTTTTAAAATAAAAGTATGTATAATAAATTTAGTATTTAGGATATTTCAGTATAATTAAAATGCTTCATTCATTTAACTGATTCAACGATTCAATCCAATTATAAATTGTTTATAATCCACTCAGTACTTTTAAATCTACTCCTACTATTTCCAAGAAGATTATGTACAGTCGATCACTTGTATCAAAACTGCCTCTTCTTCTTAGGGGAGGCAGAGTTAAAAATGAAGAATTTTCTGAAATAGCCAAGATACGAAAGAGGTAAGGAATTTCTTCCCTACCTCTCTTTTTTATCGTTTATGGGCAATCCAGCGCAAAATACGAGACAAGATGATCCAGAGTACAAAGCTTGCTATGGAGATATACAGCCATGCATTAGGATCGTCAGTAAACGGCAATGGAACGTTCATTCCAAAGAAACCAGTGACAACTGCTAAGACTGCTAACAGAGCTTCCAAGATAGTCAAAGTTGTCAAATTGTCATTCAGGTTGTTGTTTAGGATGTTATTGTAGGAGCTAGACAACTGTTGCAAGACTTGACAGTTCAACTCCGTCATATAGACCAACTGTCTGGCCTCGATCATGGCATCATCAAACTGTTCTTTTTCGACATCATCAAATTGGCGGTAGATTAGGTGAGCCTTGATATGTTCCAAGAGCATGCGATTTTGCTTGGCAGCGGATGCCAGATAGACCATACCTGTTTCCACGTCAGAAAGAGCATAAAGGTTTTTACTAGTTGTTGTTTTTCGTAAGAGACGAGTGATTTCATCCTTGTGCTTATCTAGACGCTCAATAATCGGATAATAAGCATTACTAATCATCTCAAGCCCTGCAAATAAAAGCTTAAAGGTCGATAAACTCTCGTGATTATCGACATAGCGTTCCATTTGTGCAATAATATAGGCGTTGTCTCGGTTACTAATAGTCACAAGACGTGGTCCCTGGACAATGAAGGTCATCGGAATGGTTTCATAATATTCCTTTTCCTTTTCCATGTCCAAGACATTATAGATAAAAGTCACGGTCCCATTCTCACGGTTGTAATCCATGTGGGCACGTTCGTTTTTATCCAATGCATATTCAATGGTTTCTTGATCAATACCATACTTTTGGTACAACTGGGAGGTTTCCGCAATCAAGTCAGAATCAATATTAATCCAACTCCGGCCATCTCCTAACTTTTTTTCAACGAACATTTTGCTCCCTCTTTACCTTATCTGCCAGTGCTCCTATCCGATTGTCCTAAATCGCTAGATGAAGACTGTTTAAATTTATTTTTTATCAACGCAATACAGCTGCTGCCAAGGCCTGCTGGATTTCGATGACACTATTGTCGCTCTTAAATTGAAGTGTTTCTGATGGTTCTACAGCTGATGAAACCCAAATTTTTAATTCAGCATCCAAATCAAAATGACCAGATGTTTCTACTGAAAAACGCGAAATAGAACGATAAGGAAGGGATTTATAAGATGTTTTCTTCCCTGTCATTCCTTGCTTGTCCACCAAAATCAGACGGTACTCAGTAAAGACAATCAAGTCACGAATCAAACTAAAAGCCAGAGTTACCTGCTCACCTGGAACCAGGATATCCCCTAAATCTTTTTCAACCTTATCGACGTCTTTTTGAGAAGCATTGCCCATCAAACCTGCAAAAATACCCATGATTATTTCCTCCACAATTTGTGCATTTTCTATCTTAATAACTATACCATATTTTTTGCGAGTTAAAAAGTTGCGGGAACGTTTTTTAGATAGTATAATGAAAGAGTCACAAGAGGAGCAGCTGCTGAGATTGGTTAGATGGAATACCAAAAGTGTTCGTTACTGACCTAAACTCTTACCACCTGATCAGGTTAGGACCTGCGTAGGGATGTGTCTCAAAACAGAATGAAATAGAGAACTTCTATGACGTCGTTTTGGTGTGGCAACAAATGAGCCAATCAAAACGATTGGTATAGGAGGTTTTTTTATGTCGAAAACTACGGTTCGACCAATGATTGAGGTTGCTCTTTTAGCGACCATTGCTTATATTTTGGATTTGGTTACTCAACCGATGTCCTTAGGTCCTTGGATTTCTCTATCTTTTAAGATGGTTCCCATCTTTCTCCTCAGTTTCCGCTGGGGCGTGAAGGCTGGTGCCATGGGTGGATTCATCTGGGGATTGTTGCAAGTCGTGACAGGGGAAGCAGCTGGTGGTTGGTTGACTCCAATCCAAGGTTTCTTAGAGTACTTTGTAGCCTTTAGTCTGATTGGACTGAGTGGAACTGTCAAACCAGCTCTTGACAAGGCTATCCAAGAAAAGAAACGACTACAGACGCTTACTTTTATCACAGTCGGAGTCATCTTGGGTGGTTTTGCACGCTACCTGATTCACTACATTGCAGGTGTCATCTTCTGGGGAAGCTATGCTCCAGCTGGCCAAAGTGCCTACCTGTACTCACTGATTGTGAATAGCTCGTCCTTCTTAGGCGAGACCATTGCCAGCCTCATTGTCTTCTTTATCTTACAAGAATTTTTGGGAAGACTCCTCATTACAGAACAATAAAAAGCCAGCTCACTTGAGCTGGTTTTTTATTAAAGAAAAAATATTCTTAGAAACTTTCCTTAAGTGAGTACGGACGTCAGCGAACTTCTACGAAGTTCCATGACTTAGTTTTGAACCCCTTCGCTCTTTAATTTCTGGGCTCAGGCTAAAACAGTTTCCCAAACTGTTTTACTTTCAAAACTCCCGAGTGCTTGAAACAACATTGTTTCAAGCATTTTTCTCACAGCGGAAAGTTTCAGTACTGGCTTTAATGACTATAAAAATATGGAATTATTTTTATTTATTGAAAAATCACTTGATTTTTTATGTAAAATGGAAGTTTGTCTTCATCCCAAAACCAGCTCAAGTGAGCTGGTTTTTCAATTTATATATTTTATTCGCCAAAAGTAGTTAGTGATGCAGTTAGGATAACCTTCCCATCGGACTGTTACGACGTAAAGTTTTACGAATCGATAATATTCATAAAACTTTACTAGTGGAGCGTTTAGGTAAATCAATTTTTACACTACGATACGGAGTTTGGCAAATCGATTCCATTTGCCAAACGTAGTTAGTGAGGCAGTTAGCTAGTTCGCCAAATAGCGACTAGCGTTCAACAATTAGGAACTTTAGTTCCAATTGTTGGTACTGAGTTACATTTTTTCTTCCAACTCCACGTCTGGATACTTGTCTGCAAACCAACGGAGAGCAAAGTCGTTTTCAAAGAGGAAAACAGGCTGGTCAAAGCGGTCTTTGGCCAGGATGTTTCGGCTTGAAGACATGCGTTCATCTAGATCCTCAGGTTTGATCCAGCGAACCGTCTTTTTACCCATTGGGCTCATCACCACTTCGGCATTGTATTCATTTTCCATCCGGTGCTTAAAGACTTCAAACTGCAATTGACCAACAGCACCCAACATGTATTCACCCGTTTGGTAGTTGGTATAGAGCTGGATGGCTCCTTCTTGCACCAATTGCTCAATTCCCTTATGGAAGGACTTTTGCTTCATGACATTCTTGGCAGATACCTTCATGAAGATTTCAGGAGTAAAGGTTGGCAGTGGTTCAAATTCAAACTTATTCTTCCCAACTGTTAGCGTATCCCCGACCTGATACGTACCGGTATCGTAGACCCCGATGATGTCTCCTGCTACGGCATTGGTGACATTCTCACGGCTTTCCGCCATAAACTGGGTGACATTAGATAGCTTAGCACTCTTACCAGTACGAGGCAAATTGACACTCATCCCCCGCTCAAATTCACCAGACACGATCCGAACAAAAGCAATCCGGTCGCGGTGACGAGGGTCCATATTGGCTTGGATTTTAAAGACAAATCCTGAAAAGTCCTTGTCATAAGGATCGACAATTTCTCCATCTGTCTTCTTGTGGCCGTGTGGCTCTGGAGCAAACTTGAGGAAGGTTTCCAAGAAAGTCTGCACACCAAAGTTGGTAAGAGCCGAACCAAAGAAGACCGGAGTTAATTCACCTGCAAGGATAGCTTCTTCTGAAAATTCATTTCCTGCTTCATTCAAAAGCTCAATATCATCTTTTACTTGTTCGTAGAATGGGTTGCTAGCAAATAGTTTATCGCCATCCTCTAGGCTGGCAAAACGTTCATCCCCTTTATAGAGTTCCAAGCGTTGGTTATAGAGGTCATAGAGTCCCTCAAAGGCTTTCCCCATCCCGATTGGCCAGTTCATTGGGTAACTAGCGATGCCCAATACTTCTTCCAATTCTTGTAAGAGATCTAGTGGTTCACGACCGTCACGGTCCAGTTTATTCATAAAAGTGAAGACTGGAATCCCACGGTGTTTGACAACCTCAAACAATTTCTTAGTTTGGGCCTCAATACCCTTGGCAGAGTCCACTACCATGACCGCAGCATCCACCGCCATCAGGGTCCGATAAGTATCTTCTGAGAAGTCCTCGTGCCCTGGAGTGTCTAGGATATTTACTCGTTTGCCGTCGTAGTCAAACTGCATCACAGATGAAGTTACCGAAATCCCACGTTGTTTCTCGATATCCATCCAGTCAGATTTTGCAAAAGTCCCTGTTTTCTTTCCTTTTACGGTACCTGCTTCCCGAATCTCTCCTCCAAAGTAGAGCAACTGCTCAGTAATGGTTGTCTTCCCCGCGTCCGGGTGAGAGATAATGGCAAAGGTACGGCGTTTTTTAATTTCGTCAGTTATTGTCATTCTTTCATCCTCAGTTATTTTTAAAAGCATATTTTTTAGTAAGTAGGATCCTTCTACATTGGTTCTCTCCTTTTACCTTAACTAACCTATTATAGCGGAAATAGAGCCTTTTTTCAATCATCAGTGTATTTACAAATTAAAAAGCCTGAGGGAGAACTACAATGGTTCTACATCCCAGACTTCATTCAATCACAGGGGCTATTAGAAGGCCCCAAATCCTCCACCACCGCCGCCATCAGAGAAACCACCGCCGTCAAAGCCACCACTGCCATCTGAGGAGTTAATAGAGAAGTTTGAAACACTGTAGGAATCAGCTGCATAGCTCATTAAGGTAGACCCATCTAGGAAGGAATTTGGAGAGGATGTGAGCCAAACAAGAGCATCCCAGTCTTCATATGGCACGGAAATCTGATGACTTTGGAGTACCTGACTCACTTTTTTAGCTTGCCCATACATAGTTGCATAGACTAAGATACGATTCCATAGGATGACACTTTCAAGTTCTGCTTGGTTGAAATTTGGAATACTTTCAATCATATTTCTAAAGGCCATCCATTGGAATTGTGAATCCAAGTTCTCCAAGGATTGTAGATGATCTTCGCGACGTTTCACAACAATATAAAATGGAATCAATAACAAAACCAGACATAAAATGATCAAAAAATAGTATGAAGAGAGGTGTGAACCAAATCCAAAAGATAAGAAACACATGCTCACAAATAAAATCAGTAAGAGCCAAAAGTGTAAGGCACAGCCTGTTTTTGAAAAAGCTTCTTCTTTTTCAGATAAGTCTCTAAAATAAGAGGGCAACCCTAATTTCGTAATTTCCTTATCGACGCCTTTTGACAATTGCTGGGCGTCCTTTTTCAAAAGTGATCGAACGTCACTTCCGACCTTTCGAATACGGTCTCTTTGTGTGTCTGTTTTAGCAGCTCGAAAATCCTTTTTTAGGGCTGCTTGATTAATTTTATATTTCGAGAACACCTCACTGATCCTGATTTCAGTTTCTTGATCAAAGATCATTTCAATAAACTTCAATTCAAAATCAGCCAAGCCTTCATGGTGAAGACAGGTCAAGGTCCCTCCACTTTCATCTCTCGTCAAACGAAGATTTCCTCGATCAATGAGATCCAAAATACTTGCTTGGATGAGATGATTAAATTTTAGTTGACCTTTCTCTCTAGACATGACCATCTGTTCAAAATCAAGTTGATACAAGGCCTTGGCTAGGACAAAGGGTGGCAAGTTCTGTGGGGGTTCGTATAATCTTACTCCTTTTGCAATCCGACGAGTTCTGGTACTGATCATATAGCGGATCCATGGAATGAAAGCTAGAACAAATAAAAGAATCGATACAATTGGAATGACTCTGAGAAACAGTGTCTTGTAGATGAATGTTTTTTGTTGAATGGATTTTTCTTTTTTAAGAAATTTATCCTTTCCCTTTTCCTTTTTAATCTCATTAGATTGGCCTCGACGTAGAGCTTCTGTCATGGGCCAGTATGCGTGGAGCTCCAATTTTCCATTCTTTGGGAAGTTCCATAACTGAATGTGATAGCCAGTCTCAGTCCGTTCAATCTGGGCTGGTGGATTAAAATAACCGGTATGAGCATACAAGTCTCCCTGCTTGGCATCCAAGCCATCCACATAAAAATCTAATTTTGCTACGTCCTCATCCCCATCTGAAATAGGGAACCAATTGAGCTCGGCGATATCGGAATACAGTTCTAGAATATGATCAATCTTCCATACAACCTTGATGGTAACTTTGCCACCAACGATTCTTGAATTGTAGATTTTTAATAAACGTCCATTTCCGAGATCCGATTCTTCTACACGGATCTCTCGTTTTTCCCCATCCACATAAGCTTCCACTTGAGGATTTTCATGGATTTTAAATCCTTTGGGAAGGGGATCTACACTCCCTAAAGTTACGTACTGCCCATTATAGCCTGTTGAAAAAATGTAGGTAATCTCTTGCGTAAATGTCGCCTGGCTATCTTCCTGCAAGTGGAGGTGTCCCACATAGGATTCTATCGAATAGCGAACTTCATCATCTGCCTGAGCCGGACTAACCGTACAAAAAAAGGCACACAATATACCAATGACTAGTAAAAACCTCTTCATTTCAAACTCCTATTAACTAAAAGAAGGCTGAGACTGATGGTCCCACCCTCCTTTTTCTTTTTATCGAATAACTCTTTCTCTTGCAGGCTTACGACTGAAAAATACATTAAAGAGAAGCAAGGCTGCTGCTAAGATGCTAGAGACCACGACGTAATTCACCAAGAGGCTGTCCCCTTTGATAATCGGTGGCCGGGCCATGAGTCCATAATTCCCTCCAGTGACTTGGTTGACGCCAACTAGAAATAGATCCAAAACGAAAGTATAGAGAACAATCTCTCGATTTTTTAAGAGGCTCGAATCATAGCATCTCAAGAGATAAATCAAAGAATTAACCAAAAGACAGTAATGCCCGAGGAGGAAAGAAAAGCTCGTAATATGAGGGAAGGTGTAGGGATCAAAGACTGGATATCCCAAGGCAAAGATCGCTCCACTCACTCCCATCAAGGCAAAGAACTGCTTGCTCTTCCATCGGTCTGGCAACAGCAAGACAGCAAACATAGCCAAACGACAATGGTACAAGGGTAAACTATTGGACCAGGGAAGCTGAAAAGCAAAATACCAGATATAGAGACAGATCAATTGAAATATTTGTAGGTTTCGAAAGATCTTCCGAAATTGTTCATTTTGGTAGTAACGTAATGAAGCCCATACTGCCATTACGATTAAAAGAACCATGACTCCATACCAAAGGAGCGGTATAACAGGTGGTACAGTGGATTCAGTTGTAAAAAAATGATGCATAAGATCTCCTTATTAAACGGATTCAGATGTTCTTTTTCTTTTCTTACTGGACTTAATAAGATGATTGATCAGGATGAGGGTTCCTGTCATCAGGATAGTCACGATCAAGTAATTGAGCACGAGCCCATGATCGCCAATTACAGGAGGACGACGCATAAAGCCGTAATTTCCACACGTTACGAGATTAGCAAGCTGAATAATAGCGTTGACACCAAAGGTCATCTGACAGATCTTCCAAGCGTCTCCTTCTTCTACTTGGTAGAATTGGACCAGATAGATTAAGCAATTAGCCAAGAGGGCCCAGTGGCCAAAGACATTGTTGATCGAGGATACGTGAGGAAAGGGATAGGGATAAAAGACGGGATGAACCAAGGCCATGATGGACCCAAAGACACCAACAAGAGCAAAATATTGCTTGAAGCTTCCCTTGGGAGCCAAAAGAATTATCCACATAGCCATCCGACTATGATAGAAGGGCAGGCTCTCTGAAAAAGGTAAGTGTGCTGCAATATACCAAGAGTTGATTATCAGCAACTGAATCAATTGCCCCCAATACCAAAAGGTTTGATAGCCTTTGGAAGAAGCAAATCGAATAGACAGATAGCCTACCAGCATCAATGAGGTCGGCAACAAAAAGTACCAAGCTCCCAATTGAGGAGGGGCCGTTGGTTGACTGGTGAAAAATAAATCCCAAAGTGGCATGATTTCCTAACCTCAGCTCATCAATTTTCTATTCTGAACGTGAAACGACCGTCTCTTCAACCATCTTGTATTTGTACTTATAACGCTGGTTGACCAAGCAAATTCCAGCTACCATCACCAAGCTAACCAAAAGGTAGTTCAAGAGAGCACCATGGTCCCCAATGATGGGTGGGCGCCGTAAGAAGCCATAATCTCCTTTCGTCAATAGGTTAACCAAGAAAATCAAGGCATTCATGCCAAAGGTGATCTTAAAGATTCTCAAGGTATCTTGTTTTTCAGATTGGTAATAATCTTGCAGATAAATCAAGCTATTGGCAAGCAAGGCCCAGTGGCTGAAAATGAGATTCAGAACGGTGATATGAGGGAAAGGGAAGGGATCAAAGGCTGGGTAAACCAAGGCCGCAATCGATCCTAGAACTCCCAAGAGAGCAAAATATTGCTTGATATAGGTCCCTCTAGGTGCAAAAAGAATCACTAGCATGGCCAAGCGGCAATGATAGAATGGCAAATTATCCGTCAACGGCATGTGGGCAAGAATATACCAAGCATTAATGGTCAAGACTTGAATCAACTGTGCCCAATACCAAAAGCGTTGGTAGCTTTTGGACTGTGCATATCTAATGGAAAAGTAGCCAACCACCAACAAAGAAGTTGGCAGAATGAAATACCAGAGCCCAAATTCAGGTGGGGCTGATTTTTGGTTTGTAAACAATAAATCCCAAAGTGTCATTTTCATATTCCTTTAATTTATAGATCATTTTTAATCACAATACAAATCTCGTTTTCCATCATAGACCTCCCAAAGGAAGTTCAATTGTTCTTCTGTATTGCGCTTGGTAGAAAGAGCAGGTATTTTTTCTCTCTCAAAAAAGGCAAGGTCGGAAATTTCCTGGTTCTTTTCAAAATTTCCATCTAATAATTCACATTCAAATACCAATTTCACATATTGGCGACTTTGCAATTGGTAGCGATTGGTATCAAATACTGCCAACAATCTGATTACACGCGCAGAATAGCCCGTTTCTTCTTGGATTTCCTTTAAAATGTTTTCCGTCGGAGAATAGCCAACCTCACCAAAGCCACCCGGCAAGGCCCAGGTCTCTTCTCCCTGACCTTTCACCAGACAAAGTTTTCCATCTTTGACAATCCATGCCCTAACATCAATCAAGGGAGTGTCGTAATGGTCTGTCGGTCTAAACAAATCCGATAATTCTTGTGGATTCAAATCAGTCGCTTCTCTGACAAGATCCTGTAAAATGGCACGAATATCCTGATAGCGCTCTTGATCAAATGGATCTTTTGAGAACGCTAAGCCTGTATTGGTGATTGAAATCAAGCGCTGAATGTTCTTTAGTACATTATTACTCGCCATTCTCCAACTCCTCTACCAATTTGGCTAGATTCATGGAATTGCTTCCCTTGATGAGGATTTGGTCCTGCTCTTTTAAGCTTTCCTTGACTTGTTTGACCAGGTCCTCAAATTGATCTTCCTCAGCGGTCTTTTTGAAATAATAGACATGTCCGAGTGGGAACATCTGACTCGCTAACTGAGCCAAGCCCGCAATGTCTTGACCGTAGAAAATAACCGTATCCAAGACATCCGGTGAAAGACTGAGAATCATTTGGTTGTGCAGATCAATGGATTGCCCCCCTAGTTCTTTCATATCTGCAAGAACTGCCAACTTCCGGCCATTTGGATTGGCAGGAATGGTCGAGAAGGTTTCTAAAATCAGGCGCATAGCCGTCGGATTGGCATTGTAGACATCGGATAAGATATCCGCTCCATTACTTGCCTTCTTCCATTCTGTGCGGTTCTTCGTAAGCTCTAGGCCTTTAAAACTTGCACGGATGGCCTCTTCGCTGACTCCTTCTTGCAGGGCAACATAAGCTGCAATCATGGCATTGGTCGCATTGTATTTCCCAGTTACAGGAAGATCAATGGCTTCATTTAAGAAATTCGTGCGGAAGGTTAAGCTATCCTTGCGTTCGTCCAACTTGGTAATGCGGATATCTGCTCCTTCCCCAAATCGCACAAGTTCTTGTTGGTTGGGTAAAAAATCCTCTACAATGGGATCGGCTGGTACTAGGAGCAAGCCTCCAGCTGGCATGCCGTCCGCAATTTGCAATTTCCCTTTAGCGATTTCTTTGCGATCTTTGAAAAACTCCAGGTGAGCTTCCCCAATGAGGGTCACGATGGCTGCTTTTGGATGGGCAATTTCTGAGAGGAGATGGATATCTCCCAGATGGTCCTGTCCCATTTCAAGGACAAGCTTCTCTGTCCCTTCTGGCATATGGAGAACCGTGTAAGGGAGACCAATCTCATTATTGTAGTTCCCTTGTGTTTTATAGGTTTTATAAGTAGTAGACAGCAGTTGAGCCAACATATCTTTGGTCGTTGTCTTACCGTTTGAACCAGTGACCGCCAAGACATCTACTTGACTATTCTCCAAAACATATTGGGCTAATTTTTGAAAGGCCGCTAGAACATCATCTACCAATAAATAAGGGTGGCCTTCTACTTCTTTTTCAGACAAGGTCGCTACAGCCCCATTTTCAAAGGCGGTTTCAATAAAATCATGCCCATCACGCGCCCCCTTGAGAGGGACAAAGAGATCCCCCGGGCCAATGAGACGACTATCAAATTCTGGTTTCTGTAAAACAAAATCCTCAAATTGACTGATATCATTTCGGGCACCAAGGACACGTGCTACTTCGTGCAAGGTTACATTCATGGTATTCTCCTCTAAAAAGTGGGAGCAGGAAGAAAAGTGACTCCTCTATGAGTTGACTTCATCTCCCACTCCCGCTAGGAACAGTTTCTTAAAGTAAGTGCGCTTCGCGTTTTTCAAAGGTTTCTTTGGCTAATTCTACCAAGCGCTCGATTAAATCAGGATAGGCTAAGCCCATGTTATCCCAAAGTAAAGGATACATAGACCATTGGGTAAAGCCAGGCATGGTATTAAGCTCATTCAAGTAGATGCCTCCATCCCCTGTGTAGAAGAAATCACAACGAGAGAGACCTTTGCCACCAATAGCACGGAAGGCCAATTCGGCATTCTGACGCATAGTCGCTGCAACTTCTGTTGGGATTTCAGCCGGAATTGCCATCGTAATCTTATTATCGATGTATTTGGCTTCGTAGTCATAAAAGGCTACATCTTTGACCACTTCACCAGGGAGGGTACTTTTCACATCGTAGTTGCCTAATAGTCCCACTTCGATTTCGCGCGCTACGACACCTTGCTCAACCAGAACACGGCTATCGTATTTAAAGGCCAATTCCAAAGACTGACGGAGTTCTGCTTGGTTTTCTGCTTTTGAAATCCCAACACTAGAGCCCATATTAGAAGGCTTGGTAAAGACCGGATAGGTTAATTCTTTTTCGATCAAGGCAATCTTAGCCTCTAGGTCGTCTCCTTCAAGGACAGCCACATAAGGAACTTGTGGAATCCCTGCAGATTCTAGGACTCGTTTCGTAGTAATCTTATCCATAGCTACACTAGAAGAAAGGATATCACAACCCACATAAGGGAGTTTCAAGACTTCTAAGAATCCTTGAACCGATCCATCTTCGCCCATCGGTCCGTGAAGGACTGGAAAAACAACCGCTCCTTCTTGGTAGATGCTGCTCGGAGATACTTTTGCGTCCCAATCAATGGTCTCATTGGTCATTAAGCGTTCGGTTTCAGCAGGCTTTTCTTCAAAGCTTTGGGTCTTGATGAAGTCCCCAGCCTGAGTAATGAAATAGGTCTCGACCGAATACTTGTCATAATTAATCGCTCGCATGACGCTTTCAGCTGAAAGCACCGATACTTCACGCTCTGCACTACGGCCACCATAAAGAAGTACTATTTTTTCTTTTGCCATTGTTTGGTCCTAATCCTTTGTTTAATTTTGTGCTTCATAATCGACTTATCAAAAGCACTCCTCACATACGAGTTCGTCCCTCTAGTATACCACACTTTAAAAAGAAAGAAAACGAGGGAGAACACCTAAAAAACAAAAAGAGAGTGGGACAGAAATCAGTAATTCGTTAGAATTCGATTTCGTCGTCCCACCTCCGCACAGTTGAGTAGGGCTATAAAAGCTGATGAAATCAGCGTAGTAGAGCCCACTCAACCACTGCGTCTTGCTCGACAATCAAAAAACAATTGAGAGGCTAGGACTTTTGTCCCAGCCTCTCTATAACCGCTTATAACTCGGTTCGATTTTCAATAGCTCGAAGAAGGGTCACTTCGTCCGCATACTCGATATCGGCTCCGACAGCTAATCCACGCGCCAAACGGGTCACTTTGATGCCAGCTGGTTTGAGGACACGTGAGATATACATAGAAGTTGCTTCACCATCTGCTGTTGCATTGGTCGCCACAATGACTTCTTGGACCTCATGATCCATTAATCGTGTGATCAAGGACTTGAGGTTAATATCATCCGGTCCGACCCCATTCATGGGTGAAATCAAGCCATGAAGGACATGGTAGCGACCGTGGTACTCCTGAATATTTTCCATGGCTGACACATCTCGACTATCTTCCACTACTAAGATGGTCGATGGATCGCGTGTCTCATCTCGACAAATGGCACACTCTTCTTCATCTGTCAGGTTCCCGCAAATGGAACAATAGCTTAATTCCCGCTTTGCTGACAAGAGATTTTTAGCAAACTCATTGACATCATCATCACTCATTCCGATGGTATAAAAGGCCAGACGAGTTGCCGTCTTAATCCCAATACCAGGGAGCTTCGAATAACTTTCAATTAATTTTGCGATAGGTGTTGGATAGAGCATAGCTTCCTTTCTAATTCATAGGATGTTTTTGCTGGTAGAGATTGATAATCTCTCTGGTAATACTGTGACTAACAGTCGCTTGGAGATTAGTGTTGTGAGGGAAGACGACTGCCACCGCAATCTGAGGATTTTCAGATGGGGCATAAGCGATGACATTGGTGTTTACAGCAGGGGTTCCACCATTTACAAATGTTTCTGCAGTCCCAGTCTTCGCACTGATTGGAACGGCAGCTCCTTCTCCGATGGTTTTACCTGTTGTTAAGCCACTGGTTCCATATACCACCTGATAAAAACCTTGTTTGATGATGGCTAGATTTTCAGGTGTTAGAGCCACTTGGTTGAGTTCTTTTGTTGCAATCTCTTCTTTCAGAGGACCCAAACCTCCCTTGGCATCATTTTCATAGATCCCTTGGACCAGATGGGGAGCCACGCGTTTCCCATCGTTGGCAATGGTTGCAACATATTGAGCTAACTGCATAGGGGTATAGTTATCAAACTGACCAAAGGCGTCTGTTAGGTAATTACCAATCGTGAACTCTTTGGGAACATAGCCCGTTGATTCATTCGGAAGGTCAATTCCCGTCTCTGTTCCCAGACCATAGGAGGCGAAAGTCGAACGCAATTTGTTCATAGCTGGATCCAATTGATCAGTCTTCAAACTCATATTCGGCTGATAGGGTTGGCCCATCAAATCAAGGGCAATCTGCACCATATAGGTGTTGGAAGAATATTCTAACGCTTGTACCGCATTGATTTCTTGGCTTCCAAACTGGGTGAACCAAGAAGTGATTGGAGCTGAACCAGAAAATGAGATTGGTTGATCCCATAGGACCTGGTTTCCAGAAATCACCCCATTTTCCCATCCTGCTGTCAAGGTAGCCGCTTTAACAACCGAACCTGGGACAAAGACATTGGTCACCGTCCCTAAAGCATCAGGAGTAAGATCTTGCGAACCAGATTCATGCTTCATCCCCGCCATGGCAAGAATTTTACCCGTTTTTGGATCCAAGGCAACAGCATAGACCCCTTCTGAGTAGGTCGCATTACCAGCAGCTAATTCTGCCTGGAAGGACTTCTTCAAGATGTCTTCCACTCCTCTTTGGAAATCCAAATCAATCGACAGCTTGATATTATTTCCCTTGCTTCCTTTTGAGAGGGTTTCGATCTTTTCGACATTGCCATTCTTATCCAAATGGATTTCTTTTTCAACCCGTTCTCCTTGAAGGACAGACTCATATTGTTTTTCTAAATAAGAAGTTCCGACGCGATCATTTAAGGAATAACCTTTTTTCAAATAATCATCAGCTTCTTCAGCTGGTAGGCCAGCTTGTTCTGTCGATACACTGCCAACAATAGAAGCCAAAGGACTATCGACTACTTTTCGATCCCAACTCGTGATTACTTCAAATCCTGGAAATTCTTTTAAATGATCTTTGACCGTCGTCACTTGTTCATCGGACATCGGATCCGTCACAATCGTAGCACTGGCGAAGTTTTCAACCGCATTCATTTGGCTGAAGAGATAGATGGCCTTTTTTTCTTCATCCGTATAGCCCAATTTTGCTGGGTCAATACTATCCACCGCATACTGGTAGATTTTCGCTTCTGGAAGGGGGTTGCCATCCGTATCGATCCGTTCCTCCTTGGGAAGTTTGTCCACTACTTCTTTATAGACTTCTGTATTTGCTAAATAAAAGTCAATCTCTTGACGCTTGCTGACTTGAGGATTTGACACGCTTACGTAATTTAGGAGAAGCTGTGCTGTTTGACGCATCTCTTCAGCAGTAAATTTATTGCTCCGAGTAAAAGACAAGACCTTCTTATCGACATTCTCTACCAGTGGCTGACCAGAAGCATCATAAATCTGCCCTCGGAGACTCCCCCTTGTCAAGTGTTTTTTGGTATCTTTTGCCAACTTTTGTGTATAAAAGCCTTGATGAGTAATCTGCATGTACCCTAGTCTAGCAATTAAAATCAAAAAGAGGGTACAGACTAGACTGAATAACAAATAAAGTCGTCTAGTAATCCACCGATTATCAAATTTTCTCACCTTCGCATTCGCTTTTTTTGAACGTTTAGATTTTCGAGCCATACCTCTCCTTTCATCAGGATTCTCAGCCCCAGCCCCTATCAAGACAACCTAAAACAGGATAACTTTATAGGAAATCTGAGGAATATTTCTATTTTAAACTCAACTCCCATTATAGCACATTTCATCCAGACGCGAGTCGCTAGACCAGATAAAAATCATTCATTCTTAGCTCATTAGCAAACATCATTTTAGCTATGTGAACAATACAAACATCTTTTTACCAAGAAACGAATGCTTCCTCAAATCACAAGAAACAGGAGACTGGATATTTTTTGGTATAATAGAAGCATCGACAAAGTTAGTAAAGGAAACGATATGAAACTAATCTCATGGAATATTGACTCATTGAATGCTGCCTTGACGAGTGACTCTGTACGCGCGAAGCTCTCACAAGACGTCCTCCAAACCTTGGTAGCCGAGGATGCGGACATCATTGCCATTCAGGAAACAAAATTATCTGCCAAAGGACCAACGAAAAAACACTTAGAGGTCTTAGAAGAACTTTTCCCTGGATATGAAAACACATGGCGGTCCTCTGTAGAACCCGCTCGTAAAGGATATGCAGGAACCATGTTCCTCTACAAAAAAGAATTAACACCAAGGGTAACCTTCCCAGAAATCGGTGCTCCTTCTACCATGGACCTCGAAGGTCGCATTATTACTCTTGAGTTTGATGACTTCTTTGTGACCCAGGTCTATACTCCAAATGCTGGAGATGGGCTCAAACGTTTGGAAGAACGTCAAATCTGGGATACCAAATACGCAGACTACTTGGTGGAACTTGATCAACAAAAGCCAGTTCTGGCAACTGGAGACTACAACGTAGCCCACAAGGAAATCGACTTGGCCAATCCAGCCAGCAACCGTCGTTCCCCAGGCTTTACCGATGAAGAACGGGCAGGCTTCACTAACTTGCTAGCCAAAGGGTTCACTGATACTTTCCGCCACTTGCATGGAGATCTTCCAGAGCAATACACCTGGTGGGCGCAACGTAGCAAGACATCCAAGATTAACAACACAGGCTGGAGAATTGACTACTGGCTCACTTCTAATCGAGTTGCGGATAAGGTGACCAAATCAGCTATGATTGATTCAGGTGCCCGTCAAGACCACACACCGATTGTCATGGAGATTGAGCTCTAAGGAGAACGCTAATGGACTATCAAGCTGTCATTCCTGAATTTGTAGTATCTGACATCGAAAAATCCCACCACTTCTACTGCGACTTGCTGGGATTCTCTGTCGAATACGAGCGTCCAGAGGAGAAATTTCTCTTCCTCTCGCTTGAAGACTGCCAACTTATGCTAGAAGAAGGCAGTACAGAAGAATTAGCCCAATTGACTTATCCTTTCGGACGCGGTGTCAATATTTCCTTTGGCATCAAGGATGTTCCTCAGCTCCACCAAAAACTGCTGAAAGCTAAATATCCTATCCATCGTCCGCTAACAAAAAGAAAATTTCGAGTGGGGGATAGTTTTATTTATCCCCATGAATTTGCGATTTTGGATCCAGATGGTTACTTTTTACGATTTAGTGAATAAGAAAAAGGAGGCTGCTGGCCCCTTTTTCAATAGGAAAATATGAATTGACAGACCTGTAAATCCAGTGCAAAAACCTTTGTTAAAGCCCATGAAATCAACATGTCAAAGAACTTTGATAGCCGTTTTTTGTATAAATGAGTAGAATGAAATCAGGAAGCGAGGAAATCTTATGCAAGTCGGAAAACAAATCCAGCACTATCGTAAAGAGAAAAACTTATCTCAAGACGAATTAGCTGAAATCATCTTTGTCAGCCGTCAATCCATTTCCAACTGGGAACGCGGCGCAACCTACCCTGATATTCAAAACCTGCTTTTACTGAGCAAGGTCTTTGAAGTGTCATTGGACAAACTAGTCAAAGGAGATTTGGAAACCATGAAACAAATTATTCACGACCAAGAATTTATGCGCTATCAAAAAGATGGAGTGGTTTTTAGCTTACTGCTAATTGGCAGTCCTATCATCAGCACTCCCCTCATTCTTTATTTGGATGGATACGGCATCGCTATTAGTTGCTTGATTCTTGCTGTCGGTATATTCTACGCCCAACGCATTGAAAAATTCAAGAAAAAGCATAATCTTCGTACTTATCGCCAGCTTGTCGCCTATGAACAAGGACGCAGTCTGAGCGAGATTGAAGAAGCTGAAGAAAGGGGTAAAGATCCCTACCAAAGAATCCTCATTCCTATTCTATTTGTCCTTGGAATTGGCGCTATTACTCTACTGATTTCTTGGCTCTTACTTACTTTCTTCCCTATCAAATAAAAGCGAAGTCATTAGACCTCGCTTTTTAACTGTCTTTAAAGTTATACAATTGCGGATAGTGATCACATTCGGGATTTTTAGGATGGCAGATAGCCCGTCCAAAATAGATCATGGCCTGATGAGCTGGGAGCCAGCGTTCAGGAGGAAGAACGTCCATGACTCGTTTTTCCACTTCTAATGGTGTTGCTGATTTCTTGACGATGTCATGGTGCTTGCAAATCCGCTCTACATGGGTATCAACAGCAAAGGCAGGGATTCCGAAACCGACACTCATGACCACATTGGCTGTTTTACGTCCCACTCCGGCTAAACTCTCCAGTTCCTCCCGTGTCTGAGGGACTTGGCCATCAAAGTTGTCCAACAATTGTTGGGCACATTTTTTGAGAAACTTAGCCTTATTGCGATAGAGACCTAATTTGGAAATATGCTTGGCAATGTCGGCTTCACTGGCGACCGCCATGTCCTGAGGAGTTGGGAAGGCTTCAAACAAGGCTGGAGTTGCCTTATTAACCGCCGCATCCGTTGTTTGAGCAGAGAGCATCACCGCTACTAATAATTCAAAATGATTGCGAAAATCCAAACTTGGCTGAGCATCTGGAAAAAGGGCAATAATTTCTTCAATCACATGACGTGCCCGTTTTTTTGATAAGACCATAACTTCTCCTTTCCATTTCTAGACTTTATTATAGCATGAAGTCAGTCTATTTCTGAAGGAATCGGCTTCAGAAAAGGAAGTGGGACAGAATGAATTGTAAATGATCTTCATTCTATCCCACTTTCTACTTATATTAGAGACATCTTGACTCTATTGTTTATATTACACCAATCTCATCAAGAAAGTAATCAAAGTTTGTGCTGAGCGCTCGCCAGCCTCTACGATAAATTCATCAAAAGAGATATTAGCTGCGTGATCTGCCGTGTCACTCATAGCCCGAATGACCATGAAAGGACGGCCGGCTGCATGAGCCGCTTGGGCAATGGCTGCCCCTTCCATCTCAACTGCCAATACTTCTGGGAAATGTTCGCGAATCGCTGCAACTTTTTCTTCACTCGCGATAAAGCTATCCCCAGTTGCAATCAGGCCAACATGGGTTGGTGTTTGTTCCTCAGCTAGAACTTTTTTCATCTCTGATACAAAATAGCGGCTGGATTCAAAGTAGAGTGGTTGCCCTGCCATCTGGCCATAGTCATAACCAAAAGCTGTCACATCGACATCATGGTAGGCCAATTTGTCTGCAAGGACGATATCTCCAACAGCCATCCCTGGTGCTACAGCACCTGCAGAACCCGTATTGATAATGGCTTCCACCTTAAAATCATTGGCCAATACAGCCACACTCATGGCTGACATGACCTTTCCGATGCCACTTTCAACCAAAACGACCTCATGGCGACCAATCGATCCTGTATAGTAGACCTTTCCTAGGCGAAGATGTTTCTCGCCATTCTGCAAAGCCTCCACTAAAATTTTTAACTCTTGTGGCATGGCCGCAATGATTCCAATTTTCATAATCGTAACTCCTTTGGTAGAGGCTTCTTATAAGCGCCAGATTGCAAGAATTAACAAGATGAGGAGCAGGATGACCCAAAATAAGATCTTATTCAATTTTGATTGAAGCACCTCATCTTTTTGGTTCTCAATCCGACGACTCTTGGTCACTGTAGGTTGGACTCTGATCGGAATAGTCTCCTGAGGATACGATGCTCCACGTCCTCTATCTTCTTCCCTTGTGGTCATTGGCCGTTCATAACCAAATCCCCTGTTTCCAGTCGGGAGAATTTTTGTTTCTTCCTCATCAAAGAGCGGGGGACCAGAGATAGCTTCTCCCCGGTTTGCCCGCTCAATCATTTCATCTGTTAATAAAGGTTTGCCCATTGGTTCCTCCTCTATTTATTAGATAATTCCCAACACTGAATCGCCATAATGGTCTTGGCATCACAGATTTCCCCAGCTTGGATCAAGTCTTTAGCCTCCTCCAAGGTCACTTCTAGCAGCTCCAAGGTCTCATCTTCATCTTGAGGGCGAGGATTTTCCACTTTTTTCAAGTTGGTCGCAACATAGAGTTTGATCCGCTCGTTACAAAATCCAATAGCAGAATAAAAATCATACAACAACTCTAAATCCGCTGTGTAACCAATTTCTTCTTCCAATTCACGCAGAGCAGCTGCTTGAGGATCTGCATTTTCACCCTTTTCCAACTTCCCTGCTGGGACCTCTACAGAAGTCCTCTCGATCGCCTTGCGGTACTGCTTGACCAAGATCGTTTTACCATCTTCTGTAATCGGCAAAACTGCTACTGCTCCATTATGGAAGATTAAATCACGCTGCGCTTGACCTTTTCCGTCAGGTAGTTCCACTTGATCTGTGACGACTTGGAAAATCGGTCCTTGATAAATCTCATTGCGCTCAATGGTTTTTTCTTCAAATTGCATGAAAATCTCCTATTTATTTTTAGGATGGTGGGGAAGGCGAGTCGCGTACTCATCTTTATTGACTTGGCGACCACGACCAATCGCAATCGCATCTGCTGGCACATCCTTGGTAATGGTAGATCCAGCACCGACTAGAGAATTATCTCCTAGCTCAACTGGCGCAATGATGGTCGAATTCGAACCGACAAAGACATTGTTGCCAATAAGGGTCTTGTATTTATTTTTCCCATCATAGTTGACGGTAATGGTTCCCGCACCAAAGTTGACGTTGCTACCGACTTCACAGTTGCCAATGTAGGTCAAATGACCAGCTTTGGTATTTTCGCCAATAGACGAACCTTTGACTTCGACAAAGTTTCCAATATGGACATCTTTTGCCAAGCTAGATCCAGGACGAATATGGGCGTAAGGTCCTACTGTCACACCATCCGCTACCGTGCTCTCTTCAATCATAGAGTTGGTAATAACAGCACCTGCACCGATTTCACTGTCCACGATATAGGTTCCATTGGTTAAGACTGTCTCAGCCCCAATTTTTGTGTGCCCTTTTAGAGTGACATTGGCTTCGATTTGTACTTCTGGTGCGATCTCAACATCGATATCGATATAGGCCGCATCAGGATTGACAAAGCTCACTCCATTAACCATATGAGCTTGGTTAATGCGGCGACGCATGATGCCTTCTGCTGTCGCAAGGGCTACGCGGTCGTTAACTCCGAGGCTTTCATCAAAGTCTTTGAGCGTATAGGCTCCAACTTTTTCACCTGCTTCTCGGAAAATCCCAATCACATCTGTGATATAGTATTCGCCTTGGGCATTGTTCGTGTTGATATTCTTCAAGGCTTCAAAGAGGCGGGCATTGTCAAAGACATAAGTCCCTGTATTGATTTCCTTGATTTGTTTTTCAAAATCTGTCGCATCTTTTTGCTCAACAATTCGAAGCACTTCCGCATTGTCATTGCGGACAATCCGACCATAGCCAAATGGATTAGCTGCTTCTGCTGTTAAAATCGTTGCCACATTCTTGTGGTTGATATGGAAGTCAATCAAGTGTTTGAGGCTTTCACCCGTAATCAAAGGAGTATCACCTGCGATGACGAGGGTATGGCCTTCAAGACCTTCCAAGACTGGCTCTGCCATCATGACCGCATGACCTGTTCCTAACTGCTCGGTTTGTTTGACAAACTCTGTTTGACCTTCTAATACCTTTTCTACCAATTCCGCTTTGTGGCCCACAACCGTTACAGTCTTCTCAGGTGAGATGGCTCCAACACTACGGAAGACATGTTCCAACATGGAGATCCCAGCAACCTTGTGAAGAACCTTTGGCAAATCTGACTTCATACGGGTACCTTTTCCCGCTGCTAAAATAATGGCATAATTTGGCATAACATTTCTCTTTTCTGTACAATATCGCTTACATTATACCATTTTTTAGCCCTTTTGGAAAATAAGACCCAGATCAAAAAACTCTCCAAAAAGGAGAGCGTGTTCTATAATGGATAAACCTTACGAAATTCTTCTAAAACAACCTTACTATCAGGGGTAAAAGTCAACCCTGCTTCTCCAAAGCAGTCTTTGAAAAAATCTTCATGAACCTGACGCCAATAAGCTAGAGATTTGTCTCCCTCACCTTCCTTGTAGGCATGGTCAGCTGACACTTGGTGAAAAGGCTGAACGGAAACCTTGGTGACTTCGACAATGCAGACAGCCTGATCTTGACTGTCTAAAATGACATCAAAGGTCCCTGCTTGGGGAAGGGGTTCGTTCTCTAGTGCATAGAGGTCGTAAGCTGAAGCTGTTGCTGTTTTTTCGCCTTTAAAGACCAGTTCTGCTAAAAGGTCTGGTTCCACTCCAAAAGCCCAGGCATCTATCTCATCTCCGATAGAGGGATTGATTTTCTTGTAGGCATTCCACACTTCTTGAGGTGTCATGGGTTCTCCTTTGTAATTTTTTACTTTCTTCTTTTATATGTTTAAGATGGTCTGCATGGTCAATTTCTAAATCAAAAATCTCTGGAATAGAGCTGTAATGGAGAATACATTCGATACCCATCTGATTCATTTTTTGTATGAAAGAAGTATTCAGATAGCCTGCTACAGCAAAATCAATCTTTTTCATCCTTGCTTTATCCTGCATCTGTCTCAACATATCTAACATAATTGGACTTTCCATATCATGCCATTTACTGTTTCTCACAGTCGCAAAAATAAAAGAAGTTAAATCATTCATTCCAACTACAATCTTTGAAATACCAGTTTCCAGTATCCTGTCCAAGTCGAAATAAGCTGATGGTAATTCAATCATCGTGCCGACTTTCCCGGTAAAACCATACTGACGCAATACTGTAATAGCTTGTTTTAATTGGTCGGCATCATTAACAAAAGGAAAAATAACAGACAAATTGGGATTATTTTGATAAATATCTGTAACGACATTTGCCTCAGCCTGAAATTCATCTGGACACGCCAACAAACGCCTGATACCTCTGTATCCAAATAAGGGGTGGCGTTCGTCAAGATACTCTTTAGTCCCGTCTAGACTATTTGCTTCTGCATTTGTTAACTCTGAAAAGCGATACCAGACTTCTTCATCTGAGTACAAATGACAAATAGTGTCTAGATAATCTTTTACAAATTGCTGACAATTTGGTAACAGGATGTTTTGATTGAGCTCTCTTAGCAAGTATTCCCCACGAATCATACCAATGTGGTGAAATAGTTGAAGATAAACTTTTTCAATAATTTTTTCTCCACTAAGAGCCAGTTGATTTTGCATGTCCATTCACCTCGTCTTAAAAGATACAATATCAGATATCATTATACGACACTTTCCTTTAGTTCAAAAGCTTCATAAGGTTCAACTAACTCATATCCTAAAAATTCTGCTACTTTTTTGGAAGCCTCGTTATGAGCATCCCAAAGAGGAAACATATCTCTATTTAAACTCTCTAGAATCATTGCAGCACCAAGTTTTTTAGCAAATCCATTTCCTTGTTCGTTTGGTCTAGTTGCAACTTCCACTTCAACTGCTCCTTGGTAAACTAACCCTGAGGAAATCCCAGCAATCAGGTCTTTATTTTTAAGAATCACAAAGCCAAATCCACCTTTTAAAGCAAAATCCTGATAGGATTCAAAATCCCCTTGTAAATCTTGTGACCATTCTTCCTCAGAAAAGCTGTCATAAATATGATTATCAATGGGCATAATATTAATCTTTCTCTAACTGACTAACTAGATCATTTAGAAATTCAACTTGAAAATTTGCCTTATCTTTAAAAGAATAACGAGTAAAAGAAATTATCCCCACTTTCCGATACAGGAAATCTTGCCAATTGGTATTTTCTGAAATGATAATCTTATAATCTAAACCATATTTCCTAACAAAATCTTCCCAAAATCTGGAATCCAACTCCCCTGCTAGGAATAGAAAATTCCCAACATCATAAAAACTTGTTGTCCTATCACTGTTTCGGTAGACAGTTCCGATTTGAGATTTAAGACCATAGAGAACCATATTTTTCTTCCATGTTTTAAATAGTTCCATAATTCCCCTTCTTCACCTTCCAATTCATGTAAGAGGTCTTATCTAATTGTGGAAATCCTCGCAACTCTGCCTTGGCCTTCAATACTAAAGGCGAAGCATTGTCTGCAGTAATTTCTTCCAAATTCAACCAAATTGCATTTGCTGAATCATTGCTTCCATCAAGAAGCTCCTGAGGAAGGGATTGTTGAGAGCGTTCGAAATCGAGTACGATGTCATAAAAGGCCATGATATGGTGTACTGCGAAATCTTGCCCTTCTTCCTGAACCAGCACATCATAAATCCTAGGTTTTGAATAAGAGCTTATCGCATATCCCGTCTCTTCCAGAACTTCTCTCTTGAGAGTTTCTGTCAACCCCTCACCGAGTTCCTGACTACCACCCGGTAAATCAAAACGATACTGATAAGGTCCTCTCGTTTTCTCAATGCAGAGTAATTTTCCATTTTCAAAGCAAACGCCATAGACGCCAAAGTGATGTTTGATTTCCATATTCTACTCCTTCTAAAATCCCAAGCTTGCTAGAACACCTTATCCCTTAAAAGGAAAGAGGCTATAAATTTCATGCTCCTTGATATACTCCTTTAGTATCTCCATATTTTCTTCGGTTTTTGCTTGGATATCTGTCTCTTCACAAGTTGACTCATCAATAAAGAGGTGAATCTTCAATAAATCTGTCAGGTACAGCAGGCGACGTTCCATTTCTGATTCAGGGCTTGAAGCTTGCTCGATTTTTGCAAGCTTTTGCTCCAAGCTATCGCCATTCAAAAATCTCTGATGAACTCTCCTTCTTATTTTTTGAGTGGACTCCTCCCCTTGTTCTAATGGAGATAAAAGAAGTTTTTTATAGACGAATACCTGATTTTCTACCTCTCTTTCCAGATAGGCCAATAAAACCAGAGAGCTATCAACAAAGGTCCAGGTATTATAATTCCCTTCAAATGGAACTTGTATGATCCTATCTAATAATTCCTTAGCCATTTCCTCCTGACCATCCAGATAAAGTAAATAGGCCAGATGATTCAGTGATTCGAGATAGACAGCTTGGGTCTTCTTATTCTTTTTTGGTACGAGACTGATATAGGATGCTAAGTCAACATCATTTTCAATCTCTTCAATTAGTTCTTTAACATTCATTTATTTTCTCCTATCCAGTTCACTTTTTGTTATTGAGAAAGGCTTTTCTCAAGTCAATCTTACCGAAGTAGATATTCTTTCGCTGTCGCTTGGACGTCTGGGGAAAGGTAGCGCTCTATCAACTCACCTGTCCTTACAATATATTCCTCCTGTGGGACATCTTCTCTTTGGCCCCAAAAATTTGAAAAAGCGAAATAGAACTCCAAAAACTCCGTCAAACTTTTGCTGAGTTTGTAGAAATTAGAATCTCCAGGCCTACCCTCATAAACAGGTGATTCTTCATCTTGCATATCACAGAAAAGAATATCATCTGTATCTGTAGTAGCGAATATTTGATATTGGCCACTTGTGAACTGATCAAAATCCTGTAAAGCCCAGCACTCAACTGTTCTTGCATACGAATCTAATGGCAACAAAATGATATTAAAATTTTGATTAGCAAAAAATAAATCCTTATTGAACTCTATGTGTTGATAGTAATCAAGCAATTCTCCTGTCAAATTGGAAGACTGGGTACTTAATTTTGCATCTGAAAAACTCACCGATTGGGGGATAAACGTTGTTTCCTCATAGAGTCTAATGATCTTTTTTAATACGGTAACTACTGCCATTTTTTCTCCTTGGTCATTCCTCTTACGTCTCCTTTAAGAATTCCAGCCATATTTTCAGATCTGGATTTATCTCATGTGCTATCTCAGCATGCTTCCTATAATCCATATCCAAGTAGCCTTGTTCATTCCTGAAAATAATGCCTTGTTCATAACATACTTTAAGGGTTGCAAGCATAGATTTCAATGACCGGTATTCGACCTGGGCCTCCTCTTCAAATACATAAAAACCAAGAATTTGTCCCTGAGCTTGTGGAGCCAAGTTCATGGCATAAAAATCTCCCCCTCCACTGGCAAAAATTGGGAACCAAGACTTGCCCCAAGCATCCGTTTCTCTTAGTTCTAAGTAGGTCTGGATACTCTCTTCCAGAGACATCAAATAGAAACCAGGAAAAAATGCCAGCTCACCGAGTGTGATTCCCTCACTATCTTCTGAACCGTTTCTCCAAGTATAAAGAGCACGCAAGTCCTGAGTTGGCTGCAATGGGATTTCCTCAAACAATTCTTGGATTTTTAGAGAAGATATGCCCGGATTTAGATGGTCTACACAAGGATGATCTAGCTGTTGGAGACTTTTTTCAATCTCATTTAATAATTGGGTGATCATTTCCATTTGTTCTCCTTACCTTGTAAATCATTAGAGACGAGTTCCTTCGTCCCTAGAAAAGAGCTTGCGATTATTCAATCCCATCCTCTTTATTGTACTCTATCATGCATTTGACCGCATATTCTACCCATTCCCAAAAATCGTTAAACTCTTTTCGTTGTTCCCAGCCTTCTGCAGCAAAATCATGAATGAGTTGGACCTTATTGCCCTTTCCTATTTCAAAACAAGCTGTATCATCACAATCACCTCTTTTAGCAAATGGAATCAACTTTCTGCTTGGGTACCTTTCCTGCAATCCCTCATACAAAGACAGGGCCCATTCTGAATCCAACAGATACCAACAATCAAAATCAACTAAATTGAGTTCGATCAATTTTTTAAACGATTCAGGATACTGAAATAGCCTTTCATCAAGTAAATAGTTTTTCATTTCTTATTTCTCCTTTTAGAATCATCAAACCATTCTTTCTTGCCTATCCGCTATTTTGCGTAAGCACTCTTCCCATGTGAGGATTATAAACCTTAAATAGATCATCCTCACTCAGCTAAGTCTTGGGTTGAGGCTGTCAACTACTCTTAAAATACGCGACCTCGAGGTCCATAAATTTCATTCTTAAAATTCAAAGGAAAATAGATGACTAGTCTGAGATGAACAAATAAGAGACTAATATATCCTTAACCATTTCTAGAAAGGCAACTTTATTCTTTGGCTCTTTTGAAGCAAAACCAAATTCATATTCAAAAAAATGCTCAACCACTTTATCTCCAGCCCGTATAACATCCTCAATGGTCTCAAGCACTTGCTTCTGCTTCTCTTCTTCTAGGCTCAAGAAATCCTCTTTCACAAATACATCAAATACTTTAAGGACATCTTCCTTTTTACTCATATCAAAAGGATATAGAAACTCAGCCTCTTCACTGGTTACAACATTACTTTCTATGGACATCATTAGGTTCCACAATACTAAATAGTGTCTATGAAAATTATCTCTACTTTTCAACTTTTCCCCCAATTTTTGCGACACATCCTTTACTGAACAGGTTTAGACTAACATCTTGACTATTACTTACTTTATTGAGAAACTCTCCCCTTTGACCATCATCCCTTCCTAATCTCAAATTACTGATAATATTATTTTAAAACTTCTCCCGAACGAATATAGGTTTTAAAGAAGTTTTTAGGTACAGAGGCAATCTTAGGTGTAATGGATAAGCCATAGTTGGCAAAATCTAAAGCTAGCTCTTTAGAATCGATTGCATCATAATACTCAACATACAATCTGCATAAGTTCACTTTGGTGATAGAGAAATCTTTTAACAACCCATCCTTCTCAAGATCCTTCTCGGGATTTATGCTCGAAAATACGGTAGGATACGATGAATACTGAGTAGTAAAATCGATGGCCTCTTGGACAGCCTTTTCCAATTCAACTTGATCTACGCCACTTCTATTATCGATAGAACCTAATCGAGTCCTTAGAGCACAATCCACTTCTTCTAACAGTCCCGAGTCCAGAAAGAGGGGATGAATGCCAATATTAACGAAATAGGCAGTCCCATCTGATTTTCGTTGAAAATAGATCACCGTGTAAAAATCATGATTGGTTTTATAATAGTTATTGGTTCGCTTTAGTCGCGAAAAGCCATTTTTTACAAAGAGTTCTTTGGCTTCTTTCATTTCATTACCTCTCTAACAGGATGTGAAGAATTCCTCAGTGCATTTTCCTAGGAATCCAGCTTGATATAGGTTATCCCTACAATTCCGTGCGACTGCATGGGTTATTAATGATTTCCATCTATCTAGTTATAATAAAAATTTAGTAACTCCTTCTCGAGCCTTTCCAGAAAAACTACTATTTATTAGACTGGACACGTCATTAATAAACTCTTCTTTTATATTAAAGTTATTATCAGAATAAATTTCTCCTTGATAGTCTATTATCTCTAAGCGAATAAGTTTGATAGAAAAAGATAAAAAATCATATAAAGAATCACCTAACTTGTGATGATACTCCCCCCCTGAAATCATCCCGTAAACAGGGCATTTCTCATCGCTAGTATCACAAAAGATAACATCATCTGAAGTATTTTTAGCAAAGATTGTATACCTTTCATTTTTCCATTCATTAATATCTTCTAGCCCCCAAGAACTTAATTCTCTACCATTTGATTGTATTGAGAACAATACTAATCCGAAAAATTGATCGCCAAAATAACAATCACTTTCAAAAGAAAGATGTTGATAGTACTCTAACAATTGACCAGAAATATTCTCTGCATTAACTTTTATCGGTATTTCTGTATATTCGATATCTCCACCTATGGGATCGCTAAAATAAAAACATTTCACTAAGTCTGGTAATAAATTTTCTAAATTCATATAGCCTCCTATGGGCATTTACTTTGTTGTTGATTGAATCTTTGTTTTAATGTCGCTTCACGATCTATTAAGAGCCCTGTTATTTTATTGCCTGTAGTCCCCATGTTCTTGGAATAAATGAACATGTTTATTCCACTAGGATGCTAATGGTTTTGAACGGGAGGAGGATTCGCAATTCGTTAGACTCACTGATATACATTTCGAATCTAACAAAATGCTCTATCGGCGTCGCCATAGTCAATGATGGTCATCTCTTCAAGTGAAATCTTCATTCCTCTTCCATGCTCTACTTCAGCGTCCACTCTATATAATAAGCCAAAAATAAAATCGGATGAGGTCTGTTCGGATAGCAGATAAATCGCCATTAACTGCCCTGTCATGGATAGTTCCGAAAAGATTCTTTTTTCAGCTAACTCATACCAATAAGCAGATAACCCAAGCATATGAACGATTTTTTCTTTGTAGTCATTGGTCATTACTTCATCTGCTAAAGCAAGCTCATCCGATAGAACCAGTCGAATAGAATCTTGTTGCTCTGGTATAAAAACGCTCATTTCAAGATCATCATCAAATTTTATAGCTTCTAGATTCACGTATTTCCCTCTCTTTGAAGTCTTTTCCCTAAAATGACATTCGATTCCACAGGATATTGACAATTTCCATCTATTCTATACAACTAGTCTAAAATCGTTCCTAGGATCATCTTGTTTTGCTCGGATAGCTGAAAGTCATCCATGAAATAGGGTAAAAAGTCATTAAGCAAGGGATGGCTAATACCGTCGATTGGGAGGCCTCTTTTCTGACGTTCTTTTAATAAAACTAAGATTTCAATTGGGAAATACTGCCATAGTAAGGTATTGAATTCAACTAAATGACTATCTTTGGTGTTCGCTAAATGATAATCACACATAAATAGAATCGTTTCTCTAAAAATAGCCATATCCTCTGAAAAAATAGTTTCCATAACCTGTTTATAGGCATCATTCACGTTAAGATAAGGATTAGAGTCCAATGGTTTATATTTAGGATCATAAGCATTCTCCAGTAGGTTAGCAAGCCGATCCCCCACCCCATTTCCATAAAGAAAAACAACTAAAGGCAATAAACTACTGGATGAAAAGAAAATAGGTTGCTTCCCTTTTTCAACTTGAGCTTCTTTAAAATAGACTAATTTATCAATTAAAAGCTCTACATAAGTATCATCTAAATAGGCAAGGGCAAATAAGATATTTAAACAAATATCTGTGTCAAAGTTTGAGCCACCTTTAGCTAAATATTTAGCAGAAGCCATATCTGCCATCACAGAACAAAAACAGCCATTTAGCAAAGATTGATAGGTTTCTGATGTTTTGTTTTCTATAAATTCAGCAACCAAAGTATATGGTCGAATAGCATGAATCATTCGCACATGTTTATAGGAGTACGTTTCTGTTTTTCCATTTTCCTCACAATTAACCACAAGGCTTTTTTCACCAGCTTTTAATGCTTCTAAAATTGCTTCAGTAACAAAAAGCTGTTCTTTTTCAAGTGCAAAATCTCTCGCCTTCAGTATTTGGTTTCTGATGGTTGTTAGTTTTCTTTTTTGATTTGAAAGTGTTTTATTCATATTGACCTCTAAAATTTCATTTCTTACACTCAACTACCGGTATTTTTGAAGTTCATCTCTTTCTGTCTTCCTACATTATCCATGTATGTCACAAGGAAGAATTGATCCACTTCCCATCATCGAGCCATTCTTTCTTATCAATCCACCATTTCCCCTTTTGAAACACCATTTGAAAACGATAGAGAGTTTCTATACCAGAACGATTCTCCTTGATGTAGAAATAAGCTTGATTCCCGTCATGCTCTTCATCAACGATGGGATGCGTTTCTAATTTATAGTCAAATGGAAATCGAATAGATAAAGATACTTCCCTTGCTCTGAGTGTTTTTTTAGATGTACAAAACTGATTAAAAATAGTAGCTAATTCATCCTTCAACATCTCTTTATAAGCTTGGTTTCTTAGGTTCCTAGTGGCTTTTCTTTCCCAAGAATACATAGCCTGCATAAACTGGAGTAAGGTTTCTTTTGCTAGATTTGTATGGCTCATATTTCCTCCTACTTAAACAACAGGGATAATGCTTCGTTTATTATGAAAACATAGGTCATAAAAACCTGTATTGAACTCTTTTTTTAACCCTCTCTCATGCAAACATGTGGTAACTCACTTCTAAGAAGTTCCCTTTGCTTCTGATTTGTTCTTCCCGTTGTTAAAAATCGGAGATGTTTCAGACTCTTCAAGTAGCTAACTGTTGATGCGTAGTTAAAAATATTCGTATCGACAAAATCTAAAAAACGAAGCTCACTAGATGGCTGGATAAAATCCAATTCTGGTAAATTTTTATTTGCTGTAAATGAAAGATAGAGCAACTGATCTAAATCCCTTATAAAATCAAAGTCCGGCAACTTTACACCATAATCAAAGTGCAGATAACGCATACCTGTATGAAAAGAGATGTTCTCTATCATTTCCAAATTTGTCATAGAAGAAATCCCTAAAGCTTTTACACAATCTTTCTGGGGCAAGATGATCTTTCTTACTCTTCTAGCACCAACTAATAAAATTTTTTCTACTTGTTCGTATGTTGAAAAGTCTAGCACATCAGATTTACTTCCCATCAAGTAAATCACCCTCGTATTGCTAGGTAACGAAAGCTGATTAAAATCCACATCCTTCAGCATATCCTCTGGGTTTTCAACAATGTACTTTTGTCTTAATAAGCGATTGATATCGATGAATTCTTTATAAGTCAATTTTTTGTCCAATAATGGTGCAATCTCTTCTATAGAATGCAGAGGCTCCATTGCCATTAGATTCTCTCTTTCGGAAAATCCTTCTTTTATGATTTCTAAATATTTATCTAAACTGGTCATCGTTCACCTCTTTTCATGAATATCATGCTTCTGTTTCTTTGTTCAACCTATCTATTTTTACAATGACACTTTTACAAGAAGACTACAGCACCGCTTGTCGCAAAAACTAAAATCGTGAATTTTTAGACTATTCTTTTCTATATAAACATTATTCTGCTTGTTCAATCTCGATCAAAGATAACCTTGACTCTAGCTCTACCTAAATCGTCTAGATATTGCTCCAGTTTCGTAATCGACTCCTCCGAATCAGATAATTGAACTAATAAATCCCCATTAATGGTCATGACATCCTTTGTCGGTAAAAGCATGAGATTCTCAACGCTTGGATCATTCACAATCATTAAGGAAGGAGAATAAATACAGCTTGTGGAGAGGTCTAGATTTCCAAATCGCTCCCTAGCAGAAACAAAAATAGATTCCATCCCACCTTGAGCCTTCAGAACAAATTCCCTCTCAAAAAATGCTTCAAAACTATCGTAGATATCGATGACATCCATAGTAATCCCATCCAAATAATAGACTTGATGACTTTGAATGTTCCCATCCTTCAATCTATAAGCGAATTGATCTCCAATAGCAGACATACCAAAAAAATAGTAGGTTGATGCATAATCTCTCCAGACATCTTTCCATAGCTCATCCGAATTCCAAGAGTCCAGCGTGATGGCTTGAGCAGAATCTGTCCCAAACAAGCGATAATAACCACCATAAAATTCCAAGCCGTTGGTTATGGAGAGCAAATCCAAGTGAGCTTGAGGAAACTGTCTGGCTTTGAGTTTTTCTAGTTCAAGAGCTGAGGCCCCACTTTCTTGTATAACCAGATCCTCACAACATTTTAAAAAATTCTTCATTTCCATTTGCTTCTCATCTCTCTCTATTTGGCTTTAACCCAGCATAAATGCTATAAAATCATTTCGATAGTCTTCAGGAAGTTGCTCCTCAATAATAGCCATGATTCCTGTTAAAAAACCTTCTTTATAGTCCGACAAGTCCTCATCAATGTAGATGTTATTCTCAAACTTGGTGATTTCTAGCTTTTTCATCTGACTATAGGTAAACAAGAAAGTAGATAAAGAGGGGCTTAAGCTATAGAGCTTGGAATTCCCAGGAATCTTGCCAAATACAGGACTAAGCTCGCTAGTTAGATCACAAAAAATTGGCTCATCCCCCATCATGTGAGCAAAAACCACATAACTCTCTTTCCAGCTAGGATCCTGCCATCCTTCTGATGCAGCTTCACATAGAGGGAGAGGAATTAGAGCAAGATCATAGGGAGCTCCTCTAAAATAAGCTTCTTCATCAAAGTCTAAATGCTGGTAGAACTCTTTCAATTGACCAGACAAATCTGGCTTTTCGACATGGAGACAGTCACTAGTAAATACAAGCTCTCCTAAGCCCTTGTTTCTATGATAGACTTCTACGAATTCCTTCAACAAATTGAGCATCATTATTGGACTCCTCTCACATTTTTGGGATTATATTTGGCTATTTTCAACTGACAATTACGCATCATTCTGACCGCTAGCGACAGCCTGAGTCCAAATTCGTTCAAATTCCTCTTGACTAATCTTGATGGAGTCTGATAGATCCAACTCATCTTTTCGACCATCATAGAGTAGAAACCCTACTTCTGGAACATAATCCTGTAGGCAAGAGGAAGCATAAGAGTGCCCATTCAAAACGTTAATTTGTCGACTTGCACGCTGACCAGTAAACTCTGTGTAAATAACTCCTAGGCCTGACATAAACTCACTATTGCCATAATAATAATATTCTTTTTCACACATTAGAATCTTTCCTTTACCATTTGTCTCTCCAAGAATAGCATTCTTTCCTCTTTGGTGCTTTCATCGACTAATTCTATGTTCATTATCAATTTATAGAATCTACCGGTTCTTAGCCTTATTCTCCAAGACTCTCACTTCTACTTTATCCTCCGCTAAATGGAGATCCAGTACTTTTTCCTGGTCTTGAAAGAATAGCGTCAAGTCTCTGGTAGAAAATTCACTAAAATAAGAGGGTAAAAAGTCATCCAAAGACTCCATTTGAAACAAGACATAAACTGGTGAAAACTCCCACAAAACTAGGATAAACTGCCTTCTATTTCCAACTAGACTTTGAATTGACCTACTTAGATCTTTAGTAATAAGGTCGATAGAAAACTCATAAAGGCAAGGAATCGGAGAATCGATAGGATTCAACTCCCCAGCATACCAAGCAATTTCTCTCGGTTTAGTGGTCAGAAAACAGACATCCTTTATCCCCTTCAAATTCTTGATTCGTCTTTCAACTTTTAATAAGGATAATTTCTTTTTTAAGTTACTCATTATTCTTGCTCTATTCTTCTAAAACAAAAATTCTGCTCACAACCTCATTCTGTTTATCCAACAGATAAAGGAAGTTCCCTTTTGTTTCCAGTTTACCAAGCTTAGCCCCATAGTCCATCTCGTGAGCAGGGCAGGATTGAATCAACTGACGGATGCTCTTATCCTTATGCTCTATCTTCCAAAACAAATCCACTTTATCCAGCTGATGCTCCACTTGAATGGAATAGGTCGTGGATTGGATCTTCTTCCTTTTCCACTCCCAGCTATTTTCATAATCGTTTTTCTCTATTTCATTGACTACATCCTCTATCAAGGAGCAAGGAATGGAGAGCTCCTGAAACACGCGCTTTACCCCTTTTACCAAGGCCTCTAAGAGCAGCTTTTTCTGTTCCAATGGACTCAAGCTTTCATAGCTAGAAAAATCAAATGGGACCTGGACAGTATAGACACCAAGTAGGTTCATGATAGCTGGATTGCTAATCGTATCTACACATTCTACGATGATTTTCCAACAATCCTTGGTCACAACTGGTTTGAAGAAGCGCTCTACCATAGAGGTCATACATTTGGATTCATATACGAACGCTCTTCGCAGGTCTTTCCAATTCTGTCGATAGTCCTTAATTCTAGCTTCCTCGTAAGTTAGCGCAGCGGAGTCCATCAGCTCCTCAATCCTCTGTTGATTTTCCACATAGGGCTTATCTAATTCAAAATACTGTAACTTCATATTCGTGGTCTCGTAGTTATTTTCTTGTAGAAAGTTTTATCCTTAGGTCAAGGTCTAATGTTTATGCTCTTCCTTTACTTTTTTCTTCCAATTCTTTGAGAAGCAACTGAATCCCCTTGGAATAAAAGTCTTGTTTTTAAGAGTTATTGTTTCGCTCTTTAAGGAGATTTTAGAATAGACTGACCCTCCTGCCGTCCTTTCCTTTTGTAACGTCATTGATTATATCCTTGACGATAGATATATCGAACTGACGGGAAAAGTCTACAATTTTCTGGCGATTCTGTTCTGGATATAAATAAGATGCAGCTAAAATAAATAAAAATGGATTTATGACTTGACCAATATGCTCAAGGTATTTAGGCTGAGTCACATAAGACATAATTTTGTTAAAATCGTCATCTTTCAGCACAATCTTTCTCTGATATATCGCTGCACAGGCACCTGCAGCTTGAGATGAGTTATTCGATTCTAAGGACTCATAAACAAAAGAAAAGTTCTCTGTTTCTAAATTTTCTAGATAAGCAATCGCTACTGCTAGAGAACGGTAGGTTACGGGTGTTGGAATATCTCTCAGCAGCAATGACTTGAGATAGGGGACTTCTTCTGTGCAATCCGTTGCGGCCATGGCGTAGAGTAAGTACATTTGTGATTCCCATGATTTAGGTTTTTCCATCTCGCCTTCCAAGGCTTGATGCAAAAATGGTCCATATCCTTTTAGTTTACCCTTTAAAATTTTTTTCGCTGCCTTTTTTACCAAGGGCGTACGTCCTGAAGTTAACTCATCTACATAGTCCATCTCAAACTCCTTTATTTCCTCTGCTTGCCAGCTCTTCTTCCAATATTCTGTTATAAACTATACTTCCGACACAGGCTTCCCAGTCTAGGTCCTCAACTTCTTCCCTAGAAAAAATCTTAGGTTCTGTCCTACCATCTAGCCAGACCTTCCCAAATTGAAGACCATTTGGGTCTCCCCATTTAAAGGCTAAATCCTTAAATGGGCTTGGATCAAAATCCACTTGGTGACCAATTATCTGCCAAGACCATACTGGACTTCGATCAAACAAGGTGTAGGAATCTATAATGATGGGCTTACCTATAAATTGAGCACGACTTAGCTCCTCAACTGTTATAGTAGGACTTGCTTGAAAGATATCGAAAAATTGAATGACATGACCAACATTCACTTTTCCAAGGATTTGACCAAATACAAACATTTCCTCCGAAAATTGATAGCAAAAAATATCACCAATTTTAATAAATCGAAGTTTTGTTCTTGGCTTTTCATTCCACTCACGAATCTTTATCTGTGGCAATTTTTTCTCCATAATTAATTTAATTCTATTCCTACTGCTCTTTATTTAAGATATGAAAGAGATCATCTCTTAGAACGATTCCATCGTCTTCTATCAAATAGGCCATGTGCTCCCAGAAGGGCAATTCTTGTTCAAGGGGCTTTTCCAAGGCAAGTACTTGGTTCTTCAAATTTGCTGCAATCTCTTCGACTTCATCTTGCTCAATCTCATAAAACTTTGCTTTCAAAAGAAAGATGCCTGATAGAAAAAGTGAATAAGAGGAAACAAAAGTATGTAAGGAAGAATTGACATAAACCCTCGATTCTTGAAAAACTTCTCTTCCTTCTCGATTGCAAAGTAAGAAGACTTGTCCCTCTTCTCCAATTACAAAAGCACCTAAAAAACATTGTCCAAAAATCCTATAATTCTCTTGCTCTTTCCTTAGTTTTACTAGATCAGTAGCTACTTTGACAAAAGAAAATCCCATTTTGGAATAATCCTCTAAATATGCCAAAAGGTTGAAACGGACCTCATCAAGACGAAGTGGTTTCCTCCTCTGTAGATACCACACAAAAGCCGTACTCCTTCACTAATTCATCAATAGTAACTGTCATTTTTCTATCCGATCTCCTAGGTTATTTTCACCCAATTTTTTTAACTTCCAAAGTTTGATAGCCGCATCTTTTCTGAGTCCCATAAAGAGGCTTGCTAAGGTTACTGCTTCCTCTTTTTTATAGACTTGAGAACTAATACTGGCCCATCCATCTTGTAGGCATTCAATTTTTAAATAGAAATCTCGCTCTTGTCCAAGTTTCCCTGTTACATCGTCTATCTCATAAGAAGCGGACAGCAAAGACACTGAGATAAAGTCCCCCGGTCTTCGATACATTCGCATGACGGATTCTTTCTGATTAACAGAGTGGATATCCTCTTTTGTTTCAGCTCTATCACGATCGGATAAAATCACCCACTCCCTATCATCCTCTGATGAATAAAAACGCCATTCTTTCTCAACCATATCCTGCTCCATCTTCTAGTGCTTCTCTTGTTATCGACTACACCTAGTAGTATGCTACTTCGCCTATACCATATTCTAAAATTTCAAAACTATCGAGGGAGAATTTAAGTCCTCTACCATGCTCCGAGTCCTCTCTTAGTCCAAATTCCAAACCAAAAATCAGATCTATTTCCGTCTGTTCAGACAAGATAAAAATGGAAAGGAGTCTGGCGTGCGCTAGTTCTGGAAATTCCTCCTGAATCTTTTTCCAAAGCTGTGGGATACCATACTGATGATTGATCCAGGAGATTATCGAGTTTTGCTTTATAAGACGGAGTTAACTCCTCATTGATAACCTTTAAAGAATCACTTAAAGCAAGGCAGACCTTTTCTCTTTCCTCTGGAATCGATACAAACATCTCGTTATGGACATCAAATTTATATTCTCTCATCATTTTCTCTCCTTATGCTATCAGTCATCAGATACCATTTCTCTAATCAACTTAGCTAATCATTAAAGGGCATAAAGTTATCGTGCTGATTATAATAATTCAAAGCATCAACCAAGTCTTGGAGACTTGCATCTGGCTTTTCCTCAAGTGCAACCGAGAGAACATCAAGCAACTGCTCTCCATAGTAGACTAGCTGGAGATCTTGCTCCACTACATCAGCAGGGTAAATATCACGGTCTTCCACAACATCTGGATAATCTGATACCCAATATAGGCTATTAATTCTCAGTTCTCCATACTCCTTAGCATAGAGGCAAAAATCATCTGATGATAACTTGTCCACACGCTTCTGCTCGATGATCTGCTCTAGTGAAAGTTCTTGGTATTTCCGCATCCCTTCTCCTTTTTAGTCTCACTCTTCAACAAAGGAATTCAAAAAATCCTCAAAAGATGGCCATTGACCATACAAATCAGCTTTTTCTTCTAAAACATAGAAATACACCTTGCCATAATCCTCTTCCCTTAGAGAAAGAGCATAGTTGCCCGATCCAGGATCATAGGCAAAATGGAGAAGATCTGCGGCCTTAAATCCCTCAGGCACAGCCTCATCGTCAAACCAGGAAAGAGACTTCTTCATCTCATCAAGTGAATCAAAGGAATTAAAAGGAAAGAGATGATGTTCATCGTGGACTCCCCTTACTTGGGGTTGACCACCGTTGTGCTTGAGATAAAAGTCCAACATAGTTTTTGGCAATTCCTTCCCAAGAATCTCCTCAAATTGTAAAAAATCTTCTTTTGAAATCGGTGAATCTTCATCAAGCATCCTAAACATGATTAATTTCTTCCTTTTTTACAATTCTTCCTCTCTTCCTCTAAAATATTGTTAATAAAGTCATAGACGTTTGCAGCTACTTTCTGCATTTCTAAGGAACCTAAAGCACCTAAATCATTTTCATAAATGGAATCATCTGCATTTTTCTTGATAAAATAAGCCAAATCTCCCTCTTGACCAATCAAAAAGAAGTCTGGTTCATCTACTTCTATCTGATAGGTCTCATTACGCTCTAATAGATCCTCCATAGCATATAAACAGATACCTGAGTCACCAATCTCATCAGGATCCACTTCGTCCCATTCTGATAAAAACTGATAATAGAGATTTGGTAACACAAATCCGAACTCATTTCTTTTCATAGCTTACCTCCACATATTCACTAAATACCAACTATGCTACTTCAAAGACCAACCACCATCAATAGTCAGAATCTGTCCCTGCATGGCAGATGCCTTCCCACTTGCTAGGAAAAGTGTAAGATCTGCCACTTCCTCTGGCTCAATCCAGCGTTTGATCGGGGTCTCGCTCGCTACCCAGTCTGCTAGGCCACCTGGCTCAAAGTCCGCAGCGGTCATAGCTGTTTTGACAGCACCTGGTGCGATGCCAAAGACCTGAATCCCAGCTTCCGCATAATCCAGGGCTAGCTGTTTGGTAAAGCCCGCAAGAGCATGCTTGGAGGAAGTATAAGCGTGACCGCCACCTCCTGCTAGGCTAGAAGCAATGGAGCACATATTGAGGATGATCCCTTGCTTCTTCTCCAACATTTGGGTCAGATAATACCGTGTCAGCTCTACCGGAGTCACATAGTTGATCTCAAAAATCTCCTGAATCTCCTGAGCGCTTTGTTCAAGAAGGGATTTGTAGTCATCCAAAACCCCAGCCGTATTGCACAAGACGTCTACCTCAGGACACCAGTCAAAAATCGGCGTCAAATCCAAGGTCAAGTCCCGCTGCAAGAAATGGAAAGCACCTGGCAACTGGGGATCAGCTCCCTGGTCCACCCCATAAACCTGGTAGCCCTTTTCTAGAAAGAGACGAGCTTGAGCCAGACCAATCCCTGAGCTCACGCCCGTAATCAAGACCCGTTTAGTCATGGACTTCCACCCAATCTGTCGCTAAGACATCACAAGGAGTTGGACTCCACATGGAAAATCCTTCGCCTTCACCAGAGACGTTAATGAGAAAATAAGGCGTCACTTCTAGAGCCACTCCATTTTGCTCGATGGTATCAAAAAGCTGGACATAGTTCTCTGCTCCGCCCCAACCCGTACGGACATATTTCTTTTTTGCCTTTAGTCCAGGCAAGATTTCTTCGAATGTCATGATCTTCTCCTTTGATTTATAGTCCCTTTCATTATAACAAAATTCATGCTTGCTCGTTGGTTTCCAACAGAAAAGGGGAGCGTCCTCCCCCTTTTCACTCTATTCACCATTTTCTGTCTTGTTCTTTTTCAAGGCGCGAATCGTGAACCAATAGTAAATCATCAATCCTATAGCAATGATTACCGTAGGTAGGATCATAGTCATGGTAGAATTCTGAATCCCTTGTGCCAAAGTCCAGCGATGCAAGAATCCCACTACTAAGAAGGACAGAATAGGAAAGATGAAGGCACGAGCAAACTCTTCTTTCCACTGCCACAGGATAAGTCCTGCACAAGCCCCTGTAATGAGGAAGGTATCCCATGGATTCGGCACTGTTAACCAAGCAAAAGCTGGCAAGAAACGGAGCCCCACTATCTCACTAGCGAAATAGAATCCTAGAACGAAAACGACTGCTACATAAATTGCTTTTTTTGACTTCTCTTCTGCAAAAATAAGGCGACGAAGGAGATAGAATAGTAACCCAACGACTAAAATACCTAAAATACTATCCGTTAGATAGACGAGTGGCTTGAGAACCAGGACTGCTTGCGAAGCAAAATCACTTAAGAGGCGATAGAAAATCACGATTCCCGAGACGATTGCACCATACTTCAGAACGGAGCGCGTGGATTCTTTAGGCATATTCTCTATGATTTGGTCTGCCATTCCCTTTGGATCTTGTCCAAAATAGTCCTTGGCTGTCAATCCATCACCGCTTGCTTGCGAAAAATCTAGCGCAAGATTATAGACCTGCTCTCTTAAAGCTTTCTCCTCATATAAGAAGCCGGCAAAATTGAAATAATCCCAGAGATCTTGGAAATAAGCTTGATCCTCCTGGCTAAAGGTTTGAACCAAAGCCTGCGTTTCTTCATAATAAATAGCAGATGTCATGATGTTTCCCCCTTTCTTTGGAGACGAAATACAATGAAGGACAAGACCAGTCCTATCAGAGGGAGTAGCCAGCGTAATGAATTGGCTGTTCCTGGATTCACTAAGCGAACACAGCATCCAGTTACAAAGAAAGTAACCCCCATGACCAGTAGGCTAACAGCGAGCCGTCCCTGATTTCTATAGGTCATGATCGTAAATCCAAGAAGAACTAGAAAAGTCAGAACAATCGCCCAACCATCTGGCAAAAGGATACTTCGATTCAGACTCAAATGGTCAGAAAATACTCGCTCTATCCTAGGAGACAAGGTCAGACTGATTACACTGATGATAAGAGCCCAAGGCCACTTGATTTCCCCATAGCTCTGTTTGGACCAAAGCCACATCATGAATTGACTGAACACTACGAAAATGAGTAGATCTAGCAGATATGTTAAGGGAGCAATCACCAGTGGCATCATCCAGGCAAAATCCATTACAAACCGCATGCCAACGAAAATCGTTCCAAGAATCAAGAATAACCTCACATAAGAACCTAGCCTGCGTCTAGGTAACTCCGAGAGAACTTGGTCCATCATTTCCCTTGGATCCTTTCCGTAGTAGTCCATCGCACCAATCCCGTCTCGCTCAGCAACTTTTAGATCGCAAACCATATTGTAGAGCTGTTCACCGAGTGCTTCATCATCATAAAAATAGACCTTTGCCCCAATATAGGCCACCATTTTTTTTACATAGGCTTGATTCTCCTTGTTTAGATGATTCAGTTCATCGGACATTTTTTCTGTATAATCTTCGATCATTCTTCCCCCTCCTTTTTCACGCGTTCTACTTTAATGACCAGATCCTGCCACTGGTCCCAAAATTCCTCTAGACGCTCTCTTCCTTCCTTTGTCAGAGAGAAATATTTACGATCAGGTCCATCCGGAGAGGGCCTCATCTCTCCTATTATGACTCCCTGCTTCTCTAATTTCTGAAGCAAGGGATAAACGGTCCCAGCAACAATCTTATCAAAGCCGGTTTCCTTGAGGCTTTGGATCAATTCATAGCCATAGATAGATTTCTTTGAAATAATTTCTAGAACACAACCTTCCAAGACACCCTTTAGCAATTGCGACTCTTTCATCCTTCTCCCCCTTTCTATTCAGGCTTCTTTTAGCTAGTTTGTTTTACATACTAGCCCTTTCACTATTAGTATACTCCACCCAAGCTAGTTTGTAAAGCATAATAGTGAAAATATTGGATAAAACTAAATAAATCCGAACAATATGACTAAATATACAATTAATTTCAAAAAACAATTGCTTTTTATAAAAAAAGGTGTATAATAATACAAAATCTTTATTAAAGGAGATAAGTGATGAAAAAATCTAAACTAGCTTTCCTAGCAGGTGTCACGGTTGCTTCAGCCCTGTTCCTTGCTTCATGTGGATCATCTTCAAAATCTTCTCAGACAAACACCTACTCATACGTGTTTAGCACTGATCCAGATTCTTTGAACTACCTCCTTTCAAACCGTTCTACAACAAGTGACGTTACAACTAACTTGGTTGATGGATTGTTTGAAAATGACCAATATGGTAATCTCGTCCCTGCACTAGCGGAAGATTGGTCTGTTTCTAAAGACGGATTAACCTACACTTATAAACTCCGTAAAGATGCAAAATGGTATGACTCAGAAGGAAACGAATATGCAGATGTCACTGCACAAGACTTCGTCACTTCTCTGAAATATGTAGCAGACAACAAGTCAGATGCCCTCTACTTGGTTCAAAACTCAGTAGCCGGCCTGGATGACTATGTCACTGGTAAAAATACGGACTTCTCTAAAGTTGGTGTCAAAGCCATTGATGAACATACCCTCCAATACACCTTGGCTCAACCGGAGTCCTTCTGGAATTCTAAATTGACGACTTCGACCATGATGCCAGTCAATGAAAAATTCCTCAAATCTGCAGGAAAAGACTTCGGTAGCGTCAAACCTTCTGGAATCCTCTACAACGGTCCTTACTACTTGAAATCCTTCACTTCAAAATCTTTGATGGAGTTTACTAAAAATGAGAACTACTATGATAAAGACAATGTGAAGATTGAAAATATCAAATTGACCTACTTCGATGGTTCTGACCAAGACTACCTAGCTCGTAACTTCTCTGATGGCAACTTGACCACAGCGCGTCTCTTCCCAACGAGCTCAACCTATAGCACCATTGAGAAAAAATTCAAGGACAATATCGTCTATTCACCGCAAGATGCGACTGTCTACTATNTCTACTTCAACGTAAACCGTCAAAACTACGGTCATACCGAGAAGACAACAGACGACCAGAAGAACCAAACAAAAACAGCTCTTCAAAACAAAAACTTCCGTCAAGCCATCAACTTTGCCCTTGATCGTACTTCACTAAGTGCCCAATCAAACGGGAAAGATGGCGCTAGCAAAACCCTTCGTACGCTTCTTGTACCTCCAACATTTGTGCAAGTAGACAACAAAGACTTCGGTAGCGTTGTCGAAGAAAAACTTGCTGCAACAGGAGATGATTGGAAGGATGTCAGCCTAGCTGATGCGCAAGATAGCATGTTCAATGCGGACAAGGCTAAAGCACAATTTGCTAAAGCCAAAGAAGAGCTCCAAGCACAAGGTGTTCAATTCCCAATCCACATCGACTATGTAGTTGACCAATCTTCTGCTAGTATTGTGCAACAAGCTGATTCAATGAAAGACTCCATCGAAAAAACATTAGGAAAAGAAAATGTTGTCGTGGATGTTCAGAAATTGTCTACGGAAGATGCGGACAACGCAACCTACTTCGCCCAAACACCAGACCAAAAAGACTTTGATATGGATATCGGTGGTTGGGGACCTGACTTCCAAGACCCATCAACTTACTTGGATATCTTCAATCCAGTAGATGGTTCAGCCTTAGCAGGTATGGGGATCAATCCAGCAACTGACCAAGCCCTTATCGAAAAACTTGGTTTGAACGAGTATAAACAACTATTGGATGATGCCAATGCAGAACAATTGGATACCAATGCTCGTTACGAAAAATATGCTGTTGCTCAAGCTTGGTTGACAGACAATGCCTTTGCCCTTCCTGTCTACTCTAAGGGTGCTGTCCCTTCTATCACGAAGATCAAACCATTTACAAAATCCTTCTCCTTGATTGGTATCAAAGACGGGGCTAGCTACTACAAGTACATGGAATTACAAAGTGATACAGTCACAACGGCTGACTACGACAAAGCTTATAAGAATTGGTTGAAAGAAAAAGAAGAATCAAACAAAAAAGCGCAAGAAGAACTTGCAAAACACGTCAAATAATGGTTGACGTCAAAACACCGAGGATCTAATCCTCGGTGTTTTTGATTAAGTAAAAACCTATCCTTGAAACTTTCTGCAACACTTAGCTTGTTCTAAGTAAAAAAACAGTTTGTCTACTTATCGTCTTTTTCATTTCTAATCTTATATAGATTCAAACGCTATCGCACGACAATCTTCCGATAACTTCTAGAAGTTAGAAGAAAGACAAGGACATAAGAGATGAAAAAGACAGCGCAGATGGAAAGAGTTGTTTGAAGGACCAGTCCCGCATTGGTCGCTCCTAAGATGGCAACGATCTTTGCAATCATCTTGTAGGCCACTCCTAGGTATAGGAAGGAGAAGAATAATGGAAGGAAGAAGACAGTGAGAATCTGTTTGCGAATGGTGGTGCCGGTTTGCTTTTGGTCCAATCCTACTTGTTGCAAGATCACAAAATTATCCCGATCCTCATGACCCTCTGAAATCTGTTTGTAGTAAATGACGAGTACTGTAGCTAATAGAAAGATGACCGATAGGAAAATCCCAATAAAGAGGAGAGTCCCTGCTGTTTCACGCCACTCCTTCTCTATGCTGTATCGTTCAAATCCACCAAAGAAAGTCGCACCATATTGACTCATTTTGTCTGTCGAATAAAGGTCTTTGATCAAGCCACTGATGAAATCTTGATTCTCTTTATCTTTTGCAGTAATAGCGAATTCCAAATTTTTATCAACTTTTAGTCCCAGTTGGTTCAAGTCAGGGAGGACAAGGTACAAACCCATTTGATGTTGAAACAGGTCGGATTGAGGGAGTTTTCCTTGGATAAAATTGGAGTCTAGTTTTTCTTTAATCGTGAAGGTCTTCCCATTGATTTCTAATTGCGAATCTAATTTTCCTGGATACTGATACCCATAGGCTAGGATTTCATTTTCCCCAAGCTCAACTTTTTGACCCGTCAGTTGCTCGTAGGTCGCCTGATCAAAAAAGTAGACTGTTCCCTCTGTCTTCATCTCCATCTCCTGACCAGCTTCTTGATAGGACTGTTCATAAACCTCTAAGCTCCTTCCATCAATCTTTCGAATTTCAGCCGACCAGTATGTTGTCTGTGCCACCTGATAATCTGATAGATTTGTCGCATCGGCTGTTTTCTTAATTTGAGCTTGAACATCCTTGATAACTGGTTCTGTCTTAGCATCTGAAGGCATATGCCCCACACTAATCATGTAATCAGAAGGGTAAACAGTATCTAGGTAGTTCTGTCCTCCAATAAAGATATTGAGCGACCCGGTTAAGGTTACCAAGACCATGGTGGAAAGAATACTAATGGTCGCAAGACCCGCTGCATTTTTTCGCATCCGTGCTATTAAGTTGGAGACAGATATAAAATTCTCTGGCTTGTAATAGTAGGATTTCCGACCTTTGAGAAATCTTAAGAAGGTAATAGATCCTGCGTTGAATAAAAGATAAGTCGCCAGAATGACTAAGATGACAGCAATAAAGAATCCTTGAACCGCTGCAACTGGACGCTCAACGGTTAGCGCTATATAAAACGCAATTCCTAAGAGCCCAAGTCCTAAAAGAGTTTGGACCAGCAAGAAGCGTCCCTTCTTCTCTCCTGCTTTTTTCTGTTGCATGAGGTGGAGGGAACTGTAGCGCAAGAGGCGGAAAGAATTCAACAAGAGAATGAGGCCAAAAGCTAAGGCTAACCCAAGTAAAGTGTTAAGAACAGCCCCTATCTGGAAGGTTGATTGAATGACGACTGGTAGCCCCATACATTTTAGGAGCAAGGCAAAAATCAGGCGATCAAATAAGAGCCCCAAACCCAGTCCTACTCCAACTGTGAGAACATAGAAGAAGAGCAATTCCCATAAGGTCATGATGAGGAGATGCTTCTTCTCCATTCCCAGAACACTGTACAAGCCCAGTTCTTTGGAACGATTTTTCATGACAAAGCCATTGGCATAAGCCACCAAAATGATGACGACCAGCTGGACGACGAAACTACCAAAACCAAGAACAGTTCTCGCCGCCCCCCCTCCGTAAGAATCCTCTAAATGAGGGGTAGATGACAAGGCGATAAAACTATAAAGGATCATGGTCGTTAAAATGACAGCCAGGGCAAAGGGGTAATAGAGTTTGCGATTTTGTTTGAGGTTGGAAAGAGCTAATTTACTTGTTAATTTAAACATCATGATCCTCCTTACCCGCCATGACCGTCAAAGTATCCGAGATTTCTTGGAACATCTGACGCTCAGTCTTTTCCCCGCGAAAGATTTGGTTGTAGAGAATTCCGTCCTTGATAAAGAGCACGCGCTTGGCCCGAGCTGCCGCTGCGGTTGAGTGGGTCACCATGAGGATGGTTTGCCCCACGCTATTGATATCTTCAAAGACATCTAGCAAAGCAGCCGAAGACTTGGAATCCAGCGCCCCTGTTGGCTCATCAGCAAGGAGGATTTCAGGTGAGGTGATGATAGCCCGTGCTACAGCCACCCGTTGTTTTTGCCCACCAGAGATTTCGTAAGGGTATTTTTCTAAGAGCTGGTGAATGCCTAACTCTCGACTCACGCTATCCACCTTGCTCATCATTTCCTTGACCGGTCTGCGCGAGAGGACCAGAGGCAAGAGGATATTGTCCTTGACGGACAAGGTGTCGAGCAGATTAAAGTCTTGAAAGACAAAACCTAGTTTTTCCCGACGAAAGCTGGACGCATCCTTGTTCTTGATGGTCGAGGTGTCGGTCCCATTAAGGTAGACCCGTCCTTCCGTCGGCTGGTCCAGCATGGCTAGGATATTGAGGAGGGTGGATTTCCCAGATCCTGATTCCCCCATGATGGCAACGTATTCACCCTTTTCAACCGTGAAGTGGATATCCTTTAGGGCTTCGACCTGCGTTCCTTGAAAGCGGGTTTTGTAGATTTTTTTCACATGTTGTACATCTAATAAGGCCATTTTCTTTCTCCTTTTCCATCCGATTGTACGATTAATATAAATTGAACTTCTTACACCTCTATTGTAACGATTTGAAGAGAGATCTACAATAAGCTAACCTTTCATTTTTACCCTGATTTCTTACATTTCTGTAAGATATTAAAAAACTAGCTTCCATGCGGGAGCTAGTTCCTTCTTATAAGGCTGTGATGGCTGTGATCAAACCAAAGATAATCCCCGGTGCATTGGCTGCAGCAAGTGGGATATCGCGTTCTTTTTTAAAGAGTCCGTAGTAGACCCAAAGGCTACAGTTGATAGCAGCAACTAAAGGTTGGACAAAGTTTCCTTTGTGACCAGCGAGGTTATCCATGATTTGTGGGAAGTAAGACACGTACATCATCACAGACATAAAGGTCGCAACCCAACCAAGAATTTTCATTTGTTTTTCATTCATTTTTATGACACCTTTCGTTTTTTAAGTATGCACTATTCTAACGCTTGCCCTCTTAAAATTCAAGTACTTTTTTCAACTGTTACTAAACTGTAAAGTGTCACAATCTTGTGATTTTGCAGTGCACAAAAAAGCCCGCTATAAGCGAGCTTCTCTTTTCCTAAATCTGCACAATCTTACGGTAACTCCGAGAGGTGATCCAAAAGACGATCAGGTAGGTGACGAGAAAGACGGCACAGACACTGAGGGTCACGATGAGGACTTGGCCACTATTGATGACACCGAGCACTTTGAGAATGAGACGAATCATATGATAGGCAAAGGCCAGGTGGACAAAGGCAAAGATGAGGGGAAGGAAGAAGACGGTCCGCACTTGACGGTTGATAGTCCGTTTGACCTCGTTTTCATCAAGCCCCACCTGTTGGAGGATGACGAAGCGGTCACGGTCTTCATAACCTTCCGAGATTTGCTTGTAGTAGATGACGATGACCGTTCCGACCATAAAGATCAGTGACAAGAAAATCCCGATAAAGAAGATGCCACCAAAGAGGCTATTCAACTCTGCCACATCATTGGCTCGGTTACCTCCATAGACAAATGTTCCTTGGCCCTGTTGACTGCTCAATTCATCGATCATCTTATCATAGCTAGCTGCCAGCTTGAGTTGCTGGTCTTCACCGACATTGACATTGAATCCACCATAGATATTGGTATAGATGGCAAGATTTGGAAATTGGGCGATAAAGGCTGAGAGATCTGGAACGATTAGGTAATTGAAATCCTCCGTCAGCATGTTATACATGTTGGGCAAGTGATCTGTGATAAAATCCTTGGTCACTTCTTCCTTTACTTGGAAGTCTTGGCCATTGATAGTAAACTGCTTTTGGCCTTTGAGAGCCTCGTTATGAGCAAAGAGGATAACTTGGTTGCCAGTCAGATCGGCCTCTTCTCCTGTCATCTGCTCATAGCTAGCTGCGTCAAAGACCATAAAGACGGTTTTGGGAGTGACGCTGCGTTCGTCAGCTGGATAGACCGTAAAGTCTGTGCCCTTTTGGGATTTGATTCCAAAGTTGGCATAGGTCATCAGGTCACGATTCTTGATTTCAAGCTGGTGCTCAGAAGCAAATTCATCAAATTTCTGATTGATTTGCTCCAGGTCTACCCCTTTTCCTTGGACAGAGAAATCATGAGGAGCCATAATTTTCTTGACCATTTCGCCACCAACATAGATGTTGGTCGCAGCAGAGATGGTCACTAGCACCATGGTTGAGAGGATGGCAATAGTCGCAAGTCCCACTGCATTTTTCTTCATGCGATAGATGAGGTTAGAGACCGAGATCATATTGTTGGGTTGGTAATAATAGCCCTTCTTTTTCTTAAGCAGATGCAAGAAGACGGTGATCCCAGCATTAAAGAGCAGGTAGGTTCCGATCATGACCAAGACAACCGCTAGAAAGAAAATCACAATCGCAGACAATGGGTCTTTGACTGACAAAGCCAGGTAGTAGCCAAAACTAAGAGAAACTAAACCCAGGATGGTTTGGGGCCACAAGAAGCGGGATTTCTTTTCACCACTAGCCTTCTCACGCGTCAACTGCAGGGCATTCAAACGGAGAATTCGCCAAGCATTGAGAAAAACTAGGAGGCCAAAGATGAGACCAAAGGTGACAAAGACCAAGATGACAATCCCAGGTTGGAAGGTGGATACCAGCTGGACCTTCATCTTCATGAGTTTCAAGAGAAAGGCAAAGATCAGCTTGTCAAAGAGAGCCCCGATCAACACTCCGCTTGAGATAGTCAAAAAGCCAAAGATCAAGAGTTCCTTGAAAATCATGCTGATGAGATGGCGCTTCTCAAGGCCCAGCATGCTGTAGATCCCCAGTTCCTTGGAGCGGTTTTTCATGACGAAGCTATTGGCATAGAGCACAATGATGGCCCCCGCAGCGTTGACCACAAACAGTCCCAAGCCTAGGGTGAAGAGCATGGGAGATCCCCCTCGAAGTTTTGAAATATGGGGATTAAAGGTCAGGGAGTCAAAGAGGTAGGCGATGGTCACTGCGAGAATGACTGCAATCGCAAAGGGATAATAAAGCTTGCGGTTCTTGATCAGATTAGAGCAAGCTAATTTAGTGGTTAATCGAAACATCTACTCCACCTCACTTGCCATGACCGTTAGGGTATCCGAGATTTCTTGGAACATCTGACGCTCTGTCTTTTCCCCGCGGAAGATCTGGTTGTAGAGAATCCCGTCCTTGATAAAGAGCACGCGCTTGGCCCGAGCTGCCGCTGCGGTTGAGTGGGTCACCATAAGAATGGTTTGCCCCATGGTATTGATATCTTCAAAGACATCTAGTAAAGCAGCCGAAGACTTGGAATCCAGCGCCCCTGTTGGCTCATCAGCAAGGAGAATTTCAGGTGAGGTGATGATGGCCCGTGCTACAGCCACCCGTTGTTTTTGCCCACCAGAAATTTCGTAAGGATATTTCTCTAGAAGTTGGTGAATGCCCAACTCTCGACTCACGCTATCGACCTTGCTCATCATTTCCTTGACGGGTCTGCGAGAAAGGACCAAAGGTAAGAGGATATTGTCCTTGACGGACAAGGTGTCGAGCAGGTTGAAGTCTTGAAAGACAAAGCCTAGTTTTTCCCGACGGAAGCTCGAAGCGTCCTTGTTCTTGATGGTCGAGGTATCGGTGCCATTGAGGTAGACTCGTCCTTCCGTCGGCTGGTCCAGCATGGCTAAGATATTGAGGAGGGTCGATTTCCCAGATCCTGATTCCCCCATGATGGCGACATACTCCCCTTTTTCAACAGTGAAGTGAATATCCTTTAAGGCTTCAACCTGCGTCCCTTGAAAGCGGGTTTTGTAGATTTTTTTGATATGTTGAACGTCTAGTAATGACATACTTTTCTCCTTATACTAGTAGATCAAGAAAAATTCTTGGGTTTGTTGTAGGACTTGGCGACCAAATTCCGCCTTTTCCAAATCGGTTTTCTTATTTGGTTTCTTAATCTTTTTGGGTTCTTTCATCCATTTCAAGAGTTTCATTTTCTTGACCTCCTTTATTTGATGAGACTATTGTATAAAAAATAAAAGGCGGTCACCATAACCTAACCTTTCATTTTTAAAATTAAATCTTACATTTTTGTCATTTTCAAATAAAAGAGAAGCTTAGGGAGAGAATCATTAGGTACCGACGAATTCTCCTAATCCATGACCAACTTCTTCTCTTCAAAACGTATAGCAACAGTCGTCCCTTGGCCGACTTGAGACGTCATCTGGAGTTGGTGCCCTAGCTGATCGGCAATCTTTTTAGACAGATAGAGGCCTAGTCCAGAAGATTGCTGGGTCAAATGCCCATTGTAGCCGGAGAATCCCCGCTCAAAGACACGGAGTATATCGCTATCCTTTATTCCAATCCCACTATCTTTCATATAAAGGGTCTGGTCTTTGAAATAGATCTCAATCCCGCCAGTGCTGGTATACTTAAGGCTATTAGACAGCAATTGCTCGATGATGACCAAGAGCCACTTGCGATCGGTAATGACGGCGACATCTAAGTCATGCAGATCCACCGTCAAGCCCTTTTGAATAAAGAAGATGGCATACTTTCGCACGACTTCTTTGACCAGCTCTTCGAGTGGAACACGCTTAAGAACCAAATCATCGTGAAAGCTTTCGAGTCTCAGATACTGGAGGACCACATTGGCATAGGAATCAATCTTAAAGAGCTCCTGCTCCATTTGTTGTCTCAGCTCGCTGTCTTCTATATTTTTAACTAAGAGTTGGCTGGCCGCAATGGGCGTCTTAATCTGGTGGACCCAGAGGGTATAGTAATCCATCAGGTCATTGTAGGTCTCTAGACTCACCGTTGTCTGCTCACGTTGGGCTTGCTGACTGGTTGCTAGTTTCTGACTCAAGACCAATTCTAGAGGGGTCTCAGGTAGTCCCTCCCCATAGAGCACTTCCTTCCGACAGGCCTGATACCCAGCTACAGCATCCCAAATGACCAGAAGAAGACTCAAAAAAGCCAAAATTCCTGTCAGGTAAAGGAGAAAATTGCGGTAGCCTTCGAATATATAGGCAAACAAGACCAGGGATGAAAGGAGTAACCCAATTAAATAGAGATAGCGACGGTGAGAAATCAGATAATGTTTGACAAATAAGAATCGATTATCCATTGCTCAACCCGTATCCTATACCTTTTTTCGTTTCGATAAAATGTTCCAGTCCTGCTTCTTCGAGTTTCTTCCGAAGTCTAGCTACATTGACCGAGAGGGTGTTATCATCAATAAAGAAATCACTGTTCCACAATTCCTTCATTAGATCATCCCGAGCCACTACACTTCCAGCTTTTTCAAAAAGGATGCGAAGAATTTGAAATTCATTTTTGGTCAAATTAACCACCTCTCCCTCGTAGACCAGATCCATGGATTTGAGATTGAGGATAGCGCCCCGGTGTTCTAACAAATCTTGATCAGTTCCAAACTCATAAGAGCGGCGAAGGAGACCCTGAATTTTTGCCAGAAGGACATTGGGATCAAATGGCTTGGTCACATAGTCATCGCCTCCCATATTGATAGCCATGACGATGTCCATAGCTTGATCTCGTGAGGATAAAAACATGATAGGGACCTTAGACACCTTACGAATTTCCTGGCACCAATGGTAGCCATTATAAAGAGGAAGGCCAATATCCATCAGAATCAGATGAGGATTGGTCTGGACGAAGGTCCCCAATACATCCATAAAGTCATCAACTGCAATAACTTCAAAGCCCCACTGCTCCATGATTTTCTTCACTTGTTGGCGAATGGTTTCATCATCTTCGACAAGAAGAATTTTGTGCATGCTCTTTCCTTCTCTTTCTTACTAGAGTATTACCCTTTCATTATATCAAATTATCCAAGGAGCATACATATTTTTCGCCATCTCAACTTACAGGTAACTCCTTTCGTCAATTTCCTATTTTTACTGAGGGGCTTTTCAGGTATTTTATGCTATACTGAACATACAGATACAAAGGAGAATCTCATGTCCACGATTTTTGATTATCTAGACTATGTCGCCTATGATTCCATCTACGATCGCCCTTTTAAGGAACTCGATGTCCTGGCACTGACAGAGCTGACCTATCTTCCTTTTGATCGGATCGTGCCTCAAGGGGATACGACCAATATTGAAGTCCGCTTATCTGATGCAGTAGAGCTAGTCGATCGAACCACAGATTTCATCGTGACAGACAAACACCTGCAATTAGTCGATATCCTAGCTACATCCAAACGCTTTAAGAATGTCAAACTTCTTAACTATGTCGACGAATATGACCCCGATGTTCAGAAGCAGTTTGCGGCTATGACCTATCGTCTTACCATGGATGTTTATTTAGTTGTCTTCAGAGGGACGGATGATACCTTGATCGGCTGGAAGGAAGACTTCCACATGACCTATATGGACCATGTCCCATCTCAGAGGCGTGCAGCCAGCTACCTACAACATGTCATGAAGGAATTTCCTAAAGGACGCTTTATGGTAGCCGGCCACTCCAAAGGGGGCAATCTCGCAGCCTACGCCTGCTCTTACCTTCCAGATCATCTGATTGAAAAGGTCGACGCCATCTACTGTTACGACGCGCCTGGCCTCAACAAGGCCATTATCGAAACGGAGGGCTATCAACGAATCGCGCACCTCGTTCACCGCTTTGTCCCGCAAGGGTCTATCGTTGGGATGATGCTGGAAGTTCCTGAGCCTGCTACGATTGTCAAAAGCCGAGCTTTTGGTGGCTTTGCCCAGCATGACGCCTTTACTTGGATGGTTGAAAAGGATGGATTTGTGACCCTGGATCAAACCAGTCCCGATAGCCAGCAGACCGACGAGACCCTGAAGCAGTGGGTTCGCGAAACATCGGCGGATGAGCGCAAGAAGTTCTTTGATACCTTTTTTGGCATTTTTCTAGACGCCGGCATCACTTCGATTAATGATTTGATGAACTTGAAAAATTTCTCCAAGATCAAAGATATCTTTCAAAACACTCAGGACCTAGACCCCACCGAGCGAGAAATGCTGGAACGTCTAGCCAAGCAACTCATCGACACCCGTGTCCAAGCATGGAAAAAATGGCAAACAGTCCCCCGTATCCTAGTTCAAATGGCTGCATTTTTCAAGCGCAAACAAGCAGTCGAGACCACCTCACCACTGCTCCTTGAACACAAAGAGTAAGTCTAAAGAGACAGGTTGAAGTAAGAAATAATCAACTCCTTCAGCACCTAGTGATAAACAATTGAAGCAAAACAAAACCCAGGAAATTGAATTTCCTGGGTTTTAAATGTAGACATACTATCGCTTTACATAAAACAGCTGGATGATTTTCAAAAAATGACTTTTATTTTTTAGTCATTTAAGAAGATGAAAAACTTTCCGCCGTGAGAAAAGTGCCTGAAACAAAGTTGTTTCAGGCATTCGGGAGTTTTGAACCTAAGGAAAGTTTTAAAAATGACTTTTTCTTCAATCTTATTGACGATAGAAGTATTGATCCGCTGGATAGTTCCCAGCTGATTGGGTAACAACCAAGCGAGGTTTGCTCTTATCTGATTGGTCTCCATCAGGATTTTCAAAACCAATCTTAAAGAGGCCAACTGCCACTCCTGTTTCTCCCACACGTAGATCTACATAAGGGACTTTACTTGTCTTATCCGAGTTCGGCACTGCTTTTAATCTTCCTTGGCCCTTTACAGTTCCATCTTCTTGGATGACCATCTCCTGGCCTTTAGCATTGCGCCATGTCCCTGCCAGACTTGAGAAATCTCCACTATTGATGGCCGCAATATCAAGGTCTGCTTCCTTCTTAGGCTCTGGGTAGGCTTCCCACCATTTGTCTTGGTAGGCTTGGAAGGAGGCTTGATGGTAGAAGATGCGTCTCAAAGGCGACACGATACCATCAGGACCTTGAACATTTTCAGGAATCAAGGTAACAATCAATTCCTGACCAGGAGTTTCTCCACTTGTACCAGCTTGGACAAAGTAAACCTGATAGGTCGATCCAGCTTTCTTCGGTTTCTTATCTTTATTGAGGACAAATTGGACATTGCTAGCTCCACTCCAGAAGCTCCATCCCTTATCCTGATCAGAGTAGATAGAAGGGAAGACAGTAGTCCGGTGATTGTAATAATCTTCTGGACTATAGCCATACAACTTAAAGCCTGAATCTGCGATCTGTTTTTCAATCGATTCATTGGAATAACTTCCTGAGAAGGTTGTCAAATCCCCATCCAATACCGCATCATCTGGATTCGTTGATTTGAAGAAATCCTTCCGATTGGCAAAGACCATTTCGTGATCCGGATCATTGTCTGACATGGTTACCGTTATAAGAGGATCTTTTTCTGATTGGTATTTAAAGATACGCACAGTGACGGTAAAATCCGTATTTCCATCAGACTTTTTCATCTGGCTAGTAGAAACTTTATTGGCTCCTTCTACTTTGAAATCCGTTGAGAACGTTGCTGAAACAGCACCATCATCTGTTTGATAATCAATTTTCCAAGATTTCCCATCTTTTTGTATCTTGGCCTTATCACGCGCACTAGAGACATATTCACCAGACAGATCGATAGCTTTTTCCTTAGATGAAGACGAGGTCTTCGAAGTCTGGTTGAACTCTTTTTGATGATCCGGTTGAATATTGGAGCTAGAGTAGAGATAGACTCCTCCGATTAGAACCACTGCACTCACAAAAGCGATGATCATCCAAAGATATTTCTTATCTAACTTTTTGATCATTTCAATACCTCCTTGAAATGGTAGTTACCTAATAGTATACCTTAAATTCTATTTAAAGCAAATTTTGACTGAAATTCATAAATTTTTTATCGTTTTTCGATACTTTTTTATTGACTTATTTTTTATAAGGAGTATACTATAAGTGAAAAATAAAAAAACTTCAAGGAGGCTTGCGATGAAAAAGTCAAAAACCTTAAAAAATGTCATTGAAGTCTTAACGGCTTTCATTTACTTCTGTGGCTTTATAACCGTGGCTGCACTGGTCGTCCACCTGCTTTCCCGGATGGGAGTGTTTAAGGATCTCATTCAATCTGGACGCTTGTCCTTTGATGTGAATGGCATCCAACTCTTCCCCAAACATCTCCAACCTCTCTGGCAGTTGCTCTTCCCACTAGTCTCAAGCGCTATCTATATTTACCTTCTCATCACCATTCGCAGCTTCCTCAAAAATCTCTACCAAGAAAAGATCTTTTCTCACTCCAACATTGATCTTTGCAACCGAGCTTGGAAGATTCTCTTGGTCTTGTCTTTTATGTCTGGCACACTTGAAACCAGTGGCGATGCTTATCTCCTTCCCTTCACTTTCAAATTTACCTTTAACACAGGGCTTCTCCTTGCCGTTCCAATCGTCTGGGTCCTTGGCAAGATTTTAGAGAGAGGGATTGAGATCGCTGAAGAAAATGAGCTAACCATTTAAGGAGGATGCCATGATTATCGTCAATCTAGATGTCATGCTGGCCAAGCGGAAAATGAAATCCAATGAGCTAGCCGATAAAATCGGCATCACGACAGCTAACCTCTCCATCCTCAAAACCGGTAAGGCCAAAGCCATCCGCTTCACCACCCTTGAAGCCATCTGCAAAGAACTCGACTGCCAACCTGGAGATATCTTGGAATACCGGCCAGATGAATAGGAACTATATTCGGAGACTTTCCTTAGGTGAAGACGGACGGTAGCGAATCCCTTTGGGATTCCATACCTAAGATTTGAGCCTACTGTCTCAAATCTTCCGAGAGTCTGAAACGATAACGTTTCAGACTCTTTTCTCACTGCGGAAGTCTCCATTAACATTTATTACTAATAGGACTCATCTTCTATCCTTGTAAAATTCAATGATAGGAACTATATCAATACAAGAAAAGCACTCCCGAGGAGTGCTTGAGAGCGTAGACCACCTGTTTTTCCTTACAAATCAAATAATTTCTCTAAAAAAAATTCATTCGTTAGAATTATTCAATCATCTACTGAAACTTTCCGTCGTGAGAAAAATGCCTGAAACACAGTTGTTTCAGGCACTCGGAATTATTGAGACCTTAGGCTCAATAATTAGTCATGGAACTTCTTCGAAGTTCGCTGACGTCCGTACTCACCTAAGGAAAGTTTTTTAGATGATTTTTTCTTTGTCTATCGTTTAACCGATGATGCTTCCATTTGGTACAGATGAATCTACGGTTAGGACCGTTAATTGATCTCCGTGTTCTGCGGAAAGAATCATGCCTTGGCTGACATATTTCTTCATCATCTTACGTGGTTTGAGGTTGGCCACGATTTGGAGTTTCTTGCCAACCAATTCTTGTTCATTTGGATAGAATTTCGCGATACCAGAGAGGATTTGACGATCTTCACCGTCACCAGCGTCAAGGCGGAAGCGAAGCAGTTTGTCTGATCCTTCGACGCGTTCCACTTCTTTGACCTCTGCTACACGGATTTCAACCTTGTCAAAGTCTTCAAATTTGATCTCATCTTTTTCCGACTTGAGTTCCACTTCTTCTGGAATCCATTCTTTTTCTTGTGGTTTGCCTGCAGTCATTTGAGATTGGATGTAGGCAATTTCTTCTTCCATGTCAAGACGTGGGAAGATTGGAGTTCCTTTGGCAACCACTGTGACATTTTCAGGGAAGCCTGCTAGGGTCAAGTTTTCAAGATCGAAGTCCAAGCCCAAGCCAAGTTGTTCCATGATGGCATTTGAGGTGTTCATCATGAATGGTTGGATCAAGTGAGCCACAACACGAAGGCTAGCTGCCAAGTGAGCCATGACCGCTGCCAATTGTTCCTTGTCACCGTCTTCTTTAGCGAGGACCCAAGGAGCTGTCTCATCGATGTACTTGTTGGTACGAGAGATGATGTTCCATACGGCTTCCAATGCGCGTGGGTAATCAACCCCGTTCATTTGCTTGTGGTATTCAGCGATGTTTTCTTCAACCACCTTAGCCAAATCAGCATCAAATACGGTAACATTTTCGACATAAGCAGGAACTTGACCACCAAAGTATTTATTGATCATGGCTACCGTCCGGTTGAGGAGGTTTCCAAGGTCATTGGCCAATTCATAGTTGATACGAGCCACGTAGTCTTCTGGTGTGAAGGTCCCATCTGAACCAACTGGCAAACTGCGCATGAGGTAGTAACGAAGCGGATCCAAGCCGAAGCGTTCCACCAACATTTCTGGGTAGATGACATTTCCTTTAGACTTAGACATCTTGCCGTCTTTCATGACAAACCAACCATGGGCAATCAAACGTTCTGGCAATTTGATATCCAACATCATGAGAAGGATTGGCCAGTAGATGGAGTGGAAACGAAGGATGTCTTTTCCGACCATATGGAAGACGGTTCCGTTCCAGAACTTGTCAAAGTTTTCATGATCTTCTTGACCGTAGCCAAGAGCCGTCACATAGTTAAGAAGGGCATCAATCCATACATAGACCACGTGTTTTGGATTAGATGGGACAGGAACTCCCCAGGTAAAGGTGGTCCGAGATACTGCCAAATCTTCCAAACCTGGCTCAATGAAGTTTTTCAACATTTCATTGAGACGGCCATCTGGTGTGATGAAATCTGGTTGGGATTTGAAAAATTCAACCAAGCGGTCTTGGTATTTGCTGAGGCGAAGGAAGTAAGATTCTTCAGAAACCCATTCTACTTCGTGACCTGATGGGGCTACTCCACCGATGACCTTGCCATTCTCATCACGGAAGACCTCAGCCAATTGGCTTTCTGTAAAGAACTCTTCATCAGAGACTGAATACCAACCAGAGTATTCACCTAGGTAGATGTCGTCTTGTGCCAGCAAGCGTTCAAAGACTTGCGCCACCACTTTTTCATGGTAATCGTCTGTCGTACGGATGAATTTATCATATGAGATATCGAGTAATTGCCAGAGTTCTTTCACTCCAACCGCCATCCCATCTACATAAGCTTGCGGTGTAATGCCAGCTTCTTCTGCTTTTTGCTGAATCTTTTGCCCGTGCTCATCGAGACCAGTCAGGTAGAAAACATCGCAGTTCATCATGCGTTTGTAACGTGCCAAGACGTCACAGGCGATGGTTGTGTAAGCTGAACCAATATGCAATTTACCAGATGGGTAATAGATAGGGGTTGTGATGTAGAATGATTTTGTCATTTTCTTTTCCTTTCAAGGCTAATGAAACCTTATGTAATAACACTTCATTATATCATTTTTAGGAGTCCCTGAAAACCAAAAAACAGCTAGGTCTGCGACGGACAAACAAAAAAGCTGACTGAAGTCAGCTTTTTTTATGGATAACAAATTATGTTATCTTACTTTCCAAGATAGTATTCTTTAACAACGTTCAATTTTTCGTCAAATTCGAATACCAATGGTGGGAAGTTAGGGATTTCCACATCCATGATTTCGTCGTCTGACAATTGTTTGATGTGTTTTACAAGAGCACGGATTGAGTTACCGTGTGCTCCTACGAATACGTTTTTACCATCTTTAAGAGCTGGAGCGATTTTATCTTCCCAGAATGGAAGAGCGCGTTCCAAAGTCACTTTCAAGTTTTCAGCATCTGGAATCACTGAGTCGTCAAGTGAAGCGTAACGACGGTCAGTGTGTGCTGAGTGCTCATCATCGCGATCCATGTTTGGAGGCAATACATCGTATGAACGACGCCAGATGTGTACTTGCTCATCACCAAATTGTTCAGCAGCTTCAGCCTTGTTTTTACCAGTCAAACCACCGTAGTGACGTTCGTTCAAGCGCCATGATTTTTCAACTGGAACCCACAATTGGTCAGAAGCTTCAAGAGCCAAGTTAGTTGTTTTGATCGCACGTTTCAATACTGAAGTGTAAGCTTGGTCAAATTCGATACCAGCTTCTTTGATCAATTTACCAGCGTCGATCGCTTGTTGTGTACCTTTTTCAGACAAATCAACATCAGCCCAACCAGTGAAAAGGTTAGCTTTGTTCCATTCAGACTCACCGTGGCGAGCAAAAACCAATTTTACCATTAGATGGATCTCCTTTTATTTTCCGAGGTTACCCTCGTTTATCTATTCTATTCTACTAGATTTTGAGGGAAAAATCTAGTCTTAACAGAGCTAGATCGAAGATTTCGTGAAAATTTTATCAATTCTTTTTCATGGACATTTACAAGTCGCTCTCACCAGGTTCTAAATCCTGCCTCTTCCACCCTCTTTCCACAAACAAGACTAAACAAAAAAACCTCTAAAAAGAGGTTTGCCTACAATTGCTTCTGGCATTCCGGACAAAGGCCATAAACTGTGGTTTGGCACTTGGTAATGACGTAGCCACTTTTTTCTCTCGCTTCTGCTCTCACGTCTGGAACTTCGATATCAATATCATCAATCTTCCCACAAGACTCACAAATCAAATTCAAATGATCGTGTCCCATAAAGTCAAAGTAGGTCGTGGTATCATTACGAACTTTAATTTCAGAGACAAAACCTTCTTCAATGAGGACCTTGAGATTGTTATAAACGGTTGCCAGGCTCATATTGGGAAAGGCTGGTTTCAAGTCCTGATAGATGGCATCTGCACTTGGATGTTCCTGACTTTTGACAAGATAGGAAAGGACAGCCCGACGCGTCTCTGTAATCCGTACAGATTTTTTACGCAAGTGTTGCAATACATCTTCCACTTTTTCTTGTTGAACGGAATCGAGCGTTAAACAAGCTAGCATGGTCTTTCCCCTTTCTGTCTCTTCTTTAAAACTATTATATCACGAATACCACATTTTGCCTAATTAGAATGTTTGTAAATAAGAAAAAGTGCAGGATTAAATTAGCTCGAATCAAGCTCCTTTACTCCCACACTTTTTTATATCTAATCTTAACTTCCCCAACTAAAGATCCATCTCATAGTTCCTAGTAAAATTTTAACAAAGAGGAACATAAAGAAGAGTTCCACCATAAACCAGAGACCTTTCAATAGATAAAGAATTGGCTTAATCATGAGCAGAACAAAGATTCCAACAATCCATCTCATGGTCCACCCTCCATTTCTCACTTTTTTCTATTATACTCCTATTTATAGGCCCTGTCTAGAAAGGACTCCAAAACAAAAAAACGATAGATTCCAGCAGGTCCGATATCTGCTTTTAAACAAAGTTTATAAACTGTCCAATTTTCTGAAATTTTTTCCCAAAGCATGGCCTCTAATCCTTATCTAACTTTATTTGTATTATTTCCATTATCGCTCTCCCTGTTATACTATATATTGTGTAACAAAAATCAAAACAATTTTAAGGAATACAATATATTGACATACAATGTTTATTATCGTATAATATATCTTGACCAATGTATCTTACAGTTTTAGTCAATATATGAAGAAAGAAAAATTATGGACCCTAACCAACTTAAAGACTTCCTTCCTCTTTTTACAGGATTTTTAGGAGGAGCTACTTCAGCCGGTGTATTTGCTGGGCCTATTCAAACATTGCAAGATTGGTGGTATGTCAATTATGGCCACGACGTTTCTAATCAAGCAGCGTTATTGCGTGCAAAAAACGAAATTGATGTCGAGAATCTCAGAAATAGCACACTTCAAGAAGTAGCAACTATCCCACCAGAGAATGTCCAAGAACCTCCTCTAAAAATATTAGGCCCTGCATTGGAAGCATCTAAATATTATATTGAAGAAGAAGAGTTGCGTTCTATGTTCGCTAAAATATTAGCTAGTTCATTTGATAATCGAAAGAACTCGATTATACACCCATCTTTCGTTGAAATTATCAAGCAACTAGACGTAACGGATGCACGTATTCTCCAATTTTTAAAAGGACAGAATCCCCTAGCAGGATCCCCAATCCCTATCATGAAAGCTGTTATAAGATCCGATAGTGGCTACAAAATAGTATTCCCAATCATATACTTTATAAATGGCACTGAAGGGATTAATGAATTATCTTCATCTTTAACGAACTTAGAGCGACTAGGTCTGTTAAAAATTGAAGATGATAAATATTCCACAATTGATTCAGACTATGATTTCATCAGAAATAACTTCACTGTTCAACAAGTTCTTCAATACCATCCAGATATTAGTTTTGAAAAAATGTGTTTTTCTATCACTCCCCTTGGGATGAATTTTTTGGAAGTTTGTTTATGATGTCTTCAGCAAATTTCTTAACACTTGATGTTTCGAAATCCATATATTTCTTGTATAGTTCATTTACTTTATAAATGTAGTAATGCATCAGAGTGTATATCACTATTAAAGATATCAGAACTGATCTAATAAATGTTTCCATGATTCCTCCTCGAACTGTGGTTGTTAGAGAACTATCTACACAACGAAGTACAGATAGAGAGACAATTCAGTTGTCTATGAAGGTGGACGATGACTTCGTTACGCCTATTTACGGAGATTCGTTGGAACCAGATTACAAATTTAGGGATTATATGTATGTTAAATTGGCGATAGAGCTTCCAAGTGAAACAGTTGAAGTGTTTGACTACGAGGGAGAGGCTTATATCAAGCAGCTCATTATCGAAAAGGACAAAGCTTATTTAAGAAGCTTTAACAAGAAATACAAAAAAATAACGATTAATTCAAACAGTGATTTTAGTTTCATTGGCAAAGTTGTAGATGTGTATAGAGAAGAAAGTGAGAAATGATATGGGATTTTTTGATTTTCTCTTCAAAAAGAAAAATAAAAGAACCTTGCCGGAAAAAATGAATGTTAAAACAACTATTTCTGCTGGCCCTGACTACTATACGAAAGAATACGTAGAGCTACTTTTGAGAAGGCCGACAATACAAGATTTTTGGGATAGATCTTTTGATTTTCCTCGTTATACCGATAACTTTCAGACATCAGAAGGTTATAAATTGAGAGAGTTGCTTCTGCTTGTATGGTGGGGGAATACTAAAACGGGCAGAAAATCATCAATATCCATCCCGAAATACTTTTTTTCTGACTATAACCTAGATGCAGAAAAATTGACGAAGGAATTCAAAGACAAAGGCTTGTTGTTAGATAATGGAGAGCGAACGAAACCGAGCGAAGAAGTAAAAGAGATAGCTGATAAATATCATGCTCTATGGGAAATTCACTCTGTCAAGAACTTTCCCGTTAATCTTGATGTTGATTTTCCTAGATGGGATAAGCAAAAATTTGAATTAAATATTTTGATTTCAGAGCTTGCATACTACAACGAGCATGCTCATTTTTGTAGAAATATTATCAATTACTTTCAAAACATCAGTGGATACAACAATTACAGCGATATTAGTAACGAGGTTAATTATTACATCAATAATCTAAATAGTGATGTTGCAAAGATAAACGACCTCAATGAAAAGATCCAAATTATAGAAAACAAATAAAAAAGGCACCTCGAAAGATGGCTAGAAAGGAGAACTATATGAAAATAGGTGTTAGAAAGCCGAGCCTTTCAAAAAGTCTAAAAGCCAGAACTACTTCAAAATGGAAAAGGCAAATGAAAAAAGCAGTCATCCCCACATACGGACAGAAAGGCACTGGAATTATCAAAAATCCAAAACGTGCTTTATACAATAAAGTTTACAATCAAACGACTGTAGATGCTTTCGGAAGCATGAAAAAAAGGCAATCGAAGAAACAAGAACAAGCGATTTACACACAAAAAGGTAGAAAAATTCAACCTGCTTCTTCTTGGTATTTTCCCGTGGGTTTGCTTGCGTTCTGTACCATCTTGTATTTCACGATAAATCTAGCTATTGGATTATTTCTTCTGATTTTGACGATTTTCATGTATATCGTAAACATCAAAAATAATCCTTTTAAAACAAAAAAAGACATCCAAGATGCTTTGAATGAACTGCAGGAACATGAAGAATAGGCCTCGTATTGGAGAGATGATGAACAATGTGGATTGAAAAACTCAAAAACGGGAAATACAAATTTTTGAGAGATACGAAAATCCTTATACAGAGAAGTGGAAACGGCTAACGGTCTCCCAAATAACTGCTTGATAGTCGTATAGAAGAAGTTCTGATCGAATCAAGACAACAGATGAGCAATATAGTCAGATTCTTGACGAATGTTAAACCTTTGGGACATTCTGATTCTCGTACCACTAAAAAAATTTACACGCATGTGACGAAGAAGATGGATGACAACATTCTGGATTTGCTGGATAATTTATAATACTTTGTCCCTCATTTGCCCTTCGGACACAAAAAAAGCCTGTCACTAAGCTAAAATGCTTGATACAACAGGCTTTTTAAATCACAATTATTTAACTGCGTCTTTAAGAGCTTTACCAGCTTTGAATGCTGGAACTTTAGAAGCAGCGATTTTGATTTCTTTACCAGTTTGTGGGTTGCGACCTTTACGAGCTGCACGTTCACGAACTTCGAAGTTACCGAAACCGATCAATTGAACTTTTTCACCTTTTGAAAGGTATTCTGAAACAGCTGCAAATACAGCGTCAACTGCTGCTGCTGAGTCTTTTTTAGTCAATTCTGTAGCTTCTGCCACTTTTGCGATCAAATCTTGTTTGTTAGCCATTTAACAAATCCTCCAAATTTTTTTAGGTTTTACCCTTAACATCTCTATCATATCTAAAAAATGCTTTTAGGTCAAGTACTAAACTTGTTTTTATCAACATTTATCTAGGAATAAATTCCTTTATTGACGGGCTTCTATGCAAATCGAACAAGAACTGCCCAGGCATCTTCACCAGTGTGGGTTTGAATGATTGAACCTGTCTCCAAAACAGAGATTGGAGCTGCAACCAAAGGCTGTAATTGTGCCTTCATTTGGTTAGCAAAGTCAGGTCCACCAGCATAGGAAATCCCTATCTCGGCGATTTCTTTACCAGATAAGTCTTGTATCAACTCGTCCAACCATTTTTTAAAGGTCTTCTGTCCGCGTCCTTTGACAATCGGTTGCAGTTCATCGTTCTTCATTTCCATGACAACCCGAATATTCAAAAGGGAACTCAATAAACCAGTTACGCGGCCAATCCGGCCTCCTTTCACCAGGTTTTCCAGAGTAGAAACCCCAATGTAGAGTCTAGATTTTTGCTTGACCTCTTCAATGCGGGCTACAATTTCCTCTACGCTAGCTCCTTCTTGAGCCATTTTCGCTGCTTCTACCACTTGGAACTTCATGGCTTGGTCTGTAAAGCTACTATCAATCACCGTGACATCTGCATTGGCTAAGGTAGCGCCTTGACGTGCAGCTTCCACTGTACCAGATAAGGCATGAGACATATGGATCGCAATAATTTGCGACCCTTCTTCAGCCAAACCTTCGAAGGCTTCCGCAAACACACCTACTGGAGGTTGACTGGTCTTTGGAAGGTTCTTACTGGACTTCATCAACTGAAGGAATTGTCCTTCTGTTAATTCCGCATCTGAATAGAGGACACCGTCCACCATAACAGAGAGGGGAACGATGGTAATTCCGTATTTTTCAACAACTTCAGGCTCAATCGTTACGGATGAGTCTGTAACAATTTTTACTTGTGACATAACATTCCTACAATCTTTTCTTAGATATATCCACTCTATTATATCAAATTTTCTAGGCTTTTGTGGGACAAAGTCCTTTTTACTTAATCATCGATAGCTGCAAAGCCATCATTGACCAAAGCAACATCGGCCTTCATTCCACTTTCATCAAAGAGAATGCCATGGAGGACGCCACCATATACAGCCCCGCCATCCATGCCAATCTTCCCATCTTTGGTCACCCAGAGCTCCTTGGTTCCAATCTTTTGATCCAAGAGATAGTGAACCGGGGTATGGCCGAAAACAATGGTCTTTCCTGTCTGATTCAAAGCTTCATGGAAGGGTTGGCGAATCCAGACCTTTTGGTAATCCGTGGTTTCATGCCAATCAGGCAAGGTCAAGTCAAGGCCAGCATGCACAAAAATATAGTGTTCAGTTTCATAGACAAAAGGAAGCGAACGGATGAAAGCGACGAGATCCCCACAAGTCTCTTGCACGCGCCGAGCATCCTCCACGCCATCTACTGGAGCCGTGAGGGGACGACCAAGTAGAGAGTTGATGGTCGTGTCACCACCATTTCGTCGGTAATGGTCATAGCGCTCTGTTGGGTTATCGATCCAGGCTAGAAACATGTATTCGTGGTTCCCAGAGAGACAGATGGCTCCTTGCTGTTCGACAGCATCTTTGACCAGTTCGATAACCTTACGACTGTCTTCTCCACGGTCTATCAGATCTCCGAGAAAAACCAGCTGGGACTGACCGTCCCAATGGGTCATCAGTTCCTTCAGCATACCGGCTTTCCCGTGAATGTCTCCCACTACGAAATAGCTTTCCATATCGGTTCCTTTCTTCTTAGGACGGCCGTTTTAGCAATTGCTCTGCCTGCATACGGGCTGCTTCTGTCACATCTTCACCAGCAAGCATCTTAGCGACTTCTTCGACTCGCTCTTCATAACTGAGCAAGCGAACGGTCGAAACCGTTGAAAATTCATCGCTCACCTTTTCGATAAAGAATTGGTAATCGGCTACTGCAATGACCTGAGGTAAATGAGAGATGGCTAGCACCTGACCATAACGTCCAATCTTATAAATCTTCGAAGCAATGGCCTGCGCCACCCGACCAGATACCCCTGTATCCACCTCGTCAAAGACAATACTGGTCTTGCCTTCTTTACGTGAAAATGCTGACTTGATGGCCAACATAAGACGGGACAACTCCCCACCTGATGCGACTTTTACCAAAGGTTTAAAGTCCTCTCCAGGGTTGGTTGAAATATAAAACTCAACCGTTTCGTTTCCTTCCCGATTAAACTTAGATGGGGTAAAACGCACTTGGAAACGAGCTTTTTCCATATAGAGATCCGCCAATTCCTGCTGGATCTCTGCTTCCAGCTCTTGGGCCAAGGTATGACGCCCTTGACTCAGTTCTTTAGCCAAGGCAACCAACTGTCCTTCCATAGACTTGAGTTCTTTTTCCAAGTCTTCAGAAGAGGTTCCCCCTCCTGTTAATAGGCTATATTCCTTGCTAATTTGCTCCAGGTAATCAAGGACATCCTTTACCTGACCACCGTACTTACGAGTAATTGAATGGATCAGGTCTAGTCGAGCTTCCACCTGCATCAAACGGTTACCATCAAAGTCCAATCCATCTACCAGATCCTCCAAGCGCTTGGTCAAATCCTCCAGAGTATAGTAGGTCTCGGCCATTTGGTCAGACAAGGTCTTGTATTCTGCATCATACTCTTCGATGCTTTGCAGATCATTCATGGCCGACCGCACATTGCTAAGACTGGAGAAGTCTTCTGCATCCAGCATGGCATAAGCATTGCTTAGGGTATCTGCAATCATCTTATGGTTGAGCAGGCGTTGCCGTTCTTGCTCTAACTGGACATCTTCATCTAGGGACAGGGCTGCCGCCTCGATTTCCGAAATCTGGTATTCCAACATTTCGATCCGAGCTTGGTTTTCCTGGTTATTTTTTTGGATCTGTAAGACCTGCTTGCGCAAGGCCTTGTAATTCTCAAAGGTCTCTCTATAGGCCTTCTTAGTCGCAAAAAAAGTATCCTCCCCAAAGCTATCCAGCATAGCGATATGCAAGGGAGCCCGCATCAGTTCTTCCTGATCGTGCTGGCCATGAATATCCACCAAATGCTGGCCAACAGCCTTGAGAACGGAGAGGTTGACCATCTGCCCATTGATCCGGCTGACACTCCGACCATTCTGGAAAATTTCCCTGCGAATAATCAACTCCTCTGCCCATTCTAAGCCCTGCTCTTCAAATAACTGTTGAAGGGCAGGGTTTTCGTCAATGGCAAAGAGGCCTTCAATCTCAGCCTTAGGAGCACCGTGACGGATGACATCAGTCGTCGCCCGACTCCCCAGCATCATATTCATAGCATCGATAATGATGGATTTTCCTGCTCCAGTTTCACCGGTTAAAACCGTCATCCCTGTTTCAAAATTCAGAGCGATTTCTTCAATGATGGCAAAGTTCTTAATTGAAATTTCTAATAGCATCTCTCTCCTACCATTCCATCAATCGTTGTTCGATAAACTGAGCCTTTTCTTCCGAGCGGGCCACAATCAAAATACTATTGTCGTCTGAAATCATGCTAAAGATGATGTCATCAAAATCTTCTTGTAGATGCCGCTTGACTAGATAGGCTGTCCCTGGGACAAGCTTGAGGGTCAAAAAGCTCCCCATGCGTTCAAAGGATTGAAGATTATTTTCTGCTAATTTTCCACTATGTTGGACGCGTGGCAATTCATAGACATAGGCAGAACCTTTTAAAGGCGTCTTAATAATCCCCAACTCTTTAATATCGCGGGAAACAGTCGCTTGTGTCGCAGAAATTCCAGCTTCCCTCAGATGTTCGACAATGGCATCCTGAGTACCCACTTTATTTTCTCGGATAAAGCGGCGTATTTTTTCTAATCGGTTTTGTTTACTATTCATGTTTAAAATCAGTGTGGGCTTTTTCGACAACTGCCGCAAACTCTTGCAGTTGAAGACGATCTTGCCCAGTATTTTTTTCTAAATAAAGTAAAAATTCAATATTGCCATGGCCCCCTTGGATCGGTGAATAATCCACACCCAAGACGGAGAAGCCATGTTCTAAGGCAAAGCCTTGAACCTGTTCCAGGACGGACAAGTGGACCTTGGCATCCTTGATAATCCCATTTTTCCCAATCTGCTCCCGACCAGCTTCAAACTGGGGTTTGACAAGGGCGACCATCTGGCCTCCCTCTTGTAAAATCCCATGGAGGGCTGGCAAGATGAGGTTGAGGGAAATAAAGCTAACATCAATGCTAGCAAAGCTTGGAGTTTGCTCAAAATCCTCAGACGTCGCATAGCGGAAGTTGAACTGCTCCATCGAGATGACCCGAGGATCCTGACGAAGCTTCCATGCCAACTGATTGGTCCCCACATCCACTGCATAGACCAAGGCGGCTCCATTTTGGAGCATGACATCCGTAAAGCCTCCAGTAGAAGCCCCAATATCCAGCGTGACCTTATCCTTCAGGTCAATCTCAAAAAGGTCCAAAGCCTTTTCTAACTTGAGACCACCACGACTGACATATTTGAGTTTTTCACCCTTGAGTTTTAATTCTGTCGCTTCATCAATTTTTTCGCCTGGTTTATCGAAGCGCTCGCCATTATGGACCGCAACGACCAAACCAGCCATCACACCGCGTTTGGCCTGCTCCCGGGTTTCAAAAAGTCCCTGCTTGTAGGCCAGTACGTCAACTCTTTCCTTCGCCATGAATTCTAAGTCTTTCTATAATCTTTTTGATTCCAGTCCCATCGAAGTCTACCTGCTGTGAGATGCGATCGAGCAAGTCCTCACAGGCATCCAACTCCCGGTCCAAATAAGCCTGAGCTCCATCTAGACCAAGGAGGGCAGGATAGGTCGATTTTTCAGCTTGCAAGTCCTTCTGAGGGGTTTTCCCTAAGGAGGCAAAATCAGCAGTCACATCCAAAATATCATCCCGAATCTGGAAAGCCAAGCCTAAATGGAGGCCAATTTCCTCTAAGAGAGTCGCAACAGCTGGCTCAAGCTCTAAGAGGATCCCCGCAGCTTGGAAAGGATATGCTAGCAGTCGTCCCGTCTTATTGGCATGGATGACTTGCAACTGGTCCAAGGTCAGGCTCGCTCCTTCCCCTTCCATATCCAAGACTTGGCCTGCCACCATCCCAGCTGTCCCTGAAGCATCCGATAATAAGGCGATCAGTTGCACCCGGATAGAAGCTGGAAGATCCGCCTCTGCCACACAGCCAAAGGCATCTAAGAAGAGTGAGTCTCCTGCTAAGATGGCTAGGTCTTCCCCAAACTTTTTATGGTTGGTCAATTGACCACGACGATAATCATCATTATCCATGGCTGGTAAATCATCATGGATCAAGCTTCCCGTATGAATCATTTCAAGAGCGGCTGCCACCTGAAAATGAGCCTCAAGGATTGGAGCATGAAAGGCCTCCAACAACTCCAATAAGAGCAAAGGTCGAATCCGTTTCCCCCCTGCATGGACTGAATAAAGGATGGATTCTACCAAGCGGGGAGCGATTTGTTTAGCCTCGTAGAAGCCTTCTATCGCTTTTTCGACCCCTTGCAGTTTTTCTTCTAGAATCATACTAGTTCCGTTTCTGAGCCATCTGCTTGCATCACCTTGACCAAGGTCTTTTCAGCCTGATCAAGTGTTTCTTGCAAGTCTTTTGATAGCTTCATTCCTTTCTGAAACTCTGAGATGGCCTCTTCGAGGGGCACTTGCCCACTTTCCAACTTTTGGACAATAGCTTCCAAATCAGCTAAATTTTCTTCAAATTTCTTTTCTTTCGACATGCTTTACCTCTACTTCTACTTGCCCATCCCGCATGACTAGCGTCAAGGCATCCTTTTCTTTGATTGTATCCACGCTATCCAAAACCTGATTTCCAGCCTGTACCAAGGCGTAGCCTCTAGCCACGATGCGACTGGTATCCAGCATCAAGAGAGCTTCCGAAAGGCGCTTGGCATCTGCTGCTTTTGTCTGATAGAGCTCCTTGATTTTCAAGGTCAGCAATCGCTCCATCTGGAAAATCTGGTCTCGATAACGCTCGAGCTGATGCTGTGGTGTTTGAGAGGCCAATCGATGACGGAGTTCTTGTAACTGGCGGCTATTTCTGGTAACCGACTCTGACACAGCCTGTTTCAATCGCAACTGAATCTGATCCAGCTTTTGCAGATAAGAATCATACAGCCGCTCTGGCTGACGGAAGATGACCGATTGGCTTAGTTTTTGCAGGCGTTCTCGATGATAGACCAGGCGGTTACGCATAGCGGTTGCCATCCGCCCTTCCTGCTTCTGCAAATGATTGAGCAGGTCCAACTTGGTCACAGGCGTTGCCAACTCAGCCGCAGCTGTAGGAGTTGCTGCCCGGCGATCTGCGACAAAGTCTGCTAGAGTAGTATCTGTCTCATGCCCCACACTGGAAATAATGGGAATTCTAGACTCAAAAATAGCCCGCACAACTGGCTCTTCATTAAAGGCCCATAGGTCCTCGATGGAGCCACCACCACGACCGATGATCAAGACATCTAGGTCCGTCCGATCATTGGCCTTTTGGATATTGGCGACAATTTCTTGGGCAGCTCCCTCTCCTTGTACCTTGGTTGGAAAAAGGAGAATCTCCACGCCCGGAAAGCGTCGCGAAACAGTAGTAATAATATCGCGAATAACGGCCCCACTCTGACTGGTAATAACCCCGATTTTCTTGGAGAACTGAGGAATGGCCTGTTTAAATTTCTCTTGAAAAAGTCCTTCTTCCTGGAGTTTCTTTTTCAACTGCTCAAACTGAATAGCTAAAGCGCCGACGCCATCTGGCTCCGCCTTTTCGATGACAATGGAATAACTGCCACTTGGCTCATAGAGTTGGATCCGACCGATGACATTGATCTTCATGCCTTCTTCTAGCTCAAAGCCGAAACTCTTATAAATCCCTGCCCAGACAGTCGCCTGGATCACAGCTTTTTCATCCTTTAAAGAAAAATACTGGTGATTGGGACGCTTACGGAAATTCGAGACCTGACCTGTCAAATAGACCCGCTCCAGATAGGGGTCCTTATCAAATTTTAACTTGAGGTATTTGGTCAGACTGGATACCGATAAATACTCTGACATAGATCCCCTTTCACACGGAAAATTCTAGTATAAATTATACCAAAAATAAGCGGAAAAAGCTGATTCTACCTACGGAAAAAGCCCCAGATTTCATCATCTGAGACTTGATTGTTTATTGGCAGTTGGAAAGGCAAATTCCCTTCATCCATTTTGGAATTTCTCGACTAATCGCGGTCGGTAAAACCACGTAGGCATTCTTGCTCAAGTCTTCTGCAATAGCTGAGTGAAGGTGACTGGCAACTACCACGCGCTCATAGAGTCCAACTTTCGGAAATTGACCCGCAAAGCCCGCAATCATGCCTGCTAAAGTATCGCCCATACCACCCGTTGCTTGATAGGGGCCACCAACCGATAGTTGGTAATAATCTGTCTGACCTTGTTGCCAGATCTTAGTCTGGGGACCTTTTTGGACTAGAATACTTGCTGGAGGAAGTTGGGACAGAGACTGCCTTGTTGCTTCTTCCCCTTGGTCTCCAATCGCTAGACCTGACATGGCCTCCCATTCTTTTTGATGAGGGGTAAAGACTAATTGAGCTGGAGGAAGAGGAAGTCCTAAGCGAGTATAGAGGCTAATAGCTCCACCATCTAGAATGAGCACTTGATGAGGTTGAACTCTTTCGCAAACTAGCTCTACAAGGTGTGCCCCTAGCTCATTAGCATTGAGTCCTGGTCCCAATAAAATGACGCCTGCTTTTGCGATTTGCTCAACCAACAATTCTTGGTCCGTCACAGCAAAAGACATGGCTTCAGGTAGCTGACTATGGAGGGCAGGGATATTCTCGCGGTCTGTTGCAACCGTGACAAGGCCCGCTCCACTATGAACCGCTGCGAGGGCTGCCATGATGATGGCTCCACCGTAAGGATAAGTCCCTCCTATCAAGAGCAGACGCCCATAGTCTCCCTTATAGGAGTCTGACTGACGGCTAAGGATAACTTGTTGCAGCAATGTTTGGTCAACTCTTAACATAAGCGTCCCTTCTTTCTCCCTCTATTTTACCACGTTTAGGCTAAAAAAAGCAGGAAGCGAAGTTCCTACCTTAAAAATTTTTCTAATCATTCTACAGCTACAAATACTGTCCCGAATCCATCCAAGTTCGCCTATTTTTTCAACGCCCGAACAGCTGCCTCATAGGTCTGAGACATGAGCATGGTAATGGTCATAGGACCAACACCACCTGGAACCGGAGTGATGTGACTAGCCAGAGGAGCTACTTGTTCATAGTCGACGTCTCCACAGAGCTTGCCATTTTCATCACGGTTCATCCCGACATCGATAACGACTGCTCCCTCTTTAACAAAGTCAGCTGTAACAAATTTGGCACGACCGATCGCCACCACTAAGATATCGGCTTTTCTAGCAATTTTTGCCAAATGATGAGTCCGCGAATGGGTCAAAGTCACCGTTGCATTTTTTGCTAGGAGAAGCTGGGCCATCGGTTTTCCAACGATGTTTGAACGGCCAATGACGACTGCATTTTTCCCTTCGACATCGATATCATATTCCCGGAACATCTCCATAATCCCTGCTGGTGTAGAGGGAACCATGACTGGATTTCCTGCCCAAAGATGTCCCATATTGAGAGGGTGGAAGCCGTCGACATCCTTATTAGGATCAATGGCTAACAAAACTGCCTCATCGTCGATATGGGCTGGTAGAGGCAACTGGACTAAAATACCATGCCAGAGTGGATCCTGATTGTAGCGGTCAATGAGGGCCAACAAGTCCTCTTGGGAAATGCTTTCTGGTACTCGAACCACTTCACTTCGAAATCCTGCTGCCAAAGCTGACCGTTCTTTATTGCGGACATAGACCTGGCTAGCTGGGTTTTCTCCCACCAAAATCACTACCAAGCCTGGGACCTGACCAGTCTCAGCCTTTAAGCGAGCGGTTTTTTCAGCCAATTCCCCCTGCAATTTTACTGCCAAGGCCTTCCCATCAATTACATGTGTCATCTCAATCTCTTTTCTATTCAATATCTTCTCTATTATATCAGATTTGTGAACCTGCTCCTAACACTTCTTGATTAGACAAGGTTATAAGAAGAAACTATAACTATTTTCTTCCAACAAAAAAGAGACTAGATGGTCTAGACTCTTGATTGATACTTCTTAGTACAACAATTCGTAGATTTCCATTGCGATTAAGTCAATGCTATCGAATGTATAGGTCTCACGCGCTTCTACATCACGAAGAGTAAATACTGATCCATTTTCTTCATCATAGTTGTAAGCTACTTCAGCAACTACAACTCCTTCACGTTCAAAATTACGTTTTAAGTTTCCACCGTCTTTCGTCATCGCTTCCAAACGGCTGATAATTCGTACCAAATGTGATTCCATTTTGATTCTCCTATTTACTTTCTACTCTCCTATTTTATCATAAAAGAAGGAGGAAATTCCAATAAAAATCAACTTTTCCGCTATTTTCCTCTTTATTCCATGCCTAAAACCGGACTTCATACTAAATTCTTGCAAACTTTTAGAATACTGCTATAATGAAACTATAAAAGTTTGACTATTTCTGACCAATAGTTTTTACACTTTTTACCCTAGAGAAAGAGGTAAGAGAATGCTTTGTCAAAACTGTAAAATCAATGATTCAACCATTCATCTTTATACGAACGTGAATGGCCACCAACAACAAGTAGACCTTTGCCAGAACTGCTATCAAATTATGAAAACGGATCCTAACAATAGTCTGCTCGCAGGATTAAACCAACAAAATCGCGGAGGACGGGATCCTTTTGAAGATTTCTTCAATCAACTAGGAAACTTTCAGACTCCGCAAGAACCCCAAACTCCACCAACTCAATCTGGAGGGGGCTATGGTGGCGGAAATGGCTACGGTTCAAATGGGAACGGTCGTTCTTCAGGACCGAATAGAGCCCAAGCCAAACAACAACCAAAAGGCCTCTTAGAAGAGTTTGGAATTAATGTTACTGAAATTGCTCGCCGTGGGGATATCGATCCGGTCATTGGCCGTGACGATGAAATTCTTCGCGTCATTGAAATCCTCAACCGTCGAACCAAGAACAACCCTGTCCTGATTGGAGAACCTGGTGTCGGAAAAACAGCTGTCGTAGAAGGCCTGGCCCAGAAGATTGTCGATGGCGATGTCCCTTATAAATTACAAGACAAGGAAGTCATTCGTCTAGACGTTGTTAGCCTGGTTCAAGGGACTGGGATTCGTGGACAATTTGAAGAACGGATGCAACAATTAATGGAAGAAATCCGTCGCCGTGAAGATGTCATTTTGTTTATCGATGAAATCCATGAAATTGTAGGAGCAGGATCTGCAGGTGATGGCAACATGGATGCAGGAAATATCCTCAAACCGGCTCTCGCTCGTGGTGAATTGCAATTAGTTGGTGCCACAACACTCAATGAGTATCGTATTATCGAAAAAGATGCTGCTCTTGAACGCCGGATGCAACCAGTCAAGGTGGATGAACCAACGGTTGAAGAAACCATTACCATCCTTAAAGGCATTCAAAAGAAATACGAAGACTACCACCACGTCCACTACACAGATGGTGCAATAGAAGCTGCAGCACTCCTTTCCAATCGCTATATCCAAGACCGCTTCTTGCCAGACAAGGCCATTGACCTCATGGACGAAGCAGGATCTAAGATGAATTTGACCCTCAATTTTGTTGATCCCAAAGTCATTGACCAGCGCTTAATTGAAGCCGAAAATCTCAAAGCCCAAGCGACGCGGGATGAAGACTTCGAAAAAGCAGCCTACTTCCGTGACCAAATCGCTAAGTACAAAGAAATGCAAGGGCAACAGGTCACCGACCAAGATACACCCGTTATTAGCGAAAAGACTATCGAACACATTGTTGAGCAAAAGACCAATATTCCAGTTGGAGATTTGAAAGAAAAAGAACAGTCTCAATTGATTAATTTGGCTGCTGATTTAAAAGCTCATGTCATCGGCCAAGATGAGGCTGTTGAAAAAATTGCTAAGGCTATCCGTCGTAATCGGGTAGGACTTGGAACGCCAAACCGTCCAATCGGTAGCTTCCTCTTTGTTGGACCAACTGGTGTCGGAAAGACAGAGTTATCCAAGCAATTGGCCATCGAACTCTTCGGTTCTGCTGATAGTATGATTCGCTTTGACATGAGTGAATACATGGAGAAACATGCCGTTGCCAAATTGGTCGGTGCTCCTCCAGGTTATGTCGGCTATGAAGAAGCTGGCCAGCTGACTGAAAAGGTACGTCGCAACCCTTACTCTCTTATTCTCTTGGATGAGGTAGAAAAGGCCCATCCTGATGTCATGCATATGTTCCTCCAAGTCTTAGATGATGGTCGCTTGACAGATGGACAAGGCAGAACGGTGAGCTTCAAGGATACCATTATCATCATGACTTCCAATGCGGGAACTGGAAAAGCGGAGGCCAACGTCGGTTTTGGGGCAGCTCGTGAAGGTCGTACCAATTCGATCCTAGGTGAACTTGGAAACTTCTTTAGTCCAGAATTCATGAACCGATTTGATGGTATTATTGAATTCAAAGCCTTGTCTAAAGAAAACCTCCTTCAAATCGTCACTCTAATGCTCGATGATGTCAATCAACGCCTGGCCCACAATGATATTCACCTCGATGTTACCGATAAGGTCAAGGAAAAATTGGTTGATTTGGGCTACGATCCGAAAATGGGAGCTCGTCCTCTTCGACGCACCATTCAAGACTATATCGAAGATGCCATTACAGATTACTACCTAGAAAATCCTAGTGAAAAAGATCTGAAGGCTGTCATGACCAGCAATGGAAAGATTTGCATTAAAGGAAAGAACAAACCAGCTAATGCGACAGAAAAAGTAACTGAATAATTGCATTTAAAAGAGGCTAGGACAGAAGTCCTAGCCTCTCAATTGTCTTTGGATTGTCGAGCAAGACGCAGTGGTTGAGTGGGCTCTACTACACTGATTTCATCAGCTTTTACAGCCCTACTCAACTGTGAGGAGGTGGGACGACGAAATCGAATTCTAACGAATTACCGATTTCTGTCCCACTCTCTTATTTTTATCTCCTACTGCTTTTTATGTCCTTCTATGTTATAATGATAAAAAAATAAGAAGCGAGTTTTAATATGACTGTTGCAACTTTTGGGACAAAAGAAGAAAATGTTGACTATGTCAATCGTTATGGAGTCTATGCGGTGATTCCAAATCCAGCCAAGGATAAAATCATCCTAGTCCAAGCACCAAATGGAGCTTGGTTCCTACCAGGTGGTGAAATCGAGGCAGGAGAAGATCATTTCTTGGCACTCGAGCGCGAACTGATCGAAGAATTGGGCTTCACTGCGACCATCGGCGAGTATTATGGCCAAGCTGACGAGTACTTCTATTCTAGTCACCGCGACACCCACTACTATAATCCTGCCTATATCTATGAAGTAACTGACTTTGTAGAAGCTCAAAAACCGCTAGAGGATTTCAATAACATTGCTTGGTTCCCAATCGACGAAGCCATTGACAGATTAAAAAGAGGAAGTCATAAGTGGGGCATCAAAATGTGGAAATCTGCCCAAAAATTGTAAGCGACTTCTTTCACAAAATAAAAAAAAGTGCTATAATAAATGGAGAAAGAGCTTAGGAGGATCTCACATGAAGCTTATGAATACAACAAATAGTCATGCTACTCTGGTCAAAAGTCAATTAGAAAGTACCGATGCTACCCTTGTTGAGGTCTATTCAGCTGGTAACACCGACGTTATCTTTACCAAAGCTCCTACACATTACGAATTGCTGATTAGTAACAAACACCGGGCCATTCGTGAAACAGAAGTTGAAAAAATTCGTGAGTTCTTTTTAAAACGCAAGATTGATCTTCAAATCATTGACCAATCTGCTATAAAGACCCTCTACTCTGATAAACTGATCGAAATTTCTTTCCCAATTGCTAAGTAAGGTCCTTCTACCTTACTTTTGCTTTGGGATTTTTATTAAAAACAAAACATCCGTTCATCTCATTATCGAGGTGAACGGATGTTTTATTTCTGATAGATCATTTTTACGTGAGGGGTAGAAGCCAAGATAAAGGGCTCGCTCACCCTTTGAAACCCTAACTTTTCATACAAGCCAACCACCTGTTCTTGGGCCTCAATTTCAATGGTCCGTCCAGGAAAGCTCTGTTCACACAGGTCCAAAATCTGCTCCACTATGGCCTTTCCCAGTCCTTGGCCACGACTGTCTTTAGCTACAGCCACACGGCCAAAATGAATCGTAGCCCCCGTCTCAAAGATCCGTGCATAGGCATCTACGCGTCCTTCCTCATCTTGATGAAAAAGATGGATAGATCGATAATCAACATCATCGAGATCATTGTAGATTCTTGTCTGTTCCACGACAAAGGTTTCCAAACGCAATTGAACGATCTCGTAAAACTCTTTCAGTTCTAGTTCCTTAAATTCTTTCTGGTACCACATTAGTTCCTCTTTATTGAAAAGTCGCAAGGAGACTCACTCCCTGCGACTTTTTCATTTCTTATTATTTGGATTCAAATCCTTCTGCTACTGCGTCTGCAAAGTTTTCTTCTACGATGCTTGCACAGTGGTCACAGATGGTTGCGTTGTAGCTACGTTCTGCTGTACTTGGATCGATGCGGCGGCAACGGTCACAAACCTCACCAGCTGCACGTTCAACAGTGAAGGCAACATCTTCGAAGGCCACTGCACCTTCTGGAGCTGGACCTTCTGCAATGGTCAATTCTGAGACAATCAAAAGTTGAGCAACATTGCTATCCACTGCTCCAAGAAGAGTCTTCACTACTTCATTTGGATAAACTGTCAAATGAGCTTCAAGAGATTTACCGATCACTTTTTCGTTCCGTGCTTCTTCTAAAGCTTTTTGAGCTTGGCCACGGAAGTCCATGAAGGCTGACCAGGCATCCAAGATTTCTTCTTGGTTAGCAAATATCTGTGCTTCTGGTAATTCTGACAATTGGACGAAATCTTCAGATTCAAACTCAAGATATGACCAGATTTCTTCCGCAGTGTGAGGAAGGATTGGTGTCAAGAGTTTGGTGATTTTCACAAGAATGTCATAGAAAACAGTCTGCATTTGACGGCGTTCGAGAGATTTTGCACCTTCAATGTAGACAACATCTTTGGCAAAATCTAGGTAGAAGGCAGACAAATCAACATTGATAAAGTTCACTAAAGCCTTGTAGATGGTCAAGAATTCAAAGTTTGCATAAGCATCACGAATGGTCTTAACAAGCTGGTTAAAGCGAATGGTCATGTACTTATCGACTGAACGTAGCTCTTCATAAGCTACTGCATCCTCAGCTGGGTTAAAGTCAGATGTGTTCGCAATCAAGAAACGAAGGGTGTTACGGATCTTACGGTAAGTTTCAGAAACTTGACTCAAGATATCCATAGAGATCCGTACGTCGTTACTTGAGTCTACACTGGTTACCCAGAGACGCAAGATTTCCGCACCAAATTGTTTTTCAACATCGCTTGGAGCAATGGTGTTCCCAAGAGATTTGGACATCTTCTCGCCTTTACCATCCAAGGCGAAACCTTGAGACAAGATTTGTTTGTATGGTGCAACACCATGGTTTGCTACAGATGTGATAAGAGAAGAGTTGAACCAACCACGGTATTGGTCTGAACCTTCAAGGTAAAGATCTGCTGGGTATTTGAGTTCTGGACGGTTAACCACGACCCCATTCCATGATGAACCTGAATCAAACCAGACGTCCATGATATCTGTTTCTTTCTTGAACTCACCATTTGGTGAACCTGGATGGGTAAATCCTTCAGGCAAGAGGTCTTTAGCATCACGTTCCCACCAGATGATGGAACCATGTTCTTCAAAGAGTTGAGCTACATGCTCGATGGTTTCAGCTGTCATGATTGGTGTGCCATCTTCAGCGTAGAAGATTGGGAGTGGCACACCCCAAGCACGTTGACGAGAGATAACCCAATCGCCACGGTCACGGATCATGTTGTACAGACGGACTTTCCCCCACTCTGAGTGGAACTTGACTTTTTCAATTTCGTCCAAGATTTCTTGACGGAATTTAGATACTGAGGCAAACCATTGAGGCACGGCACGCCAGATGATTGGTTTTTTCGTACGCCAGTCAAATGGGTAGGAGTGAGAGATTTCTTCTTGAGCAAGAAGTAAATCACCTAGTTTCTCAATAACTGTTGGCACAACCTTGTCGTAAAATTGACCTTCGAACTCTGCACCAGCATTGGCCATCATGATCCCGCGTTCGTTAACAGTGACTGCAACTTCGAGACCATTGGCAACACCGACATTGTAGTCATCCTCACCAAAACCAGGGGCTGTATGGACGATACCAGTACCAGAGTCTGTTGTAACGTGATCACCGAGAATCACCAACTCATCGACAGCTGTATCCCATGGGTGTTCTGTGACGATGTGGTTTAATTCTTGTCCACGGTAAGTTGCTAGGACTTGAACATCAGACCAGCCAAACTTCTCTGACAAGCTATTCAACAATTCTGAAGCAACTACAAACTTACGAGCTTCGCCAACTGGTTGCACCAAGACGTAATCAATATCCGCACCAACCGTCAAACCACGAGAAGCTGTGATGGTGAATGGTGTTGTTGTCCAAACAACGATGTATGTGTCTGTGTCTAGGACACCTTTTCCATCTTTAACCTTATTGGCATAGTAAAGAGATGTTGAAACCAAGTCATGGTATTCAATTTCCGCCTCAGCAAGAGCTGACTCAGATGACCAAGACCAGTAAACAGGCTTCGCTCCACGATAGATATAGCCTTTATTAGCCATTTCACCAAAGACACGAATTTGCGCTGCTTCATAGTCAGGTGTCAAGGTTACATACGGATTTTCCCAGTCACCTGAAACACCCAAACGTTTAAAGTCTTCGCGTTGTTTATCTACTTGAGAAAGAGCATATTCACGGCAAAGCTTCAAGTATTCAACCAAGTCCATCTCTTTGCGTTTGACACCTTGTTTTGCCAAGACTTGCTCGATTGGCAGACCATGAGTATCCCAACCTGGAATGTAAGGTGCGTAGAATCCTGACATAGATTTTGAACGAACAATGATATCTTTTGAAATCTTGTTCATAGCATGTCCTACGTGGATATTTCCGTTAGCATACGGAGGGCCATCATGCAAGGTGAAATGAGGTTTCCCTTGGTTCAATTCTTGACGGCGTTGATAAAGTTTTGCTTCATCCCATTTTTTTTGCCATACTGGTTCTTTTGTGGGAAGACCTGCCCGCATCGGGAACTCTGTCTTACCTAAATTTAGTGTCTCTTTGAGTTTCATGGAGTCTCCTATAAAAAATTATGATACAAAATAAAAGACCACGACCTCGCCAAAAAGGACGACAAGTCGTGGTACCACCTTCATTCAAGAAAGAGACTGCTCTCTTTCTCCTCTTTTGTCGCTAACGCTGACAAGCGTCAGTGGTTACTCATTTCACCACTAAGATTTGTAAAAGGATCAATCTTAACAAAGGGAGTACAGGTCTTTCACCATCACCTGCTCGCTAAAACTATTTGCTAAAATCACTGTTTTTACAGATTATAAAATTGAAACAGATTCCCGTTGTTCTTCGCCTTCTGGAGCATTGATATCAGCAACTTCAGGAGTTTCTACAACAAGATCATCGATAGACTCTTGATCTATATGAGTTTTTTCAGCTTCTTTTAAAGCAGATTGAACTTTTTCATTCAATCCTTCAAACGCTTGTGTTGCACCCAATTCTAAGTTAGCTACTTCAATGCGTTTTTGTAATTCTTCAATTTCAGCTGGAGTAAATTGACGCGTCAAGTCAATGTTATAGTCTTCTGCATAATGATGAACAGATTCACCCAATGCTTTTTCGACTACTTCACGGAAAGCTTCATCACTTGTTTGAATATACATAGCAGTTGGTCGAAGAATTTCATCCCATTCTGGTGTATCAATGATGCTCAATTGGCTTTCGATGGTTGATTTCAAACGTTGGTGGAAGACGCGTGTCTTGTTCTTCAATTCTTCCGTTTCTACAGCAACTTTCTTAGCATTGTCTGTAGCATGACGGAGAATTTCATTCGCTTTCGCTTTCGCTTCTTCAACTAAATGATGAGCATCTTGCTCAGCTTGACGAACGATCGTTTCTGAGCGTTCATTTGCTGCATGTTTCACACGTTCAGCTGTATCTTGAGCGATCAATACTGATTGACTCAAAGAGTCTTTCATTTCATCAAAGTAATTCAAGCGCTCTTCCAACGCACTAATTTTTGTTTCCAATTCATGATTTTCACGAACTAATTTTTCATAGTCTCGGTAGACCATGTCTTGAAACTCTTCAACTTCTTTAGCATCGTAGCCTCTAAATTTTACATAAAAGCGTTTATCTTTAATTTCTAAAGCTGTAAGTGCCATAGTTACTCCTTATTTTCTACTGGAAAATACTTCAACTGTTAATTTGTATTTCCCGCTTTTTGATTGGCCGTTTTCTGATAGAAATTTAAAGCGACCATATTTTCGAACACTAATTAAATCTGCTACTTGAATCATCCGACTAGGATTATCAATTGGCGCATAATTGACTTTTACTTGGCCAGACTGAATCAATTGAACAGCTACAGACCGAGCAAGTTTAAAAGTCGAGGCTACTAGCTTATCAAGTCGTACACTAGTAACCAATAGGTCTTTGATTTTGGATGGTTCTTCTACAAAAATCCTGTCTCGACAGTCGATCTCACGAATCTTCACAGAGGCTTTTGCAATTTTTCTTAGATTCTCTTTGAAGTAGGAAGAGAAACGTACATCCACATAAATATGAATTTTCCCCTGCCCAACCACGATATCTCCAAAAGATTTTCTTTCCAAGCCTAGCTGATGGAGAAGTGATCCCAAAACTTGAGAATGACTTAATCGATAGAATTTATCCGGATAGAGAACTTCTAATAAGGCAATCTCAAAATCAGATGCATCTAACACATAGTAGCTAGGAGCAAGAATCACCCGTGCATATTCTGTGGGATAAATTTCTGAACTTGAGAATACCTGCAAACCGTGGTGGGCACCAATTTGTCGTAAAATATCAACCTGATGTGGATTTAAAAAAGTAGTCAGTTCAAAACTATACTGTTGCTCCACCCGAGCCACTAATTCTAGGACTCGATCGATAAATACGTGATCTTCTTGACTATAGTGTTGATAAAATCCCTTTGTCATAGGAACTGCACCAAGAATTGAAGGACAAATCGTTCCACTACGGACAGAGCAAGTAAGGCAAACATGACCGTAAAGTCTAACCCACCAAGTTGCATAGGTATCTTTCTAAATAGGCTCAAAAATGGTTCGACGATCCGTTGAACCATTTTAGCTAAAGCCGATTCTGATGCATTTGGAAACCAACTAAGCAAAGCATAGATGATTAATACTAGCTCAAAAACCTGAAAGAAATTTCTAACTAATTGTAGGACAAACATATTAACGGTTTCGTTTCATATCAAAGTCATATTCAGCAATTTCGACATCATTTGGAAGGCGAATATCTTCAATATTCACAACGACATTGATTGGTGTTAGTAAGTACATAGTACTTGCAACACGACGTAGATTCCCAGCTAATACATAGCGAGCACCATCCAAATAATCCAAACATCTTCTCGCCTGAACTTCAGTCATGTATTGGAAGTCAATGAGAATACTTTCGTTTGCCAACAACAAGTCAACAATTTCAGTTGCTTCTTCGTATTTACGAGGATAGCGGACATCAATTGTAATCTTTTCATCTGCAGCAGAACGATTTTTTGCCAACTCTTGTTGACGTTGATGAAGTCGAGTAATATTTTCAGAAGGTGATTTTTGAGATGAAGCGGATTCAACCACTGCTGTTGAAGTTACTTGTGGACGACTTGCTGCAACAGGAGTAGGTTTCTGCTCCTTGACAGCTACTACCGCTTTTTGACGTGGTTTTGATGATGCTTGTACTGGTTTAGAGGATGGTACAGGTTGGCTAGCACCGACTGCTTGAGCAGGCGCTTCTTGCACATCGTATTCATCTCCATCTTCAGTAAAATACTCAATCATTCGATCAAATTTATCTTTAAATGACATAATTCTTCCCTATTTGAAAAATGAGGTCCCAATTCGCACAAAAGTCGCACCGTTAGCAATTGCTACATCATAATCACGACTCATTCCCATGCTTAACTCTGTAAAGGGCATATTTTTCAACTGTTTCTTTTGTAATTCTTTTTGAAGTTGGTGAGTTGCTGCGAATATGGCTTGCAACTCGTCCTGACTTGCCTCAAAAGGAGCCATCGTCATTAAGCCAACAATTTGTAAGTTATCCAAGCTTTCCATTTCTGGAAGAAGAGCATCGAGCTCTTCAGGAGCAAATCCATGCTTGCTTTCTTCTCCAGAGATATTGACTTGTATAAAACATTTAATTGGGTGACTCGCCCTTTTTTGAATTTCTTGGGCAAGCTTCATAGAATCTAAAGCATGGAAGTAATCTACATAATTGATAACTTCTTTTACTTTACGACGTTGGAGACTACCGATCAAATGCCAGGTAAGTCCCTCATCTTTTAGAGCTTGGTATTTTTCTAGAAATTTATCAACACGGTTTTCACCGATATGACGGACTCCTGTATCGACCAGAGCCTTAGCTTGGTCGATACCGACATACTTAGTAACAGCAATTACATTCACCTGATCAGTGCGGTTTGCTGTTTCCATTGCTTGTGCAACCTGCGAGAATATACGCTCTTTATTTTCAATCAGATTCATTCTTAACGATTACGGAAAAATGGTGGTGTTTCCAACTCATCATCTTCTGAAGAAGAATCCACATAGCGCTCAACTTGACGACCAGTGCTAGTATCAGACTGACGCACAATGTTTTCACGACGAATGTCCCAATCTCCAAACGCAGATCCACGAGGTTTTTCTTGTTTAGCACGTGATTGAGGAGTAGGCATGTCGATTTCTTCCTTTAAATCAAATTCGCGATCAAATTGTGGAGTTTGTGGACGTTGTTCACGTGGTCCAGTTTGATAATAACGTGCTGAACTTGGTGCATGAGATGCAATTCCACTAACTTTTTCAACCTTGTCCTGACGAACACCAGTTGCGACAACCGTTACGCGAATTTCATCTTTCATTGATTCATCAATAGATGTACCGAGCCAAATGTTTACGCCATGACCAGCTGCTTGGTTAACAATTTCAGAAGCTTCTTCTGCTTCAATCAAGGTCATATCCAAACCACCAGTAACGTTGACGATCACATCTTCAGCACCGTCAATGGTTGTTTCAAGGAGTGGTGAGTAGATGGCTTTACGAGCTGCTTCAATCACACGCTCTTCACCATTACCAACACCGATTCCCATCAAGGCATTTCCTTTGTTTTCCATAACAGTCTTCACGTCAGCGAAGTCAAGGTTAATCAATCCTGGGCTTGTGATCAAGTCAGTGATCCCTTGAACCCCTTGGCGAAGGACATTATCTGCTTCACTCAATGCTTCAAGAAGTGGTGTTTTCTTATCTACAATTTCTAACAAGTTGTTGTTAGAAATGATCAACAAAGTATCCACATGCTCGCGAAGTTCATTGATCCCTTCGATCGCATAGTTGCTACGTTTGGTTCCTTCAAATCCGAAAGGACGAGTCACAACGGCTACTGTCAAAGCACCAACAGCTTTAGCAATACGCGCAATAACTGGTGCAGCACCTGTACCAGATCCTCCACCCATTCCTGCAGTGATGAAGACCATGTCTGCACCTTGCAATGCTTCCGTCAATACTTCTTCACTTTCTTCTGCGGCTTTACGACCAACCTCAGGTTGACCTCCAGCACCCAAACCACGAGTCAACTTAGGACCCAATTGGATAACTGTTTCTGCTTTTGCACTTGAAAGTGCTTGTACGTCTGTGTTTGCTGCGATGAATTCTACACCAGCAACTCCTTCGTCAATCATGCGGTTGATGGCATTACCGCCACCGCCACCGACACCGATTACTTTAATAACTGCACCTTGTGCCGCTGCTGTGTCAAATGAAAATGTCATAAATACTTACACTCCTTAATCAAACATATTACCGATAAAATTCTTCATTCGGTCTGTAAAGGTAGTTTTTTCTTCTTGTTTTTGTTCTTCAACTGGATGTTGTTGCTCGACGTTTACTACAGGTTCAATTTCGTCCGGTACATATGCTGGAACTACTGGTTGCTGTGTTGGGCGTTCGAACTGAATTGGTTGCTGACGAAGACGTTGGTCCCCATGTACAGCAGCTTGAGCAAGAATATCTACATCTGTTAGATTTCCTGCATATTCAGACAAGCTAATCACGTGGGCAAAAGCTGGATTGCGGATACCAATTTGATTTGGAACGTACAATTTCACATTTACACCAAAGACTTCTTGTGCCAACTCTTCAATACCAGGGAGAATAGCACCACCACCGATGATGACAATTCCTCCAGGCAAATCAAGCAAATGTCTTCTTTCAAGATCTTGTTTGATTTGGTCGAAGATGTGTTTGATCCGAGCTGAAATAATTTCTGCCAAATATTTTTCAGATACTTGAACAGGTTCTACTTCACCAATCACTTCAACATGGAAGACTTCATCACCAACTGCAGGAACATAAGCTGCTCCATAGTTGAACTTCAAACCTTCTGCTAATTTTTGAGAAGTTTTCAATACTTTAGAAATATCCTTAGTAACGTAGTCGCCACCTTCTTGATAGATATTTGTAAATTGAAGTTCTTGATTACGAACAGAAGCTACTGTCGTTTGTCCTCCACCTAAATCAATGACAGTCGCACCAAACTCACGTTCTCCTTCGTTTAATACAGACTTAATCATTGCAAGCGGTGAAATAATGATGTTTTCAACTTGTAAACCAGCACGTTCGACTGTTTTCCGTAAATTATGGAGGACAGTTCTTGGACCAGTATACAAGAGTCCACGCATCTCCAAACGAATCCCCATCATACCACGTGGGTCACGAATCCCTTGGAAACCATCGACTGTGAATTCTTCTGGAATAAAGGTAATGACTTCACGGTCAGGCGTCATACTCTTCGTCAAAGCAGACCGTACAACATTTTCCACGTCTGCATCCGTAATTTCTTTTGAATCACTGGTTACAGGAATCATTCCTTGAGTTGCTTCAATTTGAAGAAGGTTCGCTGGCAATCCAACGTTGACAAGATTGATTGAAATTCCTGCTTTTTCTTCTGCCTGACTTACTGCATTTTTAATCGCATTCGAAGCAGCCTCAATATCAACTATAATTCCATCTTTGACGCCAGCACTTTTCGCATTGCTGACTCCAATTACATTCATTTCTCCATTGACATGTTCTGCCACCAATACTTTTATTGAACTAGTACCGATATCTAAACCTGTAAAAAAGCCGTTTCTAGCCATTACACCAGTCCTCTCTCTTTTGTTTTCCTATACGTCAGTTAATAGCTCCATTTAGTTAGAACTATCCAAATTTCATTATAACACAAATATGCCCATAGTGGGCATATTTTCTTCATTTATTTCAGATAATTTATGAGGGCTTACTCAGCGGGAACTTCTTCGTGTTGCTCTGTTGCGACTGCACTCTCATCAGAATCTGTCGAGTTGGCGTCCGCTTCCTCCGTTTTGTTCCCTTCCCCTTGTTCCTTTTCTTTCTTTTCCTGAGCTAAAGTGGCCATGGTTTCTGCATTATAACTGTAGATACCTGCTTCCATGTCAATGACACTGTTATCTTCAATCAACTTACGAATCTGATTGTAATAAGGCAATTTACGTTTGATCTGAGATATAGGCACCAGAACCTTGGTGCCATCCTTCATGGTGAGCGTCACCAAATCCTTGGTCACCTTGCTCGGTGCCAAATCCACCGACTCAATTTCATCGCGTACAGAGGATGGTATTTTCCCTAGTTGTTTGACAAATTGTCGGACCAATTCTCGATCAGAAAAACGAACGCTTAGGTAAGACTTGGGAAGCTGATCCGTAGCAACCGGTGTCTCCACGACTTCTCCATTCTCTAAAATGGGATAGTGGTCTTCCTCAGTCACATAGTAACCAAAAACCTGGTATTCCTCAACCTGAACCTTGAAAGTCGTAGGGAAGGCATAAGTCATTGAAATATCCTTGACCCATGGACTCGCCACCTTCATATTAGCAACATAACGGTCCCGATTCAAGAAAGTTGTCAAGGTATAATCTTGATTTTTTATTTGGCTTTTTTCGAACAACAAGGTCTGATCTGCATTTTTATTCCCTGAAAATTCGACGACTTTTTGCTTGGCTAGGGGCGTTAAAAGATAGGCAGAAAAGAGAGCAATCAGGGTACTGATAACCAAAACTGGAATAGCTCTGTAGAGGTGACGTCTCGCAATTTGGCCTTCCTTTTTAGCCTTCTTCGCTAGTTCCTCTTCTTCTAACATAGCTTCTGAAGGTTCTGCTAGGTAGATGATTTTTTCTTCTTCAGCCTCTTCTTCTACTTCTTCAGGAAGAGTTTCTTGTAATCCCTCCTCCGCTACATCAGCCACATTCTCTTCTTCTGTAGTCTCAGCATTTTGCTCTTCTGCATCTAGATTTTCAGAGGGAGTTTTTTGATTCAGAAATTCCTGTCTTTCCTTCTCTTCTTGTGCTTTCTTTTCTTTTTCTTCTTGCTCTTCTAATTGTTTTTTCTTTTGATACTCCTGGTTTCGTCTCTGCCACTCAGAGAGCTTAGTGACTTCCTTAGGAGTTTTTTGGTTCTTCTTATCCGTCATTTTTTCCTTTTATTAATTTCTTGATGGACCAGACTGTAAAATTCATCCAAAGAAAGTAGCTCATTCGAAGACTTCATCGCTTGATGATAGCTTTCTGCCCCTTGGAACATTTTATCCATCGTATTTTGCAAACGATCCATGCTCAATTCTGATTCAGCGATGGTTTCTGCATAACCTTTCTCAACGAAATATTGAGCGTTTTCGATTTGATCTCCCCGACTAGCTTCTTTTCCTAGAGGAACGATGATATGTAGCTTATTCATGGCCAAGAGTTCAAAAATCGTATTGGCACCACCACGAGTCACCACTAGGTCTGCCTGCTGGAGCAAAGGAAGATAGTGATCCGTCACGTAATCCACGCGATAAAGATGAGGGGCTTGTTCATTTAAGGAGGAGTCCCCAGTCAAATTAATGACATTGTAGCTTGCCAACAAGGCTTCTCGATTATTTGTGACAAACTCATTGAACACGCGTGCACCAGCAGAGCCACCCACAAAGAGAAGGGTTGGCAACTGTGGATCAAATTGAGCGAATACTGCTTCCAATTCTACTGGGGTTGGAACTTGCTCACGATGAACCTTGGTCACAGCTCCTACATGTTGGGCTTTCACTAGACTCTTCGGTTGCTCAAAGGTCGTAAACATTTTCGTCGCAAACTTATAAGCAATTTTATTGGCCAAGCCCATGGAACGATCTGATTCGTGTACCAATACAGGTACAAAACAAAGTCTTGCAGCCACTACCGGAGGAACCGAAACGAAGCCTCCTTTAGAAAATAAGACCTGTGGCCGTACACACAGCATGATCCAAATCGATTGGAGAATCCCCCAGAAGACCTTGAAGACATCCAACATGTTTTGCCAAGAGAAATAACGGCGCAACTTACCCGTCGCAATCGAGTGGAAATGAATGTCCAAGCCAGACTTCAAAATCTCTTGGTGCTCAATCCCCTTCTTGTCCCCAATATAATGAACTTCCCAACCATCCTCGATGAAGCGAGGGATGAGGAGAAGGTTCAAGGTGACATGCCCGACTGTACCTCCCCCTGTAAATACTATTTTTTTCATACTATTTTTTCAACTCTTCTACTGTTTTTAGGAACTCATCGCCCCGCACTTCAAAATTCGCATACATATCCCAGCTAGCATTGGCTGGACTAAGCAAGACGATGTCGCCTGGCTCAGCTATTTCAAAGGCTTTGCGCGTTGCGTCCGCTACATCCGTCGCATCTAGATAGGCCACACCCGCTTGATCCGCTGCTCGTTTCACCCGTTCAGCAGACTCTCCAAGGATGACCATTTTTTTAAGGCCGGTAATATCTGGCACCAATTCATCAAATTCATTGCCTCGGTCCAAGCCACCAGCGATTAAGATGACATGAGCGTTATCAAATCCAGACAAGGCTTTTTGGGTTGCTAAAATGTTGGTAGACTTACTATCATTGTAAAATTTTATCCCTTCAATCTCAGCCACATACTGCAAGCGGTGCTTCACCCCGCCAAAGGCTGATAAGGTTTCTTGGATCGTTTGATTGTCAATACCACGAAGTTTGGCCACTGCAATGGTAGCTAAGGCATTTTCTACATTGTGGCTACCTGGTACTCCGATTTGATCTGCCCGCATAACGGCTTCACCTTGGAAGTAGAGGACACCATCTTCCAAATAGGCCCCATCCACTCTTTCTTGGGTTGAAAATGGAACAACACTAGCTTGTGTTTGTTGAGCCAAGTCTTTGGCTAGATCTTGGTTAAAGTTTAGCACCACAAAATCCTTGGCAGTCATATTCTTTTGTATAGCCCATTTTGCAGCTACATAACCTTCGAAGGATCCATGATAATCCAAGTGGGTCGGCATGAGATTGGTGATCACTGCGATTTCTGGATGGAAGGCTTCAATCCCCATTAATTGGAAAGAAGATAATTCCATCACCAATGTGTCTTTAGCTGTCGCTGTTTGAGCGACTTGACTAGCTGGAAAACCAATATTCCCAGACAAGAGACCATTTTGTCCAGCAGCAGTTAACACTTCCCCAATCATGGTAGTAGTGGTTGTCTTTCCATTTGAACCAGTGATGCCGATGATCGGCGCTTCTGAAATAAGATAAGCCAATTCGACCTCAGTCAAAACAGGGATGCCTTTTTCAAGGGCCCGTTGGACCATGGGATTCGTGTATGGAATTCCAGGATTCTTCACCATCACCGCAAAGTCTTCATCCAAGAGTTCCAGAGGATGTCCTCCTGTCACAACTTTGATTCCTTCTTCCAGTAAACTCTGGGCTGCAGGATTTTCTTCAAAGGCTTTTCCATCATTCACAGTTACGATAGCTCCTAGGCGATCTAGTAAACGTGCTGCAGATTCTCCGGATTTCGCCAATCCTAAAACAAGGACTTTTTTATTTTTAAATGTTTCAATGATGTTCATAGCTTTTTTACTCCAATTTGTTCACCTTCTATTTTACCCTTTTTTAGACAATTTAAAAAGCCTTAAGACAGCAAAAGAAGCAACACCTTACAAAAATGACCTCTTCCCCTTCTTTCATAAAAAAGTCGCCATGATTTTACATCACAACGACTCTATTTCTGGAGAGAAAATCTCCAGTTTATTCTGATTTATCCAAGCGTTTAGAAGACTTGGTTGGCAACCGCGAGATATCAACGAGGGCCAGGTAGCCTACAAAAGCAAGGAAGGCACCAACAAAAAATTCTGAAGGCAATTGGAAAATTTGGAAAATTGCTAAGCAAAGGAGAATCACCAAAGAAACCAACAATACGACCAGGGTTACTACATTCAGAGTTCCTCTAATGCTCTTTGGAGCTGCAAAAAGGTAAAAAAGGAGGATCAAAATACCTATAATTAAATAAACCATTTTGTCACTCCTTTCTTATTTCTTATTCAGCTGCAGCTGATTTTTTCTTTTTGTTTGCTTTTTCACGCTCTGCCTTGTTCAAGATTTGCTTACGCAAACGGATTGATTCAGGCGTTACTTCCATGTATTCATCGTCATTCAAGAACTCAAGTGATTCTTCAAGCGTTAAGATACGAGGAGTCTTGATAACCGCTGTTTGGTCCTTAGTAGCTGAACGAACGTTAGTCATTTGTTTAGCTTTCGTGATGTTTACGGTCAAGTCATTTTCACGAGAATTCTCACCGATAATCATTCCTTCGTAAACTTCAGTACCTGGGTTGACAAAGATCGTACCGCGTTCCTCAATCGACATGATCGAGTAAGTTGTTGCTTTACCAGCATCGATAGAAACGAGGGCACCACGGTGACGTCCACCGATTTCACCTGGAATCAATGGCAAGTATTGATCAAAAGTATGGTTCATGATTCCGTAACCACGAGTCATTGACAAGAACTCAGTTGAGTATCCAATCAAACCACGCGCAGGAACTAGGAAGACCAAACGAGTTTGCCCGTTTCCAGTTGCAATCATGTCCAACATTTCACCCTTACGTTCAGAGAGACTTTGGATAACAGATCCTTGGTATTCTTCTGGTGTGTCGATTTGCACACGCTCAAATGGCTCACATTTGACACCGTCAATCTCTTTTACGATAACTTCTGGACGAGATACTTGAAGCTCATAGCCCTCACGACGCATAGTTTCGATCAGGATTGACAAGTGCAATTCCCCACGTCCTGAAACAGTCCATTTATCTGGCGAGTCAGTTGGTTCTACACGAAGAGAAACGTCTGTTTGCAATTCTGCTTGAAGGCGCTCTTCAACCTTACGAGAAGTTACCCACTTACCTTCACGACCAGCAAATGGTGAGTTGTTGACCAAGAAGGTCATTTGAAGAGTTGGCTCATCGATGTGAAGAACTGGCAATGCCTCAACTGCGTCTGTAGGAGTAATCGTTTCACCAACGAAGATATCTTCCATACCTGAAACGGCAATCAAATCACCAGCTTTTGCTTCTTGGATTTCACGACGTTCCAAACCAAAGAAACCGAAGAGTTTTGTAACACGGAAGTTCTTGGTTGTACCGTCCAATTTAGAAAGGGTAACTTGGTCACCAACTTTTACTGTCCCACGGAAGACACGTCCAATACCAATACGACCTACGAAGTCATTATAGTCCAAGAGTGACACTTGGAATTGAAGGGGCTCATCTGAGTTATCAATCGGAGCTGGGATGTGGTCAATAATGGTATCAAAGATTGGCGCCATCGTCTTTTCTTGATCTGCTGGATCATCTGACAAGGAAGATGTTCCGTTGATAGCTGACGCATAAACGACTGGGAAATCAAGCTGGTCATCATCTGCACCAAGCTCGATGAAGAGTTCCAAGACTTCATCTACAACTTCTGCTGGACGAGCTGATGGTTTGTCGATTTTGTTAACGACAACGATTGGGACAAGATCTTGTTCCAAAGCTTTTTTCAATACGAAACGAGTCTGTGGCATAGTCCCTTCGTAAGCATCTACGACCAAAACAACTCCGTCAACCATTTTCATGATACGCTCAACTTCTCCACCGAAGTCCGCGTGTCCTGGCGTGTCCATGATATTAATACGAGTTCCGTTGTAGGCAACTGCTGTATTTTTAGCAAGGATTGTGATTCCACGCTCTTTTTCAATATCGTTTGAGTCCATTGCACGCTCAGCTAATTCAGTACGTGCATCAAGTGTTTCAGATTGTTTCAATAATTCGTCAACAAGGGTTGTTTTTCCGTGGTCGACGTGGGCGATAATCGCGATATTACGGATATCTTCTCTTAATTTTGTCATGATTTCCTCTACAGTATTCAAAAATTTATTTTCTAACTGAGCAATTATACCACAATTTTAAGCAAATGGCATAACTCAGACAAGTGTAAATGTTTTCATGCTTTCTTTCGGAAATCTTCTTTCTCATTCCCACTCCTAACCACTCTATTCATGAAAATCTTTCAATTCTTCAATCCCTTTTCTTCTCCCTTTTTCCGAATACTTGTGATTCTCTTCATTTCATGCTATTCTGTCTTCTATGAGACTAGATCAATTACTGGCCCACTACCAAATTCCTCGCAAAGAAATCAAACAGAGCCTGGCTAAAAGGCAGATTCTGGTCGACGGACTTGCTGCAACAAAATTATCCCAAAATGTAGATACAGGCCTCCAAGAAGTTCGCTGGAAAAATCGGGTCCTTACCGACTGTTCCCATCATTATTTTCTTCTCCACAAGCCCCAAGGGCTGGTGACAGCTACCAAGAATGCCCAGCATGCTACGGTACTTGACCTCCTTCGAGCAGAAGACCGAACACCCAATACTTATCCTATCGACCGGCTAGATCGGGATACCTCCGGTCTGCTCTTACTCACAGACAACGGACCTCTAGGTCTCCAACTCCTTCATCCCCGATACCATATCGAAAAAGAATACGCGGTAACAGTCAACGGCCCTCTCGAACCCGCTCATATCGATCGTTTTCAAGAAGGGATCACTTTTTTAGACGGGACCAGGTGTAAGCCAGCCAAACTCGAAATCCTTACCTCCAGTCCCAAAGAAAGCCAAGCACTGGTCACCCTATCTGAAGGGAAATTCCATCAGGTGAAAAAGATGTTTTTAGCCATTGGGGTTAAAGTCACTGCCTTAAAACGCGTTCGCTTTGGACCTTTTACCTTAGAAGATGGACTGAAAGAAGGCCAGTATCGTCCTCTCACATCACACGAATGTGAAGCAATTCGCTCTTTTCTAGAAGAAACCCGCTAAAAAACTCCAGAAGCTTATACTTCTGGAGTTTTGATCTTAGTTCGTTTTTACTTTTCCATCCCATGAATCCAAACCGTAAGACAAGATATAAATATCCTTATAACCCTGTTTTTTCAAGAAGAGGGCCGCATTGGTCACACGGGAACCACGACTGTTCTCATAGAGCAAGACAGGTTTATCTTTTCGAAGGGCACCCAGGCTCACTTTCAATTGGTTGGATGGAATGTTCCGAGCCCCTAAAATATGCTTAGCGTGGAATTCATTCGGATCACGCAAGTCCACTAATTGACCTTTGCGGATCAATTCTTCAAACTCTACATTGTCCACAATTTTTGCAGCACGACGGATACGGAAGTAATTGTAACCCATCCAGCCGAACATTGCTAAAACAATCAACCATACTAAAATATTTACTAAACTCACTTTTCTTTATCCTCTTCTAAATAACGTAATTCCTGTGCGTGTTCTCTGCGTAAGACAGCTTCTGCTTCTAGATAATCTAGCTTTTCCATCAGCCCAGCGTCATAGATCCTTTTCAATTCAATCTTCATCAATTCGATGTCGTAAAGCCGTTTTCCGACATAAATGATGATTCCAAATTTTTTCAGAAATTGTTGAACATCGTACAGGGTTTTCATGTGCTTATTCTATCAAATCTTTCAAGTATTTTCAAGTTAGCTCCTGTTTTATTTACAGGAAAAATCTCCTCCAAACAAAAACGAGCCTCCCAATCAAGGAAGGCTCATTTGTTTATTTTCAGATTACAAACCTGGTGCTTGACCTAATTCAGCGGCAATCATCCAGATATGTTTTTCCAATTCAGCTTTGGCACCAACAAAGATATCGTTGGTCACGTCATCTCCTTCAGCATCTGTGATATCCAAGGCTTTTTGATAAAGACTTACCAAATAGCGGAAGATAGAAAGGACACGTCCCAAATTTTCTTCCATAGAGCGTTCAAATGAACCTTTTTCTTCTTGGATATTGCTGTGTTCCAAGAACTCAACCATGCTAGCATATGGGGCACCACCCAAGGTAATCAAGCGTTCACTCACTTCATCAAGAGTCGCATCCAAGCTTTCCATGTACTCATCCATTTTTGGATGCCATACGAGGAAGCCACGACCACGCATATACCAGTGTACTTGGTGCAAGGCAATATGAGCGACATAAAGGTCTGCCACCACTTGATTCAAAACCGCTTTTGTATCGGTCAGACTCTTGCTTACTTCGCTGATGGTTGCAAATGTTGCTACGTCTTTTGCTGCTTCTTTTTTAATTGTTGTCATAAATAGTTTCTCCTTTTTTAGAATTATTCTAATTTAGTTATATTATAATCCTTCTAATTAAGAAATGCAAGAGAAAATGCTTAAATAAGAAAAGTTAGAAAATTATTTCATTTCTAATCGTCATTAGTCATCTTTTTTACGAATATTATAAGTATGATCAACTTCTATTTTTTTACAGTCGGCGCCTGTATCGCCTCCTTTTTAGGTCTTGTGATTGACCGCTTTCCAGAAAGCTCCATCATTCGTCCAAGGAGTCATTGCGACTACTGTCAGCAGACCTTAAGACCTCTGGACCTGATTCCTATTCTTTCGCAATGTCTTTTTCGATTCCATTGCCGTTACTGCCAGAGCCCCCTTCCTTATTGGTATGCCCTTTTTGAAGCCTGGAGTGGCCTCCTTTTTTTGCTGTGCTATCAGGGGATTCTTCCCATCCCTCATCTGCTCCTTCTTCTTGGCAGTTGCGTTTTGGCCATCTATGATTTGCGCTCCATGGAGTATCCGCTCCTCCTCTGGCTAGTACTTCACGCTCTTTGCCTGTTTTTCACCAGCCCTACCCTCTTGATGGGAGTCTTTCTCTTCTTAGGAGTCCTATCAGCTGTTTACTCCATCGGCATTGGCGCAGGGGATTTTCTCTTACTGGCTACTTTTTCTTTGACCCTCTCAGCTGTCCAAGTCCTCTTAGTCATGCAAGGGGCTTCCCTCATTGGTCTCCTGGCCTTCCTCTTTAAAAAAGAAAAAGACCGGATTCCTTTTGTTCCCTGTCTTTTTCTGAGTTATCATGCTTTACTGTTTTTTACAATTTTTAGCAGATAAGATTTCTTATTTTGCAGCTTTCGCTTCCAGATAATCTGCAATCGCAGCTACGTCCTTATCTCCACGTCCAGAAACATTGATGATGATAATCTTGTCTTTATCCAATTGTGGAGCACGTTTGACAGCTTCTGCAATCGCATGTGAACTTTCAATAGCTGGGAGGATTCCTTCTGTCTTACTGAGGAGGAGAAGAGCTTGAACTGCTTCATCATCTGTCGCCGCCACATATTCGACACGACCAGAATCTTTAAAGAAGGCATGCTCTGGTCCAACCCCTGGGTAATCCAAACCGGCAGAAATCGAGTACACTGGTGCTACTTTTCCATCTTCGCCAAAGACAGCATAGGTCTTCATTCCATCGACAACTCCTACAGTCCCCTTGGTCATGGTCGCTGCGTGCTGATCTGTATCCAAGCCATGTCCTGCCGCTTCAACACCGACCAATTTGACTTCCTCATCGCCTACATATTGGGAGAAGGCACCAATGGCATTGGATCCACCACCGACACAGGCAATGACATAGTCTGGCAAACGACCTTCTTTTTCTAAGATTTGGCGTTTTGATTCTTCACTGATGACTTTTTGGAATTCATGCACAATGGTTGGATAAGGGTGAGGGCCAACAGCAGAACCCAAGACATAAAAAGCATCCAGATCCGCCATCCATGCTCCAAAAGCAGCATCTACGGCATCTTTCAAGGTCTTCGTACCTGTTTCAACGGCATGAACAGTTGCCCCCATCATTTCCATGCGGAAGACATTGAGACGTTGGCGTTCAACGTCTTCTGCCCCCATGTAGACATCACATGCCATGCCGAACTTAGCTGCCGCAGCTGCTGTAGCTACACCATGTTGACCGGCTCCTGTTTCAGCAATCACGCGGTTTTTGCCCATGCGCTTAGCCAAGAGAATTTGCCCCAAGACGTTATTCAATTTATGCGAACCTAGGTGATTCAGGTCTTCACGTTTCAAATAAATTTTCGCCCCACCTAAATGCTCTGTCAAACTTTCTGCAAAGTAGAGCGGTGTTTCCCGTCCAGAATAATCTTTCAGATAATGCTTGTATTCTGCGATAAATTCTGGGTCATTTTTGTACTGTTCAAAGGTTGCCTCTAATTGATCGAGCAAGTTTTGAATAGGTTCTGGTACGAAAGACCCACCAAATTGTCCGAAATAGCCTTTTGTTTCTGTCATGATTGTGTCCTCTTTTCTATATCTTCAATTCTGTTTATGATCTTTTTCTCTCTCTGGTCCTTTGAGCTGCAGTCTCACAGGGTCCTTTTGAGATACAAAAAACCTCACACAGAAAAATCTGTGTGAGGACGATTCGATACCGCGGTGCCACCTCTATTGTAGGAAGACATTCTTTCTCCTACATCTCTGACCTGTCTAGCAACAGGCTGCACGATAAGGTGTGCTCACCGAATTTTTATTGTTTCAAATTCATCATCATAAACGCATCAGCCCATTTCAAGATCCACCACTGCTTGTTCACAATGACCACAAGCTCCCTGGAAGTGAGAAAAATCTCTACTTTTCTGATGTCTTGTAGCTATTATAGCTTCCTACCTATCGTTTGTCAACCCAAAATTTGAAATCATCTTCAATCGTTCGGATTTTGTACAAAACTAAGATGGCTTGTCCTTACTCATAGAAGCTTGTAGCCATTTAAAACACAGATAGGCTAGGTAACCTCCCAGGGTATTGGTCCATAGATCATCTATCTCAAACACCCGATTGAAATCAAATAAGAGGTCTAGGACAATCTGACTGAGCTCGATCCACAAACTCATCCCCAGACTAAAGCAAAGGACCCGTTTCCGAGTACCTAACCAAGGGCAGAGCCAAAGCAGTTGAAAGACCAAAGGGAATAAAAGAAAGATGTTGGCTATATTTTGTACAAGCACCTTGATCAGCTGGACCAGACTGGTCACTTGACCTAGGTTGATGAGGGAATTAAAGGGAATCAGCAATACGACTACTCGCCCAAAATGTTGGATACCAGGTGTTTCCATTCCTGATTCAGGCCGTTGGGGGAGAAAACACATGAGACAGAGCAGAACAAAATAGAAGAAACTGCCACCTAGTAGCAGTTGTCTTCCTTTATTTGTTAATTGCCCTTGTTCTATCAGCCCGTTGTTACGGTTGAATTTGTTCAACAATGGCTTTCTCCCGGTCTCTTTTCATCGTATTAGAACGCAATTGACCACAAGCTGCATCGATATCCGTACCATGCTCTTGACGAACCACGCAGTTGACTCCGTTTTTCTTCAAGGTGTCATAAAAGGCCATCACGCGCTCTCTTGGGCTCCGACTATATTGGTCATGCTCACTAACTGGGTTGTAAGGAATCAAGTTGACATAAGATAGCTTCTTGATCTTTTTAAGGAGTTCTGCCAATTCCAAGGCTTGCTCCACCCCATCATTGACTTCATTGAGCATGATGTACTCGAAGGTTACCCGACGGTTGGTCGTTTCGATATAGTACTCAATCGCCGCAAATAATTTCTCGATTGGGAAAGCGCGGTTGATTTTCATGATGCTGGAACGCAAGTCATTGTTGGGAGCATGAAGTGATACTGCCAAGTTGACCTGAACACCTTCATTAGCAAAATCACGAATCTTATGAGCCAAGCCAGAAGTTGAAACGGTAATGTGGCGGGCACCGATAGCCAGTCCCTTGTCATCATTGACCGTACGGACAAAGCTCAAGACATTCTTGTAGTTATCAAAGGGCTCACCAATTCCCATCACAACGATATGGCTGACACGCTCGTCTTGACCACGTTCGTCAAAGTACTTTTGAACCAGCATGATTTGGGCAACGATTTCCCCACTGTTCAAGTCGCGTTGTTTCTTGATCAAACCAGATGCACAGAAGGTACAGCCGATGTTGCACCCTACCTGAGTGGTGACACAGACTGACAAGCCATAATGTTGGCGCATCAAAACTGTCTCGATCAACATGCCATCTGGCAATTCAAAGAGGTATTTGACAGTCCCATCTGCTGATTCTTGCACGATCCGTTGTTTCAAAGGATTGATCACGAACTGATCATTCAATATTTCGATCAAGCTCTTAGATAGGTTGGTCATTTCTTCAAATGACTGGACACGTTTCCGATAGAGCCATTCCCATATTTGGGTTGCTCGGAATTTCTTTTCACCATGTTCTTCTGCCCACTCGATCAGTTCTTGTCGAGTCAGGCCATAAATTGAAGGTTTCATCTTATCTCTTTTCTCTCTTTACTTTTGACGGATGACAAAGTGGCGTTCTTGCTCACCCTGTGCATCTTTTTTTCTAGACCGCTGACGGTTCTTTTTCTTTGGTTGAGAAGTCTTTTGTTTTTGCTCTTGTTCACGTTCTCGTTGCTGATTTTTAGAACGATTTCGGCGATTTTGACGACCGCCACGCTTAGCAGATCGATTGCCCTCTTCCTGTTGCTTCGGAGAAGATTTCTTGTCAAAGGATGCTCTACGGGGTTCTGCATTTTCTAGGACAAAATAAGCACAGCCATAGCTACAGTATTCTAATAAATAATCTTCCAGGCGGCTAATTTTCTCTGCATCTGTGACCGGACGATCATCTTTATAGAAGCCACGTAGACGCAGCTGTTCATTGCTCCAATCACCGACAATATAATCAAATTTGGTTAAAACCTCTGAAAAACGCTGACCAAAGACCGTCGCATCAAAGGCTTCATTTTGGTTCTCAACCAGCTCAAATGTCAATTGTTCTGCTAGCACTTGATTGCCGACCAGATGAAATTCCGGTCCAGGATATTTATTATAATTAAATAATTCAGGGGATATTTCTTTGCGCATAGCCTTCCTTTATTCATACCTTTAGTTGTAACACTTTATTTTATCATAAATCCCTATCTTTAGATAGAATTTCAACGGAAAAGAGAGATTCTGTAAAAAGTCTGACGATTTAATTTACCTCTTCTTCCTATCTCATCAGAAAAGCAGACTTTAGAATGTAGACAAATTTTTTACAGAAAATAACTAGGCGATTCTTCAAAAAAAGGATTCTATTTTTTGAGTCATTTAAGCGGATCTAAAACTTTCCGCTGTGAGAAAAGTGCCTGAAACCTAATTGTTTCAGGCACTCGGGAGTTTTGAGACCCTAGGCTCAAAACTAAGTCATGAAACTTCGTAGAAGTTCGCTGACGTCCGTACTCACCTAAGGAAAGTTTTTTAGAAGACTCTATTTTCATTTTGAACGTAAAAAGGAGGCTGGGACAAAAGTCCTAGCCTCTCAATTATCTTTGGATTGTCGAGCAAGACGCTGTGGTTGAGTGGGCTCTACTACGCTGATTTCATCAGCTTTTACATCCCTACTCAACTGTGCGGAGGTGAGACGACGAAATCGAATTCTAACGATTTACCGATTTCTGTCTCACTCTCCTATGAATGTTCATCACGTGATGTGAGGGGCAAATAAAGAGTGATTTTCGTATAGCTATTAGCCTTAGAATCAATCTGCATATGATAGCTAGCCCCAAACTGTAGCCGCAAGCGTTGATCCACATTTTTCAAACCAACACCTCCTAGTCGAAGAAGAGTTTGGTCTGTCGACTCAGACAAAGCAAAGCCTCGTCCATTATCATAAATCGTCAGGACCACTTGTTCTTCTTTGATTTCCGAAGTGACTCGTATCATGCCCGGCCGATCCATCTCCTTGATGCCATGATAGATGGCATTCTCCACTAAGGGTTGTAGGACCAGTTTAGGAAGCTGATAGTCTCCCAACCTTCCCTCTTCTAAAATTTCATAATTCAACTTATCCCCATAGCGTTGTTTCTGAATGAAGAGATACTGGCGCACATGGTCTATTTCATCCTGAAGACTAATTTGTTCTTGTCCTTGATTGAGAGCAAGGCGGAAATATTTGGCTAGGGACTTAGTCAGGTCAACCACGCGCTGACCATCATTAAACTCAGCCATCCAGACAATGGTATCCAAGGTATTATAGAGGAAATGAGGATTAATCTGGGCTGAAAGAGCTCGCAGTTCATAGCGTCGTGCATTTTGTTCCTCTTCTTTAACCAATTGCATAAGGTTTTCAATTTGATCCAACATACGGTTGAAGGCTTGAGCAAGATCTACCAATTCAGGTGATCCCTTAGTAGTCGCCCGCAAGTGGGAATCACCAGCTCCTATTTTCAGAATGACGGCCTGCAAATCTTGTAGGGGTTTGATCCATAAGCGCAGAATGAACCAGATTCCCAGCCAGCACATGATGAGGACGAGAGCTCCTAAACCTATAAAGGAATAGAGCATTTGCGATTGAAGCATCTGTAGACCTTCCAGAGAAGCCACTCCAATTAAGGTCCAATCACTCTCTGGTATAGCAATTTGGTAGACAAAGTTCTGCCCCTTTTGGGCATAGCCATCCTTGACAGCAATATAGGGTTGCATGGCCTGCATTTCCTGACTGGAAGAATAGACTGTCTTTTTAGGATGGTAGACAAATTCATGCTTCTGATTGATGATGAAACTAAAGCCTTTTTTGCCCAGTTGGAGATGATCCAGATAAGCTTCTAGGCTCTGATAGCCAATATCTAAGCGCAAAACTCCTAGATTTTGACCAGAAGCATCCACCACTTCCTGGGTGATAGAAATCACCCACTTGTCCTTCTCTGAAGACAAGGATTCCTTTCGGGCTGGCGTCAAGACAGGGATGGCCCTCTTCTTGATAGCCTCCTGATACCAGCTTTCGTTCATCATATCCGATGAGGTCTGCATGCTAATTTGAGAATCCGTAGCAACAAGGCGTCCATCCTTAGTTACTAAGACAGCCGAAACCAGATCTGGGTCTGTCTCAATAATGGTTCGCATCAGACTTTGAACGGCTTCTGGGCTCTCCTCCTTGTCTTGAGCAAACTGACGAACGGTCTCTTCTTTACTGAGGATCGAGGTGGTCTGCTTCAATTTTTTCAGATAGGAGGTGATAAACTGACTACTCTGGTCGATACTATTGCGGGTTGTTCGCTCCGTCAGTTGGCCAATGGTTGCTGAGCTAGTTTGATAGTATAGACTACCGACTAAACCCAAGAGCAAAAGAATGAAGACAAATACATAGACAATCAGCTGAATCAGCAAAGGGTATCGTTTCATTCATACTCTCCTTTTTTGTATTGTCTTGGGGTTACACCGACTACTTGTTTAAAGCGTTGAGAAAAATAGTTCATATCTTCAAAACCAACCTGGTCTGCAATCTCATAAATCTTGAGATCAGTCGTCAAGAGTAAAAGTTTGGCCTTCTTCATCCGTTCTTGGATCAAGTATTCTTGAAAAGGAAGTCCCAATGTTTTCTTGATTAGGACACTCAGATAAGAGGGACTAAAACCCAGTTGAAGAGCCAAGTCCTTAAGGGTTAATTGGGAATCCGCTAAGCGGGAATGAATAGCCTCTTCCAACTCTGTCGAATGCCCCTGATCCACCAAGGTTTCAACCTGGGCTTTCTTTCCTTCCTCGTCTAGCTTATTCTTGACTTTCCCCAGCATCTCTTCAATATCTGCTTTTGAAAAGGGCTTGAGGAGATAGTCATCTGCTCCGAGTCGAATGGCTTTCCGAGCAAACTCAAAATCATCATAGCCTGTTAGAAAGATGATATGGCAGGACGGAGCTTTCTCTCGGACTAGTTGGGCCAAATCTAAGCCATTCAACTGTGGCATATTGATATCAGTCAAGAGAAGATCAGCCGGTTGTGCTTGAAATTTTTCCCAAGCTATTCGCCCATTTTCCGCTTGGTCAATGACCTTCATCCCAAACTGTTCATAATTCACTAGAGAAGTAAGTCCCTGCCGAACCAGCTCTTCGTCTTCTACAATCATGATTGAATACATGTGTTTCACCTACTTATCCTTGTTATACTCATTATATCAAAGTAGGTCGCAAAAAGTCTCAGACATAGTCCAACAAATAGCCGTAGCCCTTTTCTACCATCTCTGCTTTAGGAATGAATTTAATTGACAAACTATTGATACAGTAGCGAAGGCCACCTTTTTCCTTAGGTCCATCAGTAAAGACGTGGCCTAGATGGGAATTTCCTACTCGACTCCGAACCTCTGTCCGAGTCATATTGAAACTCTTATCTTCCTTGTAGGTTGCCACATCGGGACTGATCGGCCGGCTAAAGCTTGGCCAACCACAACCGGAATCAAATTTATCTTTTGAGGAGAAGAGGGGCTCTCCTGTTACGACATCCACATAGATGCCCGCTTCAAACTTATCCCAATAGCGGTTAGAAAAAGCACGCTCTGTATCATTCTCTTGCGTCACTGCATATTCTTCGGGCGATAACTTCTTCTTGATCTCTTCATCGCTTGGTTTTGGATAACGACTAGCGTCAATAACCGGATAAGAAGCTTGATTCACATCAATGTGACAATAGCCATTCGGATGTTTCTGTAGATAGTCCTGATGGTAGTCTTCCGCCTTGATATAATTAGCAAGTTCTTCTTTTTCTACAGCCAAAGGCTTATCATATTTCTTTGCCACTTCTTCAAATACTTGGTTTATGGTTGGCAAATCTGCTTGATCGGTGTAATAAACTCCTGTCCGATATTGACTGCCCTGATCATTTCCCTGACGGTTTTTTGATGTTGGATCAATAATCCGGAAATAGTGTAGAAGCAGTTCTTTCAAGGAAACCTTCTTGACATTATAGGTGATATGTACCGTTTCGGCATGCCCTGTTTGGTTGACCAGTTCATACTTGGTAGTATCCCCTTTTCCATTGGCATAACCTGATTCGGCATCAATGACACCTGGAACACGGGAAAAATACTCTTCCACACCCCAGAAGCAACCACCAGCTAGATAGATTTCTCGTTGGTCTTCAGGATTGACTTTTTCTTCCTTCTTTTTGTTTGCTACTGGTGTCTGACTCATGGACGCTTTTTTGATCTGCTCAGTCGTCGCATCTGATGTATCCAAGGCCATGGATCCTTTGATAAGGAAAAAGAGTCCAAAACAAAGCAGGCCCACTAAAAGAACGGAAATGAGTTTCCATTTTGTTTCCATTTTATGTCCTCCTTACTTCATTTCTTTTAGAGTCTGGACGATGTCTTCCTTACTCATATAGCCGATATGGGTCTTGGCGAGAGTTCCATCGCTCGCAATAAAGAGAGCAGATGGATAAGAGCGAATCCCGTACTCTTTGAGCAAGTCGCCCTTACTATCCATCAAGACTGGGAAATCTTTGTAGTCCAAAGCCTGGTACCAATTTTTAAAGTCATCGGCTGATTTTTCCCCATTAAATGTCGGAGCGACAACAGTTAGAACTACATAATCTTTACCCTCCTCTGCCTTTGCTAAATCATTTGTGTCACCTAATGTTGAAAGACAGATTGAGCACCAGGAAGCCCAAAACTTGAGATAGACTTTCTTCCCTTTGTAATCTGATAAGCGGTAGGTCTTGCCGTCTACTCCTTGCAGGCTAAAATCCAGAACCTTCTTGCCAGCTTGCTCTGAACCTCCCGTTTTGGCTGTCTGCTTAGTCTCGCTTTTATTGGATGACTCCATCCCCTGGGCGGAGCAGGCCCCTAACAATCCTACACAGAAAAGTCCTGTCGCTATTAAGGCCATTTTTTTCATGTCTTCCTCCTCTCTAAATTGGGAGAAAGTCGCCCAAGCAGACGACCTCCTCTTCCTATTGTCCTTTATTGGTCTGATTTCATGTCAGATGAGTCACTCATGTCGTCCTTCATCTCTGAATCGCTCGATTTCATCTTATCTTCTTTCATGTTGTCTTTCATTTCAGAACTGCTGTCAGACATCATAGATGAATCTTTCATATCGTCTTTTTTCATTTTATCATCGGACATGGACGAATCCTTCATATCGTCCTTCTTCATCATACTACTATCGTCCGTTTTTTTCATATCTGAATCAGATTTTTTTCCAGAACAAGCTGCTAAAGTGACAAGGCTAAGCGTAGCAATGGTAAGTGTAAGAATTTTTTTCATGATTTTTCTCCTTTAATCATTCAAGATTAGTGAAACAGGGATGCTAGGCTGTTGAGATTACCCAGCATCAGCAAGATGCCCATCAAGACGATGAGAGCACCACCGATTTTTTTCAAGGTCCCCATATGAGGCTTGAGTTTGGCAAAGCGTTGCAAGACCCAGCCTGAAGCCAGGGCCAAGAGTAAGAAGGGAAGAGCTAAGCCCAAGGTGTAAACCAGCATGAAGAGCGCTCCTTGTAGAGCACCATTTCCTCCAGAAGCCGCAAGCGCTAAAACCGAGCTTAATACAGGTCCGACACAAGGAGTCCAGCCAAAACTAAAGGTCACTCCAATTAGAAAGGCATTGAAGAATTCGTTGCGTTTTTCGTCCTTCTTCAGTTGGATACTCTTTTGTTTTTGGAGTTGCCGAAGATTGATGAGGCCCATCTGATGGATTCCCAATAAGATGACAATCCCTCCTAGTAGGTAACGGAACCAGGGAGCATAGAGTACCTGACCAAGGGCCCCTGCACCATAACCTAGGATGAGAAATACGGTTGATAGACCAGCAATAAAACAGAGGGTCTTGACCAAACCATACCAAGAAATATCTCTTCCAAAAATACGCACCGTTTTTTCATGCTCAGAATCTAATAAGATCCCTACATAGACGGGCATCAACGGTAAAATACACGGAGAGAAAAAAGATAGAATCCCCGCTAAGAACACTGAAATGGAAAACAAACTATTTTCAATCATTCCAACTACCTCCCTTACTTTCTGACACTAGTATAAAGAAAAAATCTCTCTAAAAATAGAGAGATTGATATGCAAAAACTTGAATTTGATTGGGAGATGAATATCCCTATCTACCAATATCGAGGCTGGGACAAAAGTCCTAGCCTCGATATTGTCTTTGGATTGTCGAGCAAGACGCAGTGGTTGAGTGGGCTCTACTACGCTGATTTCATCAGTTTTTACAGCCCTACTCAACTGTGCGGAGGTGGGACGACGAAATCGAATTCTAACGAATGACCGATTTCTGTCCCACTCTCTTTTCGAGCAAGCTACTTTAATTCTTTTTCAAATAATCAATAGCATCCTGCAAGGTTTTGACAGGTACAATTTTCATCTTGGTCTTAATTTTTTTAGCTGTTTCTACCGCTTCGTCGTAGTTGCTCTTGGCATTAGGATTGTTCTTTTTAACTTCCTCTGTCACCGGATTATCAGGGGCAAAGAAGATTTCAGCACCAGCGCGATCTGCCGCCACAACTTTCTTATCCACTCCACCGATATCTCCGACAGTTCCATCATGGTTAATGGTCCCTGTCCCCGCGATATGGCGTCCCTTACGAAGGTCTGGGTCCGCTACTTGGGTATAGATAGACAGACTAAACATCATCCCGGCACTTGGGCCACCGATGCCAGCTGTCGCAAACTCAATTGGCACGTCGCTCTTCACCTCTGTTCGGTCAATCAAGCTAATCCCAATCCCATTCTTGCCATTGACCAGCTTAATAATCTTTCCTTCAGCTGTCTTAGTCTGGCCATCTTCTGTGTAGGTCACTGAGACCTTGTCCCCAATTTTTTGGGAACCAACATACTCGATGAGTTCTTTTGAGCTCTTGAAGGTTTTGTCATTCACAGCCGTAACCGTGTCCGCAATATTTAGAACGCCCTTGAAAGTAGAGTCTTCTGCTACTTGCATGACATAAACACCTAAGAATTCCATCTCTGTCTCTTTACCAGCAGTTTTTAATCCTTGGTATTTGGCAGTATTTTGAGAGGTTTCCATATAAAATTGATTGATACGGAAAAATTCCTCACTGGAACTGCCACCAGTCATTTCTTGTTCAGAGTGGATATCTGTAAAAGGAGTCACCCAGGCATAGACTATATCCGAGAAGGTCGCTTGCTTGACGGCAACAGTGACAAAATCATACGAACCAGATGCTTCATCATTTTTTTGGTTGACGCGCATCACTTGGCGAATATCTTCTGAACTCCCGGGCATTTCCAGATAATAGGGCAGGGGAACAAAGAAAGCTAGCAAGGCCAGAATCAGAAGCAAGGTCCCAATAATCGGCCAGCGATAGGTTCTCCACACACTATCTTTTTTGCGTACAGGTTCAAATGGGCTTTCTGGTAACTGAGCCCTTTGTTTCTCAAATTCATTCATTCCTTTTATTTCATCTCCTTTATAACACTCTCTGGGACATAGGCACTGACATCTTGCTGGAAGGTCAGCAACTCGCGGATTCTCGTCGAGCTCAAGGCCTGGTACTGGGGCTGGGCACAGAGATAGATGGTCTCAAGCTCTGGAGCCAGCTGGTGATTGAAGTAGTCCATGTTGCTTTCATAGAGGAAATCTTGGCTATTTCGCAGGCCTCGAACCAAGCTCGTCACTCCATACCGTCTAGCCACTTCTACTGCCAACTCTGCCTCTGAGGTGATGACTCTTACATTGGACAAATGAGCCACAGCCTCTGTCACCATGGCCTCTCTTTGCTCAATGGTAAAATAGCCCTTCTTCTCATGATTAAAGAAGATGCCTACATACAAGTGATCAAACAAGCGACTAGCTCGCTCTATCAAATCCAAGTGTCCCAAGGTCATTGGGTCAAATGAACCTGTAAATAATCCGATTTTATCTGACATAAACCGTCACCTTACTAATTCCGTAGATTTTTTCTTTCCAGATTCCTAGACAAGCAATCTCCTCAGGCAAATCCACTGCCTTGTCTGTCTCACAGACGACCATGACCTCTTCTCCCAGCAAGTCTCGTTCAGCCAAGGTTTCAATATCGGCTACGATCTGCTCCTTAGCATAGGGAGGATCTAATAAAACAAGGTCAAAGGTCCCCTGCAATTGGCCGAGAGCTTGGTGAGCCTCCATCTTCAGCAATTGAAATTTGTGACTTTCCTTGGTCATTTGAATATTGCTGGCAATAATTGCTTGAGCCCTGCGGTCTTTCTCGACCAAGACAGCCTGCTCCATCCCACGAGATACCGCTTCGATGGACAAGCCGCCTGAGCCTGCATATAAATCCAAGACCCGCCCCCCATCAAAATAAGGACCGATCATATTAAACATAGCCCCTCTCACCTTATCTGAAGTGGGCCTCGTTGTCTTTCCTTCAAGCGTCTTAAGAGGACGCCCTCCATAGGTACCTGATACAATCTTCATAGAGATTATTATATCAAAATTTGGATAAAAGATACAAAAACACCTACTCTCTCCAGTCTGAGATCTGCTGAACCACATCCCTTTCGTTGCCAAAGAAAAATCCTCTCACTTTTCTCTTGAAGTTCGAATTTATTTTTGCTATACTATACGTAACTTTTAAAACGTTACATAGGAGAATGCAGATGTTTGATGCAAAAAAATTAAAAGACAGGCGACTGGAGCTCGGTCTAACCCAAGCCCAGGTCTACGAATCCTTAGAGATTAGTCGCAAGACCTACTCTAGTTGGGAGAATGGCTTAGCAGAGCCACACGATAAAAATCTCAGGAGGTTGGCCAAGCGCCTCTCCGTTAAAGAGGACTACTTTGTCGACAAGAGCTCAGCGCTTTTCACCTACCCTTTATTAACCCCACCCCATCAAAAAAAGGTCGATCTCTTGGCTAGCCAACTCTTAGCAGAGCAAGAGAAGGTGGTCTCTTTGGTCCCTTACCGTGTCCTCTCTATCGACTTGGCAGCTGGACATGGTCATACCTTTTATGACAATGAGACCGACTACGAGACCGTTTATTTTGACCAAGAGATCCAACACGACTTTGCCTCTTGGGTCTCTGGAGATTCTATGGAACCAAGCTATCCAAACGGTTCCGTTGCCTTGATGAAACAGACAGGATTTGACTATGATGGAGCGGTCTACGCCCTTATGTGGAACGGGAATACCTATATCAAAAAAGTCTATCGGGAAGAGGAGGGCCTCCGCCTAGAGTCTATCAACCCAGCCTATGATGACCTCTTTGCACCCTACGAAGATGAACCAAAAATCGTCGGTATCGTGGTCGGCCACTTCCTCCCTCTGGAGGTCTAGACATGCTTTTTGATTATTCACGTGAGCCAAGGTCTGATATTGCTTTTGTGGATATGAAAAGTTTCTATGCCAGTTGTGAATGCGTCCGCCTCGGCCTCAATCCCTTGACGACTTCTCTTTGTGTCATGAGTCGGAGCGACAATTCTGCTGGCCTTATCTTAGCCAGTTCCCCCGTTTTTAAGCAAGTCTTTGGAAAGAAAAATGTCGGGCGTAGCTACGATCTGCCCTTTGATCTCAAGACGAGGAAATTCAATTACTACCTGGCCCGTAAGCAAGGCCTACCTACAGATCCAGCCTTTGTCCACTACATCGAAAGTTGGGCCAAGCGCACCTTTATCGTGCCCCCTCGCATGAATGCCTATATCCAGGTCAACATGGAAATCCAACAAGTCTTTCAAGAATTTGCTGCTCCAGATGACATCTATCCCTATTCCATCGATGAGGGCTTTATCGATTTGACCAGCTCTCTCAACTACTTTATTCCCGATCCCCAGCTAGACCGACGCTCCAAGCTGGACCTCCTTTCTGCTCGGATCCAAAAACGCATTTGGCAAAAAACTGGGATCTATGCTACTGTCGGGATGAGCAATGCCAATCCCCTACTGGCCAAACTGGCTCTGGACAACGAAGCCAAGCACCAGAAAACCATGCGGGCTAACTGGTCTTATGAAGACGTCCCCAATCGAGTCTGGCAGATAAAAAAACTGACCGATTTTTGGGGGATCGGCCAGCGAACAGAAAAACGCCTGAACAAACTAGGTATTCACTCCATCTATGAACTAGCCCAGGCCAATCCAGACCAGCTCAAAAAAGAATTTGGAGTCATGGGCGTCCAGCTCTGGTTTCATGCCCATGGGATCGATGAAAGCAATGTCCATCGCCCCTATCGACCAAAGTCTCACGGTCTAGGAAATTCGCAAATCCTTCCCCATGACTACCACTGCCAAAGCGATATTGAACTGGTCTTTCGAGAGATGGCTGAGCAAGTCGCTATCCGCTTGCGTCGGGAAAAGAAAAAGACACAATTGGTCTCCATCCACGCCAGCTACTCCAAACAGGAACAGCTTCCCTCCATCCACTGCCAGCGAAAGATTGAGCCGACAAACTCTACCGCTCAATTAGCCAAGGAAGTCATCCAGCTCTTTCGCTCCCACTACCAGGGAGGAGCCATCCGGCAGATCGGTGTCTTTTATGGGAAGCTCGTAGAAGAGAGCTTCCAGCTGATCTCCCTATTTGATGACCCTGAGCAAACCCAAAGAGAAGAAGCCCTCCAAGAGACCATTGACCATATCCGTGACCGATTTGGCTTTGCTTCTCTACAGAAGGGATCTGCCCTATTAGAAAATTCGCGCGCTCTAGCTCGAAGCAAACTGACCGGAGGCCACTCTGCAGGAGGTTTAGATGGCTTAGCATGATTGATCGTTCTTATCTCCCCTATCAGTCGGCACGCGACTTCCAAGACCGGGGCATGGCCAAGTGGGCCGGCTTCTTCCTCTCTGAGCATTCGACGGCCTTACAAACAAACCAGCTCTCTCTCGAAGAGCTTCGCCTCCTCTCAAACCAAGAAATCCGTCACCTCCTCGAGCAAGCCTACCAGCAAGAGACCTCCCTCTCCCTCTCTACCCTCCAGGACAATCAAGTCGCCGTCTACTACGGCCAGGTCTATACCTTAAGCCCTTCCGAAGTCCTCATAAAAAATGGCCAGCACTACCACTCTCTCCTTCTTTCGACTATTTTTTCTATTGAACCAGGAGATTCTAGCTATGAAACCAGCCCTGAATAAACACGAACTCCAATTCGATTATTTTTCAGACAATTACCAGCAGTTCGAGCACGATTTTTACCGATTGGCAACGACTGCGACCCCCTTGGTCTTTTTAGAAGATGACCTGCTGAGATCCATGTCGACAGGCCAGCGCAACTATTTCAGACTCCACCACACCCAGAGTCGCGACCACCGTGACCACTACTTTCACTTTCGCGTATCCACCCATCCCCAATCCCCACTGACACGGATTTATACCTACCTAGGCCACAGTCCTACCACAGAATACAAAGCAACCTCCTAGAAAACTAGGAGGTTCTTTTATCGTGTGGATGAAGAGGATTTTGCAACCCAACCAATCGCATCTGCAGGAGGATTGTCCACATCGATCCAGATGAATTCCATACCAATTTCACCGTTTTTGAATTTGGAAAGACGGATACCATTGATTTCTAGCTGTGATAATTTCTTACCCGTTAAGATCTCTCTGTCTTTTAACTGAAAGACCCCACGAAGAATCCAATTTCCAAGGATTTCTTGCTTATCAGTTGATTGAATGGCCTTCCCAGCTTCTTGGTTGATATAGGCAGTAATCACATCACCTGATGATAAAAATCGTAGCTTAAAGGTCCGTTCTTCTTTTGGGAGGGCAAGTTTACTCGTACCTGGCTCAAACCTTCCAATCCCTTTACCAAAAAAGTCTGGACGCTCCTCATGGAAATGTTTGGAGTCTGGAAGAGGGATATACACTTCACTGACTGGACGATACACTAGCTGTTCAATTTCTTTGATTAGTTTTTCATTCCCCGTCTCGTGTACAAAGTGAATCAAGTCCTCGCGAATAGACTTCATCTGAGCTTTTTCTTCCTTGGTAGACCATTTTTTCAAGAGGATTTCTTCCAAAGAAAAGGTCACAAAAGCTAGTTCTTCTGGAGCGAGACTGTCTTTAAATTTGTCCTGAATCTTTAAAATCCGTGGCAAGCGATCCTTCTTAGCCAACTTTGAACCACCATTAAAAGCATTAAAGCCAGAATTTTCTTCTACATTTCCATGCTTATCTGTGATCACCCACGACACCGTCTCGAGAATCTCCGAATCACTTTTTTCTGAGGTCAATAAGTGAAGGTTTTCAAAGAGATAAAAGGGATCCTCAACATAATTCACATCCCAAGTATCAACCACAATCTCCCTATTCCTAAAGGTCATATGGAGCTGACTATCTGCAGCCGTGTATTTGTAGTCATGCTGGCCGTCCGTAAAACGGAAATTTGTCGGATTGTTCTTGGTCGTTGAGCCAAGAATTTTGAGATTGTCTAAATCAACCGGCAGATAAGTTGTCTCTCCTACATGGATCTGCGGTTTGTGACCTTTCGAGGTCGGCATCAAGACATGATAGACGGCTTCTACATGACTAGAATCAGAATGAAATCCCTTAATGAGAGCTTTAGATGATTCAATCCGTTGATTTCGCAAAGACGCAATCTCACGGGCCAGTTTTTCATAGCGAGCTTGATTTTCTTTATCAGCTGTTTCCTTGTCCGGTGAAATAGCAGCCTGAAATCGAATTTCACTCAACAACTCGTTCCAAGACTGTGAATCTTTCTTGAACTGAGCAATTTTTTGATCCCCTGAGTCCAAACCAAAGGATTTAATCCCAACCAAATACTTATGTTGCTCATCAACGACAACCGAAGCATCATAAGAAGTATTAGCAATATCCTCACCAACTGCATGAAAAGCTTTTTGGAAAACAGTCTCTTGGAATTTTGAATTAACAATCGGAGCAACATAGCTTTCTCGATCATCAGAATCTTCACCCTCTGCTTTTTGAGAAAAGGCCTCACTTAGACTAGCAAAGTTGGTAATGAGAGTCTTGTATTTTTCCTTTTGTTCTTGTTTTAGGTATTCCCACATCATTCAATCCTCACTTCTTATTTAAGTATATCAAAAGAAGACTAGATTTTCACTAGTCCTCTTACTTATATAATTCGTTAAATAATGCTGTAAAATTCAAAATTTCCACGTTTTTTTACCAATCTGAAATAATCTTCATCCGATAAAATAGCAAGACCATCCTCATAGGAGGCAATCTTCTTCTCTGCTTCCTCATAAGTGGAGACAAAATCTTTCACATAAGACTGGCCTTCAAACTGACCATTCATCTTGGTATAGATTATCGCGAATTTTCCGGAGCGATCCAGTTGAGACGACCCATTGCTCTCATTAAGGGCAAAAGCAATCCGCTCTGCAATGCGTTTAATCACGGGCACAACTACACTGTTTCCAGCTTGTTTGTAGAGTTGACCATTGGAAACCCCCTCAGGCAACTTAAAGGACTTTGGATAACCTTGTACATTGAAGGTCTCCTTTGGTGTTAATTTACGAATCTCCCCACTATCTGTCAGGATAAGAGGGACATTATGCCCACCTGTTCCCATATTAGCTGTTAAAGTAGGAACAACCCCATTTTTATTCTCACGAACGTATTGACGACGCCACTGATAGACCGTGTCTTGACTAGTCACGTTGGCCTTTAGGTCAGCGAAGAAACTCTGCTTGCCTTCTCGATAATAGTAAGCCTCATCAGGCTTGGCACCAAAATCAATAACATCAGCCAAGGTCGTTGTCAGTTTGATTTCCTCTGGAAACTCAAACAAGTCGTAGGCTTCTTTAGTATCAAAACCAACGATGTAGATCCGCTCACGGTTTTGAGGGATATTTCCGTAGTCTTTTCCGTTGAGAACCTTCCACTTGATAAAGTAGTTGTTCTCAGTCAAGGCTTCACGAATAACCTTGAAGGTATTGCCATGGTCATGACCGACCATGTTCTTGACGTTTTCGATGAAAATAGCGCGAGGTTTGCATCCCTCAATCATGCGAAGTAATTCGAAGAAAAGATCGCCACGATCATCATCAAAGCCCTTGCGATAACCCGCAATACTAAAGGCTTGGCAAGGAAAACCTCCCATAATCACATCCACGCGCTCAGCCGGAATATCCTCTGGATGAACATCGTGAATATCACGACCATCCAAATAGGTATCTGGATGGTTTAATTGATAAGTCTGACGCGCATACTTATCAAATTCATTGGCATACACCACTCTGAACTCGTTGGTCTGTTCAAATCCCAACTCAATTCCCCCAACACCTGAGAAGAAAGCTGCAATGTTGTACTTCTCAGGTCGGTTCGAACTTACAGAATTTGTCATGTAGTAACCTGCTTTCTATTTTATAACTATTCTACTATATTTAAATAAATCTCATCATTTACTTTTTTTAAATAATTTGAATAAAAAATGTATTCAATTCCTTTGCCAGGTCTCGCAACTGAATAATTAAGGTAATACATTTTATTTGAGTAATCTTGATACATTCTAAATATTTCGTCCGAAAGATCATAGGTTAAAATCCAATTCTTATATTTCATACTACTTTTTATTATTTCAGAAAGTGACAAATGATCCTCATGATTATAAAAATTTGTATATAATCCTGGTCCTTTTTTATAGTATGGTGGATCAAAAAATGTAAATGAATCTTTCGTTTTACTTATGTTTCTTCTAATAAAAACTTCAGCATCAAGATTGTATAATTTAATTCTTGATTTAAAGCTTGCAATTTTTTTAATTTTTTTGATTAATTCTACTTTATTAAATCTACAATCCAGTTTATAATTCCCTTCTTGTGATTTTCCTCCAATAACCCCTGCTTTTAAAATTCCAGATCTATTTGTTCTGTTTAAAAATAATGTTGCAAATCCTAATTCCAAAATAGAGTTCGAATTTGATTTCTTTTCATATATATTTTTTTGAATGTACCATTCCTCCATAGTTATCGGAGTTTCTTCGATTTTCTTAACCAATTCATCAGTGTAATTTAGTACTGAATACCAAAAAGAATAAATAGCCTTATCAAAATCATTAATCATAATTTTTTGAACATCATTATTGAATAGTAACTTTAATGCAACACCAGCACCACCAGCATATGGTTCAATGTATGTTTTGCAATTATTTACTTTTATTAGTTCTTTAACCAAAAGATATAATTTTGTTTTTCCACCAGGATAACGTAACGGTGTGACTATACTTTGAGCCATTTTAATCCTTTCTTTATGGAGTTATATAGTTAATAGTTTTTTGATTTTTCTCTTTGAAGTAGAATATTAATTTGGGAATAGACTTTTAGACAAAAATCATTCAACTCATCAATTATATTTTCTTCCATTAGATAATTAAATAACTGTGTATCTGTAATAAACTTTTGTAATTCTTGTAATCGTTCTAATGATCTTATATCATCATTTTTTGTATCGTCTTTAATATTAATTTGATTTAAGATTTCATTTATCCTACTTTTTGTATATAATCGCGATTCCTCTCTATCTTCCAAATCTTTCCAAAACTTATTATAATTTTCATTATCAACAATCGTTTTAACTACATAGTATATGAATGATTCGGGAGCCAAAAATGTCGGAAGGGCAATGACATTTTGGGGTAACTCATTGGTCTTAACTCCCTTTATCAACTTTTTATCTTCAGTTATATATGGATATAATAAATTCTTAGAGTTTGTCTTTGTATCTCCGTCAACTATAATTAACACATCCTTAAAATGTGAATCATATTCTGGTAATTTTAACAATTGCTTACAGCCTAAATGAATAGGGATAACTTTATAAATATCAGATTTAGTATCAGGATGCAATCTTTTATACGCTTCAATCAATTCGTTAAAAAGAAATTCTGTCATATCGTCTTCACAGTATATTTTTACATATGGACGATAAGGTGTCATTTTATCAAACATATCAGATTTGATATCAGCATAATATTCAATTGAACTTAATCTCGGAAGTTCTGGGTCCACAAAATATACAAGACGATAATCTTTAGGTGAACGATTTTGTTTTTTAATAATTTTCTTTAAAATTGTCAAGGAATGAGTGGTAACAAAAATCTGTAATTCTAATTCCTCACTTAGTCTATCCAGTAAATCAAAAAGTCTCAATTGAGCATTAGGATGCAAAGAGGCGTCTATTTCATCGATACATAAAATTCCGCCGTTATAATTTTCTGTTCTTTGTTTGTGTAGATAAAAGTCTACTAACGCAGAAACAATATATCCAATATTATCTTGCCCAACAGACTGAGTTTCTGGTAACGTCTTGTTTAAAGGCATATGTATTATTGTTCGATTTTTATCAATATCTTTAGTGATATTGATTACTTCTTTTTCTGATATAGAGTCGGGCAGTATTTCATTATACCACTTTTTATACATCTCGTATGCATCAGAAGTTATAATTATATTATTACTCCGGACATTTTTTTTACTCACTAATGTTTCACCTATAGGGAAAAGCCTCGATAAACTAATAAAAATAGAAGGTAGCGGGATCCTTTGATCCCCCCCGATATAAAAAGTATCTTTTGTTTCTTTTTTTACTTTACTTAACTTTTGGTCGGGAGTGAAATAATTTGTAGCTCTAGGTATTAACCTAATTCCACGTTCTTCTTTTGTATCATCTTTATAAGAATGTCTTTTTTGAATAAACGAGTCAATATCAGTATTGATTACGGTTAAATAAGATGTATAGTCGTCATATTCTTCCTCCTCAGGAAAA
>NZ_RJPZ01000005.1 GCF_003943615.1 Streptococcus australis | reverse complement strand
ATATTTCCTAAAGATAGTCCCGCTATAGTATTGGATAGACATGATGTTGACCAATTACTAGAGAAACACGTAAAATCAATTATTGATAATAAGAGTTATAAGTTTCGTAATATTTTAAAACCAAATAAATATATGCTTGCTTTACATGAAAATTATATCCGAAACGTGACTTTTTTAACTACTATTTTTAATAGAACAGAGGAACTATATCTTTATTTAAATAGTTGTAGCAGATTTAATTTTATTGAATTTGATAAAGAGATTAAAATTGCACATATTACTCAATTATTTCCGTTACTGGAAGAAAAAATTAGAGAACTTGCGAGACTGTCTGGTTATAATCCTTTTAAGATGCAAAAGAAGGAGTTTATGAATTACAGAGATCCAAGTTCAATTCTCAGAGAGATAATTACTGAAGTTTTTAATCTTACAGATAGCTTTGAGAATATTCCTGATTTGTTATTTGTCTATCATTTTATGTATAATAGTAATTCACTCAATATTCGAAATGAGTGTATACATGGTAGAGATTTTTTAAGTGGTGAAAGATTGATTCTAGCATTTAAAGTTACAATGTTATCCATCCAGATGATTGAGAATAGAATTAAATTAATTAAAGAAAATTCAAGATAAATGAGAATAATTTATGATAAAAGTAAATAAACCTAAAATAAGATTCAATGAATTTGAAAATATTTGGACTAAATCTAAATTAGGAGAATTATACGAAATTTATTCCGGGAACACTCCGTCACGATCTGATAGTAGGAATTATCAAAATGGAGAAATTCCATGGATAAAAACAACAGATTTAAATAATTCTATAATATGTTCTAATGAAGAAAAGATCTCAGTATATGGAGCAACAAAATTAAAAGTTTTACCTGAAAAGTCTGTATTGATAGCAATGTACGGTGGATTTAATCAAATTGGAAGAACAGGGTTACTAGCTTATCCTGCTACGATTAATCAAGCCCTAGCAGCTTTGATGCCGGTCAATGAGATTAATCCAAATTTTCTACTAAATTTTTTAAATTTTAAAAAGGAAAGCTGGAGAAATGTCGCTGCTAGTAGTAGAAAAGATCCCAACATTACAAAAAATGACGTAGAAAAATTTAAAATATCTTTTCCATCTCTAGACGAACAATCCGCAATCGGCTCTCTCTTCCGTACCCTCGACGATCTTCTTGCAAGCTACAAGGACAATCTCGCCAACTACCAATCCCTCAAGGCGACCATGCTTTCCAAAATGTTTCCAAAAGCTGGACAGACAGTCCCTGAGATTCGTTTGGATGGATTTGAAGGTGAGTGGGAGATAAAACGAGCAGATGAGATTTTTAAGTCTGTATCTGAGAAAAATAGGGCTTCATTACCTGTGCTATCGGCTTCTCAAATTGATGGTATGGTTTTGCGAGATGAAATTGGTATTGATATTAAATATGATGAAGCTACTCTCAATAACTACAAGGTAGTCAAACCAGGTCAGTTTGTGATTCATTTACGTTCTTTTCAAGGTGGTTTTGCTTTATCTAAATTAGAAGGAATAACCTCTCCTGCATACACAATTATTGATTTTATTGATAAATCAAATAACTTATCCGATTTTTGGAACTCAATTTTAACTTCAAGGGACTTTATAAAACGATTAGAGACAGTCACTTATGGAATTAGAGATGGGAAAAGTATCAGTTTTAAAGACTTTTCTAGCTTGAAATTTGTATTTCCAAATCTTGAAGAGCAACAAGCCATTGGCTCTTACTTCTCGAATCTCGATAACCTTATCGCTGCTCACCAAGAAAAAATTTTTCAGCTAGAAACTTTGAAAAAGAAACTCTTGCAGGATATGTTTATTTAAGGAGGAGTTATGTATAGTTCTAAAACAGATTTGATTGAAAAGTTAGAATCTGAAAAGAAAAGATTTCAAGATAATTTAAGTCAGATAGCTGATCATGAAAATGATTTATATAGTAGAGTAGATAATTATCTGTGCAAACTTATTTCTTTTATAAATGAAGAGATAGATGAAAAAGTTTTGTCTAATAATGTAACGGTAAGGTTCAAAACATTACGTGATAATTTGTTAGAAAGCATCTACAATTGTTTTGGTGGAGAAATTTATCTGTATGATTCTATATTTCCTGAAATTATATATAATTTCAAAGTACTTAAACTTTTCTCTTTCATTGCTAAAATAGATTCTACGACTGTTATTATAGGGGCTAATGGAGCAGGGAAAACTAGTCTTATTAATGAATTAAGAAAGAATAGTATAGATGAGATGTATGTCTTACCTGCTCAAAAACTATTGTATTTTGTGTCTAATACCCACAATCGTAATAGAATTACTAAAGAAAAATATATTCAAGATTTGAAAGAGGTGAATATTAAATATGACACGATTGAAATACAGACTCACCAGATTGAAGATGATTTTTCGGGCACTTTTACTAAACTGATAACACTGTGGGTAAAAGATTTTGCAAAAGTAATGACTGATAATGCTAGGGGAGTAGGAGAGGTGTCCATTGCTTTATTGGACAGAGTGGAGCAAATATGGAATCAAATTTTCCCAGAAATAACATTTTATCCTGAATCTGATGATAGAGTTTTAGAAGTTGTAAGAAATGGAGATAAATATAGTATAAATGGCCTTAGCGATGGGGAACGCTGTGTATTATTTTATATTGGTAACGTTCTTCTTGCTCCAGAAAATAGCTATATTGTTGTTGATGAACCTGAGACTTTCTTAAACGCTGCAGTCTATAATGAATTGTGGGATTTGCTAATATCAGAACGTCCTGACTGTCAATTCATTTTTGCTTCACATAACATGGACTTTGTTCAATCAAGAACTAATGCAACCTATATATGGTGTAATAAATTTGAAGCACCTTATGACTTCGATTATGAACAATTGGAAGAATCTCAAGAATTTCCTTTATCCATATTAGCAGAAGTTTCTGGTACAAGGAAACCAATACTATTTTGTGAGGGAACTAAAACGAGTATAGACTATCAGATTTATTCTAAACTATTCAGTGAATTTTGTTTTGTCAAACCAGTTCAAGGTCATAAACAGGTAATTCAACATACAAAAGCTTATAATAATTTACAACTTTTACATGGTAATACAGCATACGGAATTATAGACAATGACTGGATGAATGAAAGTAGTATTCAAGAGCAAAAAGAACAGAATATATTTGTTCTTCCATTCAATGAAGTAGAGATGATGCTTGTTGATGAAGCAGTCGTGAAGTCATGCTTACATTTTGATGATGAAAAAGAAAAACAACAAAAATTTGAAAACCTTCAACAAAGTATCATTGAATCTTGTAAAGAAAAGAAAGATAAAATAATAAGTATTGCCTTGAAAAAAAGAGTCGATGAATTTTTGGAAGGTAACTGTATTCAAAATAATAAACCTACTAAAGAGGATGTTGAAGAATTTTTTAAAAGTTTAGTAGATGAATTTGATGTATCTTCAACGGTTGATAATATAACTTCTATCGTTGAAGCAAGTTTGGCTTCATCTGATTTTTCAAGGATATTAAAGATTTGTAACCTAAAAAAAGAAATAATTGATTACAGAGGAAACACGGAAATAACTCCTAAGTTCAAAGAAAAAGCATTAAGTCGAATTACATTGGATAGTGATTTACAGAAAAAATTACGACAAAAATATTTTGAAGAATTAGAAATGAAACTATTGAAGCAATAGATAGATTTTTGAATTTATAAAAAAGAAAGAAACACTATGGAAACAACACAAACGTCCCAGTCGCTCTACCAAGCCCTGTGGAACTCAGCGGATGTTCTCCGCTCTAAGATGGATGCCAACGACTACAAGTCCTATCTTTTGGGCATGGTCTTTTATAAGTATTTGTCGGACAAGATGCTCTTTTTCGTGGCTGAGACTATGGAAGAGGGGACAGATAGCCTTGAGGATGCCCTTGAGGTCTATCGCAATTACTACGAGGATGCGGATACCCATGAGGATCTGGTCTCTGTCATGAACGACGAGCTCAACTATATCATCAAGCCAGACTTGACCTTTACGGCTCTGGTAGCACGTGTCAATGAAGGGACTTTCCAGCTGGAAGATCTGGCTCAAGGTTTTCGTGATATCGAGCAGAGTGACGACCTCTATGAAAATCTCTTTGAAGATATTGATCTCTACTCTAAAAAGCTAGGGGCAACTCCGCAAAAGCAAAACCAAACGGTGGCTGCAGTCATGAAGGAGTTGGCTGTGCTAGATGTAGCTGGTCATGCTGGTGATATGTTGGGGGATGCCTATGAGTATCTGATCGGTCAGTTTGCGACCGACTCAGGTAAGAAAGCTGGTGAGTTTTATACACCTCAGCCTGTTGCCAAGCTCATGACTCAGATTGCCTTTTTAGGTCGTGAGGATCAGGAAGGCTTTACCATCTACGATGCCACCATGGGATCGGGATCGCTCTTGCTCAATGCCAAGAAGTTTTCTCACCAGCCTCAAACGGTCCAGTACTTTGGTCAAGAGCTCAATACCTCAACCTATAACCTGGCTCGGATGAACATGATCCTACACGGGGTTCCGGTGGAAAACCAGTTCCTACACAATGCGGATACGCTGGATGAAGACTGGCCGACCCAGGAGCCGACCAACTTTGATGGGGTCCTCATGAACCCACCATACTCAGCTAAGTGGTCTGCAAGCTCTGGCTTCCTCCAGGATCCACGCTTCTCCCCATTTGGTAAGCTTGCGCCTCAGTCTAAGGCAGACTTCGCCTTTCTCTTGCACGGTTACTATCACTTGAAACAAGACAATGGTGTGATGGCCATCGTCCTTCCTCACGGGGTTCTTTTCCGTGGCAATGCTGAAGGAACCATTCGTAAGGCTTTGCTGGAAGAAGGGGCCATTGATACCGTGATAGGTCTACCTGCCAATATCTTCTTCAATACTAGCATCCCAACGACGGTCATCATTCTCAAAAAGAATCGGACCAATCGGGACGTTTACTTTATCGATGCTTCTAAGGAATTTGACAAGGGCAAGAACCAGAACATCATGACGGATGCCCATATCGAGAAGATTCTCAACGCTTATAAGAACAGAGAAGACATGGATAAGTTTGCCCATCTGGCTAGCTTTGAGGAAATCGTCGAGAATGACTACAACCTCAATATTCCACGCTATGTGGATACCTTTGAGGAAGAAGAAGTAGAACCACTGACAGATATCGTGGCTAAGATCAACCAAACCAACGCCACTATTGAGAGTCAGACAGCATCTCTCTTAGACATGCTCAGCCAACTTCATGGAACGACACCAGAAGCCGATGCTGAACTCAAGAAATTTGTCGAGGAGTTTAAGGGCTAGTTCTTCATCACATTTAACATACCATTCCCTCCTTAGTTTTCTAAGGAGGGTTTTCTGTCGAGTTGTTTTTCTTGCTTCTTTGGAAAAAGGGTGTATAATGATGTAATACAAAAAGTTACAACAAGACGAAATCAAAAAGGAGATACCGATGACCTACGCCTACAATAGCAAGATTTACTTGGCAGAAACAGCGCTAAATGTGAAGGATCTGGCGCGCCAGACTGCTTTTTACACCCAAATTCTGGGGTTGGAGATGTTGTCTCAGTCGAAGGATGAAGTCCTTCTTGGGGCTGGAGATAAACCCTTGGTGCGTCTCATCCATACGGATCGGACTGAGGCTCTTAAGGATAGCTATGGTCTCTATCACATGGCCATTCTCCTACCTAGTCGAGAAGACTTGGCGGATGTCTTCAAGCATATGGCTGAGCTGAAGGTTCCCTTTGTCGGAGCTGCGGACCATGGCTACAGTGAAGCCCTCTATCTCGAGGATCCAGAGGGCAATGGCATCGAGCTCTACCGGGGTAAGCCAGTGTCGGAGTGGGATATCCGTGAGGATGGGCGCATCATCGGGGTGACAGAAGAACTCTCTGCTCAAGAGATCTATGAAATGGAGCGCAAGGTGGAGCCCTTCCAGATAGCGTCCGATACCCGCATGGGACATATCCACCTCTCCGTAAGGGATAGCAGGGCAGCGTCCATCTTTTACCAAAAGGTGCTGGAATTAGCTGATAAGTTCACTCTTCCATCTGCCAGCTGGATTGCCTCTGGAGACTACCACCATCACTTTGCAGTCAATGAGTGGGCTGGCAAGCACTTGGCCAAACGAGAAGCTCACCTTCCTGGACTCGCCTATTACGTCATCCAAGTAGAAAAGAAAGAAGACTTGGTTGCCATCGCAGAGCGAGCAAAAGAGCAGGAGGCAGCTGTCAACTGGTTGACCTCAAGCGAACTCGAGTTTACAGACCCAGATGGGATTGTAACCCGGGTTAGAAAGGGTTAGAAACCTTGATAAATTTGTCTTTTTGAGAGAAAAAATAAAAAAATAGTAAGAATTAGTAATATTCAAGATGTAATTCTTGACTCTACATCTGGGTCGTGTAGAATAGTACTTGTAATAAATAATCTTACAACAGAAAGAAGAAACATCTATGAAAAACATTTTATTTATCGTCGGATCTCTTCGTCAAGGATCTTTCAACCTCCAAATGGCTAAGAAAGCAGAAAGCCTTCTTGAAGGAAAAGCAACAGTGACTTACTTGGACTACAAGGATATCCCGATGATGAACCAGGATTTGGAAATGCCAACCTTGCCAGCAGTGCAAGCGGCGCGTGATACAGTCCTTGCTGCAGACGCCATCTGGATCTTCTCACCAGTCTATAACTTTGCCATTCCAGGTGTGGTGAAAAACTTGATCGACTGGCTCAGCCGTTCCCTTGATCTTTCAGAAACTCGTGGCCCATCTGCCCTTCAAGACAAGATCGTAACAGTCTCTTCAGTTGCTAATGCTGGACACGAGCCAATGTTTGCAGCCTACCAATCCCTCTTACCATTCGTTCGTACCCAAGTAGTGGGAGACTTCACAGGAACAACCGTTAACCCAGAAGCCTGGGCAACAGGCGAATTGGTCTTGACAGACGAAGCAATCGCAGGCTTAGAAAAACAAGCCCAAGCTTTATTGGAAGCATAAGAAAAGAGAGTGGGACAGAAATCGGACATTCGTTAGAATTCGATTTCGTCGTCCCACCTCCGCACAGTTGAATAGGGCTGTAAAAGCTGCTGAAATCAGCGTAGTAGAGCCCACTCAACCACTGCGTCTTGCTCGACAATCCAAAGACAATTGAGAGGCTAGGACTTTTGTCCCAGCCTCTTAGAATGTGGGCAAACTACTTTTTGCATAGACTATCTAGATGATTCATTAAAATAATGACTTTTATTTTTAGTCATTTAAGAAGAACAAAAACTTTCCGCTGTGAGAAAAGTGCCTGAAACGTAATTGTTTCAGGCACTCGGGAGTTTTGGAACCTTAGGTCCAAAACTAAGTCATGGAACTTCCTGGATTGCTGAAATCATCCACTGGATAATTTCACCTAACCTCCGTACTCACCTAAGGAAAGTTTTTTTGAAGATTTTATCTTCAATAGCTGAGACAGAAGTCTCAGCTTTTTTAGATATTAAACAATTGTCCGAAAAGATAGGTTACACCCATGGTAAGTAGTCCAATGACCAAGTTACGGATCATGGCTTGCTTGGTTGGGGCTTTTCCTAGCTTGGCGCTGGTGTAGCCAGTAAAGAGAAGGGAAAGGGCTACGATGATCACCGTTGTGGGGATTCGGATTTCTTTGGGAAAGAGAAGGATGGACAGCATGGGAGGAAGAGATCCTAGGACGAAGGCAACGAAGCTAGACATAGCCGCATGCCATGGATTGGTAAACTCTTCAAACTCCAGGCCATACTTTTCTTCCACCAAGGCCTTGAGAGGGTGTTTGAGAAAGGCCCGCTCGGTCATGATTTGAGCAGCTGTTTCGCATTCCCCATTTTGAATATAGGCTGCATAGAGGGAGTCGCGTGCAGCTTTTGGATCGTGGTCCAAAAGGGCTTGTTCTCGACTCACAGCAGCTTCTTCTGTATCCTTTTGGGTCGATACAGACACGTATTCACCACCTGCCATAGAGAAGGCACCAGCTAGAATTGCAGAAAGGCCAGATAGAAAGATGATCCAGAGGTTACTGGTCGCACTGGCAACCCCAATGACAACTCCAGCGATTGAGATAATGCCATCATTGGCACCTAGCACTCCAGCCCGTAAGATATTTAAGCGGTCGTTAAAAGAGGCATCAACCCCATGTTTTGTTTCAGTCATACTTGTCTCCTAATTTCTTATTTAGAATGATTATAATTAAATATTTATCAGTTTGCAAGTCTTTTGTCCCAAATGATAAAAGTCCGACAATTTAAGAAAAATCTAATGACCATTTAGACCTGAATTCATCCTAAGGTAAGAGAGGGAAATATAGATATTATAGTGTTTTGACATTCGAAATAATTTTAGATATAATTTACAAAAGCAAAATTATTTATAGGAGAGAACCATGAAAAAATTAGTCGCAAGTGGAATCACTTTGCTTTCAGTCTTGACCTTGGTCGCATGTTCGGGAAATCAAACTGCAAAACCAGAGGCTTCTTCAGAGAAATCTTCTAGCAAGGTGGAAAAGAAATCTTCTTCCTCTAAGAAAACTTCCTCATCTAAGAAGAAATCATTTTCTTCAAAGAAATTTGAGTTGACGGATGATACAAGTAGCTCTTCCAGCCAGTCTTCATCAGGCTCTGGCGCTCAAGCAACAGCTCCAGAAGTTGTTTTGGTAACAGATCAAGAAATTGAAAATGCGAAAACAATCGGTGATATCAAGGGACTTTATGCAAAACTAGCTGAAAATTATAAGAAGCATGCCAATGAATTGGGAGAAAAGTTGCCAAAATCTGAACAAGAATCTTACTTCAAGACCTTGGAACCTGGTATCAAAAAGATGGATGAAGAGTTGGCTTCTGTGAATGAAACACTGACTCAATTTGGAGATGATACAACGCTTTTCCCAGAAGAGCACCGTGCAGCCTTTATTGAGGCCTTCAAAGCAACCCGTGATACGATGACAAATGCTTTGGTAACTGCTTATAAGTTTGTTGGAGGTTTGACTAGCTAATCCTCTATCTTCTCTGTCGGAACTTAGTTTCTGTAGCTATAGATTGGATCAAGATCAAAAGTAAGAAAAGAGTCAGCAGATTGCAATTTCCATCTGCGGACTCTTTTTTGCTGTCTTGCTTTGCTAGTCTTTTAGAGTCAGTCGTGCTATAATCGTACTAGCAGATTATTGAAGGAGAAGTTCATGAATCAAACAGTCGAATATCTAAAAGAACTCACAGCCATTGCATCACCGACGGGCTTTACAGAAGAAGTGGCAGCCTATTTAGTGAAAACCTTGACAGAGATAGGCTACAGTCCTATCCGTACAGCTAAGGGAGGTGTGACAGTTGTCCTCAAGGGTGAAAATGACGAACAACACCGCTATATCACAGCCCATGTGGATACGCTTGGAGCGATCGTGCGGGCAGTCAAGCCAGATGGCCGTCTCAAACTGGATCGCATCGGTGGCTTCCCTTGGAACATGATCGAAGGGGAAAACTGTACTGTCCATGTAGCCAATACTGGTAAGACCCACTCGGGTACTATCCTTGTCCACCAAACCTCTTGCCATGTTTATAAGGATGCGGGAACTGTGGAGCGGACTCAGGACAATATGGAAGTGCGCTTGGATGAAAAAGTAACCAATGAAAAAGAAACGCGTGACTTGGGGATTGAAGTGGGAGACTTTATCAGTTTTGATGCTCGGACCATTGTCACGGATACAGGCTTTATCAAGTCTCGTCACTTGGATGACAAGGTCAGCGCTGCTATCTTGCTCAACCTCTTGCGCCTCTATAAGGAAGAAGGCGTGACTCTTCCAGTGACGACTCACTTTGCCTTTTCTGTCTTTGAAGAAGTTGGGCATGGCGCTAACTCTAGCATCCCGGCTCAAGCTGTCGAATACTTGGCGGTGGACATGGGGGCGATGGGAGATGACCAGCAGACAGACGAATACACGGTTTCTATCTGTGTCAAAGATGCTTCGGGTCCTTACCACTATGGTTTCCGCCAGCACTTGGTAGCCTTGGCCAAGGAGCAAAACATCCCTTACAAACTGGACATCTATCCTTTCTATGGTTCTGATGCCTCCGCAGCCATGAGCGCAGGAGCAGAAGTCAAGCATGGTCTTCTCGGAGCAGGGATCGAGTCTAGCCACTCTTATGAGCGGACCCATGTGGATTCTGTGGTAGCGACAGAACGCATGGTCGATGCCTATCTCAAGAGTGACTTGGTGAAATAAGGGTTATTTTCAAATTTAAAACTCGGATTGAATCTGCCTGGCCAAGCTGCCTAGGCAGATTTTTTAGGATAAACTGTCAAAAAATTCTTGACAAGCCTAAAAAATGTAGTAAAATATGTAGTAAATCAGAAAGTAACTAGTCTAAGATTTTCAGGGAGCCTGCGGCTATTGTGAGCAGGTAGTCGGAGTTAGTGAACATTGGGCTGATTGTTTAGAGTAGGAGAAGATAACACATATTCTTCTCGGTAGGCACCCCTTATCGTGCAACTCCTTGTTAGAGGAGATAGAGATAATGGTCGCTTTCTACCCTTTTTGACCATTAACTGAGGTGGTACCGTGTTAAATCCGATTTAATGCCCTCACAGAGTTTTACTCTGTGAGGTTTTTTGTATTCTTTTGAAGTTGGTCTAGTTGTTAACTTTGAAGAGTATTGGATATGATTGGATCAGGACTTGCATGGCTTCGTCCTTAGGAAAAGAAAGGAATTCCTATGAAAAAAATTTTACCAGCTGATACCTTAACCCCCATCCTAGCCTACATGCGTGTCCAAGGAGACCATAAGGTGATCCTTGAGTCTATCCCGCGTGAGAAGGAGAATGCCCGCTTTTCTATCGTGGCCTACAATCCAGTCTTTGAGGTGACCTATCAGGATGGAATCTTATATGAGAATGGCAAGGTGCTGGAGCAAGATCCTTTTGACTACCTCCATCAGGTAACGGTCAAGGGGTTGACATCTGATCTTCCTTTTGCCGGAGGGGCTATCGGTTTTGCGGGCTATGATATGATCGGAGTCTATGAGGAGATTGGAAGGATTCCTCAGGATACCATCGGGACACCAGACATGCATTTTTTCATCTACGAATCCTATTTGATCTTTGACCACAAGAAGGAAAAAGTCTATGTGGTGGAGGACAATATCTACTCTGGTCGGAGCAATGATGCGGTCCGCCAATCACTGGGAAAAGTGGTGACTGATCTGCAAACTCAAGCGCCAAATGAGTTCACCCCTCAGGCCTTGCAGGCCCTGCACTTCAGTAACTACATCGAAAAAGAAGTCTTTATGGAGATGGTGGCCAAGGCCAAGAAGCTGATCCGAGAAGGTGATATGTTCCAGTGTGTCCTCAGTCAACGCTTCTCAGCAGACTTCGAAGGAGATCCCTTGGATTATTACCGAAATTTACGCGTGACCAACCCATCCAACTATCTCTATTTCTACGACTTTGGCGACTACCAGATCATTGGGGCTAGTCCGGAAAGCCTGGTATCGGTGAAAAAAGGAGAGGTGACCACCAATCCGATAGCTGGAACCCGTCCTCGTGGGACGACGGAGGAAGAGGACCAAGCCTTGGCTCATGAACTCCTTCACGATGTCAAGGAAACAGCTGAGCACCGCATGCTGGTGGATCTGGGACGAAATGATATCGGGAAAATCGCCCAAAACGGAACGGTCGAGGTGACCAGGTATATGGAAGTGGAGTATTTCCGTTATGTTATGCATCTGACCAGTGTGGTCAAGGGACAACTCCTGCCTCACTTAACAGCTCTAGATGCTTTGAAAGCTACACTACCAGCTGGAACAGTCTCTGGGGCTCCTAAGATCCGGGCCATGCGTCGGATCTATGAGTTGGAAGAGGAAAAACGTGGGGTCTATGCGGGTGCGATCGGCTACCTCTCCGCTACAGGGGATATGGACTTTGCCATTGCCATCCGGACCATGATCCTCAAAAATCAAAAGGCCTATGTCCAAGCTGGAGCAGGGATTGTCTACGACAGTGTTCCGGAGAATGAATTTTACGAAACGATTAACAAGGCAAAATCAATGACAAGAATAGGAGATGTTCAATGATTTTATTAGTGGATAATTATGATTCCTTCACCTATAATTTGGCCCAATATCTGGGAACATTTACAGAGGTTGAGGTCTTGCGAAATGATGATGAACGCTTGTATGAGCAGGCGGAGTTGGCAGATGCCCTTGTCTTTTCACCAGGTCCAGGCTGGCCGGCAGATGCTGGGAAAATGGAAGCCATGATCAAGGACTTCGCTGGTAAAAAGCCCATGTTAGGGATTTGTCTTGGTCATCAGGCTCTGGCAGAAACATTTGGCGGCAAGTTGCGCTTGGCTAAGAATGTCATGCATGGGAAACAAAGTCAGATCATCTTTGAAACACCTTCACCAATTTTTGAGGATATTGACAATGAAGTCCCCATCATGCGTTACCATTCGATCGTCGTTGATCAAATGCCAGAAGAATTTGAGGTCACGGCCATTACTACGGACGACCAAGAAATCATGGCCATTCAACACAAGAGTCTGCCTATCTACGGGCTTCAATACCATCCTGAGAGTATCGGTAGTCCAGATGGCCTAAAAATGATTGAAAATTTTGTGAAGCTAGTCCTAGACTAGACCGGTAGTACTAAGCAGATAGAATACCGAATAAACCTGTAGTACTAAGCAGATAGAATACCGAATAAACCTGTAGAAAAGACAAGAGGAACTCCTTATGAAAGAACTATTCTTACAAATCTCTAATCGCCAAGACTTGACCCAAGAGCAAGTCCAAGAAGTCTTTGATCAAATCTTGCAGAACCAACTATCAGAAAGTCAAATCGCTGCCTTTTTGATGGGACTCAAAACCAAGGGAGAAACAGCGGACGAAATTACGGGGATTGTACGCGCCTTAAAGGCCCATGCGACGGTTTTACCCGAGACCTTTTCAGATGCCATGTGTAACTGTGGGACTGGTGGCGATCAATCCTATAGCTTTAACATTTCGACGACGGTTTGCTTTGTTCTGGCTGCTGGAGGGATCCGCATGGCCAAGGCCGGCAATCGCTCTGTTTCTTCTAAGTCAGGATCTGCGGATGTCCTAGAAGCGCTTGGCATCAACGTAGCTGCTTCGCCAGAAACCCTCTCTAAAGCTTTGGACGAGGTTGGTTTGGCCTTTATCTTTGCTCAGACCATGCATCCAGCTATGCGCTTCATTGGCCCAGCTCGTCAAGCTATGGGGATTCCAACGATCATGAACCTGGTCGGCCCTCTGGCGAATCCGCTGGACCTAGAAACGCAACTCATGGGTCTCTATCGTGCCGAATTGCAAGAAATTGTCGCCCGTGCTATCCAACAGTTGGGACGCAAACGTGCAGTGGTCATCACAGGTCCTGACAATATGGACGAAGCGGCTCTCTATGGGACCAATACCTACACCCTGCTAGAAGATGGGAACATCAGCCAGCATACCTTTACCTATGAAGATATGGGGATGGAAAAGGTGGAGCTATCCGAAATTACAGGTGGTGATGCCAAGGAAAATGCTGCGATTCTCCTCAGTGTCTTGAAGAATGAAGCCAGCCCTTATCTGGAAACGACGGTTCTCAACGCTGGTCTGGGCTTCTTTACTAATGGGAAAGTCGCAACGATCAAAGAAGGTGTAGAGTTGGCGCGCCAATTGATAGCGGATGGTTCTGCCCTTGCTAAATTGCAACACTTACAAGAGGTTCAAGTATGAGTAAAGCCTTTCTACCTACAATCTTAGAACAAAAAGAAAAAGAAGTGGCTCAAATGGTCATGGAAGACCTCCAACCTCTCCGTCAGACCTACCGTCTCTATGATTTTCTCAAGAGCCATCAAGAGCACTTACAAATCATCGCCGAGGTGAAGAAAGCCAGTCCTAGTATGGGGGATATCAATCTGGATGTGGATATTGTCGCCCAAGCTAAGACCTATGAAGAAAATGGGGCAGCCATGATCTCGGTCTTGACGGACCAAGTCTTCTTTAAGGGGGATCTAGACTATCTTCGTGAGATTTCTTCCCAGGTGACGATTCCAACTTTGGCCAAAGATTTTATCATTGATGAGAAACAGATCGTCCGCTCTCGCAATGCGGGAGCTACGGTCATTCTTTTGATTGTCGCAGCCCTGCCAGAAGCCCGGCTCAAAGAACTCTATGACTTTGCGACGGGACTTGGTCTGGAGGTTCTTGTAGAAACCCATAACTTACCTGAACTCGAAATAGCCCATCGGATCGGAGCTGACATCATCGGGGTTAACAACCGGAATCTCGTCACCTTTGAAACGGATCTGAATACCAGTCTTGAATTGTCTACGCATTTCAAAGACCAGCCCGTTTATATATCTGAGTCCGCTATTTTTAATGGGGCAGATGCAGGCCTTGTCGCTCCCTACTTTAATGGGATCTTGGTAGGAACTGCTCTCATGACAGTAGGGGATGTAGCAGAAAAGGTCAAGGAGTTACAAATTGACAAAGGTTAAAATATGTGGCCTGTCTACAGTGGAAGCAGTGGAGACAGCTGTCCTAGCAGGCGCAGACTATATCGGCTTTGTATTCGCTGAGAGCAAGCGGCAAGTCAGTCTAGAGCAAGCCCAGGAATTGGCAAAACGGGTGACTGGCAAGACCAAAATTGTTGGAGTCTTTGTCTCACCGAGTCTAGAAGACTTGGAACAAGCGATTGGTCAGGTTCCCTTAGACATGGTTCAGATTCATGGAACTTTTGATGAAGTTCTGATTCCATTGATTTCAGTTCCCGTCATTCGAGCGATCCAGCTCAGTGATCAGGAAGCCCAAGTAAGCAGCCAGGCAGATTATCTGCTCTTTGATGCTCCAGTAGCTGGGAGTGGTCAAACCTTTGATTGGGACTTGCTGAAAGATCAGAAGATCCAGCAGGACTTCTTTATAGCAGGTGGCTTAACAGTGGACAATGTCCACCAAGCTAGAGAGACCTTTCAGCCATATGCGCTAGATGTCTCTTCAGGAGTCGAAACGGACGGTCGCAAAGATATAGAAAAGATAAAAGCATTTATAGAAGGAGCGAAAGCATGAACTATCAACTACCGGATGAAAAAGGATTTTATGGAAAATTTGGAGGACAGTTTGTTCCAGAAACCCTGATGACAGCCGTGATTGAACTCGATAAGGCTTATAGGGAAGCCAAAGCAGATCCAAGCTTTCAAGCGGAATTGGATGACTTGCTCAAGAATTATGTGGGACGGGAGACTCCACTTTACCATGCCAAAAGTCTTTCTAAGCACATCGGTGGAGCACAAATCTACCTGAAACGGGAAGACCTCAACCACACAGGGGCTCACAAGATTAACAATGCCCTTGGGCAGGTCTTGCTGGCTAAACGGATGGGCAAGAAGAAGATCATCGCAGAGACAGGGGCTGGTCAACACGGGGTAGCGACTGCGACGGCTGCGGCTCTCTTCGAGATGGAGTGTACCATCTACATGGGAGAAGAAGATGTTAAACGCCAAGCCCTCAACGTCTTTCGGATGGAGCTCTTGGGAGCAAAAGTTCATAGTGTAACAGACGGGTCGCGCGTGCTGAAAGATGCGGTCAATGCGGCCCTTCGTGCATGGGTAGCTGGTATTGATGATACCCACTACATCATGGGATCTGCCCTCGGACCAGCTCCCTTCCCAGAGATTGTTCGAGATTTTCAATCTGTTATTGGTAAGGAAGCGAAACGTCAGTTTGCAGAGGTCTCAGGTGGAAAACTTCCTGACGCGGTCCTAGCTTGTATCGGTGGGGGTTCCAATGCCATTGGCATGTTCTATCCCTTCGTAGAAGATGAGTCTGTAGCTATGTACGGAGCAGAGGCGTCTGGCCTTGGTTTGAATACGGACAAACATGCAGCTACCTTTGCCAAAGGTCGTCCAGGAATTCTTCACGGAGCCTTGATGGAAGTGCTTCAAGATGCCCATGGACAAATCATGGAAGCTTTCTCCATCTCTGCTGGTTTGGATTATCCTGGTGTGGGTCCAGAGCATTGCTATTTCAATGAAATTGGCCGGGCAACCTATGATGCGATCACGGATGAAGAAGCCCTAGAAGGATTTCAGTTGCTTTCTCGTTTGGAAGGGATTATTCCAGCCTTGGAGTCCAGTCATGCTATCGCTCTAGCGCAAAAAGTCGCAGCAGAAATGACTCCAGACCAAACGATCATCGTCTGCCTATCTGGTCGTGGAGACAAGGATGTCATGCAGGTCAAAGAACGGTTTGAAGCAGAAGGGAAGTAGAAATGACAAAAACACTAACAGAGCATTTACAAGCCATCAAAGATGGTAAGCGTGGGATCTTCGTGCCTTACATTATGGCGGGGGATCACGAGCAGGGATTGGATGGCCTATTTGATACCATCCAGCTCTTGGAAGAAAGTGGAGCATCGGCTATTGAAGTGGGTATTCCTTGGTCTGATCCTGTAGCGGATGGGCCAGTCATCGAAATGGCTGGGCAACGCAGTTTAGCGAAGGGCGTGACCTTAACAGCTATTGTGAAAAAACTCCAAGAGCAAGAGACCAAGATTCCTCTCGTCATCATGACCTATATCAACCCGGTCTACCAATATGGGATAGAAGCCTTTATAAAAGAGTTAGCTTCTACCTCAGTCAAAGGTTTGATCATTCCGGACCTGCCAAATGAGCATGCGGATATGATTGCCCCTTACTTGAAAGAGAGTGACATTGCCCTCGTTCCCTTGGTCAGCTTGACCACAGGTATCAAACGCCAGAAGACTTTGATCCAAGAAGCAGAAGGCTTTATCTATGCGGTAGCCATCAATGGGGTGACTGGAAAAATGGGGAACTACCGGGATGACTTGGATCAGCACTTGGCGACCTTGAGAGACTTGGCCACTATTCCAGTACTGACAGGTTTTGGAGTCTCCACTAAGGAAGATATTCAACGTTTTAATCAGGTATCTGATGGTGTCATCGTCGGATCGAAAATTGTTCGAGACCTTCATGAGGGCAAAACCAGCGATGTCAAGGACTTTGTAGACTATGGTTCCCACTTTAATAAATGCTAAGGATAAGAAAAATTACAAAATTTAATAAATTTTCAGAAAATTACTTCTCTTCTGAAAATCTTTGTGGTATAATCTTAGGACAACCTTAAAAATTTATTAGGAGTAAACAATGAAAAAAAGAAATGTCATTGCTCTTGCAGGAGTAGCTCTTCTTTCAGCAGGTATTCTTGCAGCATGTTCTGGTGGTTCTAAATCATCTAGCTCTAGTTCAAAATCAAGTGAAGCAGGTCAAAAGTTCTCTTATGTCTATGAGACAGAACCTGAAAACTTGAACTACATCACATCTGGTAAAGCTGCAACCCACGAAATCACAGGAAACTTGATTGATGGATTGTTTGAAAACGACAAGTATGGGAATTTGATTCCTTCACTTGCTAAAGACTGGACAGTTTCAAAAGATGGCTTGACTTATACTTACAAACTTCGTGAAGATGCCAAATGGTATGATTCAGAAGGGGAAGAGTATGCGGACGTGACAGCTCATGACTTCGTTGCAGGGATCAAATATGCTGCTGACCACAAGTCTGAAATGCTCTACATCATTCAAAACTCCATCAAGGGCTTGAATGATTATGTTGAAGGTAAGACTTCAGACTTCAAAAATGTAGGTATTAAAGCGGTTGATGACCATACACTTCAAATCACTTTGAACCAGGCAGAGCCTTTCTGGAATTCTAAGTTGACTCTTGGGATCACTTTCCCAATCAACGAGAAGTTCGTAGAATCTAAAGGAGATAAATTTGCCCAAGCAAGTGATACTAGCTCTCTTCTTTACAATGGTCCATACATCTTGAAGAGCTTCACTTCTAAATCATCTATCGAGATGAGCAAGAATGAAAACTACTGGGATAAGGACAATGTTCACATCACAGATGTTAAGCTCGAATACTATGATGGTCAAGACCAAAGTAAATTGGCGAACTCATTTGAGGACAATGCTCTTAGCCTTGCTAAATTGTTCCCAACAGGACCTGGATTCACAGACCAAGCTAAGAAGTTTAAAGATGAAATCATCTACACTCCACAAGATGCCAGCACCTTCGTTATCGGTGTCAATATCGATCGTCAGTCATACAAGTACACTTCAAAAACAACTGATGAAGAAAAATCATCTACTAAGAAAGCTCTTTTGAACAAAGACTTCCGTCAAGCGATCAGCTTTGCCTTTGACCGTGAAGCCTATGCTGCCCAAGCAAATGGTAAAGATGGAGCAAGCAAACTGATCCGTAACTTGTACATCCCACCTACATTCGTTCAAGCAGATGGCAAGACCTTCGGTGAGATGGTTAAATCTGAGTTGGTGACTTATGGAGACGAGTGGAAAGATGCAAATCTTGACGATGGTCAAAATGGTCTTTACAACGCAAAACAAGCCAAAGAAGAGTTTGCGAAAGCGAAATCTGCACTTGAAGCAGATGGTGTGAAATTCCCAATCCACTTGGATATGCCAGTAGACCAAACGACTCCATCTAAGGTTCAACGTGCTCAATCTTTCAAACAATCAGTTGAAAGCTCACTTGGAAAAGAAAACGTCGTTGTCGATATCCATATGGTATCCAAAGAAGATCTCTTGAACGTAACCCTCTTTGCTGCTAAAGCAGAAGACGAAGACTGGGATATCTCAGATAACGTTGGATGGAGCCCTGACTATCAAGACCCATCAACTTACCTTGATATCTTGAAAGCATCTTCTGGTGAAAATACTCGTACCTTCCTTGGATTTGACCCAAGTGAAAACAATGAGGCAGCTAAGAAAGTTGGTTTGTACGACTTTGAGAAGATGGTAACAGAAGCAGGAGCTGAAACACAAGACCTCAATAAACGTTATGAGAAATATGCTGCAGCTCAAGCTTGGTTGACAGATAGTGCTTTGGTCATCCCAACAACTTCTAAGACAGGTCGTCCATTCTTGACTCGTGTTGTACCATTCTCAGCACCATTTGGCTGGACTGGTGGTAAAGGGAAAGACAACGTTGTCTACAAAGGTATGGAACTTCAAGACAAGGCTGTAACAACCGAAGACTACAACAAAGCTCTTGAAAAATGGAAGAAAGACCAAGTAGAGTCTAACCAAAAAGCTCAAGAAGAATTAAAAGATCACGTGAAATAAATATCTTTTGATCGAGGCAAATTTGCCTCGATTTTTTTCTTGTTCAGAATTTGCTATAAAAGCGCTTACATAGTATAATAGTTGTATTGATTACAAAATAGTGAGGTCTCTTTTATGAAAAAGAAAACAGTGGTGTCCATGGTGGCTTCAAGCCTCCTGCTAGCTCCCTTTATCTTAAATCAAGTGGTGGCAGCAGATGAGAACCTACCAGAGCTTTCTCCAACGAAAGAAGTGGTGACTCAGGTGGTTCCGGAGCCTGTAGCTTCTGAAGGAGCAGCTTCCCAATCTCAAGCGGATCAGACTGCATCAGTCCCAAGTGTGGATCAAAAGAAGGAAGACGTGACTTCTGAACCAACAATAGCGAGTCCAATAGATCCGACAGAGACGGAGAAGGTCGACAAGCAAGTTGGTCAAGACAAGGATCTTACGACTGTTGAGAAAACAAATATCCCACAGGCGCCTCAAGGAACAAGCGAACAAGCTAGCCCTGCAGCTTCAACAAGAGCAGCTTCTCCAGCAACAGGACAAGCCTTAACTTCTTATACAGGCAGCTTGGTAAATAGTGATCTCAAGAACAAGGAATTAACCGTTCAAGATGCTGTTGATGAATTGCTTCAGTGGGCTGCGAAGGATCCCAAGCAGGCTGGTCAATCAGCTGTGGATCGGGAACGCTTTGCGAAGAGTTTAGGAATGATTAGCACTCAAGAAGACTTGAATCGTAAGGTCAGTCAAGAAGAGCTAACCAATATGTACAGTATTGCTAAAAAGCTCTATGATGCCTATCGCTCTGAAAAGAAAGCTCCTCTCTTTTTGAATGGGCGGGCTCAACCCATCTTCCCTTATACTACAGGGGAAAAAGCAGATGAAGACTATCACTATGAGGATAGCGAAATTGTTCGCTTCCCGGTCTATGTAGAGACCGATTATGATACAGATGGGGATGGCAAGCCTGACTTAGTCAAGGCCATTGTCCAGTTACCTAAGGCTGTGGCCAGGGGAGACTTTAAGGCGGCGACCATTCTCGAAGCGCGTCCATATGTAGCAGGAACCTTGGATGAGAACAATGTGACCCTTGAAAGCTTGGGCTTGCCGACAGATGGCTCTTACGATATGAAGAAATTGCGGGAGCAACCAGCTAAACGCCAGGCAGTCGGAAGCTCTTCGACAGTCGAAGCAGCCAAGAAAGCCAAGGCTTCGGATTGGTATTACTACAGTCCCTACGAGTACATCTATGACTACGAAAACTTGAACTGGTATGACTATTTCTTGGTCAGAGGCTATGCCTTTATCTCTAGTGCTGGTCTAGGAACTAAGGGATCAGAAGGATTCAATACGACAGGGTCTGATCTCGAAATCAATGCCTTCAAGAATATTATCGAGTGGGTCAATGGCAAGCGCAAGGCCTACACAGATAAGACTAGCAATGTCGAAATCAAGGCAGACTGGGCTACAGGAAATGTCGCCATGACCGGGCTATCCTGGGCTGGAACCACAACCTTTGGTGTCGCAAGTACAGGAGTCGAAGGTTTGAAGACCATCGTACCAGCTGCTGGGATCGCTTCTTGGTATGACTATTTTAACAGTCAAGGAACAGCCTATGGCAACCCACCATACAGTGATCTTTCTTGGTTGTCCCTCTACGTAGGGACTCGGATCCTGGATGAAGCTGACTGGGCCGGCATTTGGCAAAATTATGCCAACTACATCAACCAGCTCAACAAGGATCAAAATGCGCATGAACGCAATTATAGCGATGTCTGGAAGGAACGGGATTATACCCTCAATCCTGAAAAATTCAAGACCAGTGCCCTCCTGGTTCATGGCTTAAATGATGACAATGTCAAGACCAAGCATTTTGAACTCATGTACGATGCCCTTAAGAAGGCAGGACAAAATGTCAAACTCTATCTCCATCAAGGAGACCACGTCTATCCAGCAGCTATGTCCCGTGGTTATGGTATTCAGGCTAATGGCCAAGATTTCTATGACCTGCTCAATACCTGGTTGACCCATTACCTCTATGGAGTGGAGAATCAGGTCGAAAATCTACCAGCTGTCTTGGCGCAAAACAACTATGATCCAAGCAAGTGGACTACGTATGATAATTGGAAGACCTCGCAGCGTCTCTTCCTCAATGCTCAGTCGAAACGCTTGGAAGAAACGATTTCGAGCGATTATGCAGGAGCTGGTGTAGAAGTTGCCAAGCGCGATGAAACTGTGAGCCAAGGCTCTTCAAAAGCCAACATGACCTTTGTATCAGAAGTGACAGAAGACACTACTATCAAAGGACATATCCCTGTACACTTCAAGGCAGCCCTTGCTAAGGGGAAAGGAAAGAACTTCCAAATCAATGCTCTTTTAGTCGACGTATCGGATGAAGAATTTGATGTGGTCGGCAACGGTGGGGTTAAGGCGGATAAAAAAGCAGATGGCTTCTGGATGGGTAGTACCCTCTCTAATCTCTCTGTAGCAGAGTTTGAGACCATAAAGACAAAATACAAGGTCATTGCTAAAGGTTGGATCAACCTAGCCAATCCTGAGTCTGGCTATGATTCAGCTAGCTCAAGAAATAGCATCGAGCCAAAAGTTGGAGAATTCCACGACTATACGGTCCATCTCCAACCAAACCTTTATACGGTTAAAAAGGGCCACAAGCTAGCCCTAGTCTTCAATACTTATGATCCATCAGACCTAACTGTTGAGAATCCTTACGAAGTGACCTTCAAGACGGATTCGATCCGTGCGACAATTCCAATCGTAGAAGGTACTCGTTCACAAGTGGCTTCTTATCTTCCTCATGCCAGTGATACAGATTATGCCAATCTTCCTGAGATCCAAGGGGCAAAATTAGTAGAACCAGCAGTTCATTACATCGAAGAATACCATCTGCCAGTCCTTCCAGAGCCTGAAAGATATGATAAATCAGAGATTCCTGCTAGTCCAAATCTTCGTCCTCTCGTCAAAACGGCTGAGAAAGAAACTGCAAAACCAGAATCTCTATCTGTTGCTTATGGACAAACATTTGTCTCTGAGACGGTTAAAGAAGCAACTCCAGCACAAGAAAAAGCAGGTCAGCTTCCTCAAACAGGCACGGAAGAGGAATGGATAGGATTCTATGGGTTAGGTACCCTCCTCTTGTCTAGCCTTCTTTTCTGGAAGAAAAAGAAAGAAGATGTCCAAGGCTGAGAACGTAGCAAATATTTCTAAAAACTTGAATTTTGGTGTAGAATAGAACTATCAATAAGAGATTAGTGGAAATCACTGATCAAAGGAGGAACTATGGTACACGTACTAACAGATGCAACATTTGAACAAGAAACTAGCCAAGGTTTGGTCTTGGTCGACTTCTGGGCAACTTGGTGTGGTCCTTGCCGAATGCAGGCACCAATCCTAGAACAGTTGGCAGAAGAAATCCATGAAGATGACTTGAAAATCTTTAAGATGGATGTGGATGAAAATCCAAACACTGCTCGCAACTTCGGCATCATGTCCATCCCAACTCTCTTATTCAAGAAAGATGGCCAAGTGGTGAAACAAGTCGCTGGTGTTCATACCAAAGAACAACTCAAAGCGATTGTTGCAGAATTAAGCTAACAGAAAAGAAGCCCTTGCTTCTTAGATGATTAAACTCGTTCATTTCCAACCGAGGAAGTGAGCGAGTTTTTTCTTTCATGAAGTTGTTAACAGAATCAGATAAAGAATTGACAGCGCTTTCCTAAGGTGTTAGAATGAACCTGTAGTTTGCTATAAAATAGAAGAAAGAGAGTGGGACAGAAATCGGTCACTCGTTAGAATTCGATTTCGTCGTCCCAGCTCTGCACAGTTGAGTAGGGCTGTAATAGCTGATGAAATCAGCATAGTAGAGCCCACTCAACCACTGCGTCTTGCTCGACAATCCAAAAAAATTGAAAGGCTAGAACTTTTGTCCCAGCCTCTTCAGTCGATTTCATTTTCTAGTTAGTCTGCCAGAACCCATACGCTGACAGAGCGGTCTGAAACTGGAAAATCAGCCCAACCGTCTTCTTCAATTTGAATGGTATCTTGTTCATTTCCTAAAGCGTCGTAGTAGGTCCGTCCTGCATAGGCTTGGCCAATTTCCATCCGTTTAGCGGATGCGGCAGCATTTGAAATGACGCAGGCGATAGGAGCAGACTCTTCAGTTCCAGAGCGGGTCCAACCAATACAGTTAGGATCGTCAAAGTAGTCTCTTTGTTCACCGTAGGCTAAGTCTTTGCGGATACGAAGGAGTTGATCAAGCTCCGCTTGGAAATCTTGCTGGGCAAACTCACCTGAAATCCCGTAATAGTCTCCATAAAAGACACATGGGAGACCAGCCTCGCGAAGGAGAATGAGGGCGTAAGCAGCAGGCTTGAACCATTCACCGACTGTGGACTCTAAGGCTTGTCCTCTTTGGGTATCGTGATTATCGACAAAGGTTACCGCACTTTCTGGATGATTGCTTGCGAGAGTACCATTGAAAATAGTTGTTAAATCAAAGTTTTCCCCTTCTTGGCTCGCTCTAAAGAGGTTATGGTGGAGAGCTACATCCACTAAGTCAAATTGGTAGTCAATGCTGGCTAGGTAGTCATTGTTGCTTTGCTCGTCCCCATTCCAAAACTCACCAAATACATAGAAATCTTCTCCATACTTGTCGGTGATTTGTTGGATGAAGTTCTTCATGAAGAAGGAGTCGATGTGTTTGACCGCATCTAGACGGAAACCTTGCACTACAGTGGTTTCGATAAACCATGAAGCCCATTGGTTGAGGTTTTCGATGACTTCTGGGTGTTTAAAGTCGATATCGGCATACATGAGGTAATCGTAGTTTCCATTTTCATTGTCAACGAGATCATCATGTGCCCAACCTTTGTTGTCCCCTTGGATCTGGTAAATCCCACTTTTTTTCCGGGAAGCATCGTAGTCGGTACCGGTAAAGTGGTACCAATGCCAGTGGAAGTCATTGTAGGCTCCATTACGACCATCAAAGGTAAATTTTGTCCAACCTTTGATCGTAAAAGGCTCTGTCAAGACGATGGTCCGATCGTTAGGGTCCACTTCGACTACTTCAAATGTTTCTAAACCATCGGCAGCTGCTTTATGGTTGAGAACGACATCGGCCATGGGCTGGATTCCAGCTTCTTTTAAGGCTTGGATGGCTTGCAGATAGTCCTCTTTGAAACCATATTTGGTCCGAACAGTTCCTTTTTGGTCGAATTCTCCAAGGTCAAAAAGGTCATAGACGCCGTAGCCGACATCATTGGCAGAAGTGGCTTTAAAAGCAGGAGGCATCCAAATTTTACAAATACCCAAGTCTGCTAGGTGAGGAGCATCTGCAGCTAAGCGGGACCAGTGTTGACCATCGGAAGGTAAGTACCATTCAAAATATTGCATTAAGGTTTGATTTTCCATTTGTTCTCATCTTTCGTGAATTAATGCCTTATTTTACCAAAAATGAAAGGATAGAGCAAAGGTTTATGCTCTCGAAAGCGCTGTCTTTATGTCATGGAGGATAAATAGGCACAAAGATAGATCTCACATGAGAAAAAGAAGGGAATTTGGAAACATAATGAGGAACTATTTTTCATTTTGCTTCAAGTTCACTTAATCTGTCTTAGAAGACCCTGCAGGTCGAAAAAGTGTCTCCATCAATTGATTTACAGGAAGGAAAGTCCAGAGATTTTTCCCTGCTGTAAGTTTAGTTGTGATCCTGTTTGAAAGCAGGTTGAAGGTCCTAGAATAGAGGTAATATAGACTCTTTCTAGGAGAGATAGCTATTATCATTAAAAGGAGGTCTCCATTGAGATCCATAGAAAAGTTCCAAGAACAAATTGCCACTATATTTCAAGAAGCTATGGCAATTCCCAGCTTTACCAATACCGAAAGTGAGCGCGCCATTGAGGATTATTTAGACCAGCGAATTGGTGCTATTCCATATTTTCAGACTCACCTCCATCACTTTGGTCGCTACCCTCTTCCCAATGATCATCTCCATCGGAGTGTCAACTGGGCTTTGGTCGATAAGGGAAAGAAAAAGACAGTGATTCTTTTTCACCACCACGATACGGTAGATCTAGAAGATTACGGTCCCCTAGCACCTATAGCTTTGGATTCTGAGGCACTGGTTCAAGCCTTAAAGGACCTCGATTTTCGATCAGAAATGCAGGAGGATCTAAATTCTCGCCAATGGCAATTCGGACGAGGTTCTTGTGACATGAAGGCGGCCTTAGCGCTCCAGCTAGGAGTCCTAGAAGCCTATGCCTCAGATCTAGCTGGAGGTCAGGTTAATTTGCTTTATCTATCTGTGGGAGATGAGGAGTCTTATTCACGTGGGATGAGAGGAGCCTTGGGTCTACTCTGTCAGTTAAAAGATGAGTTTGACTTGGACTATGTGTTAGCAGTGGATTCAGAGCCCTTTGAAGCAGGGAGTGACAAGGAGAAAGTTCTTCATATCGGAACGGTTGGCAAGCTGATGCCAGTCGTTGTCGCCCAAGGAGTTTTGTCTCATATGAAAGAGCCCCTCAAAGGAATCAACGCCCTCTCTCTCCTAATAGCAGTCGCATCAAAATTGGACCTTCACCCAGACTTATCTGATCATGCTCTGGGTGAGCGGTCTCCCCTTCCTTCTTGGTCATATCTGAGGGATTTGAAGGATCAATATGATGTGTCGACTGTCCTTCATGCTGCCGGCTATTTCAGCGTTCTGCATCTGAAAAAGACCCCTCAAGAATTGTTGCAACGCATCAAAGAGTTGAGCCAGGAAGCAGTCGATGAATTTTATGTCAAATACCTGTCCCTTCAGGACCAAGCAGGGCAAGACCATGTGATCTCTCAGCCAAGGGTGATCAGCTATCAAGAATTGCTGGATCGTTGCCAAAAGAAGGAAGGATTTTCAAGCTTCCAAGACCAGTGTGAGCAAAGAGCCTATCAAGCTTTCTTATCAGGAGTCAGCTATCAAATCATTGCCATCCAGCAGATTCAAAGTTTCTTAGAGTTTTTGAGTGAGAAAAAACCTCTGGTGGTTATAGGCTTTGCTCCACCTTATTACCCTTCTATGAATTGTCGGTCTTTACCGAATATCAGTCTAAAAATTGGTAGTCTAGTAGATGATTATCGCCACTATTTGGAAAGCAGGGGCTTGTCACTGAAGGTGGAAGAGTACTTCATGGGCATTTGCGACACCAGTTATTGTGCCTTGGAGAGAGATTTAGCAAGCTATCAAGTCGTATTGGATAGTTTAGCTAGTCCTTCTCAAGTTTACGAGTTGGATCTCGAAAACATTGCACAGATCCAAGTGCCTGCGGTCAATTTAGGGCCTTGGGGCAAGGAACTTCACCAAAGAGGGGAGCGGGTCTTTAGGGAGGATCTCCTAGATACCATTCCTAGTTATCTCTTTGGCCTTCTCTACCACTTGGATGAATTGCTCTAATACTTGAGTTTTCCATTGACAAAAGAGGAAAAGAGGCATAAAATATAGGGTAAAATAAGTACACCGTTTTCCTTCATCAGGGAAGTGGAATAGGAGAAGCTATGATTGAATTTCAAGGAGTCACAAAAGATTACGATGGGCATCTGGCCTTGAACCACTTGAATCTGACCATTGAAGATGGGCAAATTGTCGGCTTGATTGGCCATAATGGTGCTGGAAAATCAACGACCATTAAGAGCCTGGTCAGTGTCATTACACCGACGACAGGTAGCATTCTAGTCGATGGGAAGGATCTCTACAGCAATCGATTAGAAATCAAAAAGAAAATTGGTTATGTAGCCGATTCGCCAGATCTTTTTCTACGTTTGACAGCCAATGAATTTTGGGAGTTGGTTGCTACTTCCTATGATATGAGCCAAGAGGAATGTGATCAGCGCTTGGAGCAGTTGCTCAATCTTTTTGACTTTACTAGTCATCGCTATGAGGTCATCGAGTCTTTCTCTCATGGGATGCGCCAGAAGGTCTTTGTTATCGGAGCTCTCCTATCTGATCCAGCCATCTGGGTTCTAGATGAGCCAATGACTGGTTTGGATCCACAAGCCTCCTATGACCTGAAGCAGATGATGCGGGAACATGCAGATAAGGGGAATACCGTTATCTTTTCAACCCATGTCCTCGAAGTGGCAGAGCAACTCTGTGATAAGATTGCCATCCTGAAGAAGGGAAACCTCATCTTTTATGGAACCATCGAGGAACTGAAGGGACAACACCCAGAACAAAGTCTAGAGTCCATCTATCTTGGACTTGCTGGTCGAAGAGAAGAGGTGAGTCCAGATGCGTCTTAAGATGGTTCGTCGCCTAGTGGATGTCAACATCATCTATGCTACTCAACCTGCACAATTAGCGAAATTTCGTAAGAAGCAGGAAAAGAATCCGACTAGAAAGGTGAATGTTTCTGCCCAGTCCATTCGGACCTATATTTTTATTGGTCTTCTTTATCTTTTCCTTTTTGGGATTCTCTCGAGTGCCAATAATTTCGTCTCTAGCCCTGGTCCCTTTGTCAATATGATTACACTCTTTGGGCTCTTGACGATCTCCCAAGGCTTGATGAGTTTTTACAATGTTTTTTACGAGAGCAAGGATTTGCAATTTTACCGTCCTTATGCTTTTTCGGATGCAGAAGTCATTGCAGGAAAGAGTATTTCAGTCATTTTAGTGCTCTTGATGGCCTTGCTTCCAATGATCAGTTATTTCATCATCCTGCCTATCCAAGCAGGGGGAAATATCCTAGTGGGGCTCTTTCTTGGCCTTCTTTGTGCCATGATTCTCCTCTCCATCCTCTTCTTGGGCACCTTGTTCTTATCCCACTTGATTACCAAATCGGCTATCTTTAAGAAGCACACGAGTTTGGTGTCAAACGTCATCATTGGCTTGAGTAGTCTTATTTCCATTGGAGCTTATCTCTATATCAATATGCTCCAATCAGAGCATTCGGTAGCTGGTGATCTGGTTACTCAACCAAGTATTTTCCCTCCGATAGAGGTCTTTCATACCTTTATCTTGAATCCTTTGGATTCAGGTGCTCTGCTTGGGATGTTGGCTTGGGTCCTGGTTTTAGCAGTCCTCATTTTACTGGTCAAAAGTCAGGTCTTGCCTCATTTCTATGATGCTGCCCTTGAGGTTTCTTCCAGCCATGCGGTCAAGGAGCGGGTGAGCCAGATGAAGGTAGGAGATCAGAAGGCCTTCCATCGCTTTACCGTTTCCTATCATAAACGGCTTCTGAGTGATGGTACCTTGCTGACGCAGGTCATCTTTATGATGGCGATCTTTCCTTATCTTTTCACCTTTGGCTTGTTTTTAGGGGCATCGCGAGCTTCCCTTCAAATTGAAAACTACCTCACGCCCCAATATTTACTTCCTTTGTCTCTTATCGCTTTCATGATCGGAGTATTCAACTCTGTAGAAAGCTTGACCAGTATCGGGATTTCCTTGGAGCGGGAAAATTTCGCTTATCTTCGTGCCCTTCCGATTGATTTTAAACACTATTGTTTGAAGAAGTTTTGGATTCTCTTTTCTGTTCAGTCTGCTTTGCCGATTGTGCTTTTAGTAGGGGTGTCCAGTTACTTTGGGGTTCATCCCCTCTCTCTTCTAGCTATGCTTTTGATTTGGTTTTTGACCAGTTTGAGTTTGAGTGTGATCGCTTTTCGACGAGACTACAAGCTCTTAACGACCAATTGGTCGACTGTAACGGATCTGATGAACCGGAATAGAGGAAATGCTGCCTTAAGAGGGTTGTTGATTTTCGTCTTTATTATCGTCATGCTCGTCCTAATAGGCTTTACTTTCTATCTATCCGCTGAGGCTTTCACCACCTTGATTGCAAGTGTGATTTATCTTCTCATCGCGGGTATTGGAACTCTTGCGACTTATCTTATTTATAAGAATACTTTCTACAAATTTAACCAAGAAATTGGTGAATAAAAAAGAGAGTGGGATAGAAATCGGTCATTCGTTAGAATTCGATTTCGTCGTCCCACCTCCGCACAGTTGAGTAGGGCTGTAAAAGTTGATGAAATCAGCGTAGTAGAGCCCACTCAACCACTGCGTCTTGCTCGACAATCCAAGGACAATTGAGAGGCTAGGACTTTTGTCCCAGCCTCTTTTGAATTTATGTTGATTTAGATTTCATAGCCGATTAAGAGGCCGCCTTCTTCAGCATAGAAGCTACATAGACCAGAGGTCGGAAGGACTTCGATATCCGCATTGGCGTATTTTTCATGGACCAAAGCAGAGAGTTGTTCTACGAATTTATCATTGCGACGGTGAGCGATGGTGATATGCCCCCCCTTGTAGCCAGCTTTGAGCATTTCTTCAAAAGTAGTGGAAATAGCTTTCTTTTGGCCACGGGCTTTATGGAGAAGCTCAAGGGTCCCGGTATCGCTGGCTTGACCGACCATACGGATATTTAAGAGACCGACAACGGTTCCGATAATTTTATTGAGTCGACCATTTTTGACCAAATTATCGACCTTAGCAAGGACAAAGATCAGTTTGGTTTTCTCTTGGTATTTGGTGATGACTTCGACCACTTGATCAAAGTCAAGGTCTTGGGCAATTAATTGATGGAGTTTGCGAATGATTAAATCCACTTCACCACCAGCTGATAAGCTATCAATCACGTGAATGTTGGTAGTCGGATGATCTTCTTGATAAAGTTTTTTAGCGACTTGAGCACTATTGTGGCTACCAGACAAAGTACCAGTGATGGTAACAACGATAATATTGTCAGCTCCCTCAAAGGCTCTCATATAGTCATCAGGACTAGGACAAGCTGATTTGGAAGCAGTAGTCGTTGCATACATATCTTCCATCATTTTATCTGTATCCAGATTCGCGTCGTCTGTATAGATGCTCTCACCAACTTGAATGGTAAGGGGAACTGAAACAAAGCTAGTATCTGGTGCAGCACTTTCATAAGTACGATAATCACAGCCAGAATCTGCAATAATTTTCCATGTCATTTTTATTACCTCAAAATGTAAATAATTGTTCATTGACAAGTGGTTAGTCTTTTCTTACAATTATATCATGAAGTTGCATTCTCTGAAAGCAGATACATTCAGATGATACAGATAGAAAGTAAGTGTTATGGCAGAAAGAAAGATATCCGAAAAATCCTTAGAAAATTTGAAACGGTCTAACCAAGAAAGCAATGCCATCACACGGGAATCCTTGGAGATTTCCTTGCTTCAGTTGTTGGATAAAAAGGACTTGAAAAAGATTACCATTTCAGAATTGGTGGAGAGAGCAGGCGTTTCTCGTGCAGCTTTTTACCGAAATTATGAGTCAAAAGAAGAATTGCTCGAATCCATCTTCCAATCAACTGTTTCGAAGATTACCAAGTCTTTGGAAGGCTATAATTTTAAGACCGATTTGTACCAGATTTGGGTTTATCTCTTTAAAGAGGCCAAAAAGGAAGCCCGCATTATCAGCTTGGCCGTCGATTATAATTTTGAAAAACTACTCACCAAGGCTGTTTATGAATTTCTGGAAAAGAGAAGTAAAACTCAGAAATCCTCACAAGAACCAGCTAGTTATTTAAATTCCTTCCTCAGCTCAGCCATTGTCTCTGTCTTAGCTAAATGGATTAAGGATGGCATGAAGGTACCGGCGGAGAAGATGGCCTCCTTGGGTCTTCCCTTGTTTCCTCAAAAGAAAAGAAAATAAAAAATGATCTACTAGATCGAGTGATTATTTCGACTCTAGTAGGTCATTTTTGACTTTATTTAGGAAACGGTCTAGTTCTTTTTGGTTTTTGAGAGCGATGAATTTGTCTGAATAGGTTTGGCCGACAGTCTGATAGCGTGTGACCTGTCTGGCTTGGCGACCATCCCAAAGAACCCAGCGGATGAATTCCCAGTCTAATTTTTCAATGCAACCAGTTGCCATGCTGTCTCTAACTTGACCTCGGAAGTGACGGGCCCGCTTCCAAGCTCGATAAAGGCAGTTCCAACGGGAGAAATTTAGGAAAATAATCCAGTCGGACTCTTCCAATCTGCGCTCGTATTGGCACCAAGCATAGTTGCCATCAATGACCCAGTTTTCTTTGGTATCTAAAAAAGTAAGGACTTCTTGCTCCATCTTGTCAGGGTCATTGTCCTGCCAATTCGGAAGGAATTGCAGACGGTCTAGGTGAAGCAGTGAAAGTTGATAGTGATCAGCAAGGGTCTTTGCAAGAGTAGATTTTCCTGATCCAGAATAGCCGATAATCGTAATTTTCATCGTATCTCCTCATATGGAAGCAACAAAAAAAGCTCCGGAGAGCTCATTTTGTATGCAATTCTTGATTAACCAAGTTTCGCTGCAAGACGTGCTTTATCACGGCTAGCTTTGTTTTTGTGGATCAAACCTTTAGTTTCTGCTTTATCGATAGCTGAGCTAGCAGCGCGGTAAAGTTCTTCAGATGGGTTTGCTTCAAAAGCTTTGATTGCAGTACGCATAGCTGATTTTTGAGCTGAGTTTTTTTCGTTGTGTTTAACGTTCAATTCAGCGCGTTTGATAGCTGATTTAATGTTTGCCAATTTTTTCACCTCCAATGATATTCTAACTCTCTTATTATATCTGAAAACTTTTCTTTTGACAAGCCCAAACTAATTTTTCTTCGAAACGCTATCTCTTAGAGTTCGTTTTGTACTAAAACTCTTATCGCTTGAGATAGATTTCGTCGATTTCATGGTTGGCAGATTTGTGCAGAATCAGTTCAGCACGGTTCCGAGTGGGCTCGATATAGTCTTTTAGATTTAAGAGGTTGATCGACTCCCAAACCTGATGAGCGAAGGCTAGGACTTCAGCTTCTGGTTGCTTGGTAAAGCGATGGTAGTAGTTGCTTGGATCATCCTTCGCACGGTCCAACAATTTTTTAAAGCGGTCAATATACCAGGACTCAATGTTGGCAACCTCAGCATCCACATAGATGGAGAAGTCAAAGAAGTCCGTCATATAGAGGCGATCATTTTGAGGATTCTGAAAAACGTTGATCCCTTCAACAATAATGAAGTCTGCAGCTTGGATGGTTTGCTTCTGGTCAGGGACGATATCATAAATCTCGTGAGAATAAACGGGAATCTGGTAACTCTGACCATTTTTTAGCTGATTCAGGAAATCCAAGAGAAGTTCCATATCATAACTTTCAGGGAAGCCCTTGCGATTGAGAATGTCTTGTTCAATCAAGGTAGCATTGGGATATAAGAAGCCATCTGTCGTCACTAGCTCCACTGTAGAACTGGAAAAGGTTCGAGAAAGAAGGATTTGAAGGAGGCGGCTAGTCGTTGATTTGCCGACAGCCACAGACCCTGAAATGCCAATCATAAAAGGCTGTTTTTTGCTTTCCTGTTGGAGGAAGATGCCTTTAGAGAAGGCTAAGTCTTCTTTTGCTTTTTTGTAAATTTGAATTAAGTGTGTCAGGGGTAAATAAATGTCTGTTACATCTTGTAAACTAATGAGGTCATTAAAACTCTTGATGGAATTCAATTCCTCTTCAGATAGAGGAGGAGTTGATTTTCGGTGGAGATTTTGCCAAGTTTGTCGATTGATTTTTTCGAAGTGTAGAAATTCTTTATCCATTGCAAGCCTTTCCTCCATAGTGACCTTTAGTATAACAGTTTTGTTGTTTTCTGTAAACGATTTAAAAATAGGTTAAATTATGCTATAATGCTAATATGAGTAAAATGTACTATGATGAACATCCAGATGCTCAACATGATATCCATGAGTTACATGTGGTCCTTCTAGGAGAGCGGATGAAATTTTTGACGGATGCCGGTGTTTTTAGTAAGAAAATGATCGACTTTGGAAGCCAAGTCCTCTTGTCTTGTCTGTCTTTTCAGCCAGGAGAGACGGTTTTGGACATTGGTTGCGGCTATGGTCCACTTGGTCTCTCTTTGGCCAAGGCGCAAGGGGTTCATGCAACTATGGTAGACGTCAATACACGTGCCCTTGATCTGGCTCAGAAAAATGCGGCTTTCAATCAAGTTCAAGCTACTATCTTCCAATCCAATGTCTATGATCAGGTTGAGGGATGTTTTGACCATATTATCAGTAACCCTCCGATTCGAGCCGGGAAAAAGGTCGTTCATGAAGTACTTTCTGGAAGCTTTGATCATTTGAAACCTGGTGGCGATTTAACCATTGTCATTCAGAAAAAACAGGGTGCTCCAAGTGCGAAGGCAAAGATGGAAGAAGTCTTTGGAAACTGTGAAATTCTTAAAAAAGACAAGGGTTATTATATTTTAAGGAGTGAGAAAGTCACATGAGAGCTGTAGATATCATTCAGAAAAAACGTGATGGCATTGAATTGACTAAAGAAGAAATTCACTGGCTGATTGAAGGCTATGTGACTAGAACAGTACCGGACTATCAAATGGCTGCCTTTGCCATGGCGGTTTACTTCAAAGGGATGACGACGCGAGAAATCTCCGATTTGACCATGAAGATGGTGGAAACAGGGGAGCAATTCGACCTCTCTGCTATTAAAGGCATCAAGGTGGACAAACACTCGACAGGTGGTGTAGGGGATAAAGTAACGATTGTACTGGCCCCTCTAGTGGCGAGCTTTGGTGTCCCAGTAGCTAAGATGAGTGGTCGTGGCCTTGGACATACAGGGGGGACCATTGATAAGCTAGAGTCCATTAAAGGATTCCAAATCGAGCGGACTCAAGAAGAGTTTATCAAGCAAGTACAAGATATTGGACTTTCTGTTATCGGACAGTCTGACCAATTGGTCTTAGCGGATAAGCTTCTCTATGCGCTTCGGGATGTGACAGCAACAGTTGACACGATTCCCTTAATTGCGAGTTCCGTCATGAGTAAGAAGATTGCTGCTGGAGCAGATGCCATTCTTCTGGATGTGACTGTTGGAGAAGGGGCCTTTATGAAGACCATCGAAGAAGCGCGTGAACTGGCCCGCACCATGGTGGATCTTGGAAATGCTGTCGGTCGCAAGACTATTGCTGTCTTGACGGATATGAGCCAGCCTTTGGGAACCAGCATTGGGAACCGTTTGGAAATTCTTGAAGCCTTAGATATTCTTCAAGGCAAAGGTAGAGAAGACGTGACCCACTTCATTTGCGAATTGGCTCAAATTATGTTGGAGCTTGGTGGGGTGACGGCTAGCTTGGAAGAAATCAAACAACATTTGACAGCTGGCAAAGCTCTGAAGAAGTTTGAGGAAATGGTCCTTACTCAAGGTGGAGATTTGGAAGATCTCTACCGTCCAGCTCAGGTAAAAGAACAAGTACCTGTCTATGCAGAAGCGGATGGCTATATTGCAGCATTGCCTGCTATGGAACACGGACTCTTCGCAATGCGTCTGGGGGCTGGAAGAGCGGTTAAATCAGATGTTTTAGACTATGAGTCAGGGATTGTTTTTGCTAAGAAAGTCGGGGATCCTGTTCAAAAAGGGGATCTTGTTGCAACTATTTATACAAACCTAGAAATTTGTCAAAAAAACATTGCAGAATTCCAAAAAAATGTTAAAATACTAGACAAGGTTGTAAGCGTTTCAGAGATTATTGAAATCGTTTCGTAATTCGTTTAGGGGAGATTCACTAATGAAATTAAACAAATACATAGACCACACACTATTAAAACCTGATGCACAACAAGAACAAATCGAGGCTTTGATCGAAGAAGCTAAAGAATATGATTTTGCGAGTGTTTGTGTGCAACCGACCTGGGTCAACTTCGCTGCTGAAGGACTTCGGGATTCAGATGTAAAAGTGTGTACAGTGATTGGTTTTCCTCTTGGCGCGAACACACCTGCTGTTAAAGCATTTGAAACTCAAAATGCCATTCAAAATGGAGCCGATGAGATCGATATGGTCATCAATATCGGTGCCTTGAAATCAAAAAATCTTACTTTAGTAGAAGAGGATATTCAGGCTGTTGTGGATGCAAGTGGTGATCACTTGGTAAAAGTGATCATCGAAACCTGCTTATTGACTGAAACTGAAAAAATTGTAGCTTGCCAGATTGCTAAATTGGCAGGAGCAGACTTTGTCAAAACTTCAACTGGATTTTCTACTGGTGGGGCAACTGTTGAGGATGTGGCTCTCATGCGTCAGGTTGTTGGTCCTGATATGGGAGTGAAAGCATCTGGTGGGACTCGTAGCTATGAGGATGCTCAAGCCATGATCCAAGCGGGTGCTAACCGAATTGGTACTTCCTCTGGAGTAGCCATTATGAAGGGAGAAGTAGCCCATGGCGACTACTGAGTTGATTGACCTGGCTGTAAAAACAAGTGAGAATGCTTATGTACCTTATTCACATTTTCCAATCGGTGCTGTCCTTGTGACAGATGATGGAAAGCTTTATACAGGCGTCAATGTTGAAAATGCTAGCTTCGGCTTGACCAATTGTGGTGAGCGAACAGCTATCTTTAAGGCTGTTTCAGAAGGAGAGCGTTCATTTAAGGAATTAATTATTTATGGTCAGACTGAAAAACCAGTTTCACCCTGTGGTGCTTGTCGCCAGGTGATGGCTGAATTTTTCGAGCCAGACTTACCGGTTACTCTAGTAGCCAAAGATAAATCGACGGTCGTGATGACGGTCAAGGAATTGCTTCCATATTCCTTTACAGACCTTACTTAGTAACTTCTGTAAAGGCGGTCTATTGACCCTTTTATTAATCCGCAACTTAGTTGCATATCTTATTTAGGAGGTTCAGAAATGAACAAGAAACAATGGTTAGGCCTAGGTCTAGTAACTGTCGCTGCAATCGGACTTGCTGCATGTGGAAATCGTGCGTCACGCAAAGATTCTTCAGATGCAAAAACTGATTTAAAAGCTGCTATCGTTACTGACACAGGTGGTGTTGATGATAAATCATTTAACCAATCTGCATGGGAAGGTCTACAAGCTTGGGGGAAAGAAAACGGTCTTTCTAAAGATAACGGATTTACTTATTTCCAATCTACAAGTGAAGCAGATTTTGCAAATAACTTCAGCCAAGCTGCTACAAACGGCTACAAATTAGTCTACGGTGTTGGTTACAAACTTGCTCCAGCTGTAACAGCTGCGGCAGATGAAAATGCTGACATCAACTACGTTATCATTGACTCTGTTGTTGGTGATAAGAAGAACGTAGCATCTGCTGTTTTTGCGGATAATGAAGCTGCTTATCTTGCAGGGGTTGCTGCTGCCAAAACTACGAAGACAAACAAAGTTGGTTTCATCGGTGGAGCACGTGGTGAAGTTATCACTCGTTTTGAAAAAGGATTTGAAGCAGGCGTGAAGTCTGTAAACAAAGACATTTCAGTAGATGTACAATATGCTGAAGACTTCAACAACCCTGAAAAAGGTAGAACTATTGCAGCGACCCAATATGCTGCAGGAGCTGACGTCATTTACCAAGCTGCTGGTGGTACAGGAGCTGGTGTCTTCAAGGAAGCAAAAGACTTGAATGAAAAGAAAAATGATGACGAAAAAGTTTGGGTTATTGGTGTAGACCGTGACCAAGTTGACGAAGGTAAATACACTTCAAAAGATGGTAAAGAATCTAACTTCGTATTGGCTTCTACTTTGAAACAAGTTGGTAAAACTGTTCAAGAAATCGCAACTCAAACTGCTGATGGCAAATTCCCAGGTGGAAAAGTGATTACATTTGGTTTGAAAGATGGTGGTGTTGATTTGACAACTACTAATCTTTCTAAAGATGCCAAAAAAGCTGTAGAAGATGCTAAAAAACAAATTATTGATGGTAGCGTAAAAGCACCTGAGAAATAAGAACCTTCCGGAAGCGATCCATCCTTCTTGGGTCGCTTTTTTTGAGGTGTTGGGACATTTTGTCTCAATAGAACCTACTAACTTGTTTAGCAGGTCCTACTGAAATAAAATATAGTTTTCTAGAAAGGAATATTCGAATGGCACACGAAAACGTCATTGAGATGCGTGAAATTACCAAAATTTTTGGTGAATTTGTCGCAAACGACAAAATCAACCTCGAATTGCGTAAAGGTGAAATTCATGCACTTCTTGGTGAAAATGGAGCTGGGAAATCAACCCTGATGAATATGTTAGCTGGTCTTTTGGAACCAACGAGCGGAGAAATTGTGGTCAATGGAAAGTCTGAAAAACTAGATTCTCCTTCAAAAGCTGCTTCTCTAGGGATCGGGATGGTCCACCAGCACTTCATGTTGGTAGAAGCTTTCACTGTTGCAGAAAATATCATTCTTGGTAGCGAAGTAACGAATAAAGGTGTATTAGATTTGAAAAAGGCTAATGCAGATATCCTTGAGTTGTCAGAACGCTACGGCTTGGCTGTGGATCCTACAGCAAAAGTTGAAGATATTTCTGTTGGTGCTCAACAACGTGTAGAAATCTTGAAGACACTCTATCGCGGAGCTGATATTCTGATTTTCGACGAGCCCACAGCGGTGCTAACTCCTGCTGAAATTTTGGAGTTGATGGATATCATGAAAGCCCTTGTTAAAGAAGGGAAATCTATCATCCTCATCACCCACAAACTGGACGAAATTCGTGCGGTTGCGGACCGTGTCACAGTTATTCGTCGTGGGAAATCCATTCAAACCGTTAGCATCGAAGGTGCTACCAATAAAGATTTGGCAGAGATGATGGTTGGGCGCTCGGTTTCTTTCGTAACAGAAAAGGAAGAAGCGCAACCGAAAGAAGTGGTTCTTCAAATTTCTGACTTAGTCGTAAATGAAAACCGTGGAGTTCCTGCTGTCAAAGAACTATCTCTTGATGTTCGTGCAGGCGAAATTGTAGGGATTGCAGGGATTGATGGTAATGGTCAGAGTGAATTGATTCAGGCTATTACTGGACTACGCAAAGTCAAATCAGGCAGTATTAAAATTAAAGGACAAGAAGTTGTTGGCCTTTCCCCACGTAAGATTACTGAAATGAATGTCAGCCACGTTCCTGAGGATCGTCATCGTGATGGTCTTGTTCTCGAAATGATGCTTTCTGAAAACATCGCACTTCAAACTTACTACAAAGAACCACTTAGCAAAAACGGTGTTTTGAATTACAATCAAATTAATTCATATGCCCGCAAGTTGATGGAAGAATTTGATGTTCGTGCAGCCAACGAGATTGTTCCAGCAAGTGCCCTATCAGGAGGAAATCAACAAAAGGCTATTATTGCTCGTGAAGTTGATCGGAATCCAGATTTGTTAATCGTTAGCCAACCGACACGTGGATTGGACGTTGGTGCGATTGAGTACATCCATAAACGTTTGATTAGTGAACGTGATAAAGGAAAAGCCGTCCTCGTTGTCAGCTTCGAATTAGATGAAATTCTAAACCTATCAGACCGGATTGCTGTTATTCATGATGGAAAAATCCAAGGTATTGTGAAGCCATCTGAGACCAACAAACAAGAGCTTGGTATTCTAATGGCTGGTGGAGAAATCAAGGAGGCTTCAAATGAATAAAAACACAAGACAAATTGCTATTCCTTTTATTTCTGTAATCCTAGGAATCATCCTCGGGGCCATCATCATGTGGATCTTTGGTTATGATGCCCTTTGGGGTTATGAAGAACTCTTCAAGACAGCTTTTGGTTCTATTAAAAATGTGGGTGAAATTTTCCGTGCCATGGGACCACTGGTGTTGATCGCTCTCGGATTTGCAGTAGCTAGCCGGGCTGGTTTTTTCAATGTTGGCTTACCAGGACAGGCCTTGGCTGGGTGGATTGCGGCAGTATGGTTCGCTTTATCTTTCCCAGATATCCCTCGTATCTTAATGATTCCTTTAACAGTCCTTGTGGCTGCAATTGCAGGAGGTTTTGTTGGTTTGATTCCAGGTATCTTGCGAGCATTTTTAGGAACGAGTGAAGTCATTGTTACCATTATGATGAACTACATCGTCCTGTTTGCTGGAAATGAAATCATCCGGAACTTCCCTAAAAAGTTCATGGTCGATTCTGAATCCAGTATCACAGTAGGGGCAAATGCAAGTTATCGTCTAGGCTTTCTGACTGAATTAACCAAGTCACGGATGAATATCGGTATCTTTATCGCCTTGATTGCTGTTGCAGTAGTTTGGTTCATTATTAAGAAAACAACACTTGGTTTTGAAATCCGTTCCGTTGGTCTTAACCCGAATGCTTCCGATTATGCAGGGATGTCTGCTAAACGAATCATCATTCTTTCCATGGTGATTTCAGGTGCTCTCTGTGGGATCGGTGGAGCAGTAGAAGGGATTGGTACCTTCCAGAACATTTATGTTCAACCTGGTTCCTTGGCTATTGGATTTAATGGGATGGCGGTGGCCCTCCTTGCTAGCAATTCTCCTATTGGGATTGTCTTTGCGGCCTTCTTGCTTGGAACCTTGCAAACAGGTGCTCCAGGTATGACCACAGCGACCATTCCACCAGAACTTGTCAATATTGTGACAGCTTCGATTATTTTCTTTGTAAGTGCTCATTACATTATCGAAAAATACATCAAGCCTAAAAAACAAATGAAAGGAGTAGAGTAAGGATGAATACTGTTGCTATACTAACGATTCTTGTATCGAATATGCTGGTCTATGCTGCTCCCCTCATTTTCACTAGTATCGGAGGAGCCTACTCCGAACATGCTGGTGTCGTTAATGTCGGTTTGGAAGGTATCATGGTTATGGGAGCCTTCACTGGTGTCGTGTTTAACTTGACTTTTGCAAGCTCTCTTGGTGGCATGACCATCTGGCTATCTCTTCTTGCAGGTGGTTTGGTTGGACTCATTTTCTCCGCTATCCATGCTGTAGCTACTATTAACTTCCGTGCTGACCACGTGGTGAGTGGTACGGTATTGAACCTGTTGGCTCCTGCCTTAGCTGTCTTTTTGGTAAAAGCAATCTACGGAAAAGGTCAAACCAACAATATCGATTTGTCATTTGGTAAATTTGATTTTCCTTTCTTGTCTGATATCCCTGTTATTGGAGATATCTTCTTCAAGAATACAAGCTTAATGGGATATGTCGCGATTGGATTTTCATTTGTAGCCTGGTTTATCATGTTTAAAACGAAGTTTGGTCTTCGCCTTCGCTCAGTTGGTGAACATCCACAAGCTGCGGATACCCTTGGGATTAATGTTTACCTCATGCGTTACTATGGTGTGCTCATCTCTGGATTTTTAGGAGGAGTTGGGGGTGCCTTGTATGCACAATCTGCATCTGTCAATTTCTCAGCAACTACAATTGTGGGACCTGGATTTATCGCCCTAGCGGCTATGATCTTTGGTAAATGGAACCCAATCGGTGCCATGTTATCCAGTCTATTCTTTGGTCTTTCACAAGCCTTGGCGGTTGTGTCTACGCAGATTCCTTTCCTTGCCCATATTCCAGGAGTCTACCTCCGTATTGCGCCGTATGTATTGACCATCATCGTCCTAGCAGCCTTCTTTGGTAAGTCGGTTGCACCAAAAGCAGATGGTGTGAACTACATCAAGTCTAAGTAAAAGCCTCCTTTATGGAAAAAGAAAGCACGAGTCGCTCGGACTCGTGCTTTTTGTATGCTTATGGATTGGTTTGCATTTCTGCAAGTAGGTTTTCTGCTGTCGTAGTAGGCAAGATCCGCAGACGTTTTAGTGAGTAGAGGCCATCATCTAAACTAGCTAGTCCATTGTTGGTTGTCAAGCCCATTTTGTAGCCATTGGTTTTTGCTAGTTCCATGGTGACGTCAGAGTAGCGACCAGCGGGGTAGACAATGGTGGTCGTGGTTTGATTGAGTTTCTTGTCTAATACTTGTTTGGAATTGGCTAGTTCAGCTTTTTGAGTGGCAGTATCTGATTGGGCCAAATCTGGGTGGGATACCGTATGGCTCTCAAAAGTAAGGCCTTGTGCTTTCATTTCTTTGATTTGATCAAAGGTTAGAACGCTTGGTTTTTCCTTTTCAGAAAATGAAGTAATGATATTATTGGTTGCGGTCATTTGGTATTTTTTTAGGAGTGGATAGACTATGGTATAAAAGTCTGAAATTCCATCATCGAACGTCAACCAAACGACTTTGCCACCTTCAGGCAGTTCATTTTTTGTAAGGGCGCGATAAGCTTCTTCGGGCGTCAGGGTGTAGTAACCGGCCTCTTTTAAGGCTTTGAGATGACTCTCGAAGGTTTCTGGTGCTACAATGAGGTTGGCATTGGCCTCTTCCGAAGGGGCCATCGTGTGAACAGCGTGGTACATGAGAATCGGGATTTTTACAGGTTGCTCTTGTTTTACCCATTTGGTAGTAGACCCTTGCTGGCTCATCGTCTGACTTGTATTTGTTTCTTGCTTGTCAGCAATAGTCCCCTGTTTTAACAGGAGGAACCCTAAAAAGAATATGCAAGACAGAAGAAAAGCATTTAACATCAGTAGTAATCGTATTTTCTTTGGGACACGTCTTTTTCGGTGATTCATAGAGATCCCCTTTCTTTATCAATATCATTATATCATAGGGTCATGAAATCTCTTAAAGACAAAGTTACAAATGGCTTAAAATTTCAGGAGATCTAGGCTGTTTTTGAAGGCATGGAATGCTAGTTGGTTTGATGAGAAGATTTTAATCTGGGTGAGAAGTGTTCTTCTAGAGGAAGAGAACCATAGAACTAGTCAGAAGGCCCTAGTTTTTGATATAATGGAATATATTAGATTTTTAAGGAGACCAATATGTCTGTTAAAATTGCCTTACTAGGATTTGGTACAGTTGCTAGTGGCGTACCATTTTTATTAAAAGAAAATCATGAAAAGATCAGTCAGGCCGCTCAGGATGACATTGAGATTGCTAAGGTCTTGGTTCGCGATGATGCGGAGAAAGAAAGCTTGCAAGCAGCTGGCCATGACTACAATTTTGTAACCAATGTCGATGAGATCATTGAAGACAAAGATATTGCTATCGTGGTTGAGTTGATGGGCCGGATTGAGCCAGCCAAGACCTTTATCACCCGCGCTCTTGAAGCAGGAAAGCACGTGGTCTCTGCCAACAAAGACCTCCTTGCGGTTCATGGAAGCGAGTTGCTGGAGATTGCAAAAGAACACCAAGTAGCCCTTTATTATGAAGCTGCCGTAGCGGGTGGAATTCCAATCCTTCGGACCTTGGTGAATTCCTTGGCATCTGACAAGGTGACCAAAGTTCTCGGTGTGGTCAATGGTACTTCTAACTTTATGATGACCAAAATGGTCGAAGAAGGCTGGACTTATGAAGATGCTTTAGCAGAAGCACAACGACTTGGTTACGCTGAAAGTGACCCGACCAATGACGTTGAAGGAATCGATGCAGCTTATAAGATGGTGATTTTGAGCCAATTTGCCTTTGGGATGAACATCCAATTTGACCAAGTAGGGCACAAAGGGATCAGCCAAATCACTCCTCAAGATGTCTCAGTAGCCCAAAGCCTTGGTTATGTGATCAAGTTGGTCGGCTCGATTGTTGAAACAGAGTCAGGGATTGCAGCAGAAGTGACACCAACCTTCCTTCCTAAAGAACATCCACTTGCTAGCGTGAACGACGTCATGAATGCGGTCTATGTGGAATCGATCGGGATTGGTGAGTCTATGTACTATGGACCAGGGGCAGGTCAAAAACCAACTGCGACTAGTGTTGTAGCTGACATCGTTCGCATTGTTCGTCGTTTGAATGAAGGAACAATCGGTAAAGCCTTCAACGAATACAGCCGCCCGCTTCAATTGGCTAAGCCTGAAGATGTGAAGAACAATTATTACTTCTCAATCAAGGCACCAGATGCGACTGGTCAAATCTTACGTCTTGCGGAGATCTTTAATGCAGAAGGAGCTTCCTTCAAGCAAATCCTTCAAGAAGACTCAGATGGTCAATTTGCAAGTGTGGTTATCATTACCCACCAAGTCAACCAGACGCAATTCAAGAACTTGGTTGAAAAACTGGATTCAGAGCCGAATTTCAAACTTATGAATACCTTTAAAGTATTGGGAGAATAAGATGAGAATTACAGTACCAGCGACTAGTGCCAATGTAGGGCCAGGATTTGATTCTGTTGGGATCGCTGTTTCTAAGTATTTGACCATTGATGTGCTAGAAGCGCAAGAAAACTGGTGGATTGAACATGATTTAGGAGAGGAGATTCCAAGCGATGAAGAGAATCTCTTGCTTCAAACTGCTCTCCAAGTCGCATCCGATTTGCCTCCTCATCGTCTCAAGATGACTAGTGAAGTGCCTTTGGCGCGTGGTCTTGGTTCCTCTAGCTCTGTTATTGTAGCGGGGATTGAGTTGGCTAATCAACTGGGCAACTTATGCCTTAGCGATGAAGATAAACTAGAGATCGCGACAAAAATCGAAGGTCATCCGGATAATGTAGCGCCAGCTATTTTTGGAAATCTGGTCGTGGCAAGCTATGTGGATCAGGAGACCCATCATTTGGTTCTTCCATTTCCTGAGTGTGCACTAGTGGCCTTTGTTCCGAATTACGAACTCAAGACCAGCGATAGCCGAAATGTCCTTCCTAGTGAATGGTCTTATAAGGAAGCCGTGGCAGCCAGTTCGATTGCAAACGTGGCCATTGCTGCTCTTGCTAAGGGGGACTTAAGAGTCGCAGGAAAAGCCATCGAAGGCGATCGCTTCCATGAACGCTACCGTCAACAACTAGTTGCAGAGTTCCCTCAAGTGAAAGAGGTTGCGCATCAACATAAAGCTTATGCGACTTACCTTTCTGGTGCAGGTCCAACCATTATGACCTTGCTCCCAGTTGAACATGCAGAAGCCTTTGCCAAAGACTTGGAGTCTAAGGCTTTAAATGGTCAGGTTTTCTCATTAAAGATTGACACAACTGGTGTGAAGGTAGAAGCTTAGTGAATCTTGATTCAAAGAAAAAAATGATTAGATAGGCTAAATTAGTCTATCTAATTTTATTTATCTATGATAAAATAGTTTTATAAATCATTTGTCTATCAAATTATTTTAGGATAATAAACAATTATTCAAAAGATAGATAGAAATGTAAAGGAGATTGTAATTCTAATGAAAGACTTTGAACGTCATCAACTTGCTACGGAACTTGGATTCCAGTTTGATCCTCAAACCTCATCTATTTATGGTGAAAACTCTGGGTATTTCTTTTTAATGAGAGAGACAGACACAAAAAATGTCTTCACCATTGCTCTTTCTGTTTCTCGTGATGATGCGGAAGATGCAGCGGCTCAACTGCAGCAAATGGTGAAAGAATCTTCTGTTCTGAAGAGCGTTAGCCTCAACCAATATGTCACAACTTTCACTGTAAAAGCTGGGATGAGCAAGGCAAAAACGATTGAGAATATTCACCAAGCCTTAACAGAAATCCTGCAATTTTTACAAACCAATGGTTTCTACACTGTATGTGGCTACTCTGGTGAAAAAGGTCCGGTTGGTCTCTACCAGATTGGAGATTCCCTCTTCTTGATGAATGAAGAAAACTATCAAATTGTGAGTTCCCAACTAAAAATTGAAACCGATTCATATAATAGTCAGAAAGAAAATGTCCTTCTTGGATCAGTCGGTGCCTTTATTGGTGCCATTATCGGAGGAGCTGTGACTCTTTTTATTGCCCGTCTCGGCTACGTAGCTTTTTATGCTGGTTTCATCCTTGGGATCTGTGTTGTCAAAGGCTATGAGATCTTAGGGAAGAAATTTAGCAAACTTGGTGCAGTTATTTCTAGTATCCTCTTGTTGGTGACTGTTGTTCTCGTTCACCAATTTGACTATGCCTTAGAAGCAGTTAAACAGCTTGGACTCGACTTTAGTGATGGATTTGATTTGATCAACTCCCTTGTTCTAAATGGTGAAGCACCTGATAAATACTTCTTTAACTTCTTTATGTTGGCAGTCTTTACCATTATTGGGGGTGGGGTTGCGATTAGCTCAGCCTTGTCCACTCAGCAAACACGTGGGATTGCACGTAAGATTGGCTAATTTAATAAATCATTGTTTAAAAGAATTAAAACAGAAATGGTCTTTTGGCTGTTTCTGTTTTTTTACTTCTTAGTCGAAAAGTGGGCTGGTTTTTGTTATAATGGATAAGATAACGTATAGAAGAGAGTTGTGAGATGGAAATCTTAAAGCAAATCAAAGAGGAGTTGGCTGGCATTGAGATTTTGTTCAATGAGCCACTCAAGCAATATACCTATACCAAGGTTGGAGGGGTTGCAGACTACTTGGCCTTTCCTCGCAATCAATATGAATTAAAACGAATTGTCACCTTTGCCAATGCTCATGAGATTCCTTGGATGGTCTTGGGAAATTCTTCCAATATTATCGTCCGTGACAGTGGGATTGAAGGCTTTGTCATCATGTTTGATCATTTCCATGATGTCCGGGTCAATGGCTACGTCATTGAAGCAGAGGCAGGTGCTAAGCTGATCGATGTGACTCACGTAGCCCGCTACCATAGTTTGACAGGCTTTGAATTTGCTTGTGGGATTCCTGGTAGTATTGGGGGGGCTGTCTATATGAATGCTGGCGCCTATGGTGGCGAGATTGCCCATATTCTCCAATCTTGTAAGGTCTTGACGCCAGAAGGCGAGCTGAAAACCTTAACAGCAGAAGAATTAGCCTTTGGTTATCGTCATTCCAAGATCCAAGAGACAGGAGATGTGGTCATTTCGGCTAAGTTTGCCTTAGCGCCTGGCAACTATGAGCAGATCGATCAAGAAATGGCTCGTCTGACTCATCTAAGAGAGTTGAAACAACCCCTCGAATACCCGTCTTGTGGCTCTGTCTTCAAACGACCAGTCGGTCACTTTGCAGGACAGTTGATCAGTGAAGCTGGACTAAAAGGACACCGGATCGGTGGTGTTGAGGTCTCAGAAAAGCATGCTGGCTTTATGATTAATGTCGACCATGGTACCGCAAAAGATTATGAAGACTTGATTGCTCATGTCATCGCGACAGTTGAAAAATCAGCTGGTGTGACTTTAGAGCGGGAAGTCCGTATTATTGGAAAAGATTAACGGTTCGAGATGGAATAGGGACTACTCTTGGGTAGACCCTTCCTACTTTAGAAGGGGGGTGAGTGCCTATCGATACCGAAAATAGGTGGGGCAGTCTTATAAGTCCCCGAGAGGTGTTGGTGGCTTGACGGGTTTGCTCGTCAGCCTATGAGACTAGTGGTTGGTCTCAGAAGGAAACGCATGAAAAAGAAGGAATTTATGTGAATTGAAAAAACCAATTATTGAGTTTAGAAATGTCTCAAAAGTATTTGAAGACAGCGATACAGTAGTTCTCAAAGATATCAACTTTGAGTTGGAAGAAGGGAAATTTTATACCCTGCTCGGTGCTTCAGGATCTGGTAAATCAACGATTCTGAATATCATTGCCGGTTTGTTAGATGCTTCGACAGGAGATGTCCTCTTGGATGGTGTTCGGATCAATGATGTACCGACCAACAAACGGGATGTCCATACTGTCTTCCAGTCTTATGCCCTTTTCCCACACATGAATGTGTTTGAGAATGTTGCTTTCCCCCTACGTTTGAAGAAGCTAGACAAGGCGGAAATTCAAAAACGAGTGACAGAAGTCCTTAAGATGGTACAATTGGGAGGCTTTGAGAAACGCTCTATCCAGAAACTTTCTGGTGGTCAACGCCAGCGGGTGGCTATTGCACGGGCGATTATCAATGAACCGCGAGTAGTCCTCTTGGATGAACCTTTGTCTGCCCTTGACTTGAAGTTGCGGACAGACATGCAGTATGAGCTTCGTGAATTGCAACAACGCTTGGGTATTACCTTTGTTTTTGTTACCCATGACCAGGAAGAAGCACTAGCTATGAGTGACTGGATCTTCGTCATGAACGAAGGAGAAATCGTTCAGTCAGGGACACCTGTTGATATCTACGATGAGCCCATCAACCATTTTGTTGCGACCTTTATCGGTGAGTCCAACATCCTTCCAGGGATCATGATCGAAGACTATTTAGTAGAGTTTAATGGCAAACGCTTTGAGTCAGTCGATGGAGGGATGAGACCAAACGAACCGGTCGAAGTCGTTATTCGCCCTGAAGATTTGCGAATCACACTGCCCGAAGAAGGCAAGCTCCAGGTAAAAGTGGATACCCAACTGTTCCGTGGGGTACACTATGAGATCATCGCCTATGATGAATTGGGCAATGAGTGGATGATTCACTCAACGCGTAAGGCGATCGTAGGTGAAGAAATCGGTCTGGACTTTGAGCCAGAAGATATCCACGTCATGCGTCTCAATGAAACGGAAGAAGAGTTCGATGCACGGATCGAAGAGTACGTAGAAGTGGAAGAACAAGAAGCCGGATTGATTAATGCCATCGAGGAGGAAAGAGATGAAGAAAACAACCTCTAACCTCTTTGTGGTTCCCTACTTTCTCTGGATCCTCCTCTTTGTCTTGGCTCCTGTAGCCTTGATCATTTGGCAGTCCTTTGTCAATGTTCAAGGGCAAGGTTCCTTAGAGAACTACCAGACCTTTTTTACAGCGCAGAATTGGACCTACCTCAAGATGAGTTTTAACTCCATTCTCTATGCTGGGATCGTTACCTTTGTGACGCTCTTGATTTCTTACCCGACAGCTTATTTTTTGACCCAACTCAAGCATCGTCAACTCTGGCTCATGCTGATCGTCCTTCCGACCTGGGTCAACCTCTTGCTCAAAGCTTATGCCTTTATCGGGATCTTTGGCCAAGGCGGATCTATTAACCAATTCTTGAGCTTTATCGGAATCGGTCCTCAACAGATCCTCTTTACGGACTTTTCTTTCATCTTTGTCGCTAGCTACATTGAGTTGCCTTTTATGATCCTTCCTATCTTCAATGTCTTGGATGATTTGGATCCAAACCTCATCAATGCTAGTTATGACCTAGGAGCTAATAAGTGGGAGACCTTCCGTCGGGTTGTCTTCCCACTGTCTATGAACGGGGTTCGCTCGGGTGTCCAATCGGTCTTTATTCCAAGCTTGAGTCTCTTCATGTTGACGCGTTTGATCGGAGGAAACCGGGTCATTACTCTAGGTACTGCTATCGAGCAGCATTTCCTCACAACGCAAAACTGGGGAATGGGTTCAACCATTGGAGTGGTTTTGATCCTTGCTATGCTCTTAGTCATGTGGGTAACGAGAGAAAGGAGTGAACGATGAAAAAGATTTCACGTATCTATTTAGGATTGATTTTCCTACTCCTTTATCTGCCAATCTTTTACTTGATTGCCTATGCCTTTAATGCCGGCGGGGATATGAATGCTTTTACAGGTTTTACCATGGAGCATTTCCAAAGTCTCTTTGAGGATACGCGTCTTATGTTGATCCTCTCACAGACCTTCCTCTTGGCTTTCTTGTCAGCCTTGATTGCGACCATTATTGGGACCTTTGGGGCGATCTATATTTACCAATCTAAGAAGAAGTTTGAAGGACCGTTTTTGTCCGTCAATAACATCCTCATGGTGGCACCTGACGTTATGATTGGGGCTAGCTTCCTGATCCTCTTTACGACGATCAAGTTCCAGCTTGGTTTTGCCTCTGTCTTAATGAGTCACGTAGCCTTCTCTATTCCAATTGTGGTCTTGATGGTCTTGCCACGCTTGAAAGAAATGAACCGTGATATGATCAATGCGGCCTATGACCTAGGTGCTACTCAAGTGCAGATGTTGAAGGAAATCATGCTTCCTTATTTGACACCTGCGATCATCGCCGGTTACTTCATGGCCTTTACCTATTCCTTGGATGACTTTGCGGTGACCTTCTTTGTCACAGGTAATGGCTTTACGACCTTGTCTGTTGAGATCTACTCACGGGCTCGCCAAGGGATTTCGTTGAATATCAATGCCCTTTCTGCCCTGGTCTTCCTCTTCAGTATCTTATTGGTGGTCGGCTATTACTTCATCACTAGAGAGAAGGAGGAGACAGTATGAAAAAACTCTATTCATTCTTGCTAGGGATTATCGTGGTGATTCTCGTGTTAGCGGGGCTAAGTGCCCGTCTTGAAGCCAAGACTAATCCAAAAGACAGTGATAAGCTGGTCATCTACAACTGGGGAGATTATATCGATCCAGAATTGCTTAAGGAATTTACCAAGGAAACAGGCATTCAAGTCCAATACAATACCTTTGATTCCAATGAAGCTATGTACACCAAAATCAAGCAAGGGGGAACAGCTTACGATATCGCCATCCCAAGTGAATATATGATCGCCAAGATGATGGACGAAAACTTGCTTGAAAAGTTGGATAAGTCAAAATTGAAAGGCTTAGACAATATCGACCCACGCTTCTTAAACTTGGACTTTGATCCGGACAATCAGTACTCAGTTCCTTATTTCTGGGGGACCCTTGGTATCATCTACAATAGCAAGATGGTTGATAAGGCGCCTGAGCACTGGGCGGATCTATGGAGACCAGAGTACAAGAATGACATCATGATGTACGATGGGGCGCGTGAGGTCATGGGGATTGGACTCAACAGCTTAGGCTATAGTCTCAACTCCAAGGATCCTCAGCAATTACAAGAGTCTGTTGATAAGCTTTATACCTTGATGCCCAATATTAAGGCCCTTGTAGCCGATGAAATGAAAGGCTACATGATCCAAAATAATGCAGCCATTGGGGTGACTTTCTCCGGTGAAGCCAGTCAAATGCTGGAAGCCAATGAGGACCTCCGCTACGTCGTCCCATCAGAAGCCAGCAACCTTTGGTTTGATAATATTGTCATTCCAAAGACGGTGAAGAATAAAGAAGCAGCCTATGCCTTTATCAACTTTATGCTTCGCCCAGAAAATGCTTATAAGAATGCTCTCTATGTCGGTTATTCCACACCGAATAAAGAAGCTAAGAAAATGCTACCAAAAGAGGTCCAAGAAGACCAAGCCTTCTACCCAAGTGATGACACGCTAAAGAACTTAGAAGTCTACGAACAACTTGGCAAGAAGTGGTTGGGCGTCTATAACGACCTCTACCTACAAGTGAAGATGTATCGGAAGTAGGATGGAATTGCTATTCTGTTGTATAATCTAGTAACAAGCTTATATACCAAGTTATGGTTTATAAGCTTGTTTTTTTTCTAAACTAGAAAAGAAAAAGATCATTATAGGAAAAATTTTGAAATTCTTTTATAATTGTGGGATAATGGAAAAAAGTTGATTCAGACGGGAGATAGATTACATGCATCATAAAATATTAGTAACTGGTGGGGCTGGATTTATCGGTTCTCATACCACCATTGAGTTAGTAAATGCAGGTCATGAAGTTGTCATTGTTGATAATTTAGTAAATAGTAGTGAGAAAAGTATACAAGAAGTAGAAAAAATCCTAGGGAAATCTATCACTTTTTATAATGAGGATATTCGTGATAGATCAAAGCTTCTAGAAATTTTTCTAAAAGAAAAACCGACTGGCGTGATTCACTTTGCTGCATTGAAAGCAGTTGGAGAGTCAGTTCAAATTCCACTTACCTATTATGAAAATAATATTAGTGGAACCTTGACTCTGCTTCAGGTGATGGAAGAGGTACAGTGTAAAAATATCATCTTCAGCTCATCGGCAACTGTCTATGGAGATCCACATACTGTTCCTATCTTGGAAGACTTTCCTTTATCTGTTACAAATCCATATGGTAGAACAAAACTCATGATTGAGGAAATCCTTCAAGATATTTACAAAGCTGATTATTCATGGAATATTGTATTGTTACGCTATTTCAATCCAATTGGTGCCCATGAAAGTGGGAACATTGGTGAAAATCCAAATGGTATTCCAAATAATCTATTACCATATGTAACACAAGTAGCAGTAGGAAAATTAGAGTCTGTTAACGTGTTTGGGAACGATTATCCAACTCCAGATGGAACTGGAGTACGTGATTATATCCACGTAGTTGACTTGGCGAAAGGCCACGTTGCTGCACTGAAAAAAATGAACCCAGATTCAGGCTTGAATATCTATAATCTTGGCACCGGTAGAGGTTACTCTGTATTAGAAATTATTCAAAATATGGAGAAGGTTGTGGGAAAACCAATTCCATTCAAGATTATTGATCGACGACCTGGTGACATCGCAACCTGTTATGCAGATCCATCCAAAGCACGTGAAGAACTAGGATGGAGTGCCCAATTTGATATTCATCGGATGTGCCAAGATGCTTGGAGATGGCAGAGTAAACATCCGAATGGATTTGAATAAAAACTAAACTTAACGAAAATCTTGATATTTGTGACTAATATCAAGCTTTTTTATGAATAAATTAATTATTAGTGACGGTATAAAGTTTCGAGATTAGTGGATAAAACATTATGGTTATTGTATAATGGTTAAAAAGAATTTTAATGGAGGACAAAGGAGATTGAAATCCTCAGATTTATTGATTATTATACCAGCTTATAACGAGGAAGGTTCTATTCAAACGGTAGTAGATAATATTATTCAAAATTATTCCCAGTATGATTATGTGATTATCAATGACGGTTCTCGAGACCGAACTTCAGAAATTTGTCATAAAAATGGCTATAATATTATTGATTTACCAGTAAACCTTGGCCTGGCTGGAGCATTTCAAACGGGGTTATTATATGCTTATCAACATGGCTATGAAAAAGCTGTTCAATTTGATGCAGATGGTCAACATCTCCCAGAATATATTGCTGCTTTAGAAGAAGAAATTGATAAAGGAAATAAAATGGTGATTGGTTCTCGATTTGTAACAGAGAAAAGACCAAATTCATTTCGTATGCTGGGGAATACACTCATTAGTTTTGCTATTAAATTAACAACTGGTAAAACGATTAATGATCCAACATCTGGAATGAGAATGTTTTCTAAAGATTTAATACAAGTTTTTGCAAGAAATATTAACTATGGTCCTGAACCAGATACTGTTTCTTATCTATTAAGAAATGGTGTTCCAATTTCAGAAGTTCAAGTTCGAATGGAAGATAGACAAGCTGGTGAAAGTTATCTGACCTTTTCACGCTCTATTAAGTACATGATTCACATGTTCGTATCTATTCTTTTCATTCAGAATTTTAGAGAGAGAGGAAAATAGAATGTCAATCTGGTTTCAAATTGTATTAGTTGTTGTTTCATTAGGAACATGTGGGTTTATCCTTCAGAACATCAGAAAATCTCGTGTACAGATTAATGATGCTTTGTTTTGGATTTTCTTTTCGCTGATTTTATTGGTTTTTAGTGTTTTTCCAAAGTTAGCAGAGTATATTGCGGCATCCTTAGGAATTGCATCTGCTGTTAATTTTATTTTTCTTTTTATTATTTTCTTGTTATTAATGAATCAGTTCCAGTTAACTGTACGGTTGTCAAAATTAGATACCAAGTTTAAAAATCTTGTGCAAGTTATCGCTTTAAACAAAAATGAGGAGAATGATGAATAATACTCCTTCTCAAAAAAGTATTTACATATGGAACCTGCTTGGAAATTTTGCAGCCGCAGCAGTTTCTGTATTATATTTGTTAATCGTATCTAGAATGCAAACAAGTGAGGTGGCAGATCAATTTAGTCTTGCTACCTCAATTGGTAATTTATGGATTATTATCGGACAATTTCAAGTTCGAAACTACCAAGCTACTGACGTCAACTCAAGTCATCCTTTTTCAGCTTACTTTTTTACAAGGTTGCTGACTGTTGTCTTGATGTTGATTACTTTATTGCCTTACTTGAGGATAATAAACTATGATTTTACCAATGACTCTGTGATGATTATTACTTGGATTATTGTGTACCGTGTTGCGGATGCATTTTCTGATTTATTCCAAGGTTATTTTCAACAACATGGTCGTTTGGATATAGCTGGGAAATCGATGGTCTTGCGATATGCTTTGAGCGTGTTCATTCTTTTATTTGGACTCTTATTATCTCATTCTATGGTTTTGACTCTGACGGTCCTAGCTTTCTTCAATCTATTTTTTGTATTTGTTTATGATTATTCTCATTTTAAATTGTTTGATAGAGTGAGTTTTAGTCACATATTTTCAAGGGATATTTTTGATGAATCCTTAAAAATTATTAAAATTTGTTTCTCATTATTTATTTATGGTTTTTTATTGACGCTTGTTTTTAATGAGGCAAAGTTGGCAATTTCTGGTGCATATGCTAAAGGTATAGTAGAGACTGGTGCTCAAAGGGATTACAATATCTTGTTTATGCCAGTATTTTTTATGAGTCTTTGCATTTTGGTAGTAAGACCTCTCATTACACAAATGGCCGAACTTTGGCAGAAGAAGCAGTTTCAGAGATTTTACAAAATGTTCTTAAAGATAGTACTTGTTACACTCTCAATTGGGCTAGTTATTACTTTTTTAACTTATTTAATAGGAGTAAATGTTCTAGGTGTAATATTTGGTTTGAACTTGTTAGATTACAGGTTACAATTAACTATTCTAGTTCTATCTGGTGTTTTATATTCATTCTCGATTATATTTGAAAATATTTTAATTATCATGAGAAAACACCATTATTTATTATTTGTGTATATCCTGATGTTTATCGTTACTAAAATGATAACAACTGAGCTGGTTAATAAGTATCAGATTATGGGGGCTTCTATTAGTTTTTGTATAGCGATGATGGTTTATGCAATTGGAAGTATTACAATCTTTAGTATCATAAAATACAGAAAGAAATAGAAATGAAAAGAGATATAATTTTCGTCACCCACCATTTAGGTGGAATCGGTGGTGTTCAGCGTGTAGTAGATCAGCTAGCTACACGGTTTGCAGAGGATGGGAATAAGGTAACCGTTGTCGGATGTGCTGTTCAATCACAAGAGAAGTATGAGAAAGTACAGAAGAAATATCAAGAAATTTTATTGTACCAGGAAGATATTTTTTTTGAAAAGCCATGGTTATTTTTAAAAGAGAAGTTTCTCTCAAAAAAATTAGATACGATTTTATCAGATTTATTATCGAAATCTAATAAACCAATAGTTATTTTAGCAAACCCAATTGTTTATCTGTTGATGGAAAATAGCTTGAAGAAATTTTCAAATACTGCTTTTTTCATTGGTCAGATGCATTCTTCTGCTGATTTTGTATTGGAATGTAAGGGAATCTACAAAGTTTATCCGTATATTATAAAAAATAAATATCCGAAATTGGATTGTATAATGTTTTTATCAGATTCTTATTCAGAAGTGATTAGCAATCATTACAATATTCCATTAAAAAAATTTGTTGCGATTCCAAATCCTTTGCCTAACTATATAGAAGTATCTGAGGAGTCACATCAAGAGAAATCTACAATTATTTCTTTTGTAGGTAGACTAGATACTGTTAAGCAAATTGATCATCAAATTCAAGCTTTTGCACAAGTAGCAGATGAGTTTCCAGAAATGATTTTTAATATCTACGGATCTGGTAATTTGAGAGAATCCCTTCAAATACTCATTGATCAATTAGGAATGACCAGACGTGTTTTCTTAAAAGGAAAAACGAATCAGGTTAAAGAGGTTTATCAAGAGTCATTGTTTACCTTGTTAACTTCTAAATCAGAGGCTTTTCCAATGTCAGTAGTAGAGTCTATGATAACTGGAACTCCTGTATTAACTTATAATTGTTCACAAGGAGTTGCTGAACTTCAAACTGCTACGCCTGAAATGCTTTTTGAACCAAGTATTGATGAGTTGGTAAATAAAATGCGGTATTTTCTAACCAATTTGGATTTTCTAGAGGAAATTGGAAAAAGAGGTCGTGAATATGTCCTAGGAACCTATGCAGAAGATATTATCATTCAAAAATGGTATGATCTGTTTCAGCAGTTAGATGAAAAGAAAGGTATTACATGACAAATCTATTTTTAAAAAATGGTTCAGATTTCTTTCACAATATTTGGAAAAAGAAATTTTATATTTTGCTCATCTGGTTTCTGATATTTGGAACGTATTTTTATTATGATGGTCCATTTAATAACGCTCCAATCAGAACATTTCTTATTATTGGAGGGATTTTCACCCTTCTATCACTAGTAAATATGAAGTTATACAATAAAATATTTTCAGTAATCTTATTTACTGGACTAATATTTTGTGTCTACACTCCGAATATGGATACACCGGATGAAAATTTTCATTATTCTAGAGCACTTTACATTAGTGATGGCCATTTATATTTACCTTCATCAGTAGAAGAGATGAAAGTATCATCGGATATATCTGAGGTTGAAGAAGAATTTAAGAAGCCCTTATTACAAACTGATTTGGAAGAGAAACAGTTATCTGACAAACAGGTAGTATATTCTAATTTGGGTAATACGAATGGATATTCATTTGTAAGTTATTTGCCTCAAACAATGGGTATTCTTATATCACGTCTATTACATCTAAGTGTGTTCGGTTCTATTTTTTTGGGGAGATTTTTAAATTTATTAGTTTTTGCATTGCTTGTTAGATTTGCCATAAAAAAAGCTGGTGATAAGCAGTTAATTTTCTCCCTACTAGCGATTATTCCTATCAACATTTATATTGCTGCATCATTTAACCAAGATGCTTTTGCAAATGGGCTCATATTCTTAGTTATCGGTTTATTCTTATCTTATTTTGAAAAAGATAAAGTTAGTTATAGGGACATTATCACCTATAGTCTCTTATGTATTTTGATTGCTTTTTCAAAATTGCCCTACGTCTTACTAATTTGTTTGTTGGTCTTTTTACCAAAAGAAAAACTCAATAAAGAAAAATATCTTTTAATTGGTGGTTCAATTCTTACCGTTGCTTTAGCTAGTGTGATCTGGTTGAAGGTTACAAGCGCTGTTAATGCAACGATTGCACATCCCAATCCTGCAATCAATCCAGTGAATAAGATTATATTTACCTTGAATCATTTTTCAGATTTCATGCGAATGATGATTAAAGAAGTTGTGAACTTTATTCCATTTAAACTGCAATCATCATTTACCTTTGGTTGGTTAACATATGATGCAAAGGCTTTTATGTGGTTTTATTTAGTATTTATTTCAATTGCATTATTTGTGCTTCCAAATGGAAAACCGATAAAACCTTTTGCAAAATTTGGGATAGTACTTGTTTCAATGGGAATTATTTTTGGAATTCTAATGACAGCTTATTTAATGTGGGGTGAGGTTTCCGATATTTCCATTAAAGGGATCCAGGGCAGATATTTTTCAGGCGTATTTGTCCTCCTTGGTTGTATTACTGATTTTTCAAGAAGACTGTTTTGGAATCAGAATAGACCAGAACCTATTGAATACGATAAGAATAAAGTAGAATTTACCTATACCTACATTGCTTCTTTGTTTATTCTTATTTCAATTATTACAACTATCAGTCAATACTACTAATTTGCTGTTTTAATGATTGATTTAATGATATACTAGGGGAAACCCTAGTTTTTTGTTACAATAGAAAGTGAATAAGTCAAGGAGTAAGAAATGACCATATCAGTTGTAGTCCCATGTTTTAACGAAGAAGAATCGATTCCATTATTTTTTGAAGAGATGGAACGGGTTCGGACATCTATGGGAGAAGAATTTGAATATATTTTTATAAATGATGGGTCTTCTGATAAAACCTTAGATGTTTTACGGGAACTCAATCTCTTGAATCCTTGTGCCCATTTCCTTTCATTTTCACGAAACTTTGGGAAGGAAGCGGCTCTCTATGCTGGCCTCCAACATGCTACAGGAGATTACGTAACGGTCATGGATGTGGATCTACAAGATCCTCCAGAGCTATTGATTGAAATGAAGCAGAAGTTAGATCAGCAGCCAAATCTGGATTGTGTCGGAACGCGTCGTGTGACCCGTGATGGGGAACCGCCAATTCGATCCTTCTTTGCACGGATGTTTTATAAATTGATCAATCATATCAGTCAAGTGGAAATGGTTGACGGAGCGCGTGATTTCCGTTTGATGCGTCGCCCAATGGTCGATGCCATAATGGAGTTGTCTGAGTACAATCGATTTTCTAAGGGAATTTTCGCCTGGGTAGGATTTGAGACAGAGTACCTTGAATATAAAAATGTAGAGCGAGTGGCAGGAGAGACGTCTTGGAATTTTTGGTCCCTCTTCAAATACTCTATTGAAGGGATTGTTAACTTCTCAGATGCCCCACTAAATATTGCATTTATTGGTGGGCTTTTATCTTGGATCTTAGCCTTCGTCATGATGGTTCTGATTGTGATCCGGACCTTAGTATTTGGAGATCCAACTTCTGGATGGCCATCCCTCATGACAGTGATTCTCTTTCTTGGAGGATTTCAATTGCTAACCATTGGAATTTTAGGTAAATATATCGGTAAAATCTTTATGGAAACCAAAAAACGTCCAATCTATGTCATCAAGGAGAAAAGCAAGTAAAAAGCAGAAAACTTCTGCTTTTTTTGCTATAATGATAAGGAAAAAGCATATGAAAGGAATTTACAATGATTTTAATTACAGGTGCAAATGGGCAACTTGGAACTGAACTGCGCCATTTGTTAGATGAACGAAATGAAGATTATGTGGCTGTCGATGTGGCGGAAATGGACATCACAAATGCAGAGAAAGTAGATGAAGTATTTGCGGAAGTGAGGCCGACCTTGGTCTACCATTGTGCTGCTTATACAGCAGTAGATGCGGCAGAAGATGAAGGAAAAGAATTGGATTACGCTATCAATGTTACAGGTACAGAAAATGTAGCAAAGGCGTCTGAAAAGCATGGAGCGACCTTGGTCTATATCTCAACGGACTACGTGTTTGATGGAAATAAGCCAGTGGGACAAGAATGGGAAGTGGATGATCAACCAGATCCCCAAACAGAGTATGGCCGTACCAAACGTATGGGAGAAGAATTGGTTGAGAAGTATGTATCTAACTTCTATATCATCCGAACAGCTTGGGTCTTTGGTAACTACGGTAAGAACTTTGTTTTCACGATGCAAAACTTAGCCAAGACTCACAAGACACTTACAGTCGTTAATGACCAGCATGGTCGTCCAACTTGGACACGTACTCTTGCAGAGTTTATGACTTATTTGGCTGAAAATCGTAAGGAATATGGTTACTATCACTTGTCTAACGATGCGGAAGAAGATACAACTTGGTATGACTTTGCGGTTGAAATCCTCAAAGATATGGATGTTGAAGTGAAGCCAGTGGATTCTAGCCAATTCCCGGCTAAGGCAAAACGTCCTCTTAACTCAACAATGAGTTTGGCAAAAGCGAAAGCCACAGGCTTTGTTATTCCAACCTGGAAGGATGCATTGAAAGAGTTTTATAAACAAGAAGTGAAATAATTAAAATGCAAAGATGGTGAGGTGCCATCTTTGCATTTGTTAATTTGATAGGGAGAGTTATGAAAGCAAGAAAATTAAATATAGATATACTTAAATGTATTGCAATAGTATTTGTCGTAGGTGTACATTTTTTTCTCCATACTAATTATTATGGTCGGTCCTTTGCTTTTAAAAGTATTTTTTTATCATCTTTTATTTGGATGATTTTGATGACCTGTGTTCCCTTATTTATTATGACTACAGGTTATTTAATGAAAGATAAGACTTATAGTGAAACCTATTTTATAAAACTACTTCCAGTAATTGGAATTTATGCGCTTGCAGCAGCAGTTTATACTTTCTTTGATATAAGAGATTTCAATGAAGAATACCTTGGGCAGTTATTAAAAAATATTTTTTCTTTTAGTCACTATGCGTGGTATGTTAATCTATATATTGGCTTATACCTGTTAATTCCTTTCTTGAATGCAGGTTTTAATTCATTAACTAGTCGTAAGAATCAAGTTGTGGTTTTAGGTATTTTAATTTTATTAACTATTGTTCCACCTACTCTTTCATTGTTGAACAACAATGAACAAAATTTTATGATTTTACCGCACATCATTCCAGATTATTGGAAAGGACTCTGGCCCATCACCTACTATCTTCTTGGAGCTTTTCTCGCTTCATCAAAAAAGAAGTCGAGTTTCAAGGAACTTGTTTTTGTTATTTTTATTCTTGATATTTTAAGTGTTTTTGGATTAGCAGCAATATCTGAAACTAGCTTCGGAATCGAATATAGAGTTCTTCCGGTATTCTTATTGTCTAGTTTAATCTTTTATTCAGTTATACACTTAAAAGTAGCAATAAAAAATGAGTGGTTGCAAAGAGTTGTTCTATTTATTTCAAAGAACACTCTTCCAATTTACCTACTATCTGTGATTGGCGATTATTATTGGTATCCAAAAATGATCGAGAAATGGGGAGATTTTACAAACATCTTACCGAAATTTCCTCTGATTGTGATATTTTTGTTGTTCCAATCTATCTTGATAACTTTCATTTTAAATATACTACTAAAATTAATCAAAACAATAATTTTGAAAATGCTAAGTAAATGGCATTTTGAATAAATACATCCTATTTAGTTATTCATACTAAATGAAGATTATGATAGCGGCCCTAAGGGTCGCTTTTCTGTTTGGATTAGGCAAAAAGCCTAGAAAATGGTATAATTGGATAGACTGTAAATTGTTAGAAAGGGAATAATATGCAACACGTTTTTATTATCGGAAGTCGTGGGCTTCCGGCTCAATATGGCGGTTTTGAGACCTTTGTGGACCAATTGGTCTCCCATCAAGTATCACCAGCTATTCAGTACCATGTTGCTTGCCTTTCTAATGATCAAGCCTATCATCATTTTGACTATAAGGGTGTCGATTGTTACACGATTAAAGCACCAAAACTTGGGCCAGCCCGCGTCATTGCCTATGACATGATGGCCATCAACTATGCTTTGAAGGTTATTAAGAAGCAAGGAATTGAACAGCCGATTTTTTATGTTTTGGGCAATACAATTGGGGCCTTCGTGGCGCCTTTTGCTCGCAAGATCCATAAGATAGGTGGCCAATTCTATATCAATCCAGATGGACTGGAGTGGAAGCGGGCCAAGTGGGCTAAACCAATCCAAGCCTATCTCAAGTATTCTGAAAAGGTCATGACGCGCCATGCGGATTTTGTGATTTCTGACAATCCAGGGATTGAATCCTATATCAAGGAAGCCTACCCTTGGTCCAAGACGACTTATATTGCCTATGGGACAGACTTGTCTCCGACCAGCTTGACCAGTCAGGATAAGAAAGTCAGAGAACTCTATCAGAAGTGGCAGACACAAGAGAAAAGCTATTACTTAATTTTGGGTCGCTTTGTTCCGGAAAACAATTATGAGACCGCCATTCGTGAATTTATGGCCTCTTCTACAAAGCGGGATTTGATCATCATTTGTAACCATGAAGGCAATCCTTATTTTGAAGAGCTTCGAGCTCGAACGGGCTTTGATCAGGATCCACGCGTCAAGTTTGTAGGAACGGTTTATGATCAAGACCTATTGAAGTATATCCGTAAAGAAGCCTTCGCCTATATTCACGGTCATGAAGTGGGCGGGACCAATCCGGGCCTCTTAGAAGCACTCGCCCAGACGGATCTCAATTTGGTTCTTGGAGTTTCCTTTAACCAAACGGTCGCAAAGGATACAGCCCAATATTGGACCAAAGAGACAGGAAATTTAGCCCATTTAATTGATCAAGTCGATTCCCTAGAAGATGTATCTGAATGGGGTCGGCTTGCCAAAGCTAATATGAAGCAAAACTTTACCTGGGAAAAAATTGTAGGTGAGTACGAGGAATTATTCTTATCATGAAAGTAAATATCTTGTTGTCCACCTATAATGGTGAGCAGTATCTAAAAGAGCAGGTCAAAAGTATCCAAGATCAGACTTATCAAGACTGGCAGCTCTTGATCCGGGATGATGGGTCAACAGATGGTACGGTGGAGATTATTCAAGAGCTGGTCGCTCAGGATGAGCGCATTCGCTTTATCAATCAAGGCGCCATCGAAAATCTGGGTGTCATCAAGAGTTTTCACACACTCTTAAAATATGAAAAGGCTGATCTTTATTGCTTTAGTGATCAGGATGATGTCTGGCTTCCGGAAAAGATTGCTCTACAAGTAGCAGAAGCAGAGAAACATCCACAAGAGGACCCTTTGTTAATCTACACAGATTTAAAAGTGGTTGATGAAAACTTGAATGTGCAACATGAAAGTATGATTCGCACCCAGTCTGATCATGCCAATACAGAGCTGATTCAAGAATTGACAGAAAATACAGTAACTGGTGGAGTTGCCATGATTAACCATGCACTGGCTGACTTATGGACAGGCCAAGAAAAACATGCGCTCCTTATGCATGATTGGTACTTGGCCTTGTTGGTAGCTGCCTTTGGGAAGCTCGTCTATATCGATCAGCCGACAGAGTTGTACCGTCAGCACAGTAGCAACGTTCTTGGAGCTCGTACCCTTAGAAAACGGGTCAAGAATTGGGTTCGTCCTCATGTCCTTTTTGCTAAGTATTGGAATCTCATCGAATCTAGTCAAGAACAAGCGAAAAATCTATTGGATCTGTCGATCAGTTCCCAAAATAAAGAAATCATTGAAAACTTTGTGACCATTATGGATGTGCCACTAAAAGAACGTCTGAGACGGATTCGTCAGTATGGTTACCGTAAGAACCGAGCCTTCCACACCTTTGTGTTTACCAGCTTGATTCTGACAAAGTTTGCATATCGAGGTAAAAAATAATGTTTGACGTTTTTAGTCAGAAAAATCGAATTTTATTACGAGAGTTAATTAAAACGGACTTTAAATTACGCTACCAAGGGTCAGCGATTGGTTATCTTTGGTCGATTTTAAAGCCCCTGATGACCTTTAGTATCATGTATATTGTCTTCATCCGATTCTTACGTTTGGGTGGAGATGTACCCCATTTCCCAGTTGCCCTCTTGTTGGCCAATGTAGTCTGGGGATTCTTCTCAGAAGCGACCTCCATGGGGATGGTATCGATCGTTAGTCGAGGTGATCTTTTGCGGAAGTTGAACTTCTCCAAACATATCATTGTCTTGTCTGCGATTTCAGGAGCAGCGATCAACTTTGTCATTAACCTTGTTGTCGTCTTGATTTTTTCATTCTTTAATGGGGTGACATTCTCTTGGACAGCCTTGATGGTGATTCCGCTCTTTCTTGAGTTATTCTTGATGGCGACAGGATGCGCTTTGATCTTAGCAACATTTTTTGTTCGTTTCCGTGACCTAGGTCAAGTCTGGGAAGTGCTCTTGCAAGCTGGCTTGTATGCGACGCCAATTATCTACCCGATTACCTTTATCGCAGATCGCAATCCATGGGCGGCTAAGTTGGTCATGATGAATCCTCTGGCTCAGATCATTCAAGACATGCGTTATTTCTTGATTGATAAGGCTAACACCCCTGTATGGCTTTTGGTGGAGAATAAGTTCTTGGTATTGATTCCTTATGTCTTGCCAATTCTTATTTTTATCGCTGGCTTTGCTTACTTTAACAAACATGCTAAGAAATTTGCGGAGATTCTCTAATGACTGATAAACAAATTGCAGTAAAAGTAGACCATGTCAGCAAGTACTTTAAGTTGCCAACAGAGGCAACAAACAGCCTTCGGACTGCCCTGGTCAATCGTTTCAAAGGAATCAAAGGCTATAAAGAACAACATGTTCTTAAGGATATTTCTTTTGAAGTAGAAAAAGGAGATTTTTTCGGGATCCTAGGAAGAAATGGTTCTGGAAAGTCTACTCTCTTAAAAATTATTTCTGAAATCTATGTACCTGAAAAAGGATCTGTCACAATCGATGGGAAACTAGTATCCTTTATCGAACTTGGCGTCGGCTTCAATCCAGAGTTGACTGGTCGTGAAAATGTCTATATGAATGGAGCTATGCTAGGCTTCTCTACAGCTGAAATTGATGCCATGTATGATGACATCGTAGACTTTGCCGAGTTGCATGACTTCATGAACCAAAAGCTTAAGAACTATTCATCCGGGATGCAGGTTCGTCTGGCCTTTTCAGTCGCAATAAAGGCCCAAGGTGATATTTTGATTTTGGATGAGGTTCTCGCAGTAGGAGACGAGGCCTTTCAGCGCAAGTGTAATGATTACTTCCAAGAACGGAAGAAATCAGGAAAAACAACTATCTTGGTTACCCATGATATGGGAGCTGTCAAGAAATATTGTAACAAGGCTGTTTTGATTGAAAATGGTTTGGTGAAGACAATTGGTAGTCCAGAAAATGTAGCCAACCAGTATAGTTTTGATAATACAGCCCCTTTGCAACAGGGAGGAGAAGCTGGTGGAGCTGGTAAACCCAACCAGGAAGAACAAGTCTTGGTTGAAAACTTTCAGCTTCAATTGTTAAGTTCGAACAAGTTACGTCCCCAAGATTCGATTCAGTTCCAAATCGATTTTGATGTTCGTGAAGATATTCAGACCTATATCGCACTGTCGTTAACAGATATCGATCGGAATATTTGGATCTATAATGATAATTCTATGGATCAACTGATGAGTGGGGCTGGACATAAAACAGTTCATTACACTTGTTCCCTTCCAACGGTGAATGACTTGAAAATGAAGTTAGAAGTGACAGTAAGAGATGCTGAAGGGCAGATGCTGGCCTTTTCAGATGCTACGCAAACCCCACTAATCTTTATCAATCGAGATGATATCGACTTGGATGATAAATCAGCAATGGATGCAGCAAGTGGCTTAATCCAACGCAATGGAACATGGTCAATGACTGACTAGACTGAGGGAGATATGGAAACGACGCCTTTTGTTTCGATTATTTGTACAGTTTTTAATAAAGAACCCTGGCTAAAGAAGACGATCGCTAGCTTCTTAGCACAAAAAACAGAGTTTCCTTTTGAAATTATTTTAGTGGATGATGCCTCAACTGATGGGTCTCGTAAAATCATAGCAGATTACCAAACTAGCCATCCTGATGTGATTCGTGCTTTTTATCAGGATGAAAATCTTGGGATTGCTAAAACCTGGGTCACTATCTGCAAGGAAGCGCGTGGGCAGTACATTGCCCGCTGTGACGGAGATGATTTTTGGATAGATCCTTTAAAACTCCAGAAGCAAGTGGATTTATTGGCTAGTAGGCCTGACTGCAAATGGTCCAACACAGATTTTGATATTTATGATGAGTATGGCAATTTTGTTTCTAAGGCTGGCTTTGCTAACCAGACGATTCCATTAGCAGATACCTACGAAAAAATGCTTGCCACTAGAGGTTTTACCATGGCATCGACCTGGTTAGTAGATCGAGATCTGATGGTAGAAGTCAATCAAGAGTTGGATATTACGACATCAGACGATACCTTCAATCTACAACTAGAGCTCTTTCAACGGACTTCTTTGGCTTATTTGAATGAAGCAACGGTCGCCTATACTATAAATCAAGGATCGGATTCTCGTCCTAGTGATTTTAGAAAATTGGAACGTCGTTTCCATAAGTTGTTACAAACACAACTTGACTATCTAGATAAATATCCAAATGTAGATTTGAAAGAGATGACAAAAATTCTCTTAGACCTCACTAATACTTACGAGATTCGCTTATCAAAACCAATGGACTCCCTTTCACATATTGGGATGGAATCTGTTACGATTTATTTCGGAGATGAAAAAAACACCTATTCGGAAGATCGTACCACGACCAAACTGCTTCAAAAAGAAGATAGTCTCATCATAGATATTCCGAAAGGAACGTCGGTCATTCGAGTGGATCTTTCAGAACGTCCAAGTTATTACTCTGATGTTCAATTAAAAAATGCAAGAGGGGATGTTCTCTCTCCAGTATACACTAACGGAGCTATCGTAGATGGTTATTATCTCTTTAGCGAGCCTGATCCACAACTAATCTATGATGTTGAGGAAGAGGGAATCTACTACTTGAGTTACAAGATGCTCTCAGTAGATGATCCCTCTGCACCGGATTATATTGGGAAGGTTTTTGCTGCTGAAATGTTAGACTGTCACAATCAATTGAAAAATCTTGAGGCAGAGTTAGAAGCTACGAAAGAAGCATATAATACAGTCATCCATTCTCGCCGTTGGACCATTCCAACAAAAATTTTGAAATTCTTAAGAATAAGGAAATAATATGCAACGTTTACTTTTATATGTCCACTTCAATAAATTTAACTTTATCAGTGGACATGTACTCTACCAATTAGAAAAAATTCGCCCCTTGTATTCGCGGGTGGTCTTTATCTCTAATAGTCAGCTACCTGAAGATGTGAAGGATCATTTGTCCTCGCAGCAGTTGGTGGATGATATTCTAGAACGTCAAAATACTGGCTTTGACTTTGCGGCTTGGCGGGACGGAATGAAGACAGTAGGCTTTGATCAACTGGCTCATTTTGATTCTGTTACCCTTATGAATGATACTTGCTTTGGCCCCCTTTGGGATTTAGAGCCAATCTATCAAAAATTTGAGAATGATGCTGAAGTGGATTTCTGGGGAATGACCAATTACCGGAAAGACAAGGATTTTAACGAGCATATTCAGAGTTATTATCTTAGCTTTAAAAAACAGGTTATTGAATCAAGTTCTTTCCATGAATTTTGGCAGGGCGTCCAAGATTTTACCAATGTTCAAGATGTCATTGATAACTATGAGACTAAGGTGACAACGAATTTCTTAGATGCTGGTTTTCGCTATAAAACTGTCTTTCATACCATCCATGAAGATACAACTGGGATGCTCTATCCAGACTTTTCTTACTACAATCCTACAGCCATTCTCAAACATAAGGTTCCTTTTATCAAGGTCAAGACCATTGCAAACAATGAAGGAATCGTGCCCTATATTTTTGAAGAATTGGAGCGTGTATCGGACTATCCATTAGACCTGATTCTTAACCATATGTCTATGATTGATCGTCCGGACTATCCTTATCTCTTGTCTCGTAAGTACTTGAAAAACCAAGAATTAGCTGGAGATTTCGATAAAAAAGTTGCGGTTCATCTCCATGTCTTTTATGTAGACCTCTTGGAAGAATTTCTAGATGCTTTCCAAGCTTTTCATTTTGCTTATGACCTATGGATTACGACAGATGTAGAAGAGAAGAAGCAGGCTATTGAGCAAATTCTTTCCAATCGGGCTCAAGTTGCAATGGTTGTGGTGACTGGAAATATTGGACGAGATGTGTTACCAATGCTGCTCTTAAAAGAGCAACTCTCGCGCTATGATTATGTCGGTCATTTCCACACCAAGAAATCCAAAGAAGCAGATTTCTGGGCGGGTGAATCTTGGAGGAAAGAATTGATCGAGATGTTGGTTAACCCTGCAGATCAAATTCTTGCCAATATGGAGGCCAATCCAAAAGTCGGAATCACCATCGCAGATATTCCAACCTTCTTCCGTTACAATCGAATTGTGGTTGCCTGGAACGAGGCCCTCATTTCACCAGAGATGAACAAGCTCTGGCAACGGATGGGAGCGACCAAGAGTATTGATTTCAAGAATCTTAATACCTTTGTCATGAGTTATGGGACCTTTGTTTGGTTTAAATACGATGCTTTGAAACCACTCTTTGATTTGAATTTGACAGCAGCAGATGTTCCAGCTGAACCTCTTCCTCAAAATTCGATCCTTCATGCGATTGAACGCTTATTAGTCTATATTGCTTGGGATCAAAAATATGACTTTAGGATTTCCCAAAATCCACACGTTCTCACACCATTTATCGATAATAAGCAGTTGAACAATCGTGAGGATCTCCAACCTCATACCTTCGTGGACTTTAATCAAATCGGTGGCATTAAAGGTGCCTTGAAGTATATTGTGATTGGGCCAGCAAGAGCTGTGAAATATATAGTGAAAAGAATCGTTAAGAAAGTGAAATAATGAAACGGAAAAAGAGGTTTAATTTTTATACGTTTTTAAAAAATTTGAAATCCAAAATTTCAAGAACTCAATTTTATTATGCAATCACCTTTGTCTTATTTTTCTTTTTAAATTTTTATTTAGCACAAAATAATTTAGCCTTACATAATAAAGCGACAGGGACTGTACTTAAGTATGTCAACTATTTAGGAATATTATTTGGAATTAGTTTTTTATTGTTAGTTGTATTAATGTCACATTTTAACTTTAAAAAATGGTTTCCTCTGAAATTACTGATTAGTTACTTAATTTATAATATACTTTCTTATATTACGGAAATTTCTCTGTTTCTAAACAATCCCAAATATAAGGTTTGGAACTTTCAAAAAAATCCATTTTTTAGAACGAATTCCTTTGTAGTTATTGGTACTCTATTTTTATTTACAACAATTCTTGTTCTATATAGGTATCATTCTGATGGATCTTTTACTAGAAAAAAGAATCTAGAAGAAATAAAAGATAACTATCAATACGTTATACTGTCGCAGATTTNAATAAGTTTTATTGTTACAGATAAAAATTTTTCATTATTAGTTTACCGAACAGATAGCTTCTTGTATAAAGCACTAGAAATTGGTAAATATTCTGCTCAACAGTTTTGGCTGACAAATGAGTTTTTAATGCTTACTTTTCCGATTCTTTCCGTATTTGGTTTTTTCTATACGAAAGGCCAAAGAGATTTCGTGAAAAATAAACCCAGTTTATCATTAGCCTTTTTCTCAAGTGTAACCATTTCAATCGTTCTAAATTATTTTTTCCAATTTAGTTTAGGAAGAACAGAACCATTTTTAGGGATACATTTTACAATCCCAGATGCGATCTTGTTCCAAATTTTAGTGCTGACAGCAATCATCTTATTTGTCTATATAGTTATCAACCAGTATTGGATAGCCTCCTGTTTGATTTTACTGGTATCTGTATCTTTTGTCATTGCAAATTTTATTAAATTTGGGATGAGAAATGAGCCAGTTCTACCAAGTGATTTGAATTGGTTATCCAAGCCATTTACCTTACTCAGTTTTGTTGATACTTCTCAAATAATATATATAATTGTTGGATTAGTAGCAATTGTGGTTCTTTCTCTTCTTGGAATGAGGTACTTTTTCAAAGGTAAAATTATTTCTTCTTGGAAAACACAAGTTCTACTTGTATTGTCAATGTTTCTTTTATTTATAAATGTAACATCTGTTTTTTCTGATAAAGAAAATGGGAAAATTAAATCGAATGTCCCGATAATAAGTACCCTCAATAATTATCAAGATATCGATTGGTTAGGAAACACCTCCAACGCTCGCTATAAAGGACTTACATATGTTTGGATGAACCAATTGACGACGGAAGTTATTCAGAAGCCAGAAGGTTATTCAAAAGAACGTATGGATAAGATTGTAGTGAAGTACAATGAATTAGCGAATGGTATAAATAAGGAGAGACAAAACTATTTAAATGATCAGACTATTATTTATGTTTTAAGCGAAAGTTTTTCAGATCCGAGAAAAATTGAAGGAGTTGAATTAACTCAAAATCCAATTCCTAATATTGAGAACGTTATACGTAACCACACGAGTGGCCAAATGCAATCAGATGGATATGGTGGTGGAACTGCCAATATGGAATTTCAAACATTGACTGGTCTACCTTTCTATAATATTTCTCAAACAGTATCCGTTTTGTATACAGAAGTATTTCCAAAAATTCATGATGTACCGTCAATTAGTAATTCTTATGAAACGAATAATAAAATCGCGATTCACCTCGCTGGGAAGTCAAATTATTCTAGGGATATCGTTTATTCTCGACTAGATTTTAAGGATTTTATCACGACGAATACAAAGGGAATCAAATATAGAAAAGAAGGAATTAGTCCAAGTGACGAATCTACCTACGATATGGTGCTAGAAAACATAACTCCTCAAAAAGGACAATTCTTTTCAGTAATCACTATGCAGAATCATTCACCTTGGTTAGAGGCTAATCCAGAAACTTTGGATGCAAAAGGAGTTGGATTTAGCGATGAGGAGAACTCTAAACTAACCTTCTACAGTCGTCTACTATTCCAAACCGACAGCGCCACCCAAGATTTCCTAGAAAAGTTATCCAAAATTGATAAAAAGATAACAGTGGTCTTTTATGGAGATCATTTGCCTGGTTTATATCCGGAGTCTGCTTTTAAGAATAATCCAGAAGGGCAGTACCAAACGGATTACTTTATTTGGAGTAATTTTGATGCACCGAAGTTGGATTATCCTTTGGTCAACTCAAGTGACTTCTCTGCCATGGTCTTTGAACAGACCAATTCTAAGGTCTCTCCTTACTATGCACTTTTGACCGAAGTTTTGAAGAAAGCAAGTGTGGACAAAAAAGCTTTGGAAGGAGAAGCGCAAGAGATTGCTGAAGATTTGAAGATGGTGGAGTATGATTTAATTAGTGGCAAAGGCTATCTATCCCAAGATTTCTTCAAAGTACCATCGGCGAAAAATTAAATGAAATAGATCATCTTTCATCAATATTTCATTCAGTTATTTGATCACTAAAATTATTAAAAATAGAACAGGCTTTCCTGTTCTATTTTTGTTGATTTTATGCTAAACTAGTAGGAGGGGGTTCCGCATATGATTAAGATTTTTGGGAAAATCCGATACCATTGGCAGCCTGACTTATCCATGCTGATTACCTATTGGTCCTTATCGGTTATACCTGTCTTTATTGGACTAGCTCTGATGTATGAGAGTTCTAATATTCCGACAGTGGTACTCTTTTCATTCTTTCTCTTTATGGCCTTGCTGGCTGTAGGAGTGCATCGTTATTTTACGATTTATGATGATGGGATTTTACGTATTATCACGGCGAATCCGTTAACTCCTATAAAAGTTCCGATTTCATCGATTGAAAAAGTGGAAGTCACAAAGAATTCCATCAAGTTGATTTTCAACGATGGATCAAGAAGTCGGACTTTCTGTATGCGTAAGTGGCCCAAAAAATACTTTATTAATGCTTTGGCCTTGAACGATTATTTCAAGGGTGAGATTGAGTTGACTGATAACTTCATCCATGTGGACTATTATCAACTCTACTATGCTAATAATGAAAAAAGCTCTTAATCTTTGATAAGAGCTCGGGTCGGACAATTTTTGATGGCTTCTAGGACAGTAGCATCTTGGACAATTTCTTTTTCTAAGAGATCTTCTTCAGATGAAAATTTGACAATACCATTGTCATGGTAGTCAAATAGGTCAGAGTAAGTTTGACAGAGCCCGCAGGCGATACAACGATCAGGTATTAGAGTAACTTTCATACTAATATTGTAATGATTTTTAGAGGAAAATACAAGGAGGAAGTCATGGCAAAAGAACCATGGGAAGAAGAGATTTATGATGATGGAGAAGAAACGTTGAAACGAACTAACAAATTGAATGGAATAAAAGCTGATCGCTTGTTGACCATCTTGGCGATTATTTTCTTCATTATTATTGTAGCGATGGTCTGCTTCTTAATTTACCTTTCTACAGGTGGAAGCGATAAGAAGAAACAAATGAGTGGTTTTTATAATGGTGAAACAACAGTGGTTTCATCAAGTAGCGTTGCTCCTGAAGCACAAAAATCAGAATCTTCAAGTGATAATGAGTCAGGAGAAGGAACCATTACAGTTCTAGCTGGTGAAGGAGAAGCAGCTATTGCGGCGCGTGCCGGTATTTCGATTGCCGAATTGGAGCAACTGAATCCATCTCACATGTCAACTGGTTCTTGGTATGCAAATCCAGGTGATGTGGTCAAAATTCGATAAAGGATAGACTATGAAACAAATTCAAATCGCAATTGATGGTCCTGCATCCAGTGGGAAATCAACTGTCGCTAAGATTATTGCTAAAAATTTAGGCTACACTTATCTCGATACGGGCGCTATGTACCGAGCAGCCACCTATCTGGCTCTTCGTCATGATTTGACTGAAGCAGATGTTGACCAGTTGGTTGATCTACTGAACCAATATCCAGTCAGTTTTGGTCGCTCTGAGGACGGTCAGCAATTAGTCTTCGTAGCTGATGTCGATGTGACCCATCCAATTCGTGACAATGAAGTGACCAATAATGTCTCTTGGGTATCTGCCCTGGCTCCTGTCCGTGAGCGCCTGGTGGCCCAGCAACAACAGATTGCAGCCCAAGGTGGGATTGTCATGGATGGTCGCGATATTGGAACGGTTGTCTTGCCAAGTGCCGAGTTGAAGATTTTCCTAGTGGCTTCTGTAGAAGAACGTGCGGAACGTCGCTATAAGGAAAATTTGAGCAAGGGCATTGAAACAGATTTAGAAGTATTGAAAAAAGAAATTGCTGAGCGGGACTATAAAGATAGTCACCGAGAGGTTTCTCCATTGAAACCAGCAGCAGATGCCATTCATTTTGACACAACTGGTGTCGAGATTGATCAAGTGGTTGCATTTATTGAAGAAAAAGCAAAAAAAATCCTTGACAATCCATCATAAACTTGATATCATATACAAGATGAGAAAAGCAGAAGTGAGAACTTCTCGCCTTGCGACTAACGTTGTCTGGCCCCTACGGATCAAGTTTCAGAAATGAACTATAATCATGTAGTGCGGGTTTGCGTTAGCAAGTCCGCTCTTGTTTTTCTCTAAAATAAAAAAAGAGGTGAAAACCATAGCAAAGCAAGACTTATTCATCAATGATGAAATTCGTGTACGTGAAGTTCGCTTAATCGGTCTTGAGGGCGAACAATTGGGTATCAAACCACTTGGTGAAGCGCAAGCACTTGCGGACGACGCTAATGTGGACTTGGTTCTCATTCAACCTCAAGCTAAACCTCCTGTTGCGAAAATTATGGACTACGGTAAGTTCAAATTTGAGTACCAGAAGAAACAAAAAGAACAACGCAAAAAACAAAGCGTTGTGACCGTGAAAGAAGTTCGTTTGAGCCCAGTTATTGACAAGGGTGATTTCGATACAAAACTTCGCAATGCTCGCAAGTTCCTTGAAAAAGGGAACAAAGTGAAGGTTTCCATTCGCTTTAAGGGTCGTATGATCACCCATAAAGAGATTGGGGCAAAAGTTTTAGCCGATTTCGCTGAAGCAACTCAAGATATTGCTATCATCGAACAACGTGCTAAAATGGATGGTCGTCAAATGTTCATGCAGTTGGCACCAGCAACTGACAAGAAATAATCTGTCAGAAAGTTAAAAAAAGGAGAAAATATCATGCCAAAACAAAAAACACACCGCGCATCAGCTAAACGTTTCAAACGTACAGGTTCTGGTGGACTTAAACGTTTCCGTGCTTACACTTCTCACCGTTTCCACGGAAAAACTAAGAAACAACGTCGTCATCTTCGTAAAGCATCTATGGTGCATTCAGGAGATTTCAAACGTATCAAAGCAATGCTTACTCGCTTGAAATAATCGCGTATTTGTAAGTAAAGAATTCTAGGAAATATTGGAGGAAATATAAATGGCACGTGTTAAAGGTGGCGTTGTATCACGCAAACGTCGTAAACGTATTCTTAAATTAGCTAAAGGTTACTATGGAGCTAAACACATCTTGTTCCGTACTGCAAAAGAACAAGTAATGAACTCTTACTACTATGCATACCGTGACCGTCGTCAAAAGAAACGTGACTTCCGCAAATTGTGGATCACACGTATCAATGCGGCAGCTCGTATGAATGGTCTTTCATACTCACAATTGATGCATGGTTTGAAATTGGCTGAGATCGAAGTAAACCGTAAAATGCTTGCTGACTTGGCTGTTAACGATGCAGCAGCTTTCACAGCTCTTGCAGACGCAGCGAAAGCAAAACTTGGTAAATAATTGATAAAGAGATCCATTTGGGTCTCTTTTTTTAGATGAAGGAATCGGTTGTGACAATGACTTCTTTTATTTCAGCTGATTTCGTGCTATAATGAAAAAAATTAGAAGGTTCATGAAGGAGGACAAGACTGTGGGACATAAACGGTTAGCCTGGGATGAGTATTTTGCAGCGCAGGCTTTGTTAATATCAAATCGCGCAACCTGTAAGCGGGCCAAGGTAGGGGCTGTATTAGTCAAGGATCATAAGGTGGTTGCGACGGGCTACAATGGCTCTGTCTCTGGTACAGAACATTGCTTGGATCATGACTGCCTCATGGTGGAAGGGCACTGTGTCCGGACCCTCCATGCAGAAGTCAATGCCATTTTACAGGGAGCGGAACGAGGAATTCCCAAAGGTTTCACAGCCTATGTGACCCATTTCCCTTGCCTCAATTGTACCAAGCAGTTGCTTCAAGTTGGCTGCAAGCGGGTTGTTTATATCCATCAATACCGCATCGATGAATATGCAGAGTATCTTTACCGAGAAAAAGAAGTAGAATTGGTCCACCTTCCATTGGAAGTGGTGAAAGAAGCTATTGCAGAGGCAGATTTTATTTAGATTCCTTTGTCTTTGTAAGAAAGTTAGATGAATATACTATAGTCTCTGCTAATTCATGTAATCATTTTGTTAAAGGAATTTTTCCTACTCGTTTTTAGGATGTGAATGAGAGGAAGGTGAATATGATGGCACGAAAGTTTTGCTATGGCCTCTACAGATCCCCTCTCTGTTTAACCATCGATGTCTTACTGAGTGCATGCTTTTGGAGGAAACGACCAGTCGCCACCAGTGGAAGATAGTTTTTGACTAAAAAAAAGAGAGTGGGACAGAAATCGGTCATTCGTTAGAATTCGATTTCGTCGTCCCACCTCCGCACAGTTGAGTAGGGCTGTAAAAGCTGATGAAATCAGCGTAGTAGAGCCCACTCAACCACTGCGTCTTGCTCGACAATCCAAAGAAAATTGAGAGGCTAGGACTTTTGTCCCAGCCTCTTTATTTGTTATTTCACTTCGCCACCTTCAACAACGAGATCATCTGCTTTTGCAGCATCTCCGTATGTTGGATGAAGAGTTTTATCGTAAGCTTTGTGGAAGAAGTTTTCTTTACCAAGCTTTTTAATGTCATCATTAATGAAATCGAGGAGTTCTTTGTTTCCTTTTTGAACAGCAGGTGCAATCGTATCTGGATCACCAAGTGAGGTAATTCCAACTTCGTATCCCTTGTTTTCAAGTGCCCAAGCAAGGACTTCAGTGTTGTCTGTTGAGAAGGCATCCCCACGTCCATCTAGGAGAGCTTGATAGGCATCGCTGTATTGGTCATACTTTTGAAGTTTTACTTCTGGATGGTTCTTTTCGAAGTAAGTTTCAGCAGTGGTCCCCTTGGTTACGATTAAGGTTTTTCCTTCCAATTGTTTCACATCTGTGATGACTTTATCTTTAGGAGACACTACACCGAGTGAAACCTTCATGTAAGGAAGGGCGAAGTCTACTTGTTTCTTGCGCTCATCTGTTACGGTGAAGTTGGCCAAGGTGATATCCACTTTGTTGGAAATCAAGTATTCGGCACGGTTAGCCGCATCCACTGAAACATATTTAGGTTTGACTCCTAGGTCTTTGGCTAATTGATTTCCTAGTTCGATATCATATCCTTGGTATGAACCGTCATTATCAACATATCCAAATGGTTTTTTGTCCCCAAAGACTGCGATACGAAGCTCACCACTTTTCTTGATTTCTTCAATGGTACGTGCTTTTGAGCCGGAAGAAGTAGTTTTGCTAGATCCACAAGCTGTGATAAAGAGTAGAGCAAGGGCGAAGGTGAATAGAACTAAAATTGGTTTAATGAATTTCATAAAAATCTCCTTTATAGATATGAGCCAAATTGGCTAAAGTCAAATACATTTAAAAATTCTTGTGCTCGTTGGGTTTGTGGGTTGGTAAAGAAGGAGTGAGCACTTCCTTCTTCAGTAATTTTGCCCTGATCCAAGAAAATGATCCGATCGGCAATGGCTTGTGCGAACTGTAACTCGTGGGTTACCAGAATCATAGTGCGCCCTTCTTGTGCCAGGTCATTGATGAGCTCCAGAACTTCCCGCACCATCTCAGGGTCAAGAGAAGCGGTCACTTCATCGAAGAGGATAATTTCTGGATGCATGAGAAGGGAACGAACAATGGCTACCCGTTGTTTCTGTCCTCCAGACAACTGTCTTGCGTAGCTATGTTTTTTATCTGAGAGTCCGACTCGTTCCAGTAACTCTTCTGCTTCTTGGATGACCTCCTCTTTAGGTCGTCCTTGAGCTTTTGTAGGGCCTAGGATCAAGTTTTGGAGGACGTCCAAATGGGGGAAGAGTTCATAACTTTGGAAAACCATCCCAATCTTTTGGCGGACTATGTGGAAGTCTTTTTGGTTCCTTGTGATGGATTGACCATCTAAGAGGATATCGCCAGCTTGAATGCTTTCTAAGCCATTGATACAACGAAGAAGAGTGCTCTTACCACAACCAGAAGGCCCCAAGATTACTACGACCTCCCCTTTTTGAACCTTGAGGGAAAGTCCTTGAAGGATAGGAGTGTCTCCAAAGGATTTTTTTAAGTCCTTGATTTCTAAAATGGTTTCAGACATATTAATTCCTCCAGTGGTTTTCTAAATGTCCTGCTAATTTGGAAATAGGGAAGCAAACGATAAAGTACAAGACTAAAATGGTTCCATATATCCAAAAAGAAGCGGTAGGGATGGTCAGGCGGTTGCTATCGATGATTTGTTGGCCAACCTTGGTTACTTCTACAACCCCGATGAGGACCACTAATGAGGTTGTTTTAATCATACGGGTAATCAAGTTAATAGCTTGTGGAAGCAATCGTCTGAGAACCTGTGGGATGATGATGTAGCGGTATAGTTGGACCTTACTTAATCCTAAGGCCTGTCCACTTTCAAACTGGTGTTTTGGAAGAGAGGTGATGGCCCCACGGACCAAATCTCCCATCTCAGCCGTTCCCCAAAGGGTAAAGACGATAATGGCTGAGCTTTCACCAGAAATGTTTATATTGAAGTTGCGGGCCAAACCGAAGTAAACGATAAAGAGCAAGACCAACTGGGGCATGATTCGAATAAATTCGAGATAAAAGCGAGTGAGTAAACGAATGACTTTTGATTGAGAAGTCATAACGATGCCGAGTAGGGTCCCAAGGATCATAGATAGGAGGACAGAGACGATGGAGATTCCAATTGTCACACCCAAGCCTTGGAGTATTCGAAGGAGATTATTTCCCTGAAAGAGTACCTGAATTCCCGAATCCTGCATGGCGTAATCTCCTTTCTATCCAACTAAAGAGAAGTGAAATCGGTAGTAAGAGTAGCAGATAGGCAATGACCAACATGGCCAAGGCGATATCTGTCTCGTAATAGAGCCCGATTAAATCCTTTGCTACATACATGAGGTCAGCTAAAGCGACTACAGAGAATACGGAGGTCTCCTTAATCAGGAAAATGACATTGGCGCTAAAGGAAGGCAGAGCCACTGCCGTTGCTTGCGGTAGGATTACATAGCGAAATACCTGTCTGGGTGTTAGCCCGATAGATAGACCGATTTCATGCTGGGTTTGGCTAACTGCTTCTAGACCGCTTCGGAAGGACTCAGCCATATAGGAACCACCTAAAAAGATAAGACCAATGGTTGCACAGACTTCTGAAGAAAGGACGACTCCTATTCTTGGTAAGCCAAAGTAGAGGAAGAAGAGCTGAATCAAGAGCGGTGTATTTCGAGAAAGTTCGATGTAACAACCAGCTAGTTGACTTAAAATCGGTAGACGATAATGTCGGATGATACTCACAATCAGTCCTAAAAGAAATGAACCTAAAATTCCCCAGAAGGCAATGTGAAAGGTCAAGAAAAAGGCCTGCTGGTAGAGTGGAAAATATTGTTCAACAATTGACCAATCCAAAAATGATTTCCTCCTCTCTAATGAGCAAGGAAAAAAGAAATGCTACCTTACTGATTAGAAAATAATACAGTCATTGTAACACGAAACAAATCATTTGAATAATATGGATAATTTATCAAGCTGATAGATAAAATTTATCACCAATTTTAGCATATGCAATTTCAATAAATCGGGTATAATAAGAGTAGAATACACTGTAAAACCAATTTATAAGATGATAAAAGAGGAGGGATAAAGATGTCAGATCAAGATCCACAATATCAACCAAACCAAGGACATAATGATCTTCCTGAAGGGACAGCTCAGCCACCCATGCCGAATCAAGGCCTAGCAAATCCTGTTCAGCCACCAATGATGGAGCAAGCCCCAGAAAATTCTGTTCCTCATACGGGCCTTCTAACTTTTGCAATATGTTTTGCCATCGGCTATCTTGGATTGTTTATAGGGAGTGCTCTGTTAGCAGGAGGATGGGCAATTGCCTTCCTAATCTTCTTGGGACCTCACTTGATTTGTTATATTATTGCGACAGTCCTACTTGGTATTGGAAGGACAACCATCAATAAGGAGATTCTATTTGTCTCTGTAGCTCTCTATTTCGTCTCGATGTTATTTGCTGGTGATCCGGATTGGTTTCTATTTCGAATTCCATCTATCATTTCCACTATCCTTGTATTAATAGGGACTTTGCTACTATAAGGATTAGAGCTAAATAGCGGTTTAACTGAAGAAGGTATAGTTTCAAACTATATCTTTTTCTTTTAATAAAAAAGGAATTCTCGTGCAAAATCGTGTTATAATAGTTAAGTTATATGGTCCCGATAAGGTGGTAGAAAGCATCTACCAGTTCTTTGTAACTCTATAACGAATATTTTTTAAGGGGGGACATTTTTATGTCAGAACGTAAATTATTCACGTCTGAATCTGTATCTGAGGGGCATCCGGATAAGATTGCAGACCAAATTTCAGATGCTATTTTGGATGCTATTTTAGAGCAAGATCCAGAAGCACACGTTGCTGCAGAAACAGCTGTTTATACTGGTTCAGTGCATGTTTTCGGTGAAATTTCGACAAATGCTTATGTGGACATTAACCGTGTGGTTCGTGATACCATTGCTGAAATTGGTTACACCAATACAGAATATGGATTCTCAGCGGAAACTGTAGGAGTACACCCATCATTGGTAGAACAATCTCCTGATATTGCCCAAGGGGTTAATGAAGCCTTGGAAGTTCGTGGAAATGCTGATCAAGATCCACTTGATTTAATCGGGGCAGGAGACCAAGGTCTCATGTTTGGTTTTGCGGTAGATGAGACAGAAGAACTCATGCCACTTCCAATCTCACTTAGCCACAAGTTGGTTCGTCGTTTGGCAGAGCTACGTAAGTCTGGTGAAATCAGCTATCTTCGTCCAGATGCTAAATCACAAGTTACGGTTGAGTATGATGAAAATGACCAGCCAGTGCGCGTGGATACAGTCGTTATTTCAACCCAACACGATCCAGAAGTGAGCAATGAACAAATCCATGAGGATGTGATTAACAAGGTCATCAAGGAAGTGATTCCAGCTTCTTATCTTGACGACGAAACGAAATTCTTCATCAATCCAACAGGTCGTTTCGTAATCGGAGGACCTCAAGGAGACTCAGGTTTGACGGGTCGTAAGATCATCGTAGATACCTATGGTGGTTATTCACGTCACGGTGGTGGCGCCTTCTCTGGTAAGGATGCAACTAAGGTGGACCGTTCCGCTTCTTATGCAGCTCGCTACATTGCTAAAAACATTGTGGCTGCAGGTCTTGCTAAGAAAGCAGAAGTACAATTGGCTTATGCTATTGGGGTGGCTCATCCTGTATCTGTGCGGATCGATACCTTTGGTACAGGAACAGTAGCAGAAAGCAAGCTGGAGCAAGCTGCGCGTCAAATCTTTGACCTTCGTCCTGCAGGAATTATCCAAATGCTTGACCTCAAACGTCCGATCTACCGTCAAACAGCGGCTTATGGACATATGGGACGGACGGATATTGATCTTCCATGGGAACGCTTGGACAAGGTTGAAGCCTTGAAAGAAGCAGTTAAGTAAGTAGATAGAAAGAGAGAGTGGGACAGAAATCGGTCATTCGTTAGAATTCGATTTCGTCTTCCCACCTCCGCACAGCTTCAACAGTCTGGGAGACTGTTGAAGGTTGCAGATAAAGGAAACTTTGTTTCCCTCATTAGGTCATATTTGGAGCTTAAAAAGCGAACAAAGAGCCCACTCAACCACTGCGTCTTGCTCGACAATCCAAAGATAATTGAGAGGCTAGGACTTTTGTCCCAGCCTCTTTTTTGTAAAATAAATCTACAAATGTAAACAAAAGTATTGACAAGAAAAATAGGAAGTGTATAATAAAACTACAAATGTAAACCATCCATCCATGATAGGAGATAGAAAGGAAAATGAATGGCTAAGATTTCAAGTGCTGAATGGGAAGTCATGAGAGTCCTTTGGACCAAGGGAGAAACGACTTCTACAGAAATAACTAAGATTCTTTCCACCAAGCAGGACTGGTCCGCATCAACGGTAAAAACCCTCTTGGGGCGCTTAGCTGATAAAGGCTATCTGACGAGCCGAAGAGAAGGTCGAACCTATCTGTATCAGGCTGTCCTCAATGAAGAAGAGGCCAATTTAACAGCTGTCTATGAAGTTTTAAGTAAGATCTGCTTGACCAAGCATAGTCAATTATTGGGGCAACTGATCCAGCAAACACCAATGATGAAAAAACAGATCAAAGACTTGCAAGAGATTCTCACATCCAAAGAGAGCGTGGAGCGGGTTCAATGTGATTGCCAACCTGGGCAATGTCACTGTGTCAGTCATGTGGAGGAAGATCAATGAAAGAAGAAACCTTTGTCGTCAATGGGATGACTTGTGCATCCTGTGTGATCAATGTGGAGAAAGCTGTCAATCATCTGGACGGTGTTGAAAAAGCGACGGTAAATTTAACCACTGAAAAAATGACGGTAGAATACCAAGGGGAGCCTTTGAGTCCAGAGGCTATTTCAAAGGCGGTAGCGGATGCTGGCTATGAGGCAGTACTTTACAATCCAGATACAGCTAAGAGTCAAGAGGAACGGGAAGGAGACAAGCTACAATTAATCCGAAACCGGCTCCTTTGGTCTTCCATCTTCACCCTGCCACTCTTTTATCTAGCAATGGGTCCCATGATTGGCCTGCCTGTACCTGCTTTTGTCTCACCTGATCGTGCACCCGTAACTTACACCCTTGTTCTTTTGGCCTTGACCATCCCCGTGATGGTCTTCGGACGAGCCTTTTATCAAAATGGTTTCCGAACTCTTCTAAAAGGTCATCCCAATATGGATGCCTTGGTAGCTTTGGCTACCAGTGCAGCTTTTCTTTATAGTCTCTATGGAACTTATCATATCTTGCTTGGTCACCATCATCATGTTCACCAGCTTTACTATGAGTCTGTAGCCGTGATTTTGACCCTAATTACGCTAGGTAAATATTTTGAAACTCTGTCAAAAGGACGTACTTCTCAAGCCATTAAAAAACTCATGCATCTGGCTGCCAAGGAGGCGACGGTCTTACGGGATGGAAAAGAAGTGAAATTGCCTGTAGAAGACTTGGCCATTGGAGATCACATTCTGGTCAAACCAGGTGAAAAAATAGCCGTTGATGGTCAAGTGGTTTCCGGACAATCAGCTATTGATGAAAGCATGCTAACGGGTGAATCGATCCCAATCCAAAAAACTGAAGGCAGTTCAGTTTACGCTGGCTCCATCAATGGTCAAGGAAGCTTGGTCTATGAAGCTGAAAAGGTTGGTCGGGATACTCTACTAGCACAAATCATTCAGCTGGTAGAAGATGCCCAACAAACCAAAGCACCGATTGCCAAGATTGCTGATCAAGTGGCAGGATTCTTTGTCCCTGTAGTCATTGGGATTGCCCTCTTATCAGGCCTCTTTTGGTACTTCATCATGGGCGAAACCTTCACTTTTGCTATGACGGTTACGATTAGTGTCTTGGTGATTGCCTGTCCGTGTGCGCTAGGCTTGGCGACTCCAACAGCCATCATGGTGGGAACAGGATTAGGCGCAGAGCATGGGATCCTCTACAAGAGAGGGGATGTCCTTGAGCTGGCCCATCAAGCTCAAGTATTGGTTTTCGATAAAACAGGGACCATCACTCAAGGAAAACCTCAGTTGTCCTCATCCTATCTCTATAGTCAAACGAAGGATGCCTTACAAATCCTAGCATCTCTGGAAGCTAGATCCGAGCACCCGCTGGGACAGGCTATTCTGGATGCTGCAAAAGAAGCGCATCTAGACTTATTAGAGATGGAAAACTTCTCTAGTTTAACAGGGAGGGGTCTCTCTGCTAGATATGCAGGGAAGGTTTATCTAGCTGGGAATCAAACGCTAATGGAAGAGGAAGGAATCGATGTTCGTCTCGCCAAGGCAGACTTGGAAGTCATGACCCAGGATGGACAAACCCCGATTTTCTTAGCTGAAGATGGGCGATTAATGGCTCTATTTGGCGTAGCAGACCGCATCAAGGAAGATAGTTTAGAAATGGTTGCTAATCTTGAAAAAATGGGCAAGAAGGTGATCATGCTAACTGGGGATAATGAACGAACTGCTCAAGTCATTGCCAAGAAGGCTGGAATCCGGCAGGTCATCAGTCAGGTCCTTCCACAAGAAAAATCTCAGGTGATCCAAGATTTGCAAGCAGAAGGCCAGTCTGTTATCATGGTGGGAGATGGAATCAACGATGCACCAGCTCTTGCAACTGCAGATATCGGGATTGCCATGGGATCTGGGACAGATATTGCCATGGAAAGTGCAGATATCGTAGTCATGAAACCTCAATTGATGGATGTTGTCCGGGCCTTGGAAATTAGTCGCTACACGATTCAGACTATCAAAGAAAATTTGTTCTGGGCCTTTATCTACAATGTTTTAGCGATTCCGGTAGCGATGGGTCTTCTCCATCTCTTTGGAGGTCCCCTTTTAAATCCTATGTTAGCGGGTCTAGCCATGAGTTTTAGCTCGGTATCCGTCGTCGTCAATGCTTTAAGATTAAAGCGAAAAAAATTATAAAATCTAGGAGAAAAATGATCTCCTTGTGCGAAAGAAAGGACAAAAATATGTCAAAAACATATGAAATTACTGGAATGAAATGCCAAGGTTGTGCCAATGCTGTCACTGAAAAATTATCCGCAGTAAAAGGTGTAGAAGAAGTAAGAGTTGATTTAGAGAGGCATCAAGTAACCATTGAAGGGAAACCTTGGAAATGGTCCTTGAGCCGAGCTCTAAAAGACAGTAAATATGAACTAGGGAACGAAGTGAAATAAACACAGAAAGAGGCTGGGACAAAAGTCCTAGCCTCTCAATTTTCTTTGGATTGTCGAGCAAGACGCAGTGGTTGAGTGGGCTCTACTACGCTGATTTCATCATTTTTTACAGCCCAAGTCAACTGTGCGGAGGTGGGACGACGAAATAGAATTCTAACGAATTACCGATTTCTGCCCCACTCTCTTTTGATTGAAAAGAAGAGACTATACTTACAGTGAATGAGTAAGCAGCATAGATAAATCAGCGAAAGACATAAATAAACTAGGAAAGATACTGAAAATATAAAAAAATAGTAAAAGATATAGCTTAAGTTTTCAAGGATTGGATCGACTGATCAAAAGATAAGAATGAGTGGAAAATGAAGCGTTTTTATGATATAATAGATGCGGTAATTTTTTACTGAATGATTGAAAGAGCTTATATAAATTAACATGAAAAAAATTATAATTAATGGTGGTCGCCCATTAAAAGGTGAGGTGACCATTAGTGGTGCAAAAAATAGCGTGGTGGCCCTTATTCCAGCTACTATTTTAGCAGACGAAATTGTGACACTTGATGGTGTTCCAGATATTTCAGATGTGGCTAGCTTGATTGACATTATGACTCTGATGGGAGCAAAAGTGGAGCGAGATGGGGAGACCCTTGTCATTGATCCACGTGGTGTGCAAGATATGCCAATGCCATTTGGAAAGATCAATAGTCTTCGTGCTTCTTACTATTTCTATGGAAGTCTTTTGGGACGTTATGGCCAAGCAACGGTAGGTCTACCAGGGGGATGTGACTTAGGTCCGCGTCCAATTGATCTACATTTGAAAGCCTTTGAAGCGATGGGGGCTAAAATGACCATGGATGGTTCTAGTATGAACCTTTCTACTAATGGGAAGCGTCTTCGTGGGGCAGTCATCTATATGGATACGGTTAGTGTTGGCGCAACGATTAATACCATCCTTGCTGCTGTCAAAGCGGAAGGTCGTACTGTTATTGAGAATGCCGCTCGTGAACCTGAGATCATTGATGTCGTGACCCTTCTCAATAATATGGGGGCTCACATCCGGGGAGCTGGTACAGATATCATTACGATTGAAGGAGTAGACTATCTCCGCGGGACGCGCCACCAAGTAATCCCAGATCGCATCGAGGCAGGGACTTATATCGCTCTTGCTGCAGCTGTGGGAGAAGGAATTCAAATTACGAATGTTCTCTATGAACACCTGGAAAGCTTTATTGCCAAGCTAGAAGAAATGGGAGTTCGAATGACCATTTCTGAGGATAGTGTTTTTGTTGAAAAGCAAGAAAATCTAAAAGCTGTTCACATTAAAACCTCTCCTTACCCTGGATTTGCAACTGATTTACAGCAACCCTTGACCCCCTTGCTCTTGACAGCTAATGGAAAGGGAAGCATTGTAGATACTATTTATCAAAAGCGGGTCAACCATGTGGCTGAACTGATGCGGATGGGGGCTAGGATTGAAACAGTTGGTGATCGCATTGTCTACCAAGGACCCAATCAATTAACGGGTGCTCCAGTTAAAGCGACAGACCTGCGTGCAGGAGCTGCCTTGGTGATTGCAGGTTTGATGGCACAGGGGAGAACAGAGATTACCAATATTGAGTTTATCCTTCGTGGCTATTCGCATATCATTGAAAAATTGCAACAATTGGGCGCTGACATCAAGTTAATTGATGAAGCATAACGAACGATTTTTATGAACATTTGGACGCAACTAGCAGCATATTCATGTTTCGAAACAGAGCGCCTCTTCTTGAGGCCCTTTCTATATAGTGATGCAGCTGACTTTTACAAGATATCCTCCAATCCAGATAATTTGCCTTTCATTTTCCCGGCACAAACTTCCCTAGAGGAATGCCAGTATGTCTTAGCTAATTATTTTTTAAAGAATCCTCTGGGAATATGGGCGATTTGTGATAAGGAAATCGGTCATGTGATTGGATCGATTAAATTTGAAAAATTGGATGAAATTAAGAAAGAAGCAGAACTTGGTTATTTCTTACACAAGGATTATTGGGGCAAAGGCCTCATGACAGAGGTTGTAAAAGAAATTACCTTCTTGGCCTTCCAGGAATTTCATCTCAAACAAGTCCGAATTATTACCCATGTTGAAAATTTAGCCAGCCAACAGGTAGCTTTACATGCCGGTTATACGTTAAAACGACAATTCAAGGGAAGCGACCGCTATACCCGAAAGATGCGGGATTATTACGAGTTCTACATAGATAGAGGAGATCTCAATGAGTAAACACCAAGCGATCTTAGATTATTTGGAGAAACTACCAATTGGCAAGCGTGTCAGTGTGAGAAGTATCTCGAACTATTTACAGGTGAGTGATGGGACCGCCTATCGGGCCATTAAAGAAGCCGAAAATCGTGGAATTGTTGAAACGAGACCTCGTAGTGGGACTGTTCGTGTTAAGTCCAAAAAGGCTGTCCTGGAACATCTGACTTTTCGAGAGATTGTAGAAATAACCGGTTCGGAAGTCTTGGCAGGTAAAGAAGGACTGGAACGAGAGTTCAATAAGTTTTATATCGGTGCCATGACAGAAGAGCATATTTTAGACTATGTCTCTGAAGGTGGGCTCCTCATTGTTGGAGACCGGACCAATATCCAACGTCTGGCTCTCAAACACGACAATGCTGTTCTTGTAACTGGTGGTTTCGATGTCGATCCGTCTATTTTAGAACTAGGTAACAGTGGTCAAACTCCTATCTTACGTACCAAGCACGATACTTATACTGTGGCGACCATGATCAATCGCGCTCTCGCCAACATGCAAATCAAAACAGACATATTAACGGTTGAACAAGTCTATTCACCTATGCATGAATATGGTTTTTTACGGGAAACAGATACCGTACGTGACTATCTAGATTTGGTAAGAAAGAGCCGTTTTAGTCGCTTTCCTGTCGTTAATCAACACCAAATGGTTGTTGGAGTGGTGACTATGCGGGATGCCGGCGATAAGACACCACAGACAACTCTGGACAAGGTCATGTCACGTACGGTCTTTACGACAAACCTTTCTTCTAGTATCGCCAATGTCAGTCAACGCATGATTGCAGAAGACTTTGAGATGATCCCTGTTATTCGGAGCAATCAGACCCTGTTAGGTGTCATTACCCGTCGTGCAGTCATGGACCGGATGAGTAAGGAACAATTGTCTGGATTACCAACCTTTAGTGAACAAATCAGTCAAAAAGTGGTTCTGCAAGCCAATCATTTTGAACTGACGGTTGAACCAAGTATGTTAGAAAAAAGTGGCGTTCTCTCGAATGGCGTTCTCACTGAAGTTTTAACAACGGTCACTCGCCAGCTCATGATGAATTCTGGAAAAAATTTAATTATCGAACAGCTGTTGGTCTATTATCTTCAAGCTGTTCAAGTGGACGATACCTTGCGGATTGAAACGCGTATTGTTCGCCAAACAAGACGATCGGCTATTATAGATTTTGATTTGTATTTGAATCTGCAGCTGGTCACGAAAGCCACCGTTACTTTGAAAATTAATTAGAATGGAAGTAGGAATAGATGATTACATTGAAATCACAGCGTGAAATCGAAGCCATGGACCGTGCAGGAGACTTTCTTGCCAGTATCCATATTGGCCTTCGGGATTTGATCAAACCAGGTCTTGATCTTTGGGAAGTAGAAGAGTATGTTCGACGTCGCTGTAAAGAAGCCAATGTCTTGCCCCTCCAGATCGGTGTGGAAGGAAGTCTGATGGACTATCCCTATGCAACTTGTTGTGGGATCAATGATGAAGTAGCTCATGCCTTTCCTCGCCACTATCTGTTAAAAGAAGGTGACCTCTTAAAGGTGGATATGGTCTTGTCAGAGCCATTAGATAAGTCTGTTGTTGATGTTTCAAAACTAGACTTTGATAATGTAGCTCAGGTGAAAAAGTATACTGAAAACTATTCTGGTGGTTTGGCGGATTCTTGTTGGGCTTATGCAGTTGGGAATGTATCCCAAGAAGTAAAAGATCTCATGGATGTCACCAAGGAATGTCTCTACAAGGGGATTGAACAAGCAGTTGTCGGAAACCGCCTAGGTGATATCGGAGCAGCTATTCAAGAATATGCTGAAAGCAAAGGATACGGAGTGGTCCGTGACTTGGTCGGTCATGGAGTCGGTCCGACAATGCATGAGGAACCAATGGTTCCCCACTATGGACGTGCAGGACGCGGGTTGCGCTTACGTGAGGGGATGGTTTTGACCATTGAACCAATGATTAATACTGGAACTTGGGAAATCGATACCGATATGAAGACAGGTTGGGCCCACAAAACTCTTGACGGTGGTCTTTCTTGTCAGTACGAACATCAGTTTGTGATTACGAAAGATGGTCCTGTTATTTTGACCAGTCAAGGTGAAGAAGGAACCTATTAAAAAAAGTAGAGAGGAAAGAATGGAGCTGAATAGATAAAACGGTTTCGCTCTTTTCTCTTTTTATGACTTTGTTTAGGGAAAGGCAAGATATGAAAAAGTTTCTAAAATGGCTAGGCCAACGACCCTTTATTAAGGGATTCCTGCGCTTTTATATGGCCTCTGAATCGGATATTACTAGTATAGCAGTAGCCTATTATTTATTGATTTCGATTCTCCCTTTATTGTTGATTGCAGCCAATATCCTTCCTTACTTTCAGATTCGTCCGACTCAGATTTTGCTGACCTTGCGTGAAGTCTTACCTGCTTCCATGTACCGCATTGTTTTGCAAGTGATTTCATCGGTGCTTACCAAGCCGTCTACTGGTTTGCTGAGTTTTTCTATCATTTCTGCTTTATGGGTCTCTTCACAGTGTATCGCTTACCTGCAAAGAGCCTTCAATAAAAGTTATGGAGTGGAGAAGGAGAGGGGGATTATCTGGGCGAGAATTTTCAGTATCTTGATTAGTTTTGCACTACAAGGTCTGTTTGGTCTATCTCTCGTTTTGACTATGTTTGGCCGTATGATTATTCGTACCGTCTACCAGATTTTCAAGTTTGATGAAAGTATCTACCTTCGCCTTCTAAATATTTCCGGCCCTTCGGTTTACTTCCTTCTCTTTTTGACCTTGCTCTTGCTCTATTACACCCTACCCAATATCAAAATTCCTAAGTTTCGCTATGTCTTTCCAGGAGCCATCTTTGTGACAGCAGTCCTTTATTTGACCTTGAATATCTTCTGGAAATATGTCGATCACTATATCACGAGTTTCTTAGATGCTCGTTTCTTCGGGTCGGTCCTTTTAGCAGTCATTATGTTCTGGTTTATTTTAGTAGCCAAGGTGTTGATTATTGGCTGTATCTTAAATGCTAGTATTCAATATGCGATTGAAGCACGATTCGAAACAAAAGACGGGGATGTGGTGGCCAAGTACAAGTCAGCTCAAGTAGCTTTTCACCAAAAAGAAGCTTCACTCAAGCGTCGTTTTCATCTTAAAAATTTGAGAAAAAATCAAGAATAATTTTAAAGAAACAACATATGAAGAAGCCGGTTTTCATCCGGCTTTTTGTTATTTTTGAATTTTTTGATGCAAATGCAATAAAAATGTGATAAACTCAATTTTAAGGAAAGGAGGAGCAAATGAAGGTTCTAAGAGAGATTGGCATCATTGCTCGAGCCTTAGATTCGATTGCTAATATTGAGTTCCGAGATTTGGAGCTGGCGAGAGGCCAATATTTGTATTTGGTACGGATTGGAGAGCACCCAGGGATCATTCAAGAGGAATTATCTGATCTATTAAAAATGGACCGCTCAACAGTGGCCCGCTCTGTCAAAAAATTAGCGGATAAAGGATTTATCCAAGAACTAAACGATCATTCAAATCAAAAGATAAAAAAATGGATCCTAACGGAAAAGGGACAAGCGCTTTATCCTTTCATACTTGCTGAGCATGAATATTCTGAGAAGACTGCTTTAAAAGGTTTTTCACAAGCAGAAATTCTTCAATTAGAAAAATGGCTTGCAAAGATGAGTGAAAACGTCGCAGCGGATTGGGAGCTAGTAAAAAAAGGCCAAAAAAGAAATTATAGTGAGGAAAAGAAATGAAAGTTACAATAGACCAAGAATTTTGGGATTTGTTTCCCCAAGCACAAGTAGTTGTGATGACTATAGAAGGAATCGACAATCATGTCGACGAGAGCAAGGATCCCTATTTTAAGGATCTACTCGACAAGGGAGTCGCTCGATCAAAAGTCTTCATCGATGATGAACAATTCACTGCCAGCCCAGTGGTTCAGGAATGGCGTCAGGCTTTTACCAAATTCAAGACTAAAAAAGGAGCCCGTTCTTCCATTGAAGCCTTATTGAAACGTGTTTCTCAAGGACGGGAGTTTTATCCCATTAATCCTTTAGTTGATTTGTATAATAGTGTATCTCTTGCCTATGCTATCCCTTGTGGTGGTGAGGATATGGAAAAGTTAGCTGGAGGCTTATCTTTAGGAAAAGCCAAGGGTGGAGAGCCATTCTTCCCATTAGGAGCTGAGGAGGATGCTCCAGCTTTGCCGGATGAAATCATCTATTATGACCAAGAAGGAGCTGTTTGTCGCTGTTTAAATTGGCGGGAAGCTAAAAGGACTATGCTGACAGAAGAAACTCGCCAGGCTATTCTTGTTATGGAAGCAGTGACTGAAGAGCAAGCGAACCGTGCCAAAGAAGCGATGGACGAATTAAAAGGCTTAGTCAAGGACTATTTTGGTGTAGAAGGAAAGATTTCTTATTTAAACGCTCAAACATCTAGTTTAGAAGTTTAAAAAAACCGTCAGAGCCCATAAAGGTTCTGACGGTTTTTTTGTTTTTTACGGAAGTTACTTTTTATTTCGGAAGACAAAAAGTTTACTGAAGACATAGTTCAAAATGACAATCATAAATTGGGCAGCAAATGTTTCGATGGTATTGATAGCCGTACGATTCATGTTGACAAACTGACCAATGATTTCCGGATACTGGGTCACGAAGATGGTAGTCATCAGGAGATCCAGAACGAGAGTGCCCATTCTAGCGAAAGAGAAGACAATTAACCGTTTAAACCAGCCTTTTCTTTCTTGTTTAAAGACAATAGTATCGTTGGTAGCAAAGGCAAAGAGAATCCCTGCAATATTTCCAATCAAGGTAGCTAGTTGTTCCTGGTCTGTCAGTTGGAAAACAATCAGCCGGGTAGCAACAGAAACGATCGTAGTAGCAACACCAAAGATCAGGTAGGCTAAAATTTCATTATTAAAGATTCGATGGAGTAGTTTTTTCATACAATTAGTCTATCATAATTTCCTTATTTGTGCTATACTTAGAAAGTTGATTTGTCGAATGCAACTCTAACACCAAGGGTTCATTGGCAAAAATCAACCCTTGGTGCTTAGCTTCTTTCACCAAGCATATTAGACGCGGGAAAACCGCTAAAGGAGAAAACGATGAAAAACTATACTGTTCGTGACTTGGCACAGATTGCCCTAGTTGCAGCTCTCTATGTGGCCTTGACCATTACTCCCCCATTGAATGCTATCGGAAGCAATGAGATCCAATTCCGTGTCTCTGAAATGCTTAACTTTATGGCTTTCTACAATCGGAAATACATTTGGTCTGTGACAATTGGCTGTATGATTTCTAACTTCTTGAGTTATGGAATTATCGATGTGGTCGTTGGTGGTGGATCTACTTTGGTCTTCGTCACACTTGGAGTATATCTCTTTAAACGTTACGAAAAGACAGATCTCTTTAATGGATGGATTCGCAAGGATCATTTCTTATTCTCAATTTTCTTTGCCCTCTCTATGTTTACGATTGCCTTAGAATTGCATATCTTGAACAAAACACCATTCTTCTTGAATTGGTTGACAACTGGTTTGGGTGAATTTGCTTCCCTGATTGTCGGAGCTATTTTGATTAAAAAGATTGCCCAGCGAATTGATTTGACTCAATAATTCACTGGAGAGTGGGACAGAAATCGGTCATTCGTTAGAATTCGATTTCGTCGTCCCACCTCCGCACAGTTGAGTAGGAGCTGTAAAAGCTGATAAAATCAGCGTAGTAGAGCCCACTCAACCACTGCGTCTTGCTCGACAATCCAAAGACAGTTGAGAGGCTGGGACAAAAGTCCCAGCCTCTTTTTTGATGCCATGGCCGAATCCGATTCATTCAAATAATAGATATTTTTCGCTAATGGAGTAGTCAGAAAGGCCACAGTAAAGCGTTTTTATGGTAAAATAGGGATATGGAAACCAGAATAAAAGAGCTAGTGACACTCCTGAATCACTATGCAGAAGAATATTATACAAAAGATGCTCCGTCCGTATCGGATTATGAGTACGACCAACTTTATCGGGAATTAGTCGCCCTAGAGGAAGCACATCCGGACTTGGTCCAGCCCAATAGCCCAACCCATCGGGTCGGAGGAACGATTCTTAAAGGATTTGAAAAATACCAGCATACCTACCCGCTTTACAGCTTGCAGGACGCCTTTTCTTATGACGAATTAGTGGCCTTTGATCAACGGGTTCGCAAGGAATTTCCTACTGTCACTTATGTATGCGAATTAAAAATTGACGGCCTGTCTATTTCACTTTCTTATGTTGATGGAGTTCTTGAAACGGGTGCTACACGTGGAGATGGGAACATTGGAGAAAATATCACAGAGAACCTCAAGCGAGTTCGCGATATTCCTCTAGTCTTGCCAGAACCTCTTACATTAACAGTTCGCGGGGAATGTTATATGCCCCGTGCATCTTTTGATGCTGTCAACTTGTCTCGCCAAGAAAATGGGGAAGCAGAGTTTGCGAATCCTAGAAATGCGGCAGCCGGTACTCTTAGACAGTTGGATACGAAGATTGTTGCGGAGCGAAAACTTGCGACCTTCCTCTATCAAGAAGCTAGTCCAACTGATCAAACCAGTCAAGAAAAGGTCTTAGCTAAATTAGACCGCCTCGGTTTTGTCGTCAATCCTCATCACAAGACTGTGACTAGTATCGAGCAAGTCTGGGCTTATATTCAAGAAGTAGCAGCCATGCGCGACCAACTTCCTTATGATATCGATGGGGTCGTGATTAAAGTGAATGACCTGGCTGTCCAAGAAGAACTTGGCTTTACTGTCAAAGCTCCCAAATGGGCAGTGGCTTACAAATTCCCAGCTGAGGAGAAGGAAGCAAAACTCTTGTCCGTAGATTGGACGGTTGGTCGGACTGGAGTGGTGACACCAACTGCTAACTTAACTCCTGTTCAGCTGGCAGGGACGACTGTCAGTCGGGCTACCCTCCATAATGTAGATTACATTGCTGAGAAAGATATTCGCAAAGACGATACCGTCATTGTCTATAAAGCAGGGGATATTATTCCAGCTGTCCTACGGGTTGTCATGGATAAGCGCGTATCAGAAGAGCCATTAGAGATTCCTAGTCACTGTCCAAGTTGTCAGAGTGAGCTCCTTCATTTTGAGGATGAAGTGGCCTTGCGTTGTATCAACCCCCGTTGTCCTGCTCAAATCAAGGAAGGGCTCGCCCATTTTGCCAGCCGGGATGCCATGAATATCACAGGGTTGGGGCCAGCAGTGGTTGAAAAACTGTTTGCCAAAGAACTGGTACAGGATGTGGCAGGTATTTACCGGCTGACAGTTGAAGACCTTTTGCAATTAGAAGGTTTTAAAGAAAAATCTGCCCAAAAGTTAATTGATGCTATTCAGGCGTCTAAGGGGAATTCTGCTGAAAAACTATTGTTTGGACTGGGAATTCGTCATGTAGGAAGTAAGGCCAGCCAGCTCTTGCTCCAAGAGTTTCATTCCATTCCTGTTTTAGCAGAAGCAGAAGTTGAAACGATTGCGGCGATAGATAGTTTAGGAATGGTCGTTGCAGAAAGTCTCCAGCGTTATTTTGCTCAGGAAGGCTCTCAACTTCTTTTAGAAGAGCTTAAGGATGCTGGGGTAAACTTAGATTATCTAGGACAAAAGGTTGCAGTTGACGCACCATTATCCGGGAAAACAGTTGTCTTAACTGGTAAACTGGAACGTCTAACACGATCGGAAGCTAAGGCAAAATTAGAAGCTTTAGGTGCTAAAGTCACAGGCTCCGTGTCCAAGAAAACTGACCTCTTGGTTGCAGGTAGCGATGCGGGAAGTAAATTAAGCAAAGCGCAGGAATTATCGATTGAAATACAGGATGAAGCCTGGCTTGAGAGTTTATAGAGGCATGTATGGAAAATAAGATTAAAAAAGCACGAGTGATATATAATCCGACCTCTGGTCAGGAAATCATAAAAAAGAACATCGCAGAGGTCTTGGATGTGTTAGAGGATGTCGGTTATGAAACAAGTGCCTATCAGACCACTCCAGAGCCCTTATCAGCCCAATTAGAAGCTGAACGGGCTGCTAAAGCAGGATTTGATTTGATCATTGCTGCTGGGGGAGATGGGACCATTAATGAGGTAGTGAACGGGGTTGCTAGTCTCGAACACCGTCCAAAAATGGCTTTTATCCCTACGGGAACAACCAATGATTATGCGCGTGCTCTGAAGATTCCAATGGGAGATCCTGTAGCAGCTGCAAGAATCATTGAAAAGAACCAAACCATCCAAATGGACATCGGACGGGCTTACGGAAGTAAATATTTTATCAATATTGCTGCTGCAGGGACCTTATCTGAATTGACCTTTAGTGTGCCTAGTGAAGTGAAGTCGCGTTATGGCTACTTTGCTTATGTGGCCGAAGCGGTGAAGAAATTCCCCAAAAATAAAACCCGCAAGGTACGGATTGAACATGACAATGGGGTCTATGTTGGACCAGTTTCTCTTGTGTTCGTGGCTTTGACCAATTCGATCGGTGGCTTTGAAAGTGTAGCACCAGATGCTAAATTGGATGATGGAAATTTCACTTTAATCTTAGTGAAAACTGCTAAATTATTTGATATGTTGTCTTTGATTATGCAAGCCGTCAATGGTGGAAAACATGTCAAGGATTCAAATATTGAATACCTCAAAACCTCTAAATTGAAGATTGAAGTTTTGGATAAGAAAGAAGAGTTCAAAATCAATTTAGATGGTGAATACGGGGGAGATACACCGGTGGAACTGGAAGTCTTCCACAATCACTTAGAATTTTTTGCCAACATCGATGAAATTAATGACGATGCCTTGGTCCATTCGGAATATAAATCAGAAGAATAATGGAAAATCGTTGCTGAGAGTGGGCAATGTTCGTTTCTTCTTAGTTAGGAAATAGGAAATACAATAAGATGCATCAGTATCAAGTTAAAATCCACTACCATCATCCCGTAGGCGATTATTTTGCCCGTGATATGTGGAAGTGGCATGAAGGAGTTTGGGGAGAGGAAGTGTCCTTCTCCAAGCTCGATTATTTTGGAGTTGAGGGACTCTTAGTTTATGACTGTGAGACGCCTCAACGGTTTGGCCATGTCATCATCAAAGAAGGAAACTGGATCAGTCAGTCAGACGAATACCATATTGAGCTTTTGCCTGAAGGGCATGTGAGAGAAGTCTGGTTGATTCAGGGAGATGAGACCGTTTATTATTCCTTGCAGGCTGCTATGACGAGTCATGAATACAGCCGTCGGAAGCCACATGCTTTTGATATGGCGACTCATTACCAGGAATTTGATGCCAAATGGGGATATCAAGGATGGTTGGGCTATCGCCAGCAGGATGATGATTACCGCTTTAAACTCTGGGCACCTACTGCCAATAAAGTAGACCTCCTTATCTATGATTCTGTCGCTAATGACAGCAAGGTTTGGAAGATTGTCCCAATGGTTCGTGGCCAGCGTGAATCTAGTGACCATGTTCGAAATAACTGTGGTGTCTGGTATGCCGATGTCATGGGGAACCTCAGTGGACTAGCCTATCAATACAAGGTTTATTTTGATTACCATACGGAGATTGCGCGTGATCCGTATACGATTGCTACCAGTGAAAATGGGAAAAAATCAGCCATTCTTTCTCATCATGATTGCATCTTCCCTGCCTTTCAAACAGAAGCGTATGAAAAGGCTGACTGGCGATTGGATAATCCCTGTCAGGCGGTTGTCTATGAAATGCATATCCGGGATTTGACTATTTCTCCGACTTCCGGTGTGGACGAAGCCTATCGAGGAACCTACCGAGGGGCTCACCAGACTGGGACTAAGAACGCCCAGGGTGATGCCACAGCCTTTGACTATATCAAGGAATTAGGGGTTAATGTGGTGCAACTGCAACCAGTCACCGACCGCTATAAGACTTATGATGAAGAAGGCAATGTCCTCTACAACTGGGGATACGATGTGCAGAATTATTCAGCACCTGAGACTTGGTATTCGACCAAACCTCACGATCCTAAGATCACCATGCGCGAATTAAAAGAAATGATCCACGCCTACCATCAAGCAGGGATCTCGGTGGTTATGGATGTCGTTTATAATCATATCTATTCGACAGAAGATGGTGCCTTTCAAAAAACTGTTCCTGATTATTATTACCGGATGAATCCAGATGGATCCTTCCAAAATGGTACAGGAGTCGGGAATGAGACAGCCAGTGAGCATGAGATGTATCGCAAGTTCATGATTGATTCCTTGACATATTGGGTAAATGAATATAAGATTGACGGTTTCCGCTTTGACTTGATGGGGATTCACGATGTGGATACGATGAATGAAATCCGTGAAGCCATGGATGCGATTGATCCACGGATCCTCCTCTATGGAGAAGGTTGGGATATGGGGACAGGCTTAGCTCCAGAAGATAAGGCTAAGAAGGACAATGCTTATCAAATGGCCCAAGTCGGTTTCTTTAATGATACCTCTCGAGATGCCATTAAGGGGGCTGAGGTCTTTGGCTCTGTCAAACGTGGCTATGTTAGTCGGAAGTCTACAGAAGACATCATTGCGCGGTCCGTTCTGGGTAGTGCAGAGTTGGGATCCTTCCTAACTCCAAGTCAGGTTCTCAACTATGTTGAGGCCCATGATAATTACAACCTTTACGATTTACTTTCTTATGTCCATCCAAATGATTCCAAAGAACAAATTAAGAAGCAGGTAGAAGTAGCTACTGCTATGAACCTCCTCTTCCAAGGGATGGCCTTTATGCAAGTTGGCCAAGAGTTTCTACGAACCAAGTTGGTTGCAACTGGGCCGGATGGCGAAGTAACTGCTCAAGATAGGGAACGGGCCATGAATTCTTACAATGCCCCAGATGCCGTTAACCAAGTCGATTGGAATCTGGTGTCTGTCAACAAGGATACGATTGAATATATTCGCCAAATCATTCATTTGAAGAAGACTTTACCTGCCTTGTCACTTGAGTCTTATGAGGAAATTTACCAACATGTCTTTGTGCATACAGCGGATATGGGTAGTGGTGTCGTTGTCTTTGAATTAAATTGGGATAAACACTATTATGTTATCTTTAACACCAGTGGACTTCCATTCTATCTCCAGAACGCAGATCATCTTGAGCTTCTTGTTGGAAATAGTCGGAATAAACGACCATTCTATGTTGAGAATTTAACAGCTTCCGTTTTCGAATGGAAGAAATAAATAAAAAAAATGAGGCTAGGACAAAAGTCCTAGCCTCTCAATTGTCTTTGGATTGTTGAGAAAGACGCAGTGGTTGAGTGGGCTCTACTACACTGATTTCATCAGCTTTTACAGCCCTACTCAACTGTGCGGAGGTGGGACGACGAAATCGAATTCTAACGAATTACCGATTTCTGTCCCACTCTCATTTCAAATTGAAGATAAAGCCATCTTAAAAACTTTCCTTAGGTGAGTACGGACGTCTGCGACCTTCTCCGAAGTTCCAAGACTTAGTTTTGAACCTAAAGTTTCAAAACTCCCGAGTGCTTGAAACACGTGTTTCAAGCACTTTTCTCACAGCGGAAAGTTTTAGATTTGCTTTAATGATCCAAATTAATAGAAGTTGTTTTTGAAAAACAATCCAGATACCTTAAGTAAAAATAGTTTGTCTACATTTAAAAATAAGATTAGGAAACCCTAATCTTATTTTTTCTCTGATGAAGATGAACTTGAACTACTTGAGCTAGAATCTTCACTCGATGATGAAGAAGAACTGAACTGTTCAGGATGGAGTTCCTTGTAGCTAGGTGCCTTGAAGAGATCAACCGTTGACTGATTGCCTTTTTGGCTATAGAGACTGGTCGATGCATCTCCTTTTTCTTTTTCGATTTTCTTCAATGCTTTCATCGAGTTATTGTAAGAGTAATCATCTGGGTTGACTTTTCCAAGATCATTACCGGTATAGAACCGTAAGAGATCACCAGTTTGAATACTATCACTAATCTTGAGTTGAAGATTCGCTGCCTCACGGATCTTATCGAGTTGCTCTTTCGTTGTTTCGTCTGGATTGGTGATTTCTTCACCAGTCTTGGTGTAATAGGTCCGGCCACTGTAACTTGTATACTCAGGGGTCACAAAGTAGTTAGATGAACGGAAAGCAACGATTTGACTATGATCTGGAGACAATAAGTCTTGTCCAACTTGAAGGAAGTTCTTAGAATCAATTCCTAACAAGTGTTCCAATGTCGGAAGCATATCAATCTCTCCACCGTAGGTCTCAATGACTTTCCCTTTGTTCATGCCTGGAATCACAACCATATACGGTACGCGCTGCAACATGGCATTGTCATAGCTAGACCAAGTCTCCGAGTTCTTACCGAGCAAAGGGGCTAGGGCTGGATTTCGAGAATTTGAAATACCATAGTGATCTCCGTACAAGACGATAATGGAGTTCTCATATAAGCCTGAAGCTTTGAGATAATCGAAGAAGGCCTTGATAGAAGAATCTAAGTAGTTGGCTGTAGCGAAATAGCCATTAATCGTTTCATCTTGCGTTTCTGCAAGTGGGAAGCCGACTTCGTCACCAATCAGACTTGTCGTATAAGGATAGTGGTTGGAAACCGTAATGAACTTGGTGTAAAACGGTTGTTGCATGTGTTCCAAGTACTTGATGGAATCCTTCAACATGATTTTGTCATTGAGTCCATATTGGAAGGAGTTGGTATCATCTTGCTTGGTAAAGTAGGAGGCATCAAAGAAGTAATGGTAGCCCCATTGTTTGTAAGCTGTATTACGGTTCCAGAAGCTTCCAGCATTTCCGTGGAAAACAGCACTGGATTGGTAGCCATTCTTAGAAAGAATGAAAGGAGCTGCTTGCTGGGTATTGGTCCCACCGTAGTTTACCATAAAGGAACCTTGGTTCAAGCCGAACAAACCCGTCTCAATCATGGTCTCTGCATCCGATGTTTTACCAGCTTTTACTTGGTTGAAGATATTAGCAAATGCAAAGGTTTCATTTGAATGGTAGAGTGAGTTGATAAAAGGGGTCACTTCGTATTCTTTTCCATCGACCTTCAATTTATAGTCGATCAAGAATTGTTGGAAACTTTCCAAGTGGATATAAATGACATTTCGTCCCTTGGCTAGACCAAAGGTTTCAGGATTTGGTTTAGCATAGTGGCTAGCAACATACTCTTCAACTGGCTTCAAGTCTACTTCAGAGGCTTTAGAGCGTTCTTTATTGGCCATGTAGGTCTGGTTGGCACTGTAACCCAAGAAGGCTGGCAAGCCAAGAGCACGGACCACATAATAATTTGAGAAGCCACGCGTTAACAATTCTGGACGGTCAATCTCCGCCAAGAAAAGGTTGGCTGAGAAGAGCATGGCAGAGAGAGAAGTAACTGCAAAACTTGCCCGTTTATTAAATGGACGGGGATCTAGTTTGACCAATTTCTTTAAAAAGAGGAAAGCTAGAATTGGGAAGTCTAGAATATAGATGATGTCCCAAGGTCGGAACAATTCTAAGGCTGCAGCTCCAAGACCAGCGGATACCTTGCTAGAGGCTAGCATAGTATTGACAGTTACAAAATCTGTAAACTCACGATAATAAATCGAGTTGGATATCAACCAGATAAATAAAATGACATAGATGCTAAAAGATAGCAAATAAAAGAGTTTGGTTCTCTTAATATAAAAAGCAAGACCGATGAATAAGAGGCTTAACGGTATCGGGTTAATGACTGCAAGAAAAACCTGATAGAAGCCTTGAATATCTAGATTAAAGTCTACTGTATATGCCCACATAGTTTTAAACCAATAAAGCAAGAGTAGGGTCAAGACAAATCCTAGTCTGGTACTCATAAAATTGAGTATCTTTTGGGTAATTTTTTTCACAAAAATATACTTCCTTGTCTTATTTCCTAAAAATTTTCTTACATCAGTATACCATAATTTATAACGATTTGAAAATAAAGCAAGTGTTTAATTAGGGATAAAACTTTAAAGTCTGAGATGACGAAATAATTAGCCAACAAGAGTGGGGGAATGTCAAATTTTAGTTTCAAATCTTCAATATAAGTCGCATTTTTAGGTGAGAGACTTTGTGAATTTTAGAAAATTTTGATACAATATAAAGTATGAAAAAGCTGACAATTAACCGACAAGTTGAGAAGAAAATCCATAAAGGTTATAAGATTTTAGAGAAGATTGACTTTGGGCAACTCCCCTTTGACAATGAGGTTGTCGAGCTGGTCACAACTTCGGGCCACTTTGTTGGGACAGGCTACCTTTCCGAGCAAAACAAGGGGCTTGGTTGGGTCATTTCTACTAAGAAAATTACCTTAGATCAGGATTATTTTTGTCACCTATTTGCTGAGGCTAAGTCAAAACGACAGTCTTATTATCAGTCGGAATTGGATACTGCTTTTAGAATTTTTAATCAAGAAGGAGACGGATTTGGTGGCTTAACCATTGATCTTTATGACGATTATGCCGTCTTTTCCATTTACAATCCCTTTGTCTATCAAATCAGAGACTTGATTGTTTCAGCTTTTCAAGAAGTTTTTCCTGAAGTCTTGGGAGGATATGAAAAAATCCGTTTTAAGGATCCCGGTTATGAGTCGGCCCATCTATTTGGTCAAGAAGCTCCAGAGACCTTCTGTATTTTGGAAAATGGAGTTCGTTACCAAGTCTTTCTGAATGATGGCTTGATGACAGGAATTTTCTTGGACCAACATGAAGTGCGTGCTAGTTTAGTAGATGGTTTAGCAACAGGCAAGACCTTGCTCAATATGTTTTCCTATACGGCAGCTTTTTCAGTGGCAGCTGCTATGGGAGGAGCACTTGAGACGACCTCTGTTGATCTCGCCAAGCGTAGTCGGGAACTATCTGAAGCTCATTTTGTGGCAAATGGTCTAGAATTGGACCAGCACCGCTTTATTGTCATGGACGTTTTTGATTATTATAAGTATGCCAAGCGACATGGCTTGACCTATGATGTGATCGTTTTAGATCCGCCAAGTTTTGCTCGCAATAAGAAGCGTACCTTCTCAGTTGCGAAGGATTATCACAAACTGATTGAGCAGTCCCTAGAAATTTTAAATCCAAAAGGTATTTTGATTGCTAGTACCAACGCTGCGAATGTCAGTCGAGACAAATTTAAAAAAGAAATTGAAAAGGGCTTCAAAGGCCATAAACATCGCTATATCAGTGAGGTAGGACTTCCAGCTGATTTTCGATACAATGAAAAAGAAGAAAGTAGTAATTACTTGAAAGTTTTTACAATTAAGGTGGATCAATGAAATTAGTTGTTTCTGTAATGCCAAGAAATTTTGAAGAAGCACAGGCCATTGATGCCAGTCGGTATCAGGAAGCAGATGTCATTGAATGGCGTGCGGATTATTTGGATAAGAATGATATCTTGCAAGTTGCGCCTGCCATCTTTGAAAAATTTGCCGGTCGTGAGATTATATTTACCCTGCGAACACGGGAACAGGGGGGAGAAATTGAACTTTCTGGTGAAGAATACGTAGCGATTATCCATGATATCAACAACATCTATCATCCGGATTATGTCGATTTTGAGTACTTTGGTCACCAGGACGAGTTCAATCAGATGATGGATTATTCCAATCTTGTCTTAAGCTACCATAATTTCCAGGAAACCCCTGAAAACATGATGGAGATTATGTCAGAGTTAACCAGCTTTACACCGAAATTGGTCAAGGTATCTGTGATGGCTCAAACCGAGCAGGATGTTCTAGACTTGATGAACTATACACGTGGCTTTAAAACCCTAAATCCAGAACAAGAGTTCGTTACCATTTCTATGGGGAAAATTGGCCGAATTTCTCGCATTGCTGCCGATTTAACGGGGTCTGTGTGGTCCTATGCTAGTGTTGGAGAAGAAAGTGCACCAGGTCAAATCAGTTTGTCAAGCATGCATAAGATTCGGGAGATCTTAGATGAAGATTGATGGCTATACGCGAATGGCGGCCGTCATTGCTAAGCCCATTCGTCATAGTATCTCGCCCTTTATTCACAATCATGCTTACCAACTAACTGCTACCAATGCGGTCTACCTTGCTTGGGAAGTGGCAGAAGAAGAAGTTGAACAAAGTCTTCAACAATTACGAGTCCTGGATATGTTGGGTGCCAATATCTCCATGCCCTATAAGAAAAAGGTCCTACCCTACTTAGATCAGCTAGATGAAAGTGCCCAACTCATTGGTTCGGTCAATACAATTGTTCAGAAGGATGGCCGCTTAACGGGATACAATACCGACGGACTTGGTTTTTTAAAGAGTCTACCCAAGACTTTTTCAATAAAGAATAAGATACTTGTCCTTTTAGGGGCGGGTGGGGCTGCAAGGGCCATTGTCCTAGAAGCTATTCGGCAAGGAGTTGGAGAGATACATTTATTTGTTCGCCCAGAAAGTTTGGCGAAATATCAGGCTATCTTTTCTCCACTATCCGAAGCTCTCTCGTTTGCAATTGTCCTCCATGACTTATCCAGTCGGGACCAGGTCAATGAAATGATGGTGGAAGCGGATTTATTGCTCAATGCCACTGGACTTGGAATGGATGGGGTTTCCCTTCCTGTTCCTAAGGACCTTATCTTTCCTAAAGGATGTCTAGTAGCTGACTTAGCTTATTTTCCTGCAAAGACACCTTTTCTTCAATTAGCAGAAGAACAAGAGGTGCAAACGGTAAATGGCTTAGGAATGCTCTTTCATCAAGCTGGTCTAGCATTTGAATTGATGACGGATAAACCATTTCCAGAGCAGGAAGTCTGGCAAGCGGTGAAATTGGATTACCCTGATTATGTATTAGAAAAATGATGCAAGAAAACAGAAAAACTTAATCAAGTGACCTCTGTTTTCTATTTTTATACAATAGTGAAATTGTAATATTTTTCACATGGATTTGAAAGGAGAACCTTATGAAGGTGAATGTTGACCTACCAAAGAATGGTTATGAGATTGCCATTGAGAATGGAGCAATCCAAAAGGTTGGAACCTGGCTCAGTCATTTATGGGAACCTCAAAAAGTAGCAGTCATAACAGACAACCATGTAGGATCCCTTTATGCAAGTCAGGTAGTGAAATCTCTTGAAAGTGAAGGATTTACAGTCGTTAGCTATGAGTTTCTGGAAGGGGAATCTAGTAAAAATCTGACAACCGTTCAAAAAGTCTATGAATTTTTAGCGAAAAATGGCATGACACGATCGGATGGAATTCTTGCTCTGGGTGGTGGCGTTGTCGGAGATCTAGCTGGTTTTGTGGCTTCCACTTATATGCGTGGGATTCATTTTGTCCAAGTACCAACTAGTTTGACGGCTCAGGTTGACTCCTCTATTGGAGGCAAGACTGGAGTGAATACGCTCTATGCTAAAAACATGGTAGGAACCTTTGCCCAACCTGATGGAGTCTTGATTGACCCTGAGGTACTACGGACCCTTGGCCAGCGTGAGTTGATCGAGGGCATGGGAGAGGTCATCAAGTATGGACTCATTGAGGATCCAGAATTATGGGAAGAATTGGAAGGAATGGATGGCTCCATCGAGTCTATTTATGAGCATGCAGAATCCCTGATTGCTCATTCCTGTCAAGTCAAGCGCAAGATGGTCGTCGAAGATGAGCTAGACCAGGGCATCCGTCTTTACTTGAATTTTGGTCATACCCTTGGTCACGCCATTGAAGCGACTGCAGGTTATGGCCAGGTCATGCACGGAGAAGCCGTAGCGATAGGGATGGTGCAAGTCACTAAGGTGGCAGAAGCCAAGGGATTGGTCCAAGCGGGATTAACGCAGGCCATTCGCCAAATGTGTCAGAAATTTGGCTTACCAGTAGAATTCCATAGATGGGATAAGGAAAAGCTTTATCAGGCCTTGACCTTGGACAAGAAGGCTAGGGGCAATCAATTGAAACTCGTTTTGGTACCAGAAATTGGGACTTGTCAGATTCATCCAGTCCTATTGGAAGAAATGAGAGACTTCTTAAACTAGAAACCGACAAAGGAGATACCATGCGTTATTTAACAGCAGGAGAATCACACGGACCACGACTAACAGCCATTATTGAAGGAGTGCCTGCAGGACTGCCTTTGACGGCTGATTTTATCAATGCTGAGTTAAAACGTCGTCAGGGTGGCTACGGTCGTGGAGCACGGATGAAGATTGAAAGCGATCAGGTCGAGATCACCTCCGGAGTTCGCCATGGCTTGACCATGGGAGGGCCCATCACCTTGCATGTCACCAACTTAGACCATCAAAAATGGCTGGAGATTATGTCTGTCAGTGATGTGGAGGAAAAGAAAAAGGGGCTTCGGAAAATTACTAAGCCTCGTCCAGGCCACGCTGATTTGGTGGGTGGGATCAAGTACCGTTTTGATGACTTACGCAACTCCTTGGAGAGGTCATCTGCACGGGAAACAACGATGCGGGTAGCAGTTGGTGCAGTAGCCAAACGGTTATTAGAAGAGATTGGGATCCAAGTAGCCAGCCACATCGTTAATTTCGGTTGCATCGAAGTAGAGGTTCCAGAAAATCTTACGGTTTCGCAAATCAAAGAAGCGGTCGCTCAATCCGAGGTTTCTATTGTCAATCGAGAGCGAGAGGAAGAAATCAAGGCCTATATCGATAGCGTGAAGAAAGAAGGAGAGACCATCGGAGGGATCGTTGAAACCATTGTAGGTGGTGTGCCTGTTGGTCTAGGATCTTTTGTCCAATGGGACAAGAAATTGGATGCCAAAATTGCTCAAGGGGTTGTCTCCATCAACGCCTTTAAAGGAGTAGAATTCGGAATGGGCTTTGAAGCTGGTCGTCGCAAAGGCAGTCAGGTCATGGACGAAATCCTCTGGTCCCAACAAAATGGTTATACCCGTCGAACCAATCATTTAGGCGGATTTGAAGGAGGCATGACCAATGGGGAGCCCATTATTGTCCGTGGGGTTATGAAGCCAATCCCGACCCTTTATAAGCCCCTCATGAGTGTCGATATTGAAACGCATGAGCCATATAAGGCAACGGTGGAGCGGAGTGACCCAACAGCACTTCCAGCTGCGGGAGTTGTCATGGAGGCTGTGGTGGCAACGGTCTTAGCCACAGAAGTCTTGAATAAGTTCTCTTCTGATAATCTGGAGGAATTGATGGAAGCTGTCGAGCGACATCGGGCCTATACCAAAGCTTTCTAACTGGAGATATATATGGAAGAAAAGGTTGTTTATATCGTCGGTCTAGGACTGATCGGAGCTTCGTTAGCTATGGGCATACGAAAAGCCCATCCGGAAGTTACCCTATTAGGCTATAATCGCAGTCAAGCCTCACGGGATATTGCTTTGAAGAATAGGATTGTTGATCAGGTGACGGCCAATCTTGAAGAGTTTGCTTCTAAAGCAGATGTCATCATTGTTTCCTTACCTGTGAAGCAAACGATGCAAACCTTTCAGCAATTGTCAAAAATGCCACTAAAAGAAGGGGTTATTGTAACGGATGTGGGTTCGACCAAGGGGGCCATTGTAAAAGCAGGTCAAGAAGCTTTTAAGCATCTTCCAGTCCGTTTTGTCGGTGGGCATCCCATGGCAGGGAGTCACAAGACAGGGGCTGCCTCTGCAGATTCCACTCTCTTTGAAAATGCCTATTACATTTTTACTCCAACCCTTGCAACTGATCCCAGTGCTATTTTGGAAATGAAGGATTTGCTCTCAGGGCTTGGGGCCCGTTTCATCGAGGTGGATCCTATTGAACACGATCGAGTTACTTCTCAAATCAGTCACTTTCCTCACGTATTGGCTGCAACCCTTATGGGACAAGCAGCGGCTTATACAGAGGATCACAGCTTAGCAGGTCGCTTTGCTGCAGGAGGATTTCGAGACATGACGCGGATTGCGGAGAGTGAGCCCAGCATGTGGACTTCTATCTTGTTGTCCAATACAAATTCTGTTCTCGATCGGATTGCCGATTTTCAGCACCGCCTTGACCAAGTGGCCGACATGATTCGCCAAGGGCAAGAAGATGCGATCTGGTCCTTCTTTGATCGTAGTCGGGAGCAACGCCAGCACATGCAGATCCACAAACGAGGAGGGGTGGAAAGTACCTTCGACATTTTTGTGGATGTACCAGACGAAGAAGATGTCATCCTTCGGATCTTGGAGTTGCTTCGTGGGACTTCCTTGGTCAATATTCATATCAATGAGGAAAACCGGGAAGATGTCTACGGGATTCTCCAGATTTCCTTCAAGACAGCTGCGGATCAAGCACGGGCTGAAGCCCTGATTACAGAACAAACAGATTATAGTGTGGTCATCAAATAGGTCCCAAGTAGGATTTTTATTAAAATAGTAGTTTCTAATACAATATGTAAAATAATCTTTGTATAATAGAATGAAACCAAATCGTTAAGGAGAAATCACATGTCAAATATTTATGATCTAGCCAATGAGTTGTCACGAGGAATCCGTGATTTACCAGAATACAAAGCCGTCCTTGCTAGTAAGGAAGCTATTGATGCAGATGCAGATGCAAAAGCTTTATTCGGAGAGTACCTTGCTTTCCAACAAGAAATTCATGGGGTTATCCAGTCTGGTCAAATGCCAACTGAAGACCAACAAAAGAAGATGCAAGACTTTGCAGGAAAATTACAAGGAAACCCAATTGTGAATGAATTTTTCACAAAACAACAGCAACTATCTGTTTATCTAGGAGATATTGAACGGATTATTTTTGATCCAGTTCAAGATTTATTTAAATAAGGGAGAGGCTGGGACAAAAGTCCTAGCCTCTCAATTGTCTTTGGATTGTCGCGCAAGACGCAGTGGTTGAGTGGGCTCTACTAGGCTGATTTCATCAGCTTTTACAGCCCTACTCAACTGTGCGGAGGTGGGACAACGAAATCGGATTCTAACGAATGACCGATTTCTGTCCCACTCTCTTTTTCTCTCCCCTCTTGGAGGTCCTTCCAAGTGAACGTTGAAAATGGCTGTTTTTTATGGTAAAATTTTTAGAAAAGCTTGAAGGGATAAACCATGAAATTACAAACAAATTGTAAGGGTTTAAATGGAATCATTCGTGTTCCAGGGGATAAATCGATCAGTCATCGTTCGATTATCTTTGGAAGCCTTGCGCATGGAACCACAAAGGTCTATGATATCCTACGTGGTGAAGATGTCTTATCCACTATTCAAGTATTTAGGGACCTAGGCGTCTCTATCCAAGATGATGGTCAAGTGATCACCATCGAGGGGAAAGGTTTTGAAGCCTTTCAACAGCCTAAGAATGATCTGGATATGGGGAACTCAGGCACCTCTACTCGATTAATAGCGGGTGTCTTAGCGGGAAGTCCCTTCCCAGTTACCATGGTTGGAGATGATAGCTTGTCCAAACGACCAATGGACCGAGTGGCGATCCCCCTTCGAGAGATGGGAGTCATGGTCCAGGGCCAAACAGATCGAGACATGTTGCCCCTTCATCTGCATGGAACAAAAGAGTTACAACCAATCCATTATTCATTACCGGTAGCTTCTGCTCAGGTCAAGTCAGCTCTTCTTTTTGCAGCTATGCAAGCAGAAGGAGAGTCAGTCATTCTAGAGAAGGAACTGACACGGAATCATACCGAAGATATGATCCAGCAGTTTGGTGGCCAGATTAGCGTGAGGGGCAAAGAGATTCGCTTACGTGGGTCCCAGAGCTTCCAAGCCTGTGAGGTGACGGTACCAGGTGATATTTCTAGTGCAGCTTTTTGGTTGGTAGCTGGTTTGATTGTCCCAAATAGCAAGATTCGTCTGGAGAATGTTGGGATCAATGAGACCCGTACAGGCATTCTAGAGGTTATTGAAAAAATGGGTGGCAAGCTTCAACTCTTGGATCTTGATCCAGTTGCTAAGGCTACGACCCTTGTTGTAGAGACTTCTGAGCTCCATGGAACGGAAATTTCAGGTGATTTGATTCCTCGCTTGATTGACGAGCTTCCAATCATTGCTCTTTTGGCGACCCAAGCTTCTGGCAAAACCATTATCAAAGATGCTGAAGAATTGAAAGTTAAAGAAACGGATCGCATCCAGGTCGTGGCAGATAGTTTAAATGCCATGGGAGCTTCCATTACTCCAACAGAGGATGGTATGATCATTGAAGGGAAAACGCCCTTGCATGCTGCTAGCCTGCAAACCTTTGGCGATCACCGGATCGGCATGATGGGAGCTATCGCAGCCCTGCTTGTCAGAGATGGTGATGTGGAGCTTGAGCGTGCTGAGGCTATTAATACCAGCTATCCTTCCTTTTTTGCAGATTTAGAAAAGGTGTCCCATGCCTAAAGTACTAGTCGGCTTTATGGGAGCGGGGAAAACGACGATTGGTCGCTTATTAGATCCAGCTTTTGTAGATATGGATGCACTCTTGGTTCAACGTTTAGAAATGCCGATTTCGGACTATTTTGCTCGCTTTGGTGAGGAGGGTTTTCGCCAGCAAGAGTCGCTTTTGTTGCAAGATTTGCTCGAACAAGAAACTTCAGTCATTGCAACTGGCGGGGGGATTGTCCTCAGGCCTGAAAATCGTCAGCTTCTCAAGAAGAATCCTTGTAATATTTACTTACAGATTGATTTTGATCGCCTCTATCAACGACTGGCAACTGATCCTGTAAATAAGCGCCCTCTCTTTCTTGATAAGTCTCAAGAAGAGTTTCAGGCCTTGTTTGAACAACGCCTGCCCCTATATGAAGAAGTAGCCACACATGTGCTTGATGTTGCTGATAAGACACCTGAAGAAATTGTGGAGATGATTCGATGCTTGTAGCTTATCTAGGTCCTAAGGGATCCTTTACCCATCATGTAGCTCTAGAAAGTTTTCAAGACGCTGCATTGTGCCCTTATGGATCTATTACTGAGGTATTGAAAGCCTATGAATCCCATCAAGTAGATTATGCGGTCATCCCTGTTGAGAATTCCATCGAAGGCAGTGTCCATGAGACGATTGACTATCTCTTTCACCAGGCCAGTTTCCAGGCTATCGCAGAAGTGGTTTATCCCATTAAGCAACAACTCTTGGCCGTTAAGCAGGATCAAGCCATTGAAGTGATCTATTCACATCCACAGGCATTAGCCCAGGGAAAAGCCTATGTCCAAGAGCATTTCCCTCAAGCCAGACTGGAGATGACAACTTCGACTTCCTATGCGGCTCGATATGTCTCTCAACATCCAGAACTACCTATTGCAGCCATTGCGCCTTTGGAGGCCAAGGATGAATATGGTCTGGAAGTTGTAGCCAGTAATATTCAAGAGATGGATCAGAATTATACCCGCTTTTGGATTCTTGGTCAGCGACCTTTTGAAAGCAGTTGTTCCTTAAAGAGTGTTGCCTGCAAGGAAAGTCTGGCCATCACGTTGCCAAGTAATATCGCAGGTTCATTATGTCAGGCCCTATCTACATTTGCTTCAAGAGAATTAAATTTAACAAAAATTGAGAGTCGTCCTTTAAAGACGGCGCTAGGGGAATATTTTTTTATCATCGATGTGGTGGATGCTGACGAATTACTGTTTGCTTCTGCCTATCAAGAACTGGAGTCCCTAGGAGTATCCATCAAAACCTTAGGCCACTATTCGGTCTATGTGCTAAAAGACAATGAAACGGAGAACGTATGAGTAGAGAATCAGAAAACCTATCCTATCATGAACAAAAGAGATTGGATTACCTTTATTCCAACTACCATTACCTGAACGAGAAAGAGCAGTCGGAATACAAGTACCTAAAAAATAAATCAGAGGGACGTTTCCAAGATGACCCCGTTTCAGCAAGTGCTGAAGAGTCTGGGGCTTCTTCGACTAGAGGAGAAAATGAGTCTGAAGAATTACCTGTCTATCCATCACGTAGCCGAAAGGATAAAGCCAAATCCAATAAAAAGAATCGGGAGGAAGTAGCAGGTCTTCCCAAACGTAAGAAGGGAAGAAAAATCCGCTTCAAACGTATTTTAAAGTGGATTGCTGTTTTCTTATTATTGGTTCTTGGTGGAATGGTCTTTATGTTTATCAAAGGCTTGAACAGCAAACCTGGTGGGACCAATGCTCAACCAGCTGTTAAAGAGTATTTTAATGGCCAGAAGACCAGTGATGGGGTCAATATCCTTATCTTGGGAACAGATGGTCGAATAGGGGAAAGCTCGTCTGAGACTCGAACAGACTCCATCATGGTTGTCAATGTTAACAACAAGGATGGCAAGGTAAAATTGGTCAGCTTCATGCGGGATACTCTGGTCCATATTGATGGCGTCAGCCAGCAGACGGATCCAGACTACCCAGATTACTATGACCAGAAGCTCAATACGGCCTTTACCATTGGAGAGCAGAATAACAATCAAGGGGCGGAATTGGTCCGTCAGATGCTTAAGGATAACTTTGACATTGATATCCAATACTATGCTATGGTCGATTTCCAAACCTTTGCGACAGCCATCGATACCCTCTTCCCGAATGGGGTGGAGATGAATGCACAGTTCTCCACCATTGATGGTGAAACCGTTTCTGAGGTTGAAGTTCCGGATGACTTGAATATGAAGGATGGGGTCGTTCCGAATCAGACCATTAAGGTTGGAAAACAACGGATGGATGGCCGGACCCTCCTCAACTATGCTCGTTTCCGTAAAGATGATGAGGGAGACTTTGGACGGACGAGACGCCAACAAGAAGTTATGTCTGCCATTGTGCACCAAATCAAGGATCCAACCAAGCTCTTCACAGGTTCTGAAGCACTAGGAAAGGTCTTCGCTATGACCTCGACAAATGTACCGTTCTCCTTCTTGTTAACCAACGGGATTGGCTTAGTCGGAAGTGCCGGCAAGGGGATTGAACGTATTACCATTCCAGAAAATGGGGATTGGGTCGATGCTTACGATATGTATGGTGGTCAAGGACTGCTGGTCGATTTTGATGCCTATAAAAAGAAATTGTCCCAAATGGGCTTAAGATGATATAATTAAGGGATAGGAGTGTTCCAAACTCCATCCCTTTTAATTTGTAGAAAGATAGAACACTATGTTTAAGAAAAATGAAATTGTAACCATAGAAATTGTTGATTTGACCCATGAAGGAGCAGGAGTGGCTAAGGTAGATGGCTTGGTCTTTTTTGTGGAGAATGCCCTGCCAGGAGAAGTCATCCGCATGCGCGTGCTTAAAGTCAACAAAAAGATCGGCTACGGAAAAGTAGAGGAGTACTTAGAAAAATCCCCTCATCGTAATGAAGAGCTTGATCTTGCCTACTTACGAAGCGGAATCGCCGACTTGGGGCACTTAGCTTATCCGGAGCAACTGAAATTCAAGGCCAAGCAGGTCAAGGATAGCCTCTACAAGATGGCTGGAATCACTGATATGGAAGTGCCCCTGACCTTGGGGATGGAGCATCCTGTCCAGTATCGCAACAAGGCCCAAGTCCCTGTCCGTCGCCGCGTCAATGGTCAGGTAGAGACAGGCTTCTTTCGGAAGAATTCTCATGATTTGATGCCGATCGAAGATTTCTACATCCAAGATCCAGTCATTGACCAAGTAGTCTTGGCGCTTCGTGATTTGATTCGTCGGTTTGACCTCAAGCCTTATGATGAAAAGGAACAGTCTGGCCTGATTCGGAATCTTGTGGTTCGTCGAGGACATCATTCAGGTCAAATCATGGTTATTTTGGTGACAACTCGTCCCAAGATTTTCCGTGTGGACCAGTTGATCGAGCAGCTGATCAAGCAATTCACAGCTATTAAATCTGTTATGCAAAATATCAACGACCAGAATACCAATGCTATTTTCGGGAAAGAATGGCGGGTTCTTTATGGTCAAGACTACATTACGGACCAAATGTTAGGCAATAGCTTCCAAATCTCGGGACCAGCCTTTTACCAGGTCAATACCGAAATGGCAGAGAAGCTCTATCAAACAGCCATTGACTTTGCGGACTTAAGTGAAGATGATGTGGTGATTGACGCCTACTCCGGAATCGGCACCATTGGCTTATCAGTTGCCAAGCATGTCAAGGAAGTTTATGGAGTAGAAGTCATCCCCGAAGCCGTTGAGAATAGCCAGAAGAATGCTAGATTAAATGGCATTACCAATGCCCACTACGTCTGTGACACAGCTGAAAATGCCATGAAGAATTGGCTCAAGGAAGGCATTCAACCAACCGCTATTCTAGTTGACCCACCACGCAAGGGCTTGACCGATAGCTTTATCAAAGCAAGCGCCCAAACAGGAGCTGACCGTATCGCCTATATCTCCTGTAACGTCGCTACCATGGCGCGTGATATCAAACTCTATCAAGAACTGGGCTATGAATTGAAGAAAGTCCAGCCGGTGGATTTATTCCCTCAAACGCATCACGTCGAGTGTGTAAGTTTGTTAGTGAAACGCAGCTAATCCTCAAAAGGTTCACTAAACCTTTTGAGTCCGCCCATGCAATGCGCACCCAAGAAAACGAGCAAGGTGAAGTGTTATTGGCTGTGTGCTACTGCAAACGGAAGCTTCGATATATTGAAATAATATTAGCATTAAAATGGTGTAGACAAATGCAAATTTTGGAGGTGGAGTATGGCTTCAAGTAAAGAATATTTAGATTTCATTTTAGAACAATTATCCGAGTTGGAAGAAATATCATATAGAGCGATGATGGGTGAATATATAATTTATTATCGTGGGAAAATCATTGGTGGAATTTATGATGATAGATTTTTAGTGAAGCCTGTCAAATCCGCAATAGCATACATGCCAAATGCAAAGTATGAGTTACCATATGATGGAGCAAAGGAAATGCTATTGGTAGATGATGTTGACAACAAAGAATATTTAACCGGCTTATTTAATTCAATGTATGATGAGTTACCTGCACCAAAAACAAAGAAAAAGAAATATTGACAGAATTCCATTTTGAGTCCCACAGTCGCACCACGTTGAGGCGGTATCACTGCTGGTGAGAGCTGAGGCATCAGCGAAGTAGAAGTAGATGTTCCGCCCATGGGATAGGACTCGTAGAATGAGGAGGGACACCAACGAGATGATACGGTAAGTCCGAACCGCTGAGTGCGTGGCTCTGCTCTTCCAATCTTAGACAGCGAAAAGTAGAAGGGGATGGTATTGGTATCAATCAATGAGCAACAAAGTTACAGCATGATTCGAAACATTTGCTTGTAATTTGCGGAGGAACATCAATATGGATGGAATAACAAAAGATTTTATAAAAACGGCTAAACTAATGAAACAATTATGGCCCCAATTGACCGATAAAGAAGCTATTGATGAATTAAAAAGATATACGAATGGCAAAAATACTGCAATCTTTACTGAAGTTGAAGGTGACACAATTGTAGGTCTAGCACTATGTTCACTCAGATTTGATTATGTTGAAGGTTGTAAATATAGTCCTGTTGGATTCTTAGAAGGGATTATTGTCGACGAGGAATATCGTTTAAAGGATATTGCTAAAAATCTCTGTACAAAATGTGAGGAATGGGCGAAAAATAAAGGATGTAAGGAATTTGCAAGTAACTGTACTTTAACGAATACCGATTCTATAAGATTTCATCTCAATATTGGATTTCAGGAGGCAAATAGAATTATTCATTTTAAGAAAAAATTATAATTTCAGAACGTGGCCAACATTTATGTATCTTTAGAAAGTGTGATAACTTGAAAGAACAAATTTTTTTGATGGGTGGGAATCCGCCGATAAAGAACCATACGATTGTTAATAAAATTGTGTCATCAAGGAAGATCGAAAGAATTATCATTTTTACAGTTTTTCGTGATAATTGGCAACCCTATATGAAAAAGTACACGGAAGTTTTTCAAAGCCATTTTCCTAGCCTAAACACTGATTACTTGCTCTTGGACACTGAGCAGATTGATTTTGATAGCTATCTAGATGCTGATTTAATTATCATTGGTGGTGGAAATACGGAAAAATATATAGCTACTTATGTCAATCAGGAGTTCAAAAATTATATCGATCATATGCTTAATAAGGGGACGAAAGTTATAGGGTTTTCTGCAGGAGCCCTATTATTAGGAGAAAAAGTCTATGTCTCACCAAATGATAATTCAGATCATCAGATAAAGATAAAGAATGGATTAGGACTCTTTAGTCAGTTTTTAATTAGTGTCCATTATGATTCATGGAATGATAAAGCAAATAAGGATAGAGCTGAAGAACTCGTTAATGTTCCAATAATTCCACTAAATGATCATTCCTGTCTTGTATTAGATAAACTTGGAAATATCATAGAGAAAATTGACTAGTTTTAATCATGCGAATCTGAATCTACGAAACTAAAGTATTGACGAAACGAATGATGAAAAGCCTTGATTGTAAGGCTTTTTTTGTGTTTTTGTGATAGAATATAGGTAGTTATAATCGACAGCAACTAAGAAGCAGTAAAAAAATATTNTTCATAGAATAATCAGGATTAGGAAGATAAAATGACAGAAATTGACAAGAAGAATTTTAAAAATTATCTTTATTGTACATTTGGAATTACTTATATAGCTTGGGGGATTCTTGCCATCTTTACTCAATCTCATAATTTGGGATTAGAAACATTTATAGGGAGAACGTTACATATAGTAGGTGCACTTGGTCCAGCTATTGCAAGTGGCTTTTATTTGAAAAGGAATAATATAAAATTTCAACATTTTCTATTTAGTAAGAAAGGAAATAGTAGTATTTATTTCATTATTCATTTGTTAGCAATTTTGATACTATTTTCTGTATCTTCCTTAGAATTAAATGGAGTATCAATTTATCTGATGCCATTATTCTTTATACAACTAATTTTTTTTGGTGGTGGACATGAAGAATTAGGATGGAGAGGAATATTACAACCCTTACTTGATAAAAAATATACATATTGGCAATCTAATTTGATTGTAGGATCAATTTGGGGAATATGGCATCTGCCTTTATGGTTTATAGTTGGAGAAAGTCATCAAGGATTTCCTTTCATTTTATTTTTTATATATACATTATTTTTAAGTTTTGTTTTAGGGCTTCTTTACCGTCAAACGAAATCTGTGGGATACTGTATATTATTTCATGCGTTCGCAAATTTGTTAAATCTCTATTTTGTGTTAAAAATTAATGTTATTTTTATTATCATTTTTATTGGTTATTTGATTTATACGATATTGGCGAGTAATAGAATTAGTAAGGAAACAACATTTTAAATTTTGAAAAGGAACTATTATCATGGGAATATTTGATGATTTTAAGTACAAAGAAAACTACCAAAATGAAGAAAAAGTAATTGAAGTACTTAAAAAGATTTTAAGAGCAATTCATCAAAATAACTATAGAGATATTATGGATTGTGTTGATGGTTCAGAAGTTGATGATGTAAGAGAGTTACTTGAATATATTGACGATTCTTTACAATTAAATGATTTTGATAAAATTGATGAATATGGTGTAGAATGTAATTTCCATCCGAATTATGAGTATTCTCAACTACAAGTTTATGAATTTAATGATCAAACTGGCTTTGCTGTTGAATATCAGATGACCTCCAATTCTGAATTGGTAGATTTAGCCCTACAATTAGAATTTTTATACAATGAGGATGATTACAAAGTAACTTCTATAGATGTAGATCCTGGCTAATCTATACTTAATTACGTTTGTTATTTAATACATGTGTATATGAAAGATCGATAATTAGATTGTAAGTTGCTTAAAATCTCGGTCAGTTTATCAAATATTAAGAGGATTAAAGATGTATCTATTGGAATTGTATCAAAATCCTTCTTATAAAGATCTAGTTGCATTTGGGTCCTTAAAAGAAGGAAAAGAATTTGTATCCAAAATAACTGGATATACTCTAGAAAACGAAGATGATTTTGTTCAAGGTAATAAAGTAGAAATAACAAACATTTAGATGAAAGGTTTAGAGTAAACATGAGTCTCTTATTTGAAGAATTTAAAATCATTTGTTTCCATTTAAATCGAGTCGGAATTACACCGACACTGATGGGTTCTTTGGGATTGGAGTTTAGAACGAAAGAAAATTGGGAGCCGTCTGACATTGACATTCATGTGCCTGGTGACCCTAGAGGTTGGGAAGCACCTGATTATCTCAGAATTTATGACTGGGACAAGATAATGAAAGTGATGAAAGACATAGGCTACGTCTTAATAGATATTCATGAGCATGAATTCCAAAAGGATAGAGTGAGTGTTGAATTTGGAAGTATCGATTCCCTACCTGATTTTGCAGGAGTTTCGGAATCGGATATAGAGCTTATCCACATTGAAGGCATCACTTTTCGTCTTCCAAGTCTGGAGCAGTATCTAAGTATTTACAAAGCTTCTTCTCAAGACTCCTATAGAAATGATCTCAATGACAATAAGGATTTTAAAAAGATCGAGTGGCTGGAAAGACATTTGTAAATTATCATATGAAAAGTAGTAAGTTGTAAGACTGGTTGCTTTTTTATTTTTATTATCATTTTTGTTGGTTATTTAATTTATACTATATTGGCTAGTAATAGAATTAGTAAGGAAAAGGATTTTAAAATATAGAATGGATGATGTTTCTTATGGAAGAAGTGATCAACTTTCCGTTCCACAGTATCATTTCAAAATCATAGTCATTACCTTTCGTCTATTAGTANAAAGAAAAATACCACCACATATTGAGGCGGTATTACTGCTTGTTCAAACTCATTGAACGAGGAAAATTAGCTAGTGAAAGTCCTACAGGAAGGAGTTGAAATATGAAATTCCATGAATTTGGGGATGAGAATTTACCTCCTATCCTACTGATACATGGCGGCGGTAGCTCTTGGTGGAACTATCTTCGTCAAGCACAAATCTTGTCGGAAAATTATCGTGTTATTTTACCTACTTTGAATGGTCACGGTGAGGAATATCAACTCGATTATGTTTCTACTGAAGATTCTGCCTTGGAAATCCTAAACTATATCAAAGCAAACTGTGGTGGGAAGCTATTTGCGATTGGTGGCGTTTCACTTGGTGGTCAAATTGCTATGGAGCTTTTGTCAATAGACAGCGATATAGCAGAGAAAGCCATCATAGACGGAAGCCTCTGTATTCCTCAACCAGGGTTAGCTAAAATCAGCATTTTTCTAGTCTCTATTTTTGGCAAAATGATGTTTAGTAAATTTTCTTGTAAACTCCAGTTAAGCATCATGGACAAAATCTATCCTAAACTCGCTTATCCAGAGGAATTAAAAGCTTATTATTTGGAGGATCTGCCAAGGACGCCTATCAAAACATTAGTAACTATTTACAAAACCTATATGGGCGTTACAAGCTGAAGGATACGATTTCTGCTAGCAAGGCGCAGGTTCTGTATATTTATGGTGAAAAAGAATTGAACTGTGTTAAAGCATCGGCGAAATTATTTAAACAACTACATCCAAATACGATTTTGTATGAAGCAAAAGGTTATAATCACGGCTATTTATCAGCTTACCTTCCTCAAGAGTGGATTGATTTGGTTGAGCCATTTTTAAAGAGCGATTCATTGGAAATGTGTATTGAATCTGATATCTAATAAGGAGGAATCTTATGCTAGGAGCAATAGTTGGAGATATTGTAGGTTCTGTTTATGAATGGAACAACATTAAAACGAAAGACTTTCCATTATTTCGTGAGGATTGCTTTTTCACAGATGATACGGTTATGACCTGCGCTGTTGCTGAAGCCATTATGAATGGTGGTCAGAAGGATGACTTTATTGATGCCATGAAGAAGTATGGTAGGATGTATCCTGATGCTGGTTATGGTGCTAGGTTTGATGTATGGATTCATAGCAATGATCGCATCCCTTATAATAGCTTTGGAAATGGCTCTGCCATGCGTGTTTCTCCCTGTGCTTGGATCATGGATTGTGGCTTTTGTGCACGAACAGGTTGCTGGCCATCTAGCAGAGCTTTTGCCCGTCTTTCTGCAGAGGTGACTCATAATCATCCCGAAGGGATTAAGGGAGCTATGGCGACGTCTGATGCGATCTTTATGTGTCGGTATTACTTTGGAGGATACTATGGGGATTACCAGCAACCTATCAATGATAACCCTGTAGAATGTAAGAGACGTATCAAGGAGCGTATAGAGCAGGAGTATGGGTATAATCTTTCTCAATCTCTAGATGAAATTCGGCCTAGCTATCGTTTCAATGAAACCTGTCAGGATACAGTACCTCAGGCTATCATTGCATTTCTTGAGAGTAGGGATTTTGAAGATGCTATTCGAAATGCGATTTCTCTTGGTGGGGACAGTGACACTCTTGCTGCAATCACAGGAAGTATCGCCGAAGCAGCTTATGGAATTCCTGAGTGGGTCACAGAAAAGGTTTATACCTATTTAGATGAGCCTTTAAAAGATGTGGTTAGACGATGGGAAAAGTTCGTTGTAATAAAATAATCGTATATATAGGCATGTGACCATACGTTAACGGGACATGCTGATTGATGTTAACGTTGTAGCTTTGAAGGATGGGGGTGATTTTTTGGGACTATACGAAAATAAAGAAGAACTCAAAACTGAAATAAATAAAACATTTGAGAAGTATATTGTAGAATTTGATAATATTCCAGAAAGCTTAAAAGATAAAAGAATTGATGAAGTTGACAGAACTCCGGCAGAAAATCTTGCCTATCAGGTGGGATGGACAACTTTAGTTCTTAAATGGGAAGAAGATGAAAGAACTGGGCTTCAAGTAAAGACACCATCGGATAAATTCAAATGGAATCAACTTGGTGAATTATATCAATGGTTCATAGATACTTATGCTTATTTATCATTGCAAGAGTTGAAATCTAAATTAAATGAAAATATTAATTCTATATATGTAATGATTGATTCATTAAGTGATGAAGAATTATTTAAACCACATATGAGAAAATGGGCTGATGATGCGACTAAAACAGCAGTGTGGGAAGTTTATAAGTTTATTCATGTGAATACTGTAGCTCCTTTTAAAACTTTCAGAACAAAAATCAGAAAATGGAAGAAGATAGTACTATAAATCTCAATTTATCGAGCTAACCACTTTTTACGAGTAAAATGAATTTATAAATTTCTAAAAGCAATAGAAGTAAATCTGTGTGTAACTGCAACGAGTAATTTGCAGTTTTTATTTTGAATAATTAATTGAAACAATAAAATACTTCATAAGAAAATGTTAAAAAAAGTATCTTGTAAAACATGAAAATAAATTGAAAGGATAATGAAAATATACAGAAAATCCTTGACATTACATTTTTATTTTGATACTATCATTCTGACTTCGAAGAACAAAAATTCTTTTTGCTTGAGAAGAATAATTAAAAAATTTTAAAAGGAGCTTGTTATGTCATCGTTAAAGAATAATAAAACGATTAAGTATGCCTTGAGAAAAACCTCAGTTGCTTTTGGTTCTGTTGCGGTCGCAACAATGATTACAGTTTCGGGTATTGCCACTGTATCTGCCGATGAAAATTCATCAGTTGCTACATCTGTTACTTCAACTAAAGCGGTAGCTGGTGAAGAAACAAAAGAAGTTCCTGTTCCAGAGAAGTTGGAAGAAGCTAAAACTGCAGCAACAAATGAAGGTCTTGAAGTCAATGAAACGGAGACTAAAAAGCAAGATTCTGAGGAAGCTGCTGCTAAAGATTACGAAAAACAAGTTACTGATATTAATAAAACTGTAGCTGATTACAAAGCTGAAGTTGCAGCAAATCAAGAAGCTTACGAAAAAGAAAAAGCTGAAGTTGATGCTAAAAATGCTACTGCACAAGCAAACTACGATAAAGAGCTTACAGCTTACAACGAAAAACTTACTGCTTATAAAAACGAATTGACAGAAAAAACAGATGAAAAAACAGCAGTAGAAAAAAGTAATGAAGAAGCACGTGTTGCTTATGAAAAAGCGCTTGAAGAATATAACACTGCTTTAGCAGTATACGATGCATCTGTAAAAGCAAATAAAGAAGCTACTGAAGGTAATAAACTAGCTCAAGCAGAATATGAATCTAAATTAGCTGAATACAAGACTAAAAAAGCTGCTTATGATGAAGCACAAGCTGCTTACTTGATTGAACTTGAAATTTACAACAAGAAAAAAACACAATACAATGATGCTAAAGATGCCTTCAATAAGATGGTCGCAGAGCGTGGTGGAAATCCTGAGAAATACAAACAAGATTTGACATTCCTCTCTGAAGAACTTGCTGATGGCGAAACAACTAAAATCACACACCAAACAACTGGATTAACAACTTACTTGACCAAAGAAGGTCAATCTCGTATGTACGGTGATGGGAAAGCTACAAAAATGTATGAAACAAAGAATCTTCAAGATTCTGATTTGACAACTACAAACCCATATGCCAACAATGAAATCGAGTGGGGTCTTGTAAAAGTCGGAGATAAATTTGATGTGACATACACAGGACTTACTCAAGCTAAAATTGTAAAAGGTAGCGAAGAAAAACGTATTGCAAAAGTTGTTTATAAATATGAAGTGAAGAGCCTTCCATCATCAGATGGAAAAGGAATCGTTCAAATTTATAACGATCCAGCAGTTACAATGACAATTGGTAGCTCAACTGATACTGAAAATCCAATTACTGTCGGTGTTGACATTGAATTTTATGATGAAAATGATCAATTGATTGATTTGTCACAATACAATGCAATCCTTGCCCTGAACTCACTTAACCATTGGAATGGTGCATCTTATGTTGAAAACGACAAACCTCGTACTTTAGTTGTTGAAGCTAAAGATAGCGAAGGCAATACAGTTCGTGGAACTTGGGATCCGTATTCAGATGGAAGTGAGCCAAAACTTGATGGTGCGGACGTCGTTGTGAAAAGCGGAAAAGCTGACTTCGGTAGTGCAGAAGTTGATATCAATGCTGACAATCCTTTGAAAATTGTAGCTCAAAAAGCAACATGGGTTGATGATGCCTTTAAAGTAACTGAAGAAACAGTAGTTGATGCTACAACAGTGAATGCATCTGGTGGCGGAAATGGTCACTCAGTTGGTACTGAAGATTACACATTTGGTGATAAATCAGACGTTATCGGTACTTACACTGTAGACGCAATATCAGGTGTTTTGAGATACACACCAATAATGAAACATCAAAATACTCCTCACGTTGAGTCAGTAAACATTGGTGACAAAGAGTTTATCAAACTTCCAAATTCAAGTGTTGATCAAGATTCTACTACCAAAGAAGTATCCTCTAAAGAACAAAATCAATACATGGATCAAGGTGCTACATTTAATGCAGACTCTTCAAGTCAAACTAAGGGTTGGGATGATCCTAAGAGCCCTTACCTTTACTACGGTGGTGGTGCTGTTATTTTGAAAGATGGTCATCTTGAATTTACAGCAAAAGGTGCTAATGCAACAGATGAAGCAACTCTCTATTGGTTCTCTATCAATTCAAATGTTGCCTTTCCTCAAGATCCAGGTGAAGAGCCAGTTAAACCAACTGAACCAACACCTCCAGTTAAACCTGAAAAACCAGAATTGACAGAAGTGCCAACTGTTAAAGAAAAACCAGTTCCACCAACAGAACCAGAATATAAAACTGTACCTGTCTTACCAAGCGAACCAGTTAAACCAGAAGCACCTGAGTTACTTAAGGATCCAGTTAAGAAAGAAACAGAAAAACCAGTTGTTGAATGGCATAAGAATGTTGTGGTTATCAAGAAAGATGAAAAACCACAGCCTAAGCCAGAACCAAAACCAGAGCCTAAACCAGAGCCAAAATCCAATCCAAAACCAGAACCAAAACAAGAGTCTAAGCAAAAAGAGTCAGAATCAGTACTACCAAATACTGGTTCAGCTAGTCAATCATTTATGACTTACTCAGCCCTTATTGGTTTAGCTACTGCGGGTTATGCTTTATCAAGAAAGAAAAAAGAAGACTAGTTTAGTTACTACCCTAAAAAGTTAGATAAATAATTTATCCAAAGGATTTAGTCCTGTATTGTGCTGGACTAAGTCCTTTTCTATTATTTAGTAATCAGATCAAGGCATTGGATAAAAAATAGTTTGAGTTCCATATGTCAAACGAAGGAAATTGTCCTTTTTTGAGCTAACCTTCATTATAAAAATGTACACAAAACCAACACCTTACCTAGTAATTTTTGATAAGGTGTTACAATTATATGGCATAAACAATTTTACCGATTTTGGGTAGAAGTATAATTGTAAAGTTTGTTATGCGTTATGAGGTACTACATTTTTCTAATGAGACGATGTATAGAGGCAATCGTATCTGGTTTTGTTGAAGTCACTTGCGATTGTCTTTTAATTTGTTCTATCAGAATTTGACTTGCAAACATTTTTTCAAAGTTGTATACTAGTGAATGATTTTGTGTAATCGTTTGCATAAACTGATGAATGATTAAAAAGAGAGTGACGTAGGAGATAAGACAGATGGAATTAACAGCTATTTATCACCGGCCTGAATCAGAGTACGCCTATCTTTATAAGGTTGGGAAACTCCACATTCGTATCCGGACAAAGAAAGAGGATATCAAACGGATCGTCTTGCATTATGGGGATCCCTTTATTTTCACAGAGGATCTCTATGAGGCGAGTGAGGAGATGGACAAGGTTACCTCAGATGATTTGTTTGATTATTGGCAGTTGTCGGTATCTGTTGGCTATGCCCGGATCCAGTATCTCTTTGAATTAGAAGATACAAAAGGGGAGAGGATCTTGTACGGAGATCGAGGTGTGACAGCCTACAACAAGGAGAATTTTGAATTCGTCATGAACGGATTTAAGCTTCCTTTTATCCATGAGATTGATGGTTGTGCTGTTCCAGATTGGGCGGCGCAGACGGTTTGGTACCAAATCTTCCCAGAACGCTTTGCCAATGGGAATCCAGCCCTTTCTCCAGAAGGCGTTCGCCCTTGGGATGCCTCCATTGCTCCTCAAATATTGGATTTCTTTGGTGGAGATTTACAAGGGATTATTGACCATCTAGATTACTTGCAAGAGCTAGGGATCACAGGGCTCTACCTTTGCCCAATTTTTGAATCTCCGAGCAATCACAAGTACGATACCATTGATTATTTTGAAATTGATCGACATTTTGGTGATAAGGAGACCTTCCGCCAGCTAGTGAAAGAGGCCCACGCGCGTGGGATGAAGATCATGCTGGATGCCGTCTTTAACCATATTGGCTATGATTCACCTCAATGGCAGGATGTGCTCAAACACGGGGAGAGTTCGATATACAAGGACTGGTTCCACATCAAGGAATTCCCGGTAGAGACTGATAATTTGTGGAATAGTCGCGACTTGTCTTACCATGCGTTTGCCTTTGCGGGCTATATGCCCAAGCTCAATACGGCTAATCCAGAGGTGAAGGCCTATCTCTTGAAGGTGGCGACATACTGGATTGAAGAGTTTGATATCGATGCTTGGCGTTTGGATGTGGCGAATGAAATCGACCATCAATTCTGGCGCGATTTCCGTAAAGCAGTCTTGGCCAAGAAACCGGACCTCTATATCCTCGGAGAAATCTGGCATTCGTCCCAACCTTGGCTCAATGGCGATGAGTTCCATGCCGTTATGAATTACCCGCTCTCTGAAAGTATCAAGGATTATTTCCTGCGAGGACATAAGGAGACCCAACGCTTCATTTCAGAGATCAATAGCCAGTCTATGTACTACAGGCAGCAGATTTCTGAGGTTATGTTTAACCTCTTGGACTCGCATGATACCGAGCGCATCCTGACGACGGCCAAAGGTGATCTCCAGTCCGTCAAGTCCGCTCTCGCTTTCCTCTATTTGCAACGCGGAACGCCATGTATCTATTATGGAACGGAGCTAGCCCTTATCGGTGGCCCAGATCCAGATTGCCGCCGTGTCATGCCATGGGAGCGCGTGTCAAAGGATAATGATATGCTGAACTTTATGAAGGACTTGATCCGACTACGAAAAGAAGTAGCGAGCATGATTCAGCTTGGCAAGATAAGCTTGGAAGAAGTAGAGCCAGATGTGGTGGCAGTAGCATGGCAGCATGAAGGTCACATTCTCAAAGCCTACTTTAACCACTCGAAGAAAGACGTTGTCTTAGAAAGCGGACAGGCAGATCTGATCAGTCTTGGAAGCATTTCCGATGATCGATTGATCATTCAACCAAATGGATTTGTTATTTATAGAGAAGGTAAGTAGAATAGAAGACTGTAATCGAGAGATTGGAGTCTTCTTTTTTATAAATGGTTTCTTTATTCGTACCCTTATACTATAATAGGAGATGAGAAAGGGGGATGACGGTCATGAAGATGTTAGCAAGCAATCCTATTTCGTTTAAAAAAAGAATGATGGAATTTCTATTCGATTATCTTTTCATTCTAACTTATTTAGTTTTCCTGTTTATAGTTTCTATGCTTATTTACATCATTTTTTTTAATTGCGTCCCAGAGTTTACAGAAATTCAGTCGCAGTGGCTTGTCTTTCTCACCTCTATTTTGCCAATCACACTCCTGTTCACATACTTGGATTATGCAAAAAATGGGAGTTTGGGGAAGGTAAAAGCGGGACTTGAACTGGTCTACCAGAAAAAAACAGTGCAAGCTAGCTTAATCAGAAACACCATAAAATTTTTACCTTGGCAACTCGGTCATATGGGCACGATTCATGGTTTCTATAGTGAGTTTGATGGATTATCCATTATCCTCTCGATTTCGGCGACTCTACTCGCAGTTTCCTTACTGGCAATGACGGTGTTTAGGAAAGATAAGAGGCATCTTGGAGACCTACTAGCCCATACCCAGGTCCAGCAAAAAGGTGACTAGGATACAAATTGTTTAGCCTGTCCTCAAAGAAATAACACAGAGTTAGGAAGAATTTATATGAATGAAAGAGTTGAGTTTACGAATCTTTGTATGGTAAGAGATGGCGATAGAGTTCTTGTTATTCATCGTAAAAAAGAGGACTGGCCAGGCATTACTTTTCCTGGAGGTCATGTCGAAGTGGGGGAGTCATTTACTGAAGCAGTGATCCGTGAAGTAAAGGAATAAACTGGCTTAAGGATAGTTTCTCCCCAGATCTGTGGAATGAAATATTGGGTAGAAGATGGCATTCGTTATGTAGTTCTCTTTTATAAGACAGAAATCTTTGAAGGAGAATTAAGATCCTCTGAAGAGGGGGAAGTCTGGTGGGAGGACCTGAAAGAATTGCCAAACAGAAATCTTTCATTAAAAATGGAAGACATGCTTCGTATTTTCCTTGAAGAAGACCTGTCTGAATTTTTCTACTACCAAGATGGAGAAGTCTGGAAGTACGATTTAAAATGAAGACATTGGGTTATTACTTAATAATGAATTGATGAATGATAAATATCTAAGAGAAACTCAATCATACAATTGTTATCAATAAAACTAATCCTAAAGAAAATTAAATTTAAGTTCGTATTAAACCAAATTTAGCAGTAAATATTTCTAGGACAGTTATCTTGATTCGAGTTAAAACGTATAGTTATACAAGAGGGATTTTTTTGCTAAGTCAAAAATTTTAAGGGAAATAAAATTAGCATAAATATTTGGTATAATTTAGTTTAAAATATTGACTTTAATTGTTAAAAGTAGTACTATATCGTTGAATTATTTTAAATAATTCAACGTATTTAAGAAACGGTGTTGGTTTTTTAAATATGATTATTAAAAAAGTGTAGGAAGAAGGAAATATTTAATGGTGAAAAAGTTTAAAATTAAGCCGTTTTTAATATTTTTTGTCTCGATTCTGACCGTCTTGGGCACATTATTTGCATCAAATAATGTTGCTTTTGCAGATGGGAAAGAATTGACAGGTGTAGTAACTGACATCAGTGTCCTCAATATGTCGGATTCCAAATTGGAACCGAATAGTGATGGTACTTATCAGATTATTACAAATCGTTCAAATCAGTTCTTCGTTCAATTTGACCTGAAAAAATATGATGGCAAATTGGCTAATGGCGATTACTTTGATGTGGATATTCCAACTCCAGTAACCGTCTATAACGGAACAACTGAATTGTATGATAAGGAAACAAAAGTTAATATCGGTACTGTAGTTGTTACTGCTAATGGTGATAACCAAGGTGGTAAGGCTCGTGTTACTTTGAAAAACCTAGATGAGTTTCAAGCCAAAACTGGTGGAGACACCGTCAAGGGTGTGAAAGGTAATTATGCAATTACTTTCCTATTTAAGAGTGACCAAACAGCAACACCGCTTACCTTTGAAAATAAAGGTGTTGGTAAGACCATCACACATACCTTTACTTCTAAGACCGTTGACAGCAAACAAGAAGGTTTCGAAAACTATGCTAAGGTCGGTAACGATGTTGTAAGTAAAGAATGGACTTCAGCAAAGTTAGCAGCTATCGGTTCAGTAGGTAAAGGTGACGTATACTCTCCATGGAGAATTCGTGTCAATACAGGAAGACAAGACTATGGTAAGAACTTAGTTTTGAATGATTTCCTTCCAAATACATCTGAGTTTGCTCCTATCCAGTATATCCCAGAGTCATTGGTAGTTTATTCTTCTGCAACGTTGAACGATGGTACTTCTCAAGTTCCTGATGATGCTAAGAAAATGGTAGAAGGTACTGACTATACTGTAGCTTGGAATGAGAACTATACTCAGTTCAAAATCATCTTTGCAGATGGATCTAAATCGTATTGGGTAGAATACCATACAACAACACCAGGTGATGGAAGAAAAGTTCAAAACGTTATCCAGTTGACTACAGCAGATGGAACTCCACTTACTTATCGTAGTAATCGTCCACAATCAGAATTTAAAGCTGAACGTGTATCTCTTGTAAAAGGACAAATCGAAGCTTCTACAGCCTTCAAGATTAAGATCAACAAGACAAATGCTTTCACATTGGTTCCAGTTGCAGGCGCTGTTTATACAGTGAAGTCAGAAGATGGAACTATCTCTACAGAATTGACTACAAATGAAAAAGGTGTGGCAATTTCTGATGAGTTTGATCAAAAATATGTCGGCAAGACATTCATCATCAAAGAGAAAACAGCTCCTGCTGGATATACTCTTGATGAAAAAGAATACAAGGTAACTCTTGGAGCTGAAGGTTCTAAGATTAACCTTCAAGATGAACCAATCGCAGCAGATTTCTCAATCACTGCTAAGAAAGTAATTGCTGGAAATCGTCCAGTAGCTTTGAAAGATGGTGAGTTCAAGTTTGATTTGTACAATGCAAATAACTTGACTACTCCAATTGCTTCAACAACAAACAAAGCAGATGGAAGCATCACATTTGAAGGTTTGAAAGCTAAAGGTCCTGGTACCTACAACTATGTCATCAAGGAAAATACTGAAACTAAAGTTCCAGGTATTACATTTGATGAGAATTCATACGAAGTAACAGTTGTTGTTAAAGCTGAAGGTGGAACACTTAAAGCTGAGGTTACAACTCAAGCACCAACTTTAACAAACACATATGAGCCATCACCAGCTCGTGCTACATTCAAAGCAACTAAAAATTTAGTAGGTAAAGAACTTGCTAACGAACAATTTGAGTTTGAATTGAGCGAAGGTGGTAAAGTCATTGCAACGTCTTCAAATGGTAAGACAGTCAATGGTGTTGAAGCAGCAACAAATGAAGTAGTCTTCTCAGTTCTCTATACTGAAGCTGGAGACCACGAATATACAATTACAGAAAAAGCTGGTACAGCAGAAGGAATTACTTACTCTAAGGAAAGCTATACAGTTCATGTCAAAGTTGTAGATAACGGTGAAGGTAAACTCGTAGCGACTGTCACAGAAGCTGACGAAGCTCGTGAGTTTACAAATACCTATAAAGCTACTCCAGCAGAAGCTGTCATTAAAGCAACTAAGGAATTAGTAGGTAAAGAACTTACTAAAGAACAATTCGAATTCGAATTGAGTGAAGGCGGAAACGTTATCGCAACATCATCAAACGGTAAAGAAGTTGAAGGTGTTGACGTAGCGACAAATGAAGTAGCCTTCAAACTTTCATACACTGAACCAGGTGAGCACGAATATGTGTTGACAGAAAAAGCTGGATCAGTAGCAGGAGTTGAATACTCTAAAGCAAGCCACACAATCCATGTCTCAGTAGTAGATAATGGTGAAGGTAAACTTGTAGCGACTGTTAAAGAAGCAGATTCAACTCGTAAATTCACAAATACTTATAAAGTTTCTCCAACTGAAGCTGTCATTAAAGCAACTAAAGAATTAGTAGGTAAAGAACTTACTAAGGAACAATTCGAATTTGAATTGAGCGAAGGCGGAAACGTCATCGCAACATCATCAAACGGTAAAGAAGTTGAAGGTGTTGAAGTTGCAACAAATGAAGTTGCCTTCAAACTTTCATACACTGAACCAGGTGAACACGAATATGTATTGACAGAAAAAGCTGGATCAGTAGCAGGAGTTGAATACTCTAAAGCAAGCCACACAATCCATGTCTCAGTAGTAGATAATGGAGAAGGTAAATTAGTTGCTACTGTTAAAGAAGAAGATTCAACTCGTAAGTTTACAAACAAATATAAAGCAGCACCAGCTGAAGCAGTCATCAAAGCAACTAAAGAATTAGTAGGTAAAGAACTTACTAAGGAACAATTCGAATTCGAATTGAGCGAAGGCGGAAATGTTATTGCAACATCATCAAACGGTAAAGAAGTTGAAGGTGTTGAAGTAGCAACAAATGAAGTAGCCTTCAAACTTTCATACACTGAACCTGGTGAGCACGAATATGTGATTACAGAAAAAGCTGGTTCTGAAGAAGGTGTTACTTATTCTGAAGAAAGCTACACTGTCCATGTTTCAGTAGTAGATAATGGTGAAGGTAAGCTTGTTGCAACTGTTCAAGAAGCAGACTCTCCACGTAAGTTCACAAATACTTATGTAACTACAACCACAACCACAACTACAACGACTACAACAACCGAGGAACCTACAACAACCACAACTACAACAACTGAGGAACCTACAACAACTACAACTACAACAACTGAGGAACCTACAACAACTACAACTACAACAACTGAGGAATCTACAACAACTACAACTACAACAACTGAGGAACCTACAACAACTACAACTACAACAACTGAGGAATCTACAACAACTACAACTACAACAACCGAGGAACCTACAACAACTACAACCACCACACCAACTCCGGAAAATCCAGATAACCATGGTGAAGGTGGTGGTGAAACAACCACAACAACTACCACAACAACCGAGGAACCTACAACTACAACCACTACAACAACTGAGGAACCTACAACCACAACAACTACTACAGTAAGTGAAGATACAACTACAACAACTACAACAACAACCACAACTACAACAACTCCGGAAAAACCAGGTAACCATGGTTCAGGTAATGGTGATGGTGGAACCACAACAACTCCAGAGAAAACAACTCCAGCACCAGGAAACCCTGGCGGAAATGGAGATGGTAACGGTGGCGGACGTAAAGTCCTTCTCCCAAGTACAGGTGAAGTCGTAGCAAGCGGATTGATCCTTTCAGGAGCAATTGTTCTTTCAGGAGCAGTGTTGTTGAAACGTAAAATTTCAAATAACTAATATATAACTAACTATAGTGTATTAGCACATTTGATTTAACAAGAAAGTCTCAAGGATATAATTCTTGAGGCTTTTTTATGCGGATGATACTGTTGTGCTCTTGATTTTTCCTTTGAGTCAAGGCTGAGATTTCTGATAAGGAAGCAGCGAAGAAGTTGCTTGCTCTTGTACCTCAAGAATGGACCAAGCGTATTCCTTTCTTTGTCAGAGGACATGCGACAACAAAGACCATCGAACGTGTGGCTATGCGCTATCCTGAACTCTATGCCGTGGCCAAGCGCCAAGGAGACCTTCCTGTAAAAGAACGAGAAGAATTGCGGGTCATCATGACAGAAGTCTTTGAAGCAAAGATGAACAAACACAAGATTAAATAAGATTCATTATTCATTGAAGAGCTGGATAGTCTGCCAGCTCTTTTTTGCTATCTATAAAGTTTCCTCATTTAGTGAAAAATAGTTGGAGCTAAGTCCGTTTTAAACTATAATATAGGAGAAGGAGATTCAATAGGAAAAAGAAATGAATCATGTTACAAAACATCTTAGTATATAGAAAAGGAACCAGTTTATGAAACCATCTAAAAAAATCATGCTTCTTACTAGGTGTGTCTTGGCGATCTTTGCTTTAGCGGCTTGTGGGACCAACGAAAAGCAAGCCAAGGAAACGCAGGAAAGCACCACTGTTCAGCAATCCAGCTCAGACAAGGAGCACTACAAGGGAACTTACAGCAACCTCAATAGCAGGGAAAGTGTCGAAGAAGTACGGACTCTCTTGTCTGCTTATTTGGATCAGGAAAGTGTCGACAAGTTTCTGGGGCTAGTAACGGACTATGATAACATCGTCGGCTCTGTTGGCTTGACGGGCAACTTTAGCACCTTCAAAAAGACGGAATACGATGTGGAGAAGATTAGTGACTTGTGGACCAAGCAGAAGGGCAATTTCGTCGGGACCAACTGTCGGATCAATAGTTATACCTTGCTGAAGAACCGCATCGAGATTCCTAAGATGAAAGCTGATAGTGAGCTCTTGTTCGTGGACAATGATGCGATTGACAAGGGGAAGGTCTTCGATGATGCAGACAAGGAAGCCTTTAACATTCTGTATTCACGGGTTCCAACAGAGGCTACAACGGATGTCAAGGTTCACGCCAAGAAGATGGAGGAATATTTTTCTCATTTCAAATTCAATGAAAATGCCCGCATGCTTTCTGTCATCGTTCATGATAACTTAGATGGCAACACGCTTTTTGTCGGCCACGTTGGTGTCTTGGTTCCTGCCAAGGACGGCTATCTCTTTGTCGAAAAGCTAACCTTTGAAGAACCCTACCAAGCCATCAAGTTTGCGACCAAGGAAGATGTCTACAAATACTTGGAGACCAAATACCAGGATTACACAGGTGAAGGTCTAGCCAAGCCCTTTATCATGGACAATGAAAAGTGGGTTGAAACCAAATAAAATATCCAGCTAGTTAAGTTTGATGAAGACTCCATCTAAGGAAAGGACCTACAGATTAATAAAAAACTCGTCTATTTCGCTCTTGCCCTTCTTCTTATTGGTTTTTTACTGGTAGAATCAAGTATGTATATCCTACCCTATATTGAAGGATTTAAAGAATTAGAGCTTGCTGTTTTTATAATTGGAATTCTTCTCCTAGTGGGAGTTATCGTCTTATTAGAAAAGTTGAAGGAGCATACTGATTAAGGCCGATCAGTGATTGTGTGCTTTATTGAAAATTTGTGTAGGGAGTAATGAAATGTCTATTTTAGGATCTGGACCAGTATTATTAGGTATTGTTTTTATTGGGATCTTCAGCATTACTTTATTCGTTCGTCGGTGGATTTCTAGTCGACGTAGTGGAGGTTCATTTTTTTCACCTTACCACATTTCGAATGGCATCTTCTATATCCATGTTGCTTTGTGCTTCAGTCGGCGAATGATCCCATTGAAAGAGATCAAGCAGATAAGCTACTGGTTGCTCCGTGGTCGCGCTGGGGGTGGGAGTCGCTATGCTTTCTATATCGAACTCAGAAATGGAAAGACCATTCCCTTCTTTTTTGGAAAAAGCAAAAGAAATGAAGCACTGGTTGATAGGCTTAAACGAAATGCTGGTAAGTATGGGTTTAAAGTACATTTTCAACGCTAGAATAAATGAAACTAGCTTTTAATTCTTTGAAAAAACGAAAGTGAGCAATTCTATGAACGATTCTATGAAAGAATATATCCACTTAAAAAAACAGTTCCAAGCGCAAGATAAGGATTCATCCAGCGTACTAGCTCTCTATGAATTTTCGGATCGGCTGGCCTTACTGGAAACTCTAGAAGCTAAGCAGGTCTTGGTCGATGTCTACCAAGAGTTGGGATTGTATGCCAGTGCTTATACTCTCTTTTTGGGTCTTGTCGACAAGTCAGATCGCAAGCAAGTTAAGAAACTTTTCACCTTAGAAAAGATGAGTCATAGTCATGGAGATCGCTTTGCGCTCCCTCGACCTTTGACCGAAAAAGAAAAAGAGGCTCATAAGGAGAAGGTCAGAGACTTACCGGCCTTTCGCTATCACCCGGATCCACTAGCGACTGGCGCCTTTAAGGAAGGGGAGTCCAAAACCTGTCCTTCGTGTGGGGTAGACCACACCATCTATTATGCTTTGAGACCCTATTGTGTGGAAGAGCTAAGGAATCTCTGTCCAAATTGTATCTCTACTGGTCGTGCTGCCCAAAAGTTTGAAGCAGAGTTTATCCAAGATGCAGAGTGGCAAAGGGTCATGGATAAGGAAAAAGACCGGGTCCTCTTCTGTCAAACTCCAGGCTATAGTAGCTGGCAAGGCGAAAATTGGCTCTCCTGCTGCCAAGATTATTGTGCTTATTTGGGAACTGTGGGCACTCGTGAACTGGAAGAGATGGGGATTGCGGAGCAAGTTTTGGAAGAATATGAGGCGCGTGGTGAGTTTCAAGATGTAGCTGACTACCTAGTCAAGGATGGTGACATGTGTGGCTATCTCTTTCGATGCTTGCATTGTGAACAATACCATTTGTGGGTCGATGCGGATTAGGGTACAATCTATCTGATTGATTATCCCGTTAAGGAGAAAAAATGAGCAAATTTATTTCAAAACAATCAGTCGCTATCTGGTATGCACTGACGGCATCCTTGCTACTTTTCTAGTAGGGCAAGTTGTCCTATGGTTTTTCCCAGATGGAAGGAGTTTGGGAGGCTCTTTGCTTTTCATCCTGATGAATTTGATTCCCATGATAACGGCTATTTGCTTTTCTATCGTTTTAGGTGAAACGAAATCCCTTGGAGAATTTTTTAAACAAACTTTTCTACAGCAAGAGAGCACCAAGACTTGGTCTCTAACTTTGCTGGTCCCAGCCATCTATTACGGGGTATCCATCCTACTTATGAATGTTAGTTTTACTGGGAACTCCCTCTTGGCCTTCTTCCTATATTTCCCCTGGACCTTTTTATATGGAGGTCTGGAAGAAGTTGGCTGGCGTTGGTTTTTACAGGATCATCTTTACTTTAGTAAGAACTTTATCACTAAAATGATGGTTCTTTCTCTTGTCTGGTTCCTCTGGCATATCCCTATCTACCAACTCCCTTGGATTACAGCAGGTTCGTCTAACTATCTCATCTTTACCTGATGATTTTAGGGAATACCTTCCTATTTGGAGCTCTCAAGGAGTACTCGAAAGGAGCTGTTCCCTGTATCCTCGCTCATATGCTGATCGATAGTCTGGCTGTTCTCATGCTGGTTCAGAGTTCACTCACTCAGATTATTCTTCTGGTTATTTTTGAAATTCTATTAGCCTCTTGGCTAGTGGCCATACGAAAATCATAAAATAGCTTTCAATCTCTCATCCAATTTCGGTGAGAGGTTTTATAATTTAGAGATTGGTAATTTTTAGATGGAACTGATAAGCATTAAATTTCGACTTTCGTAATTTTTGTGTTATGCTAAAACTAATAAAAATGGAAGGGTTTTCTGAAAATGCATTTAGCTGATTTAATGGAAAAAAGTGAGGGTGGGCAGTTTTTAATCTTGTCTCATCTGCAGCAACATTCTCCAAGTAGTCTGTCAGAAGTGATGGCTGAGACGGAATTTTCCAAAGCAACCTTGAACAAATATCTTGCACTGATCAATGACAAGGCTCAAGAGAATCAGCTGGCCCTCTCTATTGAGCTAGAAGATGAAAATCTTCGACTTCTTATAGGTTCGGATACCAAGGGGCGAGACATTCGTCGGGCTTTTTTGGACAATGCCATCAAGTACCAACTATTGATCTATTTGCTTTATCATGGTCAATTTCAAGCTCAACAATTAGCGCAGGAGCTCTTGATTAGTGAAGCCACACTAGGGCGTCATATTTCGGGCTTAAACAAATTATTAGCTGAGTTTCAATTTTCCATCCAGAATGGGCGCCTCAAGGGGCCTGAACATAAAATTCGTTATTTTTATTTTTGCTTGCTACGAAAAGTCTGGGCTAGTGCAGACTGGAAACAAGAACTGGACAGGAAAGAAAGACAAAGCGAAATTGCAACCTTAGAAGAACTCTGTGGTGCCCAGTTGTCTCAAGGTCAACGCTTGGATTTTGTTCTCTGGTCCCATATTACCCAGCAACGACTCAAGGTCAATGCATGTCAGTTTCAAGAAATTGAACAGAAGATGAAGGGCTATACGAACAACATTTTTTACCAACGTTTGTTTTGTCGGGTAAACCATCTCTTTTCTGGGAAACACATCGCTCTAAGCCATGAAGATGGAGAGATGTTAGTCCTCTTTGCTTTCCTTATCACCCATCGGATCCTCCCGCTTCATACTATGGAGTACATCCTAGGCTTTGGGGGAGAGATTGGTAATTTGACAACGCAACTCATTCAAGAGATGAAAACGCAGAAGTTATTAGGGGATTATATCGAAGGGCCTGTGACCTATGAATTAAGCCAAATTTGTGGACAGGTCTATCTTTTTACAGGCTACCTTCTTCAAGACAAGTATAAGTACCAACTTGAAACCCACAATCCCTATGTCTTTAGTAGTCATGATTATAGAGAAGTAGCAGATACTATCTTTAGTAAACTTCCCATCTTTTGCCAAGGGACAGCTCTGGATAAAAAAATCAAGTGGGAGTGGCTCCAATTAATGGAGTATATCGCAGAAAATAGTGGGAGACAAATTAAGATCGGTCTAGACTTAACAGTGGGCTATCTAGGCTATATACGGATGACTGAAACCCTCAAGCGCTACCTAGAGTACAATCGTTTTATTACCATTGAAGCCTTTGATCCATCTTCAACTTACGATTTGATCGTGACCAATAATCCGATTAGTCTTACCCAGCGGATTCCTGTCTATTATTTGAAATATGACCTAGATCTGATCGATCTGGCCCACATTCGCCAGATGATCTATGGGGAAAGCAATACCTAGTATGGCATAAGAAGAAGACTTGCGTCTTCTTTTTTTGATGGAAATTACTGAAATTTGTCTGAAAATTTAATATAACAGAGGTGTGGAAATCTCTTCTGGCTCAAGCGATTGAAGCCTTGCTACTCAAATTTTTTAAAATTCTTAAAAAAATTGATGATCATGAAAGCGGTTTATTTTGTATACTAGAGATTGTAAGGAGTACGTCTCCTAAAGAATATTTCTTTTCCCAGGAGGACAGTTCATGTCACAAGAAAAATACATTATGGCCATTGACCAAGGTACAACAAGTTCTAGAGCCATCATTTTCAATAAAAAAGGAGAAAAAGTAAGCTCTAGCCAAAAAGAGTTCACGCAAATTTTCCCTCAAGCTGGATGGGTTGAACACAATCCAAATGAAATCTGGAACTCTGTTCAGTCTGTTATCGCTGGTGCCTTTATCGAAAGTGGCATCAAACCTGGACAAATCGAAGCCATCGGAATTACCAACCAACGGGAAACAACTGTTGTTTGGGATAAGAATACTGGCCTTCCAATTTACAATGCCATTGTTTGGCAGTCTCGCCAAACAGCTCCTTTAGCTGAACAGCTTAAGAGCCAAGGCCATGTCGAAAAATTCCACCAAAAAACAGGTTTGGTGATCGATGCCTACTTCTCAGCAACTAAGATTCGCTGGATCTTGGACCATGTAGAAGGAGCACAAGAACGGGCTGAAAAAGGAGAATTGCTTTTCGGAACCATCGATACTTGGTTGGTTTGGAAGTTGACAGACGGAGCTTCTCACGTAACAGACTATTCAAACGCTGCTCGTACCATGCTCTACAATATCAAAGACCTAAAATGGGACGATGAGATCTTGGAAATCCTCAATATTCCTAAGGTTATGCTTCCTGAAGTTCGCTCAAACTCTGAAATCTATGGAAAGACAGCTCCTTTCCATTTCTACGGTGGACAAGTGCCAATCTCAGGTATGGCGGGTGACCAACAAGCAGCTCTCTTTGGACAGTTAGCCTTTGAAGCTGGTATGGTCAAAAATACTTACGGTACTGGATCATTCATCATCATGAATACAGGTGAAGAGATGCAGTTATCTGAAAATAACTTGCTGACTACTATCGGTTACGGAATCAATGGTAAAGTTTACTACGCTTTGGAAGGTTCCATCTTTATCGCGGGTAGTGCCATTCAATGGCTTCGTGATGGTCTTCGCATGGTGGAAAACTCACCTGAATCTGAAAAATATGCTCGTGATTCTCACAACAATGATGAAGTCTATGTGGTACCAGCCTTCACAGGTCTAGGAGCACCATACTGGAATCAAAATGCACGTGGTTCTGTCTTTGGTTTGACTCGTGGAACCACTAAGGAAGATTTTATCAAGGCGACTCTTCAATCTATCGCTTACCAAGTACGGGATATCATTGATACCATGCAGGTCGATGCCAAGACCGCCATCCAAGTGCTTAAGGTAGACGGTGGTGCTGCCATGAACAACTTCTTGATGCAGTTCCAAGCAGATATCCTCGGTATTGATATTGCTCGTGCGAAAAACTTGGAAACTACAGCCTTGGGGGCAGCTTTCTTAGCAGGATTGTCAGTAGGCTATTGGAAAAACCTAGATGAATTGAAAGAACTCAATGCTACTGGTGAACTCTTTGAGCCTTCTATGAACGAATCGCGTAAAGAACAACTCTACAAAGGATGGAAGAAAGCCGTTAAAGCCACTCAACTCTTTGCAGAAATTGAAGACTAGTCCATTCTCCGAAAGAATAGAAAGTGAAGAATTATGGAATTTTCAAAGAAAACACGTGAATTATCGATTAAGAAAATGCAAGAACGCACCCTGGATCTTTTGATTATCGGGGGTGGGATCACAGGTGCTGGGGTAGCCCTCCAGGCAGCAGCCAGTGGTCTTGAAACTGGTTTGATCGAAATGCAGGACTTTGCGGAAGGAACCTCTAGCCGTTCAACAAAATTGGTCCACGGTGGACTTCGCTACCTCAAACAATTTGACGTAGAAGTGGTATCAGATACGGTATCAGAACGTGCTGTAGTGCAACAAATTGCTCCTCATATTCCAAAACCAGACCCAATGCTTTTACCAGTATATGATGAAGATGGGGCAACTTTCAGCCTCTTCCGTCTCAAGGTAGCTATGGACCTCTATGACCTCTTGGCAGGTGTCAGCAATACACCAGCTGCCAACAAGGTCTTGACCAAAGAAGAAGTGTTGGATCGGGAGCCTGAGTTGAAACAAGAAGGTCTTGTTGGTGGCGGGGTTTACCTAGACTTCCGTAACAACGATGCTCGATTGGTGATTGAAAATATCAAACGTGCCAACCAAGATGGGGCCCTCATTGCCAACCACGTAAAAGCAGAAGGATTCCTCTTTGATGAATCTGGTAAGATTACAGGTGTAGTAGCGCGTGATCTCTTGACTGATCAAGTCTTTGAAATCAAGGCACGTTTGGTGATTAATACAACTGGACCTTGGAGCGATAAAGTGCGTAATCTCTCAAATAATGGAGAGCAGCATTCACAAATGCGTCCAACCAAGGGTGTTCACTTGGTCGTAGATTCAAGCAAGATCAAAGTTTCTCAACCAGTCTACTTTGATACTGGTCTTGGAGACGGTCGTATGGTCTTCGTCTTGCCACGTGAAAACAAAACTTACTTCGGAACGACTGACACGGACTACACTGGCGACTTAGAGCATCCAAAAGTAACTCAAGAAGATGTCGAATACTTGTTGGGAATCGTGAATAACCGCTTCCCAGAAGCTCACATCACCATCGATGATATCGAAAGTAGCTGGGCTGGTCTTCGTCCCTTGATCTCAGGAAACAGTGCTTCTGATTACAATGGTGGTAACAACGGCACTATCAGTGATGAGAGCTTTAATGCGTTGATTGCAACAGTTGAAGGCTATCTTTCTAAAGAAAAATCGCGTGAAGATGTTGAATTTGCAATTAGCCACTTGGAAGGCAGCACATCTGAAAAACACTTGGACCCATCTGCTGTTTCTCGTGGATCAAGCCTCGATCGCGATGACAATGGTCTCCTTACTCTTGCTGGTGGGAAGATTACAGACTACCGCAAGATGGCCGAAGGAGCTATGGAGCGTGTCTTGACCATTCTTAAGGAAGAGTTCGACCGTCAGTTTAAGCTCATCAATTCGAAGACCTACCCAGTATCCGGTGGAGAAATTAACCCAACGAATGTGGATGCTGAAATCGAAGCCTTTGCTCAACTTGGAGTGTCTCGTGGCTTGGATAGCAAGGAAGCTCACTACCTAGCTAACCTATACGGTTCTAATGCACCTAAGGTCTTCGCCCTTGCTCATAGCGTGGAACAAGCACCTGGATTGAGCCTAGCAGATACCTTGTCACTTCACTACGCAATGCGCAATGAATTAGCACTCAGCCCAGTTGATTTCCTCCTTCGTCGGACTAATCACATGCTCTTCATGCGCGATAGCTTAGATGCGGTTATCGAACCTGTTTTGGATGAAATGGGTCGCTTCTATGAATGGTCAGAAGAAGAAAAAGCAGGCTACCGTCAAGACTTGCAAGTTGCTTTGGAAAACAACGACTTAGCATCATTAAAAAATTAAGAAAACAAAAAAGGGGTTGGAAAGAAGAATGTCTAACCGGCCCCTCTTTATAATGGAGAAATAAATCATATGAAAGAATTATTTGGTGAATTTTTAGGGACTTTGATCCTCATTCTTTTGGGAAATGGAGTTGTAGCAGGAGTGGTTCTTCCAAAAACGAAAAGCCACAACTCAGGTTGGATCGTCATTACTCTTGGTTGGGGGATTGCGGTTGCAGTGGCAGCCTTTATCTCTGGTAAGTTAAGTCCAGCTCATTTGAATCCCGCGGTGACAATTGGTGTTGCTCTTAATGGTGGACTAGCTTGGGCATCTGTGATTCCTTATATCATTGCTCAATTTGCCGGAGCCATGGTAGGGCAAGTCCTTGTCTGGCTACAGTTCAAACCTCATTACTTGGCAGAAGAAAATCCTGGAAATATCCTTGCAACCTTCAGTACAGGTCCAGCTATCAAAGACACTACTTCCAATCTAATCAGTGAAATCCTTGGAACCTTTGTTTTGCTATTAACCATCTTTGCACTTGGTCTTTATGACCTTCAAGCAGGACTTGGTACTTTTGCCGTTGGTACCTTGATTGTAGGGATTGGTTTGTCTCTCGGTGGAACTACAGGCTACGCTCTCAACCCAGCTCGTGACCTAGGACCTCGTATCATGCATAGCCTTCTGCCTATTCCTAATAAAGGAGATGGTGACTGGGGTTACGCTTGGATTCCAGTAGTTGGTCCAATCATCGGTGCAGTACTTGCAGTAGCAGTCTTTAAAATGTTTTAAAAATAGAAAGAACCTTCATTAGAAGGTTCTCTTAAATAATCATAATAGCCTTATTAAGGTTAGAGGGGGCTTTTAAAGCGCTAGCTTAGAACAAGCTATAAGAAATGTAAAAGGCGATGAAGAAAATAATGATTGCAATAATGTATTGAACTGGCTTTGGTAAGTTATTCAATTTATCCATGAATTCTTTCATTGTTTGATCTCCTTAATGTTTGATACTCTTATGATTAGTGTAGCATGAAACAACCCTCAAAACAATAGGTAAAATAAGTGTTTTTGTCAAAATAATACTCCCGGTTATTCATCAGTTATCTTATTCCATTAAATGTCGCTCATGAAGTTGGTAAGAACGCAGGTAAAGACGACGAATGGGGTATGCAAACTTTTGCTAAAGATATCACTCTGAATCGTCTATCTGAACAAGAAGATGTCGCTGCAGCGGTTAGCTTCCTTGCTGGTCCTGATTCAAACTACATCACAGGCCAAACCATCATCGTGGATGGTGGAATGCAATTCCATTAAGATGAAGCAAGAGGTTGGGACATAGTTCCTCCTCTTTTTTATGTGTATCTTATTCCTCTTGGTCGCTTTTTTTGAGAAATTAGGGTAGAATAGAAAACATATTTTGAAAAAGAATTAATCAATATCAAAAGAAAGATCTCTATTTTTTATAAAATTGAAATGAGGTGACCATATGTGGAAATGGATGAAACGACTCATCGGACTGACCTTCCTCCTAATGATAGTCTTAGTAATTATCTTGATTCCAGCAAAAGTTTCGACTCAGGAACAATTTAAAAATGTGACAGTGAACACTTCGCTGGTAGATCTGGCTCAAGAAGGCCTCTCTACAGCAGACCTGACAGCTTCAGGGCTCCAAACAGAACTGCAGCTCAATTCTCCTCAATTGCGCCAAGTAATTAAATCCATGGCAGGGGAAATGACGGATGAAACCCTCCTCAGTACAGCGGTATCTATGAATGGAAACTATATCAACATTCAAGTTCCAATTGAATTAGGACTGGTTGAAACCATGGTGAGTATGGACTTTACAACGAGTGTGACGGATCAGAAATTGACCTTGAACTTAGAACGGGCTCGACTAGGTCATCTCCCGATTCCACGTGCCTTGGTTGCTTCGAAAATTTCCGAAAAAGTTAACCAAGAAGGAACAGGAGCTACTATGACAGGGAATCAAATCCAACTGACCATGCCGACAAGTGGCTACCATATCCATTCTGCCAAGGTCGAAAAAGGGAACATGCTTCTACAGATTATCGTTCCAATTTCCTATTAAGAATCAACCATTGGTTTCTGATGAGGCCGATGGTTTTTCTAATTGACAAAGCCTCGAAAAAAGAGTAAGGTAGAACAAGAAACCGATTTCAAATACAGGGAGATTTAGGATGCCACTTTATGAATTTTGTGCAGAGAACATAACTCTGTTAGAGAAGGCTTTTCAAGCAGGAGCACGTCGTGTAGAATTATGTGATAACTTAGCGGTTGGAGGTACGACTCCAAGCTATGCTGTGATTAAAGAAGCTGTTCGAATTGCTAAAGACTATCAGGCCGAGGTGATCGTCATGATCCGTCCGCGAGGAGGAGACTTCGTTTATTCTCAGCAAGAGCTAGACATCATGTTAGAAGACTGGAGAGTTGCTCGTGACTTGGGTGTTGATGGCTTGGCTGTTGGAGTCTTATCTTCAGACAATCAGCTGGATAAAGCCGCTATGCTTGCTTTCATCGAAGCCAGCCAGGGATTCGAGTTGACCATGCATATGGCATTTGACCAGATTCCTTTAGAAGATCAAGCGTCGACGATCGAGTGGATGAAGAAAGAGGGCGTGACGCGACTATTAACGAGAGCTGGAAGCCCAGATACCAATTTAGACCAACGTTTGGAACGCTACGAAGAGTATGCTCAGTTAGCGGATGGCCAGTTAGAAATCTTGGCAGGTGGTGGTATCTCCTTGGAGAATCGTCAGCTCTTTCTTGATGTCTCAGGGGTGGATCAGGTCCATGGAACCCGCGTTGTCTTTTAGATCCATATGAGTTGAGGAAAATTCTCAGCTCTTTTTTCTTCGTTTTTGGTATACTGGAAGAGAAGGAGTAGACCAGTGTTTTTACCAGATTATTTTGAGAAATATAGTATAGATGAAGAAAAAGCCCTTGCTTATGGGTTTTCAAAGCAGGGAGAGAAGTTTCACTATCAACAACTAATCCTAGATGGAGATTTCAAGCTCTATGTGACTGTTCAAGGGGAAGAAATTCATTTTTGGCTAGTGGATCAAGAGACAGGCGACGACTATGTGCAATTGCATATGGACCAGATGGTAGGTCAATATGTGGGTCAAGTTAGAGAAGCTTGTCAGCAGGTCTTAGAAGACATCAGAAGCTTCTGTTTTGCTGTCAAAGACTTTCTATACCCTCAGACCAAGCGCTTGGTGGATTGGATCAGCCAGCAATATGGCCGGCCTATCGAATACCTCTGGGACCGCAAACCAGACTCAGGTGTCTTTCGTCATCAAAGAGATCTCAAATGGTTTGGTGTCTTGATCAAGATTGACTGGTCCAAGCTAGAAGCCAGGCAAGAGGGGGAGATTGAGGTTCTAAATCTTAAACTGGACCATGTCAGCCAACTCTTAGAAGAGCTACCTTTCTATCCAGCCTATCATATGAACAAGAAATACTGGATCAGCATCCCCTTGGATGGACGAGTAGAGGACGATCTACTCTTTGAGCTTGTAGGGAAGAGTTGGACCTTGACCAAGAAGTAAGGGGTTAACCCAACTCATAAGTAAAAGTGAATGAAAAATAAAAGAGGCTGGGACAAAAGTCCTAGCCTCTCAATTGTCTTTGGATTGTCGAGCAAGACGCAGTGGTTGAGTGGGTTCTACTACGCTGATTTCATGAGCTTTTACAGCCCTAATCAACCGAGCGGAGGTGGGACGACGAAATCGAATTCTAACGAATGACCGATTTCTGTCCCACTCTCTTTTTATCGTTAAGAATTTCCTATCCTATTGTTCTTTGGTCAATGAGAAATGGAAATCTTTGTAATTATTATAGTCGAAATCTGTGTTGATATCAGTAGTGAAGGCTATTGGAGTATAATATCCTTCCTCTAGGATAAATCCTGGTTTGAAACGGAAATTTGCAACTCCTAAACCGGTAATACCGGGAAGTAGTGCATCTGCACCATTTAGTCCCTCTGAATCCCAGTAATAAACATTCCCAGATGCTTGAATAGCTCTTGCAGTATAGGTAGCTGTGCGGGTTGGTTCACTATCATTTTTAAAGCTAACAACAGTTGTAATATCACCATTGGCTTCAACAGTCATTTTGATGCTATCTGCTTGAGGACTAGATCCTACCCAAGTACCGACAAGATCTGCAGGAACGATAGTTTGATCAGTTGAAGCGGTATCTCCCGCCTTACTTGTTTCAGATGAAGTGGGTGTATTGCTTACCTGACTTGAAGAATCGCTCCCTTCTTTTGTCTGAGAAGAAGAAACTGTCGTTTTCTTGTTTAAACTAGCTTTTGGTTTTTTCTCAACTTTTGCGCTAGAAGCTTTTTCGGATGAAGCAGTAGTTTTTGCTTTTGTGCCACATCCTCCCAAAGCAAGTCCAAGTGATGCAGCCGCAAGAGAGGCTGCAGTCCAACGAATAATAGATCGTTTCATAAGATCACCTCTATATCTTTCTGACTTAGATTATACTCTTATTGTTACAGATGTCGAGTTTTTTGTAATAAACGAAATATTTTTGTAACATAGTTTTATATATAAAAATAAATCATAAGATGACCGGCTGAGAATACTTCACAGATATGCCTGGATTTTTCCCAATACTTCTTCCAATTTGTCCTGATCAATACGAGCAAAGGCATAGGGACAAGTTTGGATATAGGCTGGTTCAAAGAAGCGAAGGGGAAGTCCACTGTGTTTTAGACGTGCAATCGAAGAAACTTGTCTCAAATCTAGCAAGACTCCTCCAATGACAGGCCAAGCGGGAATGGGGAGAGAATGTTGATAGAGAAGAGAAGTAGCCTGCTCTGTTTGGATGGCTTGCTGTTGGTGAAGGAGTCCTTTATTTTTGGCAAACATGCCATTGTCAATATAGAGACTCAAGGCCTTCTGCATGACCAAGTTACTTTCGTAGTCAAGCGTTCCCTTCAATTTTAAGACAGGGGCAAGGAGGCCTTGGGGCAGGACCATAGAAGTGATCCGAAGGGCAGAGAAGAGGCTGGTCGAAAAAGACTTGATGTAGATGACTCGGTCGGATGCATCAAGGTAATGAAAGCTAGGAGAAAAATGTGGATCATAATCCCCCAAGTAATCGTCTTCGACAATATAGACATCATAAAGCTTTGCTAAGGCTAATATCTGTTCCTTCTCTTGCTTGCTATAACTATGTCCCAGCGGGTAATGGTGGCGTGGAATGGTATAGAAAAATTTGATCTTGCCGGTTTTAAAGATCGTTTCCAATTGATCAAAGTCAATTCCTTTGGGTGAACGACTAATACTTTGGTAAGGCAAGTCCTGATCTTTGATGAGCTTATTGATACGATAGTAGGTTGGCTGCTCTACTAAGATTTCTTCTTTTTGGTTCGGAAAGGCTACCTGGCTTAGGAGGTAGAGAGCTTGCTGGGTCCCTGAGGTAATAATGATTTGTTGCTCTTGAGTGTATATCGCATCTTCTCGAAGGAGAGAAGCAATAGACTGACGGAGGTCGACTAAGCCTTCCTGTTTTTCATAGTAGTTGAAGAGGTAATTATCACGGCCGACAAGGGTTTCGTTGATACAAGTCCGGAAGTCTTCAAAGGCCTGGAAACGGTCCTCCTTGAGACGTAGAGGCAGGTCGGTATGCTTCACTGTCTCTTCCTCCAAGACATAGTAGCCACTTTGGGGCTTGGCATAGATGTAGTTTTTATAGCTGAGCTCAAGTAAGGCACGCTGGACAGTGTCCTTGCTACAGACATACTGACTGGCCAGTTGGCGAACAGAAGGCAGGCGGTCTCCAGTTTTTAGGATTCCTTGGTCAATCTGGTTTTTTAACATTGTAATAATCTTTTGGTATTTGGTCGTCATAACTGTCCCCGTACAATTTTTCTTTATTGTAGTCAATTGGAGGTAAAAAAGCAAGTAAAAGAGAGTGGGACAGAAATCGGTCATTCGTTAGAATTCGATTTCGTTGTCCCACCTCCGCACAGTTGAGTAGGGCTGTATAAGCCGATGAAATCAGCGTAGTAGAGCCCACTCAACCACTGCGTCTTGCTCGACAATCCAAAGAAAATTGAGAGGCTAGGACTTTTGTCCCAGCCTCGTGTCTTACATGACATACACAATCGCAATATATTGCAGAGCAGAAGCAGCTAGGATGAAGAGATGCCAAATCATATGGAAATAAGGTTTCTTTTTGGCGTAAAATCCAGCTCCAACCGTGTAGCATAGGCCACCCATCAGCATTAAGCCCCAGAAAGTTGGACTTGTCTGGCTGATGATCTGAGGGATGATAAAAATCACCAACCAACCCATAATCAAATAGAGAGCTAGGCTGAATTTTTCATTCACCTTCTTAGCAAAAATCTTGTAGAGAATCCCAAAGATGGTCGTCCCCCATTGAATCAGAATAATGGCATAACCAAACCAGTTATTCATGAGAGAAAGAACGACAGGCGTATAGCTTCCTGCAATAGCAATATAGATCATGGAGTGATCGATAATTCGAAGGACGTACTTCTGAGGAGAGTCATAGGCCATGGCATGGTAGATGGTCGATGAGAGAAACATGAGAAAGAGACTGATGACAAAAATCGAAGTCCCGATAGCTGCAAGGGTTCCGTGTGTTTCATAGCTATAGATGGCAGAAGTTGGTAGAAGAAAGAGCATCAAAACGGCACCGACTGCATGGGTGACACTATTTGCGACTTCCTCACCAAAAGACAGGCGCTTACTTAATTTACTAGCATAATTCACTTACATTTTCCTCCTCTGAACGAACATGGATATAGGATAGGGTTTCTTGATAGAGCAGAACAGTACGACAGGCAGATTCGATAATTGGTGCCAAAGGTTCCTTTTCCTCATGTAGAAAGTCTACAAAACTATTATAGAGCTCTGCGGAATCGGCTTGCTTCTGCAAGAGATTCAAAGTTGCTGCAATCTCCTGGATGGAAAAGACTGTTTTTAAGGTCGTAATAGCAATGAGGCGTGCGACCTGTTGTTTTTTGTATTTCTTCTTATCTGGTTTTGGCAAGTAGCCGTGTTTGACATAGTTATTAACCATGGAGGCCGTCAAGCCCTTGTCTGTTTCGGTAATAAAAGGCGAACAGACTTTATTAACATAGAGGAGGACTTGGTCCAGATAGAGGTCAATCTCTGGAATCTCCTCCCACTTCGGATAGTTGTAGTTAAACAAAATAGTTATTACCTCTTTAATATCTAGTTTCGATAACTAGATGATAGCATGAAGGCGATTTTATGTCAAGTGAAAATGAAATATGGTACAATAACACTATGAAACTATTAATTCCAACCGCAAAAGAAATGAATCTGGATACTCCTCAAAGATCTGGGAATCCTGTATCGAGTGAAACTCAAGAGGTTATTCATGCCTTAGCTGCATTATCTCTAGAAGAGTTAGCCTCTCTCTATAAGATTTCAGAAGAGCGAGCAAGCGAAGAGGAGCAACGGATTCAGGCGCTCCTGTCTGGATCGGCTTCGACCTACCCTGCTTTGAGGCTCTTCGACGGCCTCATGTATCGGAATATCCGCCGGACAGACTGGACAGAAGCAGAAGAAGCTTACGTAAAAGAACACCTCTTGATCACCTCAGCTCTTTATGGGGTGATTCCAGCCCTTGCTACGATTGCTCCCCATCGTTTGGACTTTCTAATGAAGCTCAAGGTCCAGGGGAAATCCTTAAAGGCTTTTTGGAAGGCCAGCTATGATCAAGCCCTTCAGGATGAAGACCTCATTATTTCTTTACTTTCTAGTGAGTTTGAGACAGTCTTTTCTAAAGAGATTCAAGATCGGATGGTGACCTTTAAATTCCTTGAAGAAAAGAACGGTCAGTTAAAGGTTCATTCGACCATATCTAAGAAAGCGCGTGGGGCTTTTGTGACAGCTTTACTAGAGAAGCAGGTCACGACAGTTGAAGACATGAAGCAGCTAACCTTTAATGGCTTTGCATACCAGTCTGAGTTATCGACTGAAAAACAATTAGTCTTTGTGAAATATGAGTAAAATAGAAGGTACTAGTCATTGTTGGCTAGTACCTAAAAATGTGTTCAAACTATTTTTTACATAATATAGCTATATGATTTAAATAAACGAACTTATTTAAGTTGTTTAGTCATAGCTAAAACTTTCCGCCGTGAGAAAAGTGCCTGAAACAATTATGTTTCAGGCACCCGGAATTATTGAGAGTAAAACAGTTTGGGTAACTGTTTTAGCCTGAGCCAAGAAATTAAAGAGCGAAGAGGCTCAATACAAATTGAACACGGGCTGCGGATTGTGTCAAAAAGATAAGTCTTCCTAGAATCTAAAGATTCTGCGTCAAACTTCCTATTTTGACTTTACCCGCAGACGCCCTTTGTATCTTGTTTTAGTCATGGAACTTTGAAGAAGTTCGCTGGTGTCCGAACTCACCTAAGGAAAGTTTTTAAGAGGACCTTACCTCTAATCTCATGTACTAGTCAACAGTGACTAGTACATTTTGTTTTTGAGAATCAAAAAGCTGTGTTCCTAGCTCGCTACTAAAGGAAGTTGGCGATGAACACAGCTGAAGGAATGGATAGAATTTAGTGGGAGCCCTTTAACTTCTTCAGAAGAGTTTGCAGTTGTTTGTGCTCTTCTTCGCTAAAGACACTCATGACTTTTTGAACATTTCGGATATGATCAGGAAGAACTTCGATAATTTTTTTACGGCCCTTTTCTGTCAAAGAAACAATACAGGCACGACGGTCGTCTGGATCGGTTTCGCGCTTTATCCATCCATCACGAACCATATTTCGAATTACGACGGTCATATTTCCAGAGGTCGCTAAAATACTGTCAATCAGGTTTTGGATACGGAGATCCCCCTTACTGTACAAGGTTTCCAAAACGGAAAACTGAGTAGGGGTCAACTGATGATCCTTAAAGACATGGGACTCTGTTGCACGAAAAGTCCGTTCCGCCTTGTGAAAGACAATCATGGTTTTTAATTCTGTTTGGGCTTCTTCAAATAGTTTCTCTAAATTCTTCATACTATCATTTTAGCAATAAATAGTATTAGACGCTATTAAGCCTTAATATCAAATAGATTACAGGTGGGTGACAAGGTAAGGGAATTATGAACAGAAGAAATCGGTCTGTTAACTTTAATCTCAAATTATTTTCCCGTCGAATAGTAAGAAGTAGTAAAGTTTCTTTGCAAGCCCTAGTAAAATCTTGCTCCAAGTCAGATGTATGGTGTATAATATAGGTATTGTAGCCAGTTTCTGGTTGAATCTAAGTCTAAGTCGGATAGATCCGATACGGGTCCCAGGTAGAAAGTAGGTAAGGTATGAAAATTTCAGATCGTGTTTTAAAAATGGAGGAAAGTGTTACTCTAGCAAGTGACGCCAAAGCGAAAAAACTAAAGGCAGAAGGGAAAGATGTCCTCTTCCTAACCTTGGGCCAGCCTGACTTTCACACTCCTGAGAACATTCAAGATGCTGCAGTCGAAGCCATTCGAGATGGGCATGCTTCCTTTTATACGGTTGCTTCCGGTTTGCCTGCATTAAAGGCTGCAGTCAATACCTATTTCGAACGCTACTATGGATATTCAGTAGCTCCAAACCAAGTTACCTTCGCGACAGGTGCTAAGTTCTCACTTTATACCTTCTTTATGGCTGTGGTCGATCCTGGCGATGAAGTGCTCATTCCGACCCCCTACTGGGTTAGTTACGGGGACCAAGTTCTGATGGCAGAAGGTGTTCCTGTTTATGTGAAAGGAACTCAAGCCAATAACTTTAAAGTCACAGTGGAGCAATTAGAAGAGGCTAGAACAGAAAAGACTAAGGTTTTGGTTTTGAACTCACCATCTAATCCGACTGGAATGATTTATAGCAAAGAAGAACTCTTAGCAATTGGAAATTGGGCTGTAGAGCATGATATTCTTATCCTTGCAGATGATATCTATGGTCGCCTGGTTTATAACGGGAATGAGTTCGTTCCAATCTCAAGCTTATCCGAAGCTATCCGCAAACAAACGATTGTGATTAATGGAGTTTCTAAAGCCTATGCCATGACTGGTTGGCGGGTTGGCTATGCGGTTGGTGACCCAGAAATCATCGCAGCCATGAGTAAATTGACTGGTCAGACAACTTCGAACCTGACAGCTGTTTCACAGTACGCAACAATCGAAGCTCTAACTGGTCCGCAAGACTCAGTAGAAGTGATGCGTCAAGCCTTTGAGGAACGCTTGAATACTATTTATCCTCTCCTTTGTGAAGTTCCTGGCTTTGATGTAATCAAGCCCCAGGGAGCCTTCTATCTCTTCCCTAATGTCACAAAAGCCATGGAGATGAAGGGCTATTCAGATGTGACAGAGTTTGCAACTGCTATTCTGGAAGAAGTAGGGGTTGCCCTTATTACAGGTGCTGGATTTGGAGCTCCAGAAAATGTCCGTCTTAGCTATGCTACTGACCTGGAGACTCTAAAGGAAGCTGTTCGTCGCTTGCATCAATTTATGGAAAATTAAAAGAAAAGAGGCTGGGACAAAAGTCCTAGCCTCTCAATTGTCTTTGGATTGTCGAGCAAGACGCAGTGGTTGAGTGGGCTCTATTACGCTGATTTCACAGCTTTTACAGCCCTACTCAACTGTGCGGAGGTGGGACGACGAAATCGAATTCTAACGAATTACCGATTTCTGTCCCACTCTCTTCTTTATTGACTTATAAGTAATCAACAGAAAGAAATGTGCTTCCTTTTTTCACAGGTACACGGGTCTTAGCCCCATTGTTTCCTTCCCAAAATGTCTGCTATAAAGGGGTAAACTTGCAAGATTTTCCTTTGAATAATCAAAATATAGGATGAAATATTTAAATCGGTTCAAGAATTTGAGAAAGTTGATTTACTTTTTTTAAAAAAAGTCTGTTTTCGTTAAAAAAGCCGGATTTTTAGATTGTGAGAGATAGCTATCGGCTCTTATTTGTGGTAAAATGAAAGGTGACCATGTCTTCGGACAAGTACAATGAGAAAAGGAAGATGTATTATGACAAAACGGATTACCATCATCGAAGTAAAAGACTATGTCGGTCAAGAAGTGACTATCGGTGCTTGGGTGGCGAATAAATCAGGAAAAGGGAAAATTGCCTTCTTGCAATTGCGTGACGGGACTGCCTTCTTCCAAGGTGTAGCTTTCAAACCAAACTTTATCGAAAAATTTGGGGAAGAAGTGGGGCTTGAAAAATTTGATACCATCAAACGCTTGAGCCAGGAAACGTCTGTCTTTGTGACTGGGATTGTCAAAGAAGACGAGCGTTCTAAATTTGGTTATGAGCTCGATATTACAGACATTGAAGTCATCGGTGAATCTCAAGATTACCCAATCACTCCAAAAGAGCACGGAACAGACTTCTTGATGGATAACCGCCACTTGTGGTTGCGTTCACGCAAACAAGTCGCTGTTATGCAAATCCGTAACGCTATTATCTATGCAACTTATGAGTTCTTTGACAAGAACGGCTTCATGAAATTTGATAGCCCAATCCTTTCAGGAAATGCAGCTGAAGATTCTACAGAACTTTTCGAAACAGACTACTTTGGTACACCAGCATACTTGAGCCAATCTGGTCAGCTTTACCTTGAAGCTGGAGCTATGGCCCTTGGTCGCGTCTTTGACTTTGGTCCAGTATTCCGTGCAGAGAAATCTAAGACTCGCCGTCACTTGACAGAGTTCTGGATGATGGATGCGGAGTATTCATACTTGACACACGACGAGTCACTTGACTTGCAAGAAGCTTATGTTAAAGCGTTGCTTCAAGGTGTTCTAGATCGTGCTCCTCAAGCCTTGGAAACCTTGGAGCGTGATACAGAGCTCTTGAAACGCTACATTGCTGAGCCGTTCAAACGTATTACTTACGATGAAGCCATTGATCTCTTGCAAGAGCATGAGAATGACGAAGATGCTGACTACGAACATCTTGAGCATGGAGATGATTTCGGTTCACCACACGAAACTTGGATTTCAAACCACTTTGGTGTACCAACCTTTGTGATTAACTACCCAGCAGACATCAAGGCCTTCTACATGAAACCAGTTCCTGGGAACCCAGATCGCGTGCTTTGTGCAGATTTGCTTGCACCAGAAGGTTACGGAGAAATCATCGGTGGTTCAATGCGTGAGGAAGACTACGATGCCCTTGTCGCTAAGATGGAATCACTTGGTATGGATCGTACAGAATACGAATTCTACCTTGACCTTCGTAAATACGGTACCGTACCACACGGTGGATTTGGTATTGGTATTGAGCGGATGGTCACCTTCGCAGCTGGAACTAAACACATCCGTGAAGCTATTCCATTCCCACGTATGTTGCACCGTATCAAACCATAATAACTATAAAAACGCCAGTTGGCGTTTTTACTTTAAATGAAAGAGGTGGAGGAAATGTAGGCAACTCTAGGTAAGTCTTTTAGAAACAATCATCCTACATATTGAAAGAGAGAAAACAATGTTTAAAAGAACTTACAAAGGCAATATTCCACTCCTAGCAGGACTGGAATTCACATCTTATTTTGGAATCACTAGTTTTTGGATTTTATTTTTCATTCAGAATGGTCTTTCCTTACTTCAAATCGGTCTATTAGAAAGTATCTTCCATGGGACAAGTCTCTTGTGTGAGATCCCATCTGGTATGTTGGCCGATCGGTTTAGCTACAAGAACAATCTTTATTTGGCACGCTTGGCTAGTATTGTGTCTTCTATCTTGATTTTGTTTGGTCAAGGGAATTTTTGGATATATGCGATTGCGATGATGGTCAATGCTTGGTCCTACAATTTTGATTCGGGGACCAGTACGGCTTTCTTATATGATTCAGCTGTAGAAGCGGGTAAAAAGGACCATTATCTTCAGATTTCTAGCTTCTTGTCTGGTGTGGCTGAAGTCACCCGAACTTTAGGGACAGTGGTGGCAGGCTTCTTTATTCACGGAGCATTGGCTTGGACTTACTTGATTGCTATTGGCCTTTCATCGCTATCCATTCTCTTGATTTTTCTAATGAAAGAGCCAGAGAGCAAGAGTGGTGAAAGAAATCACTTAGCCTTAAAACGGATATTGGTGGTAGTGAAACAAGAATGGCAGGAGAAACCAGTCTTGTTTTACTGGATGTTCACCTTTCAGCTGGTAGGAACCATCATGTGTATGTTTTATTTTTACTACCAACAGAAAATAAGTGACCTAGCCAGTTGGCAAGTATCGCTCATCATGCTTGTTGGTAGTCTCTTAAATCTTCTAGCGGTTTATCTGGCTAGTCAAATCGGAAAAAAATGGAATAGCAATCAAGTCTTTCCAATTTTAGTTGCACTGACAGGTCTGGCCTTGTTTTTGGTAGGTTTGAAGACTCCATTGGCCTATCTGAGTGTTTATCTTCTAACCAATGCCCTATACGCGGTTTATCAACCCATTTACTACAATGATTTACAAGGCTATTTACCATCTAGTGTTCGAGCAACCATGCTTAGTATCAATTCGATGATGTTTAGTCTATCCATGATCGTTATCTTCCCACTGACTGGTTGGTTTATCGATACTTGTGGATTTGTAGCTGTTTTTCTTGGGCTAGGACTTATAACACTTATCACTTTCCCTCTCTTACTGATGGGACTAGGAAAAATGGGCAATATTTTAAATAAGGGGACAAAGATGGAATAATATTCCTAACCTTCATTTGTCTAAACAAGATTAAATGGGACAAGAACTAAACGAATTTTCTATGTGTTTAGAAGAATAAGATTGAAGACAAAGTCATCTTAGAAACTTTCCTTAGGCGAGAACGGACGTCAGCGAACTTCTATGAAGTTCCATGACTAATTATTGAGCCTGAGGTCTCAATAATTCCGAGTGCTAGAAACAATATTGTTTCTAGCACTTTTCTCACGGCGGAAAGTTTCAGTAGATGACTGAATAACCCTAACCAATAAAGTTATTTATCTTTATTGAAGTTAATAGATTTTTATAAATGAGCACTTGTCTACGTTTACACTCTCTCTGCTTTGCAGGGAGATTTTTTTTATCTTTAAAAATTATGGTAAAATAAGTTAATCCTATAGAAAGACAAACGAGTAGTATGAAAGACTTATTGAAATACTTCAGGAATTATAAAAAAGAAACCATACTGGGACCGTTTTTCAAGTTGTTGGAAGCAATCTTTGAATTACTGGTTCCACTTTTAATTGCTCATCTTGTCGATCAGCTGATTCCTCGTCAAGACCAAGCTGGAATGCTTGGGGTGGTTGGTCTCTTATTTGTTTTTGCTGGTTTTGGCGTTCTTGTAGCGATAACGGCCCAATATTATTCATCAAAGGCAGCCGTTGGTTATACTAAGGAATTGACCAATGATTTGTATGAGAAAATTCTCAGCTTGTCTAAGGAGCAGAGGGATCGCCTAACCACCTCAAGCCTCGTGACGCGACTAACCAGTGATACCTATCAAATTCAAACAGGGATTAATCTATTTTTACGTCTATTTCTCCGAGCGCCGATTGTCGTTTTTGGCTCTATTTTTATGGCTTTTACCATTAGTCCACAACTGACCTTGTGGTTTATTGGAATGGTTGCCCTATTGACCCTGATCATTGTCGTTATGTCGCGTGTGGTTAATCCTCTTTATGCACGCATCAAGAAGATAACGGACCGAATGGTTACAATCACGCGTCAGCAGTTACAAGGGATGAGGGTTATCCGAGCTTTTGGACAGGTAGCTCATGAAGAAGCAGAGTTTTATGAGGTCAACCAAGACTATACCAACTGGCAATTAATAGTATCCAAATGGTCTAGTTTGATTAGTCCTCTAACCTTCTTAGTCGTGAATGGAACCTTGATTTGTATTCTTTGGCAGGGACAAGCCTCCATTCAAATGGGAACGCTTAGCCAAGGAATGTTGGTCGCCTTGGTCAATTACTTGCTTCAAATCTTAACAGAATTATTGAAGTTAGCCATGTTGGTGACCTCACTCAACCAAAGCTATATTGCTGCTGGGCGGATTGTCCAAGTCTTTGATGAGAAAAGTGAAGATCTGGATCAAGAGTTGGATGAGGTAGCTGCTTCAAATCCTCAACTGGCTCTCCAGATCCAAGATTTAATCTTTACCTATCCTTTAGCGGCAAAACCGTCCTTAGAAGGTATTCATTTATCATTAAAAAAGGGACAAACCTTGGGAATCATTGGGGGGACAGGGTCTGGGAAATCTACCCTGGTTCAATTGCTAGGACATCTTTATGACCCGAGTCAAGGAAGTCTAACCATTTTTAAAGATGGACAGAGCCCAAAGACTCTTGGTCAGTGGCGTAACTGGGTGGCAGTGGTTCCTCAAAATGCAGAGCTTTTTAAAGGTAGCATTCGTTCGAACCTAACACTGGGATTAACTAAAGAACCAAGTGAGGAGCAGTTGTGGTGGGCCTTAGAAGTTGCCCAAGCAGCTGATTTTGTCTGTGAGAAAGAAGGAGGACTAGAGGCTCCCGTAGAAGCTTTTGGAAGGAATTTTTCCGGTGGTCAACGGCAACGTCTGACCATTGCTCGTGCTGTCCTTCGTCAAGCTCCATTTTTAGTGTTAGATGATTCCACTTCAGCTTTGGACTATTTGACAGAAGCACGACTTTTACAGGCTCTAAAAGAGGAGTTGTCGAAGACAAGTCTCATCCTCATCTCGCAGCGGACCAATAGTCTCCGTAGTGCTGAGCAAATTCTCGTCTTAGACAAAGGTAAACAGGTCGGCTTAGGCAGTCATGAAGACCTGGTGTCAACGAATCCTTTATACCAAGAGATTCATTTCTCCCAACAGAAGAAAGAGGAGGGGACAGAATGAAACAGAAGACTTATTTACGGCGCTTACTTGCGGATATAGCCAGACAGCCCATTTGGCTTATCTTGGCCAGTCTAGGAACCATTTTACAAGTCTTGTTAACCGTCTATATCCCCATTCTGATTGGTCGAGCAGTGGACATAGTGGTGCTCCCTGATGCTAGTCATCTCTTGTTGCCGCTTATCCTTCAAATGGGTCTAGTGATCCTCTTTGCAAGTCTCATTCAATGGTTGAATCCCTTGGTTTACAATCAGCTGATCTATCGCTATAGTAAGTCCTTGAGGGAGAAGGTGATCCGGAAAGTTCATGTCCTTCCTCTATCTTACCTGGACCGTCAAGGAACTGGAGATTTGGTCAGTCGTTTGACCACTGATGTTGAACAACTTAATAATGGTTTATTGATGGTCTTTAATCAGTTCTTTGTTGGTCTTTTAACCATCCTAGTGACCATCGCTAGTATGGCCCGATTGGATTTGATGATGATGGGTATGGTCTTGATTTTGACCCCCTTATCTCTATTTATCGCTCGTTTTATTGCCAAGCGGTCCTACCATCTCTTTCGGATGCAGACCCAGGCGCGTGGTTCTCAGACCCAGATGATTGAAGAATCTCTCAGTCAAGAAAGCTTGCTTCAAGCCTTCAATGCCCAAAACCAGTTTAAAGACAAGTTTATTGAAATCAATGGCGACTATGCTGGTTATTCTCAAGAGGCGATTTTTTATTCCTCTACCGTTAATCCTGCGACACGCTTTGTTAATGCCCTGATCTATGCCCTTGTGACGGGATTTGGTGCCTTCCGTATCCTATCGGGTACTGGCTTCACTGTTGGCCAGTTGGTGACCTTCCTCAACTATGTCAATCAGTACACCAAACCCTTTAATGACATCTCCTCTGTCCTTGCTGAATTGCAAAGCGCCCTAGCTTGTGCGGAACGTCTCTATAGTGTATTGGTCCAAGAGGAAGTGAAAGAAAGTGGAAAAAGAGACTTGCAAGAAGAGGCTGTCGAAGGAGCTGTCCAATTTGATCATGTCAGCTTTGGGTATCGATCTGACCAGCCCCTCATAAAGGATCTCTCCATTTCCATCCCGCCGGCTAGTAAGGTAGCCATTGTTGGGCCAACAGGTGCTGGGAAATCAACCATGATTAATCTTCTCATGCGATTTTATGATGTAGATCAGGGTCGCTTGCTCTTAGATCAAGAAGCTGTAGATACCTATAGCCTAGCAAGCTACCGCAAGCAGTTTGGAATGGTCCTACAAGAGACTTGGCTCAAAGTGGGAACGGTTCATGAAAATATAGCATTTGGTCGACCAGATGCTAGTCGGGAAGACGTGATTCAAGCAGCTAAGGCTGCCAATGCTGATTTCTTTATTCAACAACTTCCAGATGGCTATGATACCTATCTAGCTGATGCGGGAGATTCCTTATCTCAAGGACAAAGACAGCTTCTGACCATTGCTCGGGTCTTTCTTGCAGTGCCTAAGATTCTGATATTAGATGAGGCAACGTCTTCCATTGATACGCGGACAGAGTTGCTCATTCAGGATGCCTTTAATAAGTTAATGGTAGGGCGGACCAGCTTTGTAATCGCCCATCGCCTGTCCACCATTGAAAAGGCAGACCTCATCCTGGTTATGGTGGATGGAAATATCGTCGAACATGGAAATCATAGGGAGTTGATGGCGCTAAAAGGTGTCTATTACCAGATGCAAACTGCTCAACTTTCGAATCAGTAAGACAAAAAAGAGAGTGGGACAGAAATCGGTAATTCGTTAGAATTCGATTTCGTCGTCCCACCTCCGCACAGTTGAGTAGGGCTGTAAAAGCTGATAAAATCAGCGTAGTAGAGCCCACTCAACCACTGCGTCTTGCTCGACAATCCAAAGACAATTGAGAGGCTAGGACTTTTGTCCCAGCCTCTTTTTGCTTATTCATGATGATCTTTTAATAGATAGAGAAGAGAGAAGGCGAGAAGTGCCATAGCAATACCTAATACAGTAAAGATAAAAGCGTTGCTGTCGGAGATGAGACCGATGGTATTGAGGGCGAAAGGTGTAATGGCCGCTCCAAAGCTACAACCCAAGACTGCTACAGAGGTCACCTGGTTTAATCGTTTGGCAGGAATCTTGGCTGACAAGATTTGGAAGACCATGGTGAGAGCAGTGCTATAAGTATAGCCAGAGAAAAGGGCGGAAATAGCTAGGAGAGGAATGCTTGGAGAAAGGGCTACAGCCATCATTGAGAATCCGTAAGCAATGCCAGCATAAGTTATCAATTTGCTCTTAAACAAATGAACAAGCCCAGAGAAGGTGAGACCAGCTAGAATTCCAATCAATTGCATAGCACTTAGGATAAAGCTGGCTGAGTTGTGCTGATCCTTGAAAGTGTAAGCGACAATACTTGGGATGCGAAGAGTTACTCCAACATTACATAGGACAATCATAGCAGCAACAATAGCCAAGATAATGGTTAATTTCCATTCTTCTTTTTGGAGTGGTTCTTCATGTTTGGCTTGTGTATGCTGGCTTTCTTCTTGCTGGTGGTAAGGGACACAGGCCATGAAGAGAAACAGAACGATTAATCCAGCCCCGTAGGCTAAAAAGCTAGAAGTCCAGCCGAATTGGAGGAGGAAGCCAACCAATAAAGTGACCAGGGCTGTCCCTACGACTTCAGCAGAACCACGAAATCCGAGAGTTTGGATCCGTTCACGTCCCTGGTAGCGTTCGCTGATAATAGAGATAGCTTTTGCGTTGATCAAACCGACCCCCATCCCAAAAATGAAACGAGAAATGAAAAGAATAGGATAGGCTTGGTTAAAGAAAGGAACCATGCCAAATAATGAGAGAATCAAGAGTCCTGTAATAATCATCTTCCTCTCATCCAAGTAGCGTTCGATAATGGTGTTTAGGAAGAGGGTGACCATAATCCCTGCGGATGGAAGAGATACCAAGAGTTCGATTTGACTTTTGGGGAGATCCTTATAGTATTCGAACATATAAGGAAGAGCGCTAGAAATCGAAAAAGACGTCGTTAATACAAGAGATAAAGAAAGGATACTAACCTTTTCTAATAATTTTTTCATAATCATCCTTCAGTCACATATTTGGTCAAAAGACACTCTACTATGGTATAGTTTTTTGCTTCATTTAGCAAGTTATTTAAATGAAATTTCTTAATATTTTTTATATTTTGAAGAAGAAAAAGAGAGTGGGACAGAAATCGGTAATTCGTTAGAATTCGATTTCGTCGTCCCACCTCNGCACAGTTGAGTAGGGCTGTAAAAGCTGATGAAATTAGCGTAGTAGAGGCCACTCAACCACTGCGTCTTGTTCGACAAACCAAAGACAATTAAGAGGCTAGGACTTTTGTCCCAGCCTCTTAATTTCTATTAAACGTTTAAGACTTTATCCAAGAATTCTTTCAATCGTGGGTGTTGTGGGTTATCAAAGATTTGGTCTGGTTTCCCGTCTTCGAGGAATTCCCCATCGGCGGTAAAGATGACACGATTGGCCACTTGGCGGGCAAATCCCATCTCATGGGTGACGATAATCATGGTCATCCCTTGCTTAGCCAAGTCTTTCATAACGTTCAGTACATCCCCGACCATCTCGGGGTCAAGGGCAGAGGTTGGTTCGTCAAAGAGCATGACATCTGGCTTCATTGCCAAACCACGCGCAATGGCTACCCGCTGTTTTTGACCACCGGAGAGGCTATCAGGGGAAACATCTGCTTTGTCCGCAAGTCCAACCTTTTCTAAGAGTTCCATTGCTAGTTCTCTAGCTTCTTCACGACTCATCCGTTTGTGCTCTACGGGAGCGAACATGATGTTTTCGATGACACTCATATGAGGGAAGAGGTTGAAGTGCTGGAAGACCATCCCGACATTTTCACGAACGATATCAATATTAGTTTTAGGATCAGTAAGGTCATAGCCGTTCACGGTAATTTGTCCCTTGGTTACTTCTTCAAGAAGATTGAGACTGCGTAGGAAGGTAGACTTACCAGAACCAGATGGTCCGATAATACAAACCACATCTCCTTCGTAGAATTTTGTTGAGATGCCTTTTAGGACCTCATTTTCACCGTAGTATTTGTGGAGGTCATGGACATCAATTTTTAATTTAGCCATTAGTTAGCCCTCTTTTCTAATTGTTTTGCAAAGCGTGTTAATAAGGTAATGATGACCAGGTAGAAGACTGCAAGGATAGCATACATCTTGAAACTTTGGTAGTTTCGAGCGATGATAATCTTACCAGTCTGGAAGAGCTCGACCAAACCGATAGCTGACACGATGGTCGTATCTTTTAGTGCAATGACAAATTGGTTGACAAAGTTTGGAAGCATGAGTTTAGTGGCTTGAGGTAAGATGATTTTGCGCATGGTCTTGCCGTAAGTGATTCCGAGGCTTCGACTGGCTTCCATCTGACCAGCAGGAACCGCTTGAATACCTCCACGAACAATCTCAGCTATATAAGCAGCAGCATTGAGGGAGAGAGCGATGGTACCTGCAAGGAAGTCATTGATTGGGGATTGGTGGCCAGTCATGGACTCGATCAAATTAGGAATTCCCCAGAAGATAAAGGCAGCGAGGATCATTAGTGGAATACCGCGGATGACATCGACAAAGATCTCAGCAGTCCAACGAAGCCATTTATAGGGACTAACACTAAACATTCCAAAGATGATCCCAATCACCATCGCGATCGCGAAGGATAGAAGGGCTAGTGCAATAGTGACACCTAATCCACTTAACAATTGTTTGTAGTTGTTTTGGAGCAAGCCCCAGATAGTTGTCTCATCTACTGAAGTAGATTCTGTGGTTGATTCGCTATCGCTTGAAAGGTACTTATCCAAGATCTTTTGGTATTCGCCACTTTCTTTTAAGTTGGCCAAGCCGTTGTTAAACATTTCAATCAATTCAGGGTTGGAATCTTTTTGAACAGCAAAGGCAATTTGCCCACTTGGAGTTCCTTCGATAGGCGTTTTAAATTTACGTCCTTGTTTGATGGCGTATTTAATAACCGGTTCGTCATCCATGATGGCAGCTACAGAACCAGAGTTTAAGCTGTCGTACATAGAAGCACCATCTGAGAAGGTTTTGATCTTATAGCCATACTTGCTCTTGTTTTCCTCGAGGAAGGTTTGAGAAGCTGTACCATTTTTGACACCGACTATTTTGCCTTTTAGGTCTTCGTAAGAAGAAATCTTACTACTGTCTTGAACAGCTAGGATCGAATTAGTTGTGTAGTAAGGATCTGAGAAGTCGAAAGTCGCCTTACGTGCATCTGTAACGGTCATCCCAGCAATCATTCCATCGGCATTACCATTCTGAACATCACTGACGGCAGCATCAAAACCAGGGTTGCTAATTTCTAGTGTAAAGCCTTGGTCTTTGGCGATTGCCTTAATCAATTCCATATCGATCCCAGTGTATTTGCTTTGATCGTTTTGGAAGACGAAGGGAGCAAAGGAGGAATCACTTGAAATTTTGTAAGTTTTCTTCTTAGGAGTGGCCTTTTGACCTGCTTCTGTAGTTGTCTCTGGAACAGCAGTAGTGCTAGCGGTAGTTGTTGCTGTAGATGATGATTGGCTGCTACCAGTCCATTTTTCAATAATTTGATCTAGCGTACCATCTTTCTTCATTTGGGCAAGAGCAGTATTGAACTGTTTGATGAGTTTTTCGTGAGAACCACCTTTTTTGACCCCAAAGGCAAAGCTTCCGACAGCTTCTCCTTCCATATTAATAGAAAGGTCTTGTCCTTGCTTAATAGCATATTCGATAACAGGTTGGTCATCCATAATAGCATCCACTGCACCGGTTGATAAACTGTTATTCATCAAATCACTGGTATCGAAGATCTTGATAGTATATCCGTACTTGTCCTTGTTCTTTTGAAGGAAACGTTGGGCTGCTGTTCCATTTTTGACTCCGACTGTTTTGCCTTTAAGTTGATCATAGGAAGTGGTTTTATTAGCTTTCTTAGTTGCGATCACGACTTTTGTATCATAGTAGGTATCGGACATAGCAAAGACTTGTTCACGTTCCTTGGTTTTGGTCATCCCTGCCATAATAGCATCGGCTTGGCCAGATTGAACCATGTTGACGGCCGCATCAAAGCCTGGGAAAGACTTTTCTAAGGTCCAGCCGTTGATTTCAGCGACCTTATCCAAGATTTCAACGTCAATTCCTTTATAAATTTGGTCTGAGTCTTTGAATTCGAAGGGCGCATATGCCGTATCGAAAACGACTTTTACAGTTTCAGCCTGTGCTGGACTCGCAAAGGCGAATAGTGGAAATAAGAAAAGCAAACATGCTACTAGTTTTTTCTTCATTTCGTTCTCCTTTATATCTAATCCACTGGTCTCGAGAAGAGCAATGGAAGGGATACCCAAAAGGGCTCAAAAAAATAAAGAATTCATACTGAAAACGAGTATGAATTTCATCATTTATTTTTTACAAGAACTATTATATCATAAATCAATCTTAAAAACAAGAATCTTCACCACTTCATGTTAGGTTTTCTAACATATATTGGTGTTGCAGTCCCAGGTTTTCTTTGTTACAATGGATCTATTAAATAATGGAGGTTACTGATGAAGAAAGGAAAGATTATTCAGGATATAAAAACTAACACGTCCATATCAGCATTTGTTTCTACGCTATTTTATGTCTTTTTAACCTTCCTCTTTGTTGAAGGTGGGCTTTGGTTTGGGAGTGAGTTTGTAGGACCATTTTCTCTAGTCATAGAGTTTTTAACAGAGCTCTTTTCACCAGGTAATGGAGGAGCAAGTGTTCAAGAGTTCTTTTACCATTATATCCTCTATTATCAGCTCTTCAGTTTTGTATTTATTCTGTTACTCTTTATTTTTTGGGTGAAGTTCATTGAGAAGAATCCTTTATCGTCTCTAGGTTTTGTAAAAAAGAACTGGCTCAAATATCTTGGCTGGGGGATTTTGCTTTCCCTTCTTCAAATGGGAGTGATTGCCCTTGTCTACCAAGTAAGTGGAATCGGGTCTTTTGAGCTAAATGAATTAAGTTTAGAACCCATCCTCTTTATTCTAGGGTTATTTCCATTTTGGCTCCTTCAAGGAGGAACGGAAGAAGTAGCGACACGGGGTTGGCTCCTCACTCGGATTGCAGCAAGAGCGAATCTTCCCTTAGCGATCGCGATTTCTAGTAGTCTCTTTGGCTTTCTCCATCTGGGAAATTCAGGAGTGACCTTCTTATCCGTAGTGAATATTGTTCTTGATGGGGTACTAGCTGGTCTGCTCCTTATCTACACCGATAGCATCTGGCTGGTGGTCGCCCAACACGGGACTTGGAACTATGTACAAGGAAATCTTCTTGGTTTTCAAGTCAGTGGGACGGGGGCAGATGCCTCAATACTTAGCTTTACCATGGGATCAGGATCTGACTGGCTGACCGGAGGGGCATTTGGTGCAGAAGGATCGATCATCACCACTTTTGTTCTTCTATTGTCTATAGTGATCGTTTATCGCTTAGGGGAAAGAAGGGAGAGAGTTATTAAAGAACAAATGTGAAATGGCTGATAGGACATGATGATAAAAACAAAGACAGGCTCTTGAGCCTGTTTTTTTATCAATTATAAATAAAGAAAAGCCGAACACATATTGCTGAGTTCGGCTTGTTCTATATAATGGGAATAATTAGCTTGACTTGTGCACCATTATTAATATTTTCTAAATGCATCGTTCCATTATGAAGTTTCATGACGCGTTTCACGAAAGATAAACCAAGTCCATAGTGACTTTCTTGAGAGGGTGTTCTTGCTTGGTCATCTTTATAGAAAAGATTTCCAGCATGTTCTAATATATTTTTTGAAAAACTTGATTGGTTATTCCATATAGTTAGAAATAATTGACTATTTTCTTGTGAAATTGTTAGGTGGATTTGTGCATCATTTTCTTTTTGATGTTGTACAGCATTATTAATAATATTTGTGATGGCTCGGAAAAATAGATTGGAATGAATTGCAATTTGTGTCGATGGGGTTACTGTATTTGAAAAAACAAAATGTGTATTTCTGGGGAGTAAAGGAGTGATATGTTCTTTTAATTGATGAGTTACTTGTTTAATTGATATGTTTTCAAGTTGGATATCATGGTCGTAAAAGGTTTTGGAGTATTGGATAAAGTGATTAAAATAATCGTTTAACTGAATACTTGCTTGCTCAAGATCTTTTAGACATTCCATTGCTTGAGGTGTTTGCTCGGTGGATTGTAAGAATTCAGCATTTCCTCTGATGACAGTTAGAGGGCTACGAAGGTCATGTGCGGCGCTAGATACTTGAAACATGAGTTCTTTTTTTTGATCTTTTTCATTTTGAATTCTATGTTTTATATCAGATTGCATTTTTTCGATCAGATCATTTGTTTCAATAAATTCTTTAATCTGTAAAGGCGGATTGTCATTTTTGTTGAAATATAGACTGCTATGATAAACCATGTTCATTTCTTTTTGAATCTTGGTTAATAATTGTCTAATATTGATTACAATGATAACAATTAAAATGATGCAAAGATAAATCCAAGAACTGACGCTAAAAAATAAAGCAAAGCGATTGGCATTTTTCTCATTAATTCCAGATACAGAAGATAGAAGAGCTGGAACTATGTAAAAAAGTATCAAACATAGAAGAAATTGCCAAATGATTGTAAGGTAGGTACGCTTAATGAGTTGCTTGATTGTCAATTCTTTTGCCATTTGTATCCTCCTCCCCATACTGTTTTGATTGGATCGATTTGATGAATTTTAAATTTTTGTCTAATTTGATAGATGTATTCGGTGATTGACCGTAGTTGAGCATCAGAGCTTACAGGATAAAGATAATTGTAAAGTTCTTCTATGCTAAATACTCTGTTTTCATTTTTGGCTAAAAGATAAAGTAAATCAAACTCTCGCTTAGTTAGCGATATTCTCTTTGATTGATAATAAACTTCTTGACGATCTCGATAAAAAGTTATATCTGCATTCATTTCTTCTTTAGAGGAATCGTGAGATCTTTCTTCTCTACGAAGATGCATTTGAATTCTTGCAATCAATTCTTTAATGCTGAATGGTTTTGTGATGTAATCATCGGCTCCGGCTTGTATTCCTTTTAGTAAATCTTCTTCAAAATCTTTAGCGGTGAGAAATAGGATTGGAGTAGTAATTTGAGAACGAATGGAACGACAAATTTCTAAACCAGAAATAGGCATCATGACGTCAAGTAAAATTAGATCGAATCCAGTAAAGTCACAGATATTAATCTCCTCTATATTCTTACGAGTTTCGACATCAAAGTTGTTCACTTTTAATGTATTTGCTATTAATCGTAAGATTTTTTCATCATCGTCAATGGCTAAAATTTTATATCTCATAGTTCCTCCAATTATATGAGCATATTATAGCAAATATAGAATGCAATTTGTTGAAAATGAAAAAAATAATTATTCTGAGAATTTCCTGATTTTCTCCTGTTATACTGGCTCCAAGTGAAGGTGAAATTTCACTAAAAGTCAGAAAGGAAATATAATGAATGATAACAATTCAAAATCTACATAAGGAATATAATAACAAAATTGTCCTTCAAAACGTGTCTTTCAAAGCTAAGAAAGGTGAGATTACTGGATTGATTGGACCGAATGGATCTGGAAAATCAACTTTAATTAGAATTTTACTTGGTTTAGAAAATAGTCAAATGGGGATGGCATTGATCGATGGCAAAAAATACTCTCAATTGGGAGATAATCCTTTTGGTATTGTTGGATCATTCCTCGACAGTTGCCAACCTTACCCAACAAGAACAGGATTCCAGCATCTTCGGTGGATTGGATTAGCATGTGGCGTTGATAGAAATAGGTGCAAGGAATGCTTAGAGTTGGTGGGGTTAAGTGAAGCTAAACATAAAAAAGTAAAAGACTATTCATTAGGAATGAAGCAACGTCTTGGTTTAGCAACAGCCTTATTAGCAAATCCTGATATCTTAATTTTAGATGAACCAATCAATGGACTAGATCCAGAGGGTATACGCTGGGTACGCAATTTTTTAAAATCTTTTGTCAATGAAGGTAAAACTGTCTTAATGACAAGTCATTATATGAGTGAGTTAGAATTAACTGTAGATCATTTGGTTGGTATTTCTAATGGAAAAATTGTTCTTGATGCTCCTACAAAAGATATTTTGAAACAGTTTGGATCTTTTGAGGAAGCATATTTTAAAGCGCTCGAAGGGAAAGAGGGTGAATAATATGTTAAAGCGTTCCTTTTTTAGTGATCTCTATAAATATAGTAGTTTACCTACTTTTAAATTCACTTCTCTTCTTATTTTGGGAGTCAGCATATTTTTTACAATTCAAAATATCCAGGTGATAAATGCCTTAGTAGAAGGAAATGGCCAAGCAGTTAACCTTGATCCGTCTATGTTATCGTCGAATCCAGTCTATACAGTCAGGGATGCCCTCTTATCCTCACCGTACCAAGCAAGTGTTATTTTTTTACCAATCTTGGTTTCCCTTGTCTATTCAACCCATTACCAATTTGGTGATGATAATTTTACTCAGTTATTGATTCCTAACTGGAAAGTTGGTCTTACTGGTTTTATTGCTAGTTCGATTGTCCTATCGTTACTTTCCACTTTAATCTTATCTATAGTAAATGCTGTTCTTTTACTCATTTTTCTAGATTCAACTTTAAAGAACTATTTAGAATTTACAATGTTTTTAGATGTCACGATAAGAGTTATGATATTTGCGATTGTTCTCACTTTATTAGCTATATTTTTAATAAGACTAACAAAAAAATCAATGTCTTCATTAATTGCAATCGTTTTATTATTAGTCATCACTTTGTCAGGTATTTTAAGAGGAATTTCCTCGAAATTAGAGAATCTATTGCCTTTGATTGGAGCAAAATCATTTGCTTTTGGCAGAATTGAAGGGACTCAAACGAGTCAATTGTATGGATTTACTCTTTTAGTGGTTGAAGGGATCTTGTTCTTGGTATTAATAATTGTTGTAGAAAAGATTCGAATGGGGAGGAAGAATGGCAAGTCTATTTAGAAGTCTTATCGTCAAAAAATATAGTTTAAAACCCGTAAAGTACCAGATAGCCATACAGTCTCTTTTAATAGGTTTTGTGTGTCTATTGAGTGTGTTACCAGTTGCAATTAATGGTGCAATTGTAGAATTATCTTTAAAGCAAGCTCTTGTTTTTGCATCAATGCTTTCTGTTGGTATTGGATGTGTTAATGCATTTGTTGAGTTACAATCACACGAAACAAAACTAGTTTACTTGGTAAGTGGAAAAAGGATCTTAAGTTCAATTAGGATCCTATTCATAGAGTTGTTTGATGTATTACTACAATCAACCTTAAATTACATTGTACTGCTTATATGGTTTCATTTTTTTAGGAGCGAAAATGGTGTCAGTTTAGAAATTTTCTGTTTCTTTTTGATTGGCTCCATCCAATACTTTTTGATTTCTTACTTTTTAAGTTATTTTTTCAAAAGTCCAATGGGAAGTTTAGCTATTTTGTTGCTATTACCTATTTTGGTACAACCATTCATAGAAAGAGTAATGGAACCATTGACTAGTTACCTATTTTATAATATTGTTGCGGATACAATATTAGGGAGAACTTCCTATCTGCAACTCTGTACTTACGTTATTGGATTTGTGTGTTCACTTGGAGCAACTCTCTACCTCTTGGTAAGGAATCAAGAAGTTAAGTAATAAATAAAAATGATACTGATGAGCAAACCTTGCTAATTTTGTAAATCAATAACATTGATGTTTATTACGTATTTCATGGTTTTAGAATAAAAGACAAGACTTTCGAAGTAATTGCGAGAGTCTTGTTTAGTTTTCATGCTAAAGTGTGTCCAATTAATGGTGTTGTAATTCGGACATATCCCGATTTAACGTATCATTTTGTAACATGTTGTCTTCCATCTTCATTCCTCATCTCAGAGAATTCTAGTGATTTATGGTAAAATAAGGTCTATATATGTGAGGACAAAGAGATGATTAATCGAATTACAGATAACAAATTTAAACTTGTATCCAAATACCAACCGTCTGGAGATCAACCGCAGGCCATCGAGCAGTTGGTAGATAACATCGAGGGAGGCGAGAAGGCCCAAATCTTGATGGGGGCAACTGGTACGGGGAAGACCTATACCATGAGCCAGGTCATTGCTCAGGTCAATAAACCGACCCTAGTCATCGCACACAATAAAACGCTAGCTGGTCAGCTCTATGGGGAGTTCAAGGAATTTTTCCCAGAGAATGCTGTCGAGTATTTCGTCTCTTACTACGATTACTACCAGCCTGAAGCTTATGTGCCATCGAGCGATACCTACATCGAAAAAGATAGCTCGGTCAATGATGAGATTGACAAGCTTCGTCACTCAGCAACCTCAGCACTCTTAGAGCGCAACGACGTCATTGTAGTTGCGTCTGTTTCATGTATCTATGGGTTGGGTTCTCCCAAAGAATACTCGGATAGCGTAGTGAGCCTGCGTCCAGGTCTGGAAATCTCTCGTGATAAATTGCTGAACGACTTGGTGGATATCCAGTTTGAGCGCAATGACATCGACTTTCAACGGGGGAAATTCCGTGTCCGTGGGGATGTGGTGGAGATTTTCCCAGCCTCTCGTGATGAGCATGCCTTTCGAGTTGAATTTTTCGGGGATGAGATTGACCGCATCCGTGAGGTTGAAGCTCTAACAGGTCAAGTTCTCGGAGAAGTGGACCACTTGGCGATTTTCCCAGCTACTCACTTTGTGACCAATGACGACCATATGGAAGTGGCCATTGCCAAGATTCAGGCTGAATTAGAAGAGCAGTTAAAGGTCTTTGAAAAAGAAGGCAAGCTCTTGGAAGCCCAACGCCTGAAGCAACGGACCGAGTACGATATTGAAATGTTGCGAGAGATGGGCTACACCAATGGGGTGGAGAACTACTCCCGTCACATGGATGGACGGAGTGAAGGAGAGCCGCCGTACACCCTTCTGGACTTCTTTCCAGAAGATTTCCTCATCATGATTGACGAAAGCCACATGACCATGGGACAGATCAAGGGTATGTACAATGGAGACCGATCGCGCAAGGAGATGCTGGTCAATTATGGCTTCCGTTTGCCGTCTGCCTTGGATAACCGGCCTCTGCGTCGTGAGGAGTTTGAAAGCCATGTCCATCAGATCGTCTATGTGTCAGCGACACCAGGTGACTACGAGATGGAACAAACCGATACCGTGATCGAGCAGATCATTCGTCCGACCGGCCTCCTGGATCCCGAGGTGGAAGTACGCCCAACCATGGGACAAATGGACGATCTCTTGGGTGAGATCAACGCGCGTGTGGAACGTGGAGAGCGGACCTTTGTCACGACCCTGACCAAGAAGATGGCAGAAGACTTGACCGACTACTTCAAGGAAATGGGTGTCAAGGTCAAATACATGCACTCGGACATTAAGACCTTGGAGCGGACAGAAATTATCCGTGATTTGCGTTTGGGAGTTTTTGATGTCTTGGTTGGTATCAACCTTCTTCGCGAAGGGATTGACGTACCTGAAGTCAGTCTGGTAGCCATTCTAGACGCGGACAAGGAAGGTTTCCTCCGTAATGAACGTGGTCTGATCCAGACCATTGGTCGTGCAGCTCGTAATAGTGAGGGTCACGTCATCATGTATGCGGACACCATGACCCAGTCTATGCAAAAAGCCATCGATGAAACAGCTCGTCGTCGTCAGATTCAGATGGCCTATAATGAAGAGCATGGTATTGTACCACAAACCATCAAGAAGGAAATCCGTGACCTGATTTCTGTTACCAAGGCTGTGGCCAAGGAAGAAGACAAGGAAGTGGATATCACCAGCCTCAACCGCCAAGAGCGCAAGGAACTGGTCAAGAAACTGCAAGGTCAAATGCAAGAAGCCGTCGAAGTGCTTGATTTCGAATTGGCAGCGCAAATCCGCGATATGATGTTAGAAGTCAAGGCTTTGGATTAGGTGGGATAAAACGAATGAAGATTATCATTAAAGCAATGGAAACACCGGAAGAGATAGAAGGCAAGTCCCTCGTTCATTGGCAAACGTGGAGAGAGGCTTATGACGACCTTTTGCCTGCAGAATTTCAGGAGACAATGACATTAGATAGATGTCGTTTCTTTAGTCAAAACTATCCAGAAAATACCTTGATTGCGATGGATGGAAAGAAGGTAGTTGGTTTTATCAGTTATGGAAACTTTCGTGATGAGGCTGTTCAAGCTGGTGAAATTATTGCTTTATATGTCTTAAAAGACTATTATGGAAAAGGTATTGCTCAGAAGTTAATGAAGGAAGCTTTGAGGACTCTTGATCATTTCTCTGAAATTTATTTATGGGTATTGAAAGATAATAAGCGAGCCATTGCTTTCTATCAAAAAATGGGTTTTACTTTTGATGGCCAAGAAAAAATACTTGAACTTGGAAAACCTGTTAAGGAATTGCGGATGATATGTTCTTCAAATAAAAATTCCTAAAGGACGTATCTATCAATCTTTGAGCCATTATCAATTAATCAAGTATAGAGAGTGAAAGAAATAGAACAAAAAAAGACTTGAGGGAGAATACGAATGAAGATTTTAGTCATCCATGGGCACCCTGATAAGGAAAGTTACTGCCAAGCGATTTTTCAAACAATTGTAAGCAATTTGGACACAAGTCATCATGAGATTAATACTATTAGTCTCAATGAAGAAGATTTTGATCCTGTTTTACGTTATGGTTATCGAAAACGAATGGAGGAAGATCCCTTTATCCTTCGTTCTCAAGAATTGATCCAGTGGGCGGATCACCTGATCTTTGTCTATCCCATCTGGTGGAGTAGTATGCCTAGCCTCCTGAAAGGTTGGATTGATCGGGTCTTTACACCGGGGATTGCCTACTCAGCCAATGATCAGGGTAGCTTTATCTGGAATTATCTCAGAGGCAAACAATTCAAGAAGTTGCTTAAAGGGAAAACAGCCAGTATTTATGCGACTTCCATGGCCCCTACCTGGTGGTACAAGATTTTCTCAGGCCCTCTCAATATCCCTGATAGTTACGGCATTTCTGTTTTGAAAAATGCAGTCCTGAACCATTGTGGAATTAAAACCAAGCGTGTCTGTATTTTGGGAGAAGTCGGCCGGGATGTGAATACAGCTAGCGTCCGTGAACAGCATCTCCAAAAGGTAGCAGTAGAAGTGAAGAAACTCTGATGAAAAGTCAGTTTCTTCTTATAAGTTAGTGTCTTTAGTTGTGTTTTGAATAGGATTTAGTTAAACTATCAATATAATATAAAAAATAGGGATGATCCAATATGTTGCTATTTATCTATATAATCTATGTCATTTCTTCAATTTCAAAAATGAAAAGAGAAGGTCAAAGGGTTTCTATTTTTACTTATTTGATTGTTTACGGCCTATTGATTCTCTCTTTGTTTATGTTCTATTTCAGATTTTTGGCATTTTTATTTAGCCCTTTGCCATTTTTCGGCTTTCTAGCGGATCTGGCTATTGGCGGTATGATGCTATCGCTTAAAATGGTTATTGCTCTTGCTTTGCTTTTGTTATCTCTTAGCCTATACTTAGATAGCAAAAAAAGTGATCCAGAAGCGCCTCTCGTTGATCATTGGATACGATTGGGTGTTCATATTCTATTGATCATTATTTAAGGCAAGAACTCCACTTTCAAGCCTGAATGTGGATTTTTTGTCCCTTGAGATTTGCAACCCACCAGAAATGGAAGTAAAAAATCTCAAATGAAGGTATCCATTCAATGCACATTGACCTAGTTATGGATTCGCTTTATAATAGGATTAGTTATAGCATTTCTCTATAAGGAGTCTTCTCTATGCTTAAGCAGTTAAATGGTTTTAAAAAGTTTTATTTATTCTCTTTAGTTTTTTTCGTCATTGAATTACTATTAGTAGTTTTTGGTCTATCCTTTATTCCGATTCTCTGCAGTTTATGGTTTGACTCTCTGGTCTTCGTATTATTTTGCCATTTTTGGACCAACTTTTATAAAAAGAGAGGAACGGAATCGAGTCATGTTTTCTCATTGATTTTTAGTTTTATTTTGCTTTTGTTTTTGGGTTCATGTTAAACATGTCAATATCTATGTCACCTAATACAATAATCCCACCAATTTATCACAACGCAAGAATGGAAGGGAACTACGTGATTATTGATCACGGCTCTTACGAACATGGCATTGGCTTATGGAGTGTCTATAGATCTGTGTATCATAAGCTAGTTAATCCTTTCATCATGGAGTTGTAATGCCTTTCGCTATGAATCTGGTACTAGAGTATTTGGGAAAAGTAGAAATGAAGACGGTATTTTATTCTCATTTCTTATTTTCAACTATCTTATTTGCATGTACAAGTTCCGGTTAATACAGTTAATGGCAACCAATAGAGAGTATTTTTTAAACTTTCGCTGTTGTTTTCCCTTAAGGGACAGTAGCATGCCGAAAAATCAAAGCAAAGGTATAAAGGAGTTTCAATCCCTTTATTATGAAAAAAGATAAGATAGAGACAGATTAAAAATATAATGAGAAGAAAGGTTTCTATGTCACGCGCAACATCTACCATTCTAACAAATCTATGTCTGATTGAAGACTGTACATCGAATAAGGTGGTCCTCCAATACCGGTCACCTGAAAAAAATCACTGGTCCGGCTATGCTTTTCCAGGAGGCCACATTGAAGAAAGTGAGAGTCTGGTTGAGTCTGTCATCCGAGAGATTAAAGAAGAAACCGGCCTAACGATCTCCAATCCCCAGCTAGCAGCTGTGAAAAACTGGCAGTTGGAGGATGGAACTCGCTATATTGTCTTTTGCTACAAAGCAACAGAATTCACCGGCCAGCTAAGATCGTCTGAAGAAGGAGAAGTTTCTTGGGTTGAGAAGGACCAATTAGAAAAGTTGGACTTATCCTACGACATGCTTCCTCTGCTGGAAGTGATGGAAGACCCAGACCTATCCGAGTACTACTATCGCAAACGGACAGACGATGGTTGGGATAAATTTCGCTATTAAGGAGTTGGGTTCCACCAGCTCTTTTCTTTGTACCTTTGTCAATGATGTGAGACCATAAATGTTATTTTGAAGTAACTATTTGGTGAGCTTTACTAGGAGCTAGCTCCTAGTAAAGATTTTCTGTTATCGATAGGAGATTTCCATCCTAAAGTTTGCATAGGGAGTTGTTTGGAGCGATAAAGATATGTTTTCATCTGCTTGATGAGATCGTCATAAGAGAAGAAAGTAAGGTGTTGGTAGAAACGTCGATTGTCATTTCTATGACTGCGTTCAACCTTGCCATTATGCCTTGGTGTTCGAGGACGAATCAGCTTGCGTTCAATGCCAAGTTCTTGACAAAGTAGATCAAGTGGGTGAACTTGTTTAGTCTCTTTGAAATGAGTGAACTCGAAGCAATTATCTGTTTGAATGATTTTTGGTTTATAGCCAAAGTGTTTGATAGCCATTTTGAGAAATTGAATCGTTGAGTGGGACGATTGCTCTTTGAAAGGGAAGATAAAACGTTCTCGGCTGGCCTCATCAATGACAGTATACTGGTAGAACTTGTCAGGTAGTTTACCTGTGTAGCAGTGAGTCGGTACGTATTTGACATCCATCTGCCACTTGATACCGAGTTTAGTCGGAGTGTCATATGGTTTCGGTACATAAGGCTTCTGCTTTGTTTTAGAGGATTGGAAGAAGTCCAGTTTTCTCAAGATTCTAAAGAGTGAGCAAGGATGCCTATTGTATCCCTTATTGTTTTTTGAGCTTGTAAAAGATTTCGATGAGAGTTGCCGTTGGATTTCTTTTGATGCAGTTTTTAATCCAGGTTATCTCTTGCTTGGTATGAGCTTTTGGATGCGGTGTTAGAGGGCGATGAGAGCGGTCTTTCAGAGATTCTTTGTGCCGTCGAATCGGTTGTTCCAGCGCATGAGAGAGGATTTTGAGACCTTGTAGCGTTGTCAGATGAAGGCGACAGAGGCACCATTTCGGTAGGTTTTAACAGCGTGGTACCGTGTCTCTAGAGTATGTGGTAGATAGCGAAGATTTTGTGATATACTAGTCATGAGAAGATTCCTTTTTGGTGAGTGGTGGTACTCTTATCATATCAGGGAATCTTCTTTTTGACTTCTAGAAGTCTCACATCTATTGTAACGCTACAATTCCAATTTTAATATATTGGGTTCATGTCTTGCACTTAATGAAAATTTATCGTATAATCAAATTATCCGTAATTTTTTTACGGTAAAAAGGAGGTGCTGAAATGTTACAAAAATTTACAGTAAAAGGCTTTAAAAATTTTGAAACAAAAATTGAATTTGACTTAAAATCTGGAAATTATTCGTTTAATAACAGCGTAGTAAAAAATAATATTCTTAGAACTGCAGTAATATATGGAGATAACGCCTCAGGAAAATCTAATCTAGGTTTAGCTATTATGGAC
>NZ_RJPZ01000004.1 GCF_003943615.1 Streptococcus australis | reverse complement strand
CTTACCGCTGGTGTACCAGTTGTCTCGCCAGAGGCATCGCTGGGTAGCTATGTAGGGAAGGGATAAACGCTGAAAGCATCTAAGTGTGAAACCCACCTCAAGATGAGATTTCCCATAACTATATGTTAGTAAGAGCCCTGAGAGAAGATCAGGTAGATAGGTTAGGAGTGGAAGTTGTGTGAGCAATGGAGCGGACTAATACTAATAGCTCGAGGACTTATCCAAAAAGTAACTGAGGATATTTACAGCNGTTTAGNTTTTTGTTAGAATATAGGTATTCAATTTTGAATGTTCATCATTCAGAGTTAAGTGACGATAGCCTAGGAGATACACCTGTACCCATGCCGAACACAGAAGTTAAGCCCTAGAACGCCGGAAGTAGTTGGGGGTTGCCCCCTGTGAGATATGGTAGTCGCTTAGCAAGATAGGAAGTTAAAAGCTTCCTTTTTTGGGAGTTTAGCTCAGCTAAGGAGAACGNAAGTTNGACTTTGTCGAAACTGACGCAAGTCAGTGCACGACAGGGATCCAGTGAGTTAAACGACCATTTGGGAGTTTAGCTCAGCTGGGAGAGCATCTGCCTTACAAGCAGAGGGTCAGCGGTTCGATCCCGTTAACTCCCATTTTTCAAGCGGGTGTAGTTTAGTGGTAAAACTACAGCCTTCCAAGCTGTTGTCGCGAGTTCGATTCTCGTCACCCGCTTTGAACATTTGGGATTACCCAAGTCCGGCTGAAGGGAACGGTCTTGAAAACCGTCAGGCGTGTAAAAGCGTGCGTGGGTTCGAATCCCACATCCTCCTTAATATTAACGCGGGATGGAGCAGCTCGGTAGCTCGTCGGGCTCATAACCCGAAGGTCGTAGGTTCAAATCCTGCTCCCGCAATATTTGGCTCGGTAGCTCAGTTGGTAGAGCAATGGATTGAAGCTCCATGTGTCGGCGGTTCGATTCCGTCTCGCGCCATAACTTAATATTTTTTGGAAGGGTAGCGAAGAGGCTAAACGCGGCGGACTGTAAATCCGCTCCTTCGGGTTCGGGGGTTCGAATCCCTCCCCTTCCATCCTTTACGGGCATAGTTTAAAGGTAGAACTAAGGTCTCCAAAACCTTCAGTGTGGGTTCAATTCCTACTGCCCGTGTATAAGAATATGGCGGGTGTGGTGAAGTGGTTAACACACCAGATTGTGGCTCTGGCATGCGTGGGTTCGATCCCCATCACTCGCCTATTTTATATTATTGGGGTATAGCCAAGCGGTAAGGCAAGGGACTTTGACTCCCTCATGCGTTGGTTCGAATCCAGCTACCCCAGTTATACTTTGCCGGCGTGGCGGAATTGGCAGACGCGCTGGACTCAAAATCCAGTGTCCGCAAGGACGTGCCGGTTCGACCCCGGCCGCCGGTATAGTATTAAAGACAAGGTTTTCGGACCTTGTCTTTTTCTTTTATTTGTTGAATTTTTGGTGCTGAGTTACTAATAAATTCCTTAAATTTATTCTCATTGTTTTCTGAAAACACTTTGACTATTTTCCTTCACTGTGTTATAATTAACCGGTAAAGTATTTACCGGTTAATAGAAAGGAAATACGTATGAAAGTCGCTAATCAGATTGATGAGTTTTTAAATTCTATTTTACTTATTTCTGAGAATCAGCATGAAGTTTTGATTGGGTCCTGTACGAGTGGTTTTTCTTTAACCAATACGCAAGAGCATATTTTGATGTTGTTATCTAAGGAGAATTACTCGAATTCAGAGCTTGCTAAATTGCTAAATGTTAGTCAAGCCGCTGTGACCAAAGCAGTTAAGCAATTACTTTCTTTTGGTATGCTGGAAGCTTTGAAGGACGAGAAAGATGCTCGTATTGTTTTGTATCGGTTAACAGATTTAGGGCGTCCGGTTGCTGAAGAACATTCTCACCATCATGATCATACTTTGGATGTTTATAATCAAGTATTGAGTGAATTTTCTCAAGAAGAACAAATGGTTATTTCTAAATTTTTATCGCGCTTATTGGAGGATCTTCGTTAATGCGTTATATTACTGTTAAAGATCTTTCTTTTTATTATGATCGTGAGCCTGTTCTTGAAGGGGTTAATTATTACTTGGATAGTGGGGAGTTTGTGACGCTAACTGGGGAGAATGGTGCTGCTAAATCTACTTTGATTAAGGCAAGTCTTGGAATTTTAAAACCAAAAGTAGGAACTGTTGAAATCGCTAAGGAAAATGTAGCTGGAAAAAAATTACGAATCGCTTATCTTCCGCAACAAATTGCAAGTTTCAATGCTGGCTTTCCAAGTTCTGTTTATGAGTTTGTGAAATCGGGACGTTATCCTCGTAAGGGCTGGTTTCGTCGGTTAAATCATCATGATGAGGAACACATTTTAGCTAGTTTAACGGCTGTTGGGATGTTAGAGCATCGTGATAAACCGTTAGGGGCTCTATCCGGTGGTCAGAAACAACGGGCGGTCATTGCACGAATGTTTGCGTCTGATCCAGATATTTTTGTGTTGGATGAACCGACTACTGGGATGGATGCTGGTAGCAAGGATGAGTTTTACGAATTGATGCACCACAGTGCCCACCACCATGGGAAGGCTGTTTTGATGATTACGCATGATCCCGAAGAGGTGAGCCATTACGCGGATCGCAATATCCACCTGGTGAGAAAACAAAATTCTCCATGGCGTTGTTTTAATGTCCATGAGAAGGATGGAGGTGAGGGCCATGCTTAGTCTGTTTCAATATGACTTTATGCAACGGGCCTTGTTGGCGATGGTTGCCATGAGTCTCTTCTCCCCTATCTTAGGTGTATTTTTGATTTTGCGTCGTCAGAGCTTGATGAGTGATACGCTGAGCCACGTTTCTCTATCTGGGGTTGCTTTTGGCCTCTTCCTTGGTTTCTCTCCAACTATTTCAACAGTCATTGTGGTAATCATAGCGGCTGTATTTCTAGAGTATTTACGAACAGTCTATAAAGATTTTATGGAAATAGGAACAGCGATTCTCATGTCGACCGGCTTGGCCTTGGCTTTGGTGATCATGAAGGGTGGTGGTAAAAGTTCCATGAGTTTGGACCAGTACCTATTTGGTTCTACCTTGACCATTACCGATGAGCAAGTGCTTGCTTTGTTTATCATTGCAGCCATTGTCCTAGTTTTAACGATTCTCTTTATTCGTCCTATGTATATTCTTACATTTGATGAAGATACAGCTTATGTGGATGGTTTACCAGTGCGTCTCATGTCTATTCTATTTAATATTGTGACGGGGGTGGCTATTGCTTTAATGATTCCGGCCGCGGGTTCTTTGTTGGTGTCTACCATAATGGTCTTGCCAGCTAGTATTGCTTTAAAGCTAGGAAAGACCTTCCGTTCGGTCATGCTGTTGGCAGTGGTTATTGGTTTTGTTGGGATGGTCAGTGGTCTCATTCTTTCTTATTACCCAGATACACCGGTTAGTGCGACCATTACTCTCTTATTTGTATCCTTCTTTTTGCTATCAAATCTTTTTGTTAAATTTAGAAAATAGGTGATCTTATGAAAAAACTTGCATGGCTCATGTTAGCCTTCTGTAGTCTTCTTTTAGTAGCTTGTAGTGGTGGTCAAAATCAGTCAGGAAAATTGAAAGTCATGACTACTTTCTATCCTGTCTATGAATTTACTAAGCAAGTCATCGGAGACGAGGGAAATGTGGAGCTCTTGATTGGGTCTGGTTCGGAACCCCATGATTTTGAATTGTCTGCTAAGGGGCGCGCAAAAATCCAAGAGTCAGATGTCTTTGTCTATGAGAACGAGAACATGGAAACTTGGGTGCCTCAGTTGTTGAAATCAATGGATGGCAAGAAAACCAAGGTTGTCAAAGCGACTGAAAATATGCTTCTTTTACCAGGTGGTGAAGAAGAGCATGACCATGAGGGAGGGGAAGAACACCATCATGACTACGATCCCCATGTCTGGCTGTCTCCACAGAGAGCCATTAAAATGGTGGAAACGATTCGTGATCAACTGGTGAAACAGTACCCAGATAAAAAAGATAGCTTTACAGCTAATGCGGATGCTTATATTGCTAAGTTGAAAAAATTGGATGACAGCTATACGAAGAGCCTATCTGCAGCGAAACAGAAAAACTTTGTAACGCAGCACGCAGCTTTCCGTTATTTGGCCTTGGACTATGGCTTAAATCAAGTCTCTATTTCCGGTTTGTCACCGGATAGTGAGCCGTCTGCGACTCGTTTGAGTGAATTGACAGAGTACATCAAGAAGAACGATATCAAGGTCATCTACTTTGAAGAAAATGCTTCTAAATCCTTATCGAAAACTTTGTCTACTGAAACCGGTGTAGATCTAGCGGTTTTGAATCCACTAGAGAGCTTGACAGATGAACAGATGAAAGATGGTGAAGACTACATCTCTATCATGGGAGCCAACCTCAAATCTTTAGAGTTAACAACGACTCAAGCAGGGAAGGAAATCGCTCCAGAAGAGGAAGAAGACACCAAAACAGTAGCCAATGGCTACTTTGAAGACAGTGCTATTAAGGACCGAACTCTCTCAGACTATGCGGGAGACTGGCAATCTGTGTATCCTTATCTAAAAGATGGCACCTTGGATCAAGTTTTTGATTACAAAGCTAAACTAACCAAGTCCAAAACAGCTGAAGAGTATAAAGCTTACTACACCACAGGCTATAAAACGGATATCGAACGGATTGTCATTACCGACAAAACCATGACCTTCTATAAGAATGGAGAAGAGAAGAAGTTCGAATACCGCTACGCAGGGAAGCATACGCTGACCTATACAAAAGGGAATCGTGGAGTGCGTTATCTCTTTGAAGCAACTGATCCGAATGCGGGTGAATTCAAGTATGTTCAATTTAGTGATCATCAAATTGCTCCCAATAAGGCAGCTCACTTCCATATTTTCTTCGGTGGGGAAAGCCAAGAGGCTCTTTACAATGAATTGGAAAATTGGCCTACTTACTATCCAAGTGACTTATCCGGATTTGAAATTGCACAGGAAATGTTAGCCCATTAATCAAATAGAGAAGATAGTGGGACAGAAATCGGTCATTCGTTAGAATTCGATTTCGTCGTCCCACCTCCGCACAGTTGAGTAGGGCTGTAAAAGCTGATGAAATCAGCGTAGTAGAGCCCACTCAACCACTGCGTCTTGGTCGACAATCCAAAGAAAATTGAGAGGCTAGGACTTTTGTCCCAGCCTCATTTTTTTATAGTAACAGAAACTTGTCAATTTGCTAGAAAAAGGATAAAATTAGGCTTATAGAATAGATTGAATTAGGGAGATTCATGATGAAAAAGTATCGTTTGTTATTGTTGCTTTCTGCTCTACTGTTTTTCCTTGGAGCCTGCGGTGAGAAAAAGCAGGAGACAGGGTCTGAAAGTAAAGAAAGTACGGTTCGTCAATCGAAGGCTAGCTCAGTTACTAGTGAAGCAAAGAAAGCTGAAAGTTCGAGCGAGAAGAAAGAGAAAACAAAGATGGATATTGAAGCAATCGCTCAAGGGGATTATAGCAGCGTAGCTGGTGTCTGGCAAGATGATAAGGGAAATAAATTGGTCTTTGATCAAAATGGTTTGGTCTCTAACGAATATGAATCTTACGGTCTCTCCTTGACGGATTACGGGACTGTTTCGGGAGGAGTTTACGGAGGAATCACAGGTGGATTTTTAATGGAATTCATCCCTGCCGGGCTTACGATTGATGATCAAACGGATGAAAATGGAGAAGTCGTCTTCCATGATGACTCTGATGCCAGCAAGGATCGTCTCTGGACTGGAACTGGGATGTACAGTTTTACGGAACAAGGGTCTTTCCTCTATAAGGTTGGAGATTAGGGAATATTAGTGCCATAGAAAAAAGAATGAAGAGTGGGAAACTCTTCATTCTTTTTTGTTTATTACAATTTAGGGAGCCAAGAGAGGTGGAAATCCAGCTTCTCTGCTTTCAAGAGGTCTTGGTGGCTCACTCTGTCGATTCTTTTCCCATCAAGGGAAAGATCTTGAAGGAAGTGTGGCTGGGCTGTGTGGGCTGTACGATGGATATGCAGCCATTTTTTCTCTTGAGGGAGATAGAGGCGCAGGTGTTTGAAGAGAGGAATCCCTAGGTCATAGACTGGTTTGCCTGGACAAGTCGGATAGAGTCCCAAAACTGACCAGATATACCAAGAAGATAGACTGCCATTATCCTCATCTCCTGGATAGGCCTGGAAGCTTGGCTGGAAGGCTTCTTTGCGAATGGCTTGAATCAGTAAGCTAGTGTATTCTGGGTGTTGGCTATAGCGAAAGAGATAGGGGATGTGGAAACTAGGTTGGTTCGAAATGGCAATTTGCCCAAAAGGAGCTTGGGCCATCTCACTCATTTCGTGAATTTCGTAGCCATAGCCCGTCACTTCATAATGCGGTGCTTGGGTTGCCAGTCGGGTTAAGTAGTGGGTAAAGCCTTCTTCTCCTCCAAAGAGTTGCTTGAGTCCCTCTATGTCGTGAAGGGCGCCTAAGGTTGCCTGAATGGCAGAGCACTCTGCATAGTCGCGTCCCCAACTGATCGGAGAGAAGTCTGGTCTGAAATGCCCCTTCTTATCTTTGGCTCGGATATAACCTGTTTCTGGATCAAAGAGGGTACGGTAGGAAAGGCTAGATTGGGCATATTCTTTGGCAAGATCTTCCTTGCCAAGTATCTGAGCAGTTTGGGCGATACAAAAGTCGCTATAGGAGAAGTCGATGGTATGACTCACGCTTTCGTGATAGTCTGTGGATAGATAACCTAATTCTTTGTACTCTTTCGCTCCTCGTCGACCGTAATGACCATTTGGATCTTCCTTTCTAGCCGTATCCAGCATGGCTTCAAAAAGTTCCGTGTGGAGGTCGGGGGCCAGGCCTTTCTGAATGGCATCTGCAATGACCCCATCAATGAGGGTTCCAGGCATCATGCCTCTTTCGTCCGGCGCTAGCCATTTAGGGAGGAAACCGGTATCCCGGTAATGGCTGAGGAAGCCTTCGAGAAATTCCTGGTAGAGCTCAGGATAGACCAGGCTATAGAGAGGAAAGGTGGTCCGGAAGAGGTCCCAGAAGCCCAAACTAGAGAAGTATTTTCCCTCTTGAATGCGGTTGTGGGCGAAGTCGCGATGAACTGCTTTCCCTTCAAGAGTCACTTCATAACAAGTCTGAGGAAAGAGCAGACTACGGTAGAGACAGTGATCGAAAAAGGTTCGATCCTCTCCACCCGTATCTAAAATTTCAAATCGATCCATTAGCTCTTGCCACTTGCGACCGGCTTTTTCTTTCATCTCTTCAAAGCTAGCTTTAGGGAGATGGAGTTGGGCTAACTCAGGTTTGATAAAGGAAGTGCCCAATCGAGCTTCTAGCGTGGGGCTGTCAAACTCTAGGATCAAATCCTGCCCTAGCCAGTGAGTTCGAGTGATAGCCTGGTCAAATTTGACATGAAGATAGAAAGGAAAGTCTTGTTGGTCTGTATGATTTTGATCTAGGATGTGGAAGCGAAGATTTGTTTCTCCGAATTCTAGCTCAGTTAGTCCATTGGGACAGTGCAAGGCAAGCGCTAGTTCAGATGGCCCCCTAAAGCGAAGGAAGGCTCCATAGAGGCTTGGCGTCACCTCTGTGTGGATTTGATAGCGCTCTGAGGTGAGGGCTAAATAATGGGGCTGAAAGATAGCTTCTTGGATCCGGTAACTGCTCTGTCTAAAATAGAGGTCTTCTTGAGTCGGTATGTTTGTTAGTGGGGTGAGGATACACCAAGAAAAATCCCCAATCCAAGGGCTCGGCTGATGGGTCAAGCGAATGCCTTGAAAGATTGGAAGGTTGGGGTTGAAAAACCAAGCACCCTGTTCATGTGTCGTCTGTGGGAGAAAATAATTCATCCCAAAAGGAACTCCTGTGTAAGGGAGGGTGTTGCCGTTGGAATAAGCTGGGTGATTGTCTGTTCCTAAGCGGGTATCAATGCGAGTCAAATCGGTCTTCATAAAGGACCTCCTGTATTAAAGTAGAGCTTCTAAGCCCTTTTCTTTCTTTATTTTAGCAGAAGCTACTAGAATCTGAAAGCAATTTTTAAAACTAGAAAAGTTTGTAGAAAAAGGGCTATAATTTGCGTATGTATTTCCCCTTTGAAATCTTTTATACTGAATAGGAAAGAATCGATACGTGTGAGGAAAATAAATGACCTATTCAAAAGAAATCGTCAGAGAATGGTTGGATCAAGTAGCAGAACGTGCTAAGGATTACCCTGAGTGGGTGGATGTCTTTGAACGCTGCTACACAGACACTTTAGATAATACAGTTGAAATTTTGGAAGATGGCTCGACCTTTGTCCTGACAGGAGATATCCCAGCTATGTGGCTTCGGGACTCGACTGCTCAGCTGAGACCCTACCTTCATGTGGCAAAAAGAGACCCGCTCTTGCGCCAGACCATTGCAGGTTTGGTCAAACGTCAGATGACCTTGATCCTCAAGGATCCCTATGCGAACTCTTTTAATATTGAGGAAAACTGGAAGGGGCACCATGAAACAGACCATACAGACCTCAATGGATGGACCTGGGAACGCAAATATGAAGTAGATTCGCTTTGCTACCCTTTGCAATTGGCTTATCTCCTTTGGAAAGAAACTGGTGAGACTAGCCAGTTTGATGAAACGTTTGTCTCAGCGACCAAGGAGATCCTTCATCTCTGGACGGTAGAACAAGACCACAACAACTCCCCTTATCGCTTTGTTCGGGATACCGATCGTAAGAAAGACACTTTGGTAAATGATGGTTTTGGTCCTGACTTTGCCGTGACAGGAATGACCTGGTCGGCCTTTCGTCCGAGTGATGACTGCTGTCAGTATAGCTACTTAATCCCGTCCAATATGTTTGCAGTTGTTGTCTTGGGATATGTCCAGGAAATCTTTGCAGAATTGAATCTAGCTGATAGCGAGAGCATGATTGCTGATGCCAAACGTCTCCAAGCTGAGATTCAAGAAGGAATCGAAAACTACGCCTACACCACCAACAGCAAGGGTGAAAAGATTTACGCCTTTGAAGTGGACGGTTTGGGAAATGCTAGCATCATGGACGACCCTAACGTACCAAGTTTGTTAGCTGCTCCCTATCTTGGTTACTGCGCGATCGACGATGAAGTCTATCAAGCTACTCGTCGCACCATTCTGAGCCCTGAAAATCCATACTTCTACCAAGGAGAATACGCTAGCGGTCTCGGAAGTTCGCATACCTTTTACCGCTATATCTGGCCGATTGCCCTATCTATCCAAGGCTTGACAACGACGGACAAGGCAGAGAAGAAGTTCTTGCTGGATCAGTTGGTTGCCTGCGATGGTGGAACAGGAGTGATGCACGAAAGCTTCCACGTAGATGATCCGACTAAATACTCACGTGAATGGTTCTCTTGGGCTAATATGATGTTCTGCGAATTGGTCTTGGATTACCTGGATATTCGCTAATGAGCTATCGCTCAATAGATTTTAAATTTAAGTTAGAATGAGGTTTTACTCATGGAAAATGTTGTTGTACATATTATTTCTCACAGCCACTGGGATCGTGAGTGGTATCTACCTTTTGAAAGTCACCGGATGCAATTGGTGGAACTCTTTGATAATCTATTTGATCTGTTTGAAAATGATCCTGAGTTCAAGAGTTTCCACTTGGATGGCCAAACCATTGTCCTAGATGACTATCTAGAAATTCGCCCTGAAAACCGTGACAAGGTGCAGCGTTATATCGACGAAGGCAAATTGAAGATTGGGCCATTCTATATCTTGCAGGACGATTACTTGATTTCCAGTGAAGCGAACGTTCGCAATACCTTGATTGGACAAGCGGAATGTGCTAAATGGGGCAAGTCAACTCAAATCGGCTACTTCCCGGATACCTTTGGAAATATGGGACAGGCTCCTCAAATCCTTCAAAAATCAGGGCTTCACGTAGCAGCCTTTGGTCGTGGTGTCAAACCGATTGGATTTGACAATCAAGTCCTCGAAGATGAGCAGTTTACCTCTCAATTTTCTGAGATGTATTGGCAGGGGGCGGATGGTAGCCGTGTACTCGGCATTCTTTTTGCCAACTGGTACAGTAACGGGAATGAAATTCCAGTGGATAAAGATGAGGCTTTGACTTTCTGGAAACAAAAATTAGCAGACGTCCGTGACTATGCATCGACAAACCAATGGTTGATGATGAACGGCTGTGACCACCAGCCTGTACAGAGAAATATTAGTGAAGCCATTCGTGTGGCTAATGAACTCTTCCCTGATGTTACCTTTATTCATAGCTCTTTTGACGAATATGTGCAAGCATTGGAAAGTGCGCTCCCTGAGCAATTATCAACGGTCACAGGTGAGTTGACCAGCCAGGAAACCGATGGTTGGTACACTCTGGCGAACACCTCTTCTTCACGCGTTTACCTCAAACAAGCTTTCCAAGAAAATAGTAACTTGTTAGAGCAAGTGGTGGAACCTTTGACTATCATCACTGGTGGCCACAACCACAAGGATCAATTGACCTATGCTTGGAAGACCCTCTTGCAAAATGCGCCACACGATAGTATTTGTGGATGTAGTGTGGATGATGTTCACCGTGAAATGGAAGTTCGTTTTGCCAAGGTCAATCAAGTCGGAAACTTTGTCAAGACCAACCTTCTCAATGAGTGGAAAGAGAAATTAGCGACTCAGAAAGCCCAGAGTGAACAGCTCTTTACGGTGATTAACACTGGCTTGCATGGCAAGGTGGACACTGTCAGCACGGTTATTGATGTAGCGGTTTGTCCATTTAAGGAATTGCACCCGACAGAGGGCTTCAAGAAAATGGCTGCTTTGACCTTGCCAGACTATCACGTAGAGGATTTAGATGGTCATCTTGTAGAAGCGGAGATTGAAGATTTGGGGGCAAGTTTTGGCTATACCTTGCCAAAGGATAAATTCCGTCAACCTTATATAGCGCGTCAAGTGCGCGTGACGGTTCCGGTTCACCTAGCGCCTCTTTCTTGGACAACCTTCCAGCTCCTAGAAGGAAAAGCTTCCCATCATGACGGTATTTACCAAAATGGGGTTCTCGATACGCCATTTGTAACCCTCAGTATTGATGATGGCTTGACCCTTTATGACAAGACGACCAATGAGGCTTATGAGGACTTCCTTCGCTTCGAAGACCGCGGTGATATTGGAAATGAATACATTTACTTCCAACCAAAAGGAACCGAACCAATCTATGCGGAGCTCAAAACTCATGAGGTCTTAGAAAATAATGCTCGCTATGCAAAAATTTTGCTCAAGCATGACTTGACGATTCCAGTCAGCGCAGATGAAAAATTGGATGCAGAACAAAGAGGGATTATCGAGTTTATGAACCGAGAGGCAGGACGTTCAGAAGAGCTGACAACCATTTCGTTGGAAACAGAGATGACCGTCTTTGTGGATGACCCGCAGATCCGCTTTAAAACTCGCTTTACCAATACTGCAAAAGACCACCGCATCCGTCTCTTGGTCAAGACTCATAACACCCGTCCGAGCAATGATTCTGAAAGCATCTATGAGGTGGTGACAAGACCAAACCGACCAGCAGCTTCTTGGGAAAATCCTGAAAATCCCCAACACCAACAAGCTTTTGTTAGCTTGTATGACGATATCAAAGGGGTGACGGTAGCTAATAAAGGATTGCATGAGTATGAAATCCTTGGAGACGACACCATAGCTGTAACCCTTCTTCGTGCTTCAGGTGAACTCGGTGACTGGGGCTACTTCCCAACACCAGAAGCACAGTGCTTGCGCGATATCGAAGTTGAGTTTGCAGTAGAGTGCCACCAAGCTCAGGATCGATTCTCAGCCTTCCGTCGTGCCAAAGCCTTCCAGGTGCCATTTACAGCTCTTCAAATCGCAAAACAAGAGGGGAGCGTTGCCGCAACGGGTAGTCTCTTTAACCACCCAGCACTGAACTTGCCACAAGTCTGCCCAACAGCCTTTAAGGTGGCTGAGAATGAAGAAGGTTATGTCCTTCGTTACTACAACATGAGTCAAGAAAATGTTCGCGTGTCTGAAAAACAACAAGCCATTCTTGACTTGCTGGAACGCCCATACCCAGTTCATTCAGGACTATTGGCACCACAGGAAATTCGTACAGAATTCATTCAAAAAGAAGAAATTTAATTTCAAACAGTAAACAGAAACAGAAAGGAGGAGCGAAGAAGTAAGAACCAACTGCGGACTCGCTCCTTTTTGTAGGTGAAAGCAATGACCATTGCAACGATTGATATCGGAGGGACTGGCATTAAGTTTGCTAGTCTGACTCCTGATGGAAAGATTTTAGATAAGACCAGCACCCCAACTCCAAAAACTCTAGATGATTTGTTGGCTTGGTTGGACCAACGCTTGTCAGAACAGGACTATCGCGGGATTGCTATGAGTGTGCCAGGTGCGGTCAATCAAGAAACAGGAGAGATTGAGGGGATTAGTGCCATTCCATATATCCATGGTTTTTCATGGTACCAGGTCCTTGCTCATCACCAACTACCTGTCCATCTAGAAAATGATGCCAACTGTGTTGGACTTAGTGAGCTGCTGGCTCATCCTGAGACTGAAAATGCAGCCTGCGTCGTGATTGGTACAGGAATCGGTGGGGCTATGATTATCAATGGGAAACTACACCGTGGTCGCCATGGCTTGGGTGGAGAGTTTGGTTACATGACGACTCTTGCACCAACTGAGAAACTCAATAACTGGTCGCAACTAGCGTCAACTGGAAATATGGTACGATACGTGATTGAAAAATCTGGTCAGACTGACTGGGATGGCCGTAAGATTTACCAAGAGGCGGCAGCAGGTAATACCCTTTGTCAAGAAGCCATTGAGCGTATGAACCGCAATCTTGCTCAAGGACTACTCAATATTCAGTATCTGATCGACCCAGATGTCATTAGTCTAGGTGGGTCTATCAGTCAGAATCCAGAGTTTATCAAAGGGGTTCAAAAAGCAGTAGATGCTTTTGTGGAAAGATATGAAGAATATACAATTGCGCCAGTCATCCAAGCCTGCACCTATCAGGCAGATGCCAATCTCTACGGTGCTCTTGTCAACTGGTTACAGGAGGAAAACCAATGGTAAACTTTACCGGAATTAGCAATAAACAAACTCAAGCTATAGAGTTGCTTCAAAAGCACATTTCTCTACCAGATGTAGAAGTGGCAGTTACTCAGTCTGACCAAGCTTCTATCTCTATCAAGGGTGAAGGCGGAAAGTATCAATTGACTTATGACAAGCCTCACCAACTCTACCGTGCCTTGTCTGTACTAGCAACAGCGTTAGCAGAAGGTGATAAGGTGGAGATTGAGGAGCAAACAGCTTATGAAGAGTTAGCCTACATGGCAGATTGTTCCCGAAACGCTGTTTTGAATGTTGCCTCTGCCAAGCAGATGATTGAGGTCTTGGCTCTCATGGGTTATTCAACCTTTGAGCTCTACATGGAAGATACCTATCAAATCGAGAGGCAACCTTATTTTGGTTACTTCCGTGGAGCATACTCAGCTGAAGAGTTACAGGAAATCGAAGCCTACGCCCAGCAGTTTGATATGACCTTTGTTCCTTGTATCCAGACCTTGGCCCACTTGTCAGCCTTTGTCAAATGGGGTGTCAAAGAAGTCCAGCAACTTCGTGATGTAGAGGACATTCTCCTCATCGGTGAAGAAAAAGTTTACGACTTGATTGACGGTATGTTTGCGACCCTATCTAAACTACAAACTCGCAAGGTCAATATCGGAATGGACGAAGCCCACTTGGTTGGTTTGGGACGCTACCTCATCCTGAACGGCGTTGTTGATCGGAGTCTCCTTATGTGTCAACACTTGGAGCGCGTGCTAGATATTGCAGATAAATATGGTTTCCACTGTCAGATGTGGAGCGATATGTTCTTCAAGCTCATGTCAGCAGATGGCCAGTACGACCGTGATGTGGAGATTCCAGAGGAAACTCGCGTTTATCTAGACCGTCTCAAAGACCGTGTGACCTTGGTTTACTGGGATTATTACCAAGATAGCGAGGAAAAATACAACCGCAACTTCCGTAACCACCACAAGATTAGCCAGGATATCGCCTTTGCAGGTGGTGCTTGGAAGTGGATTGGTTTCACACCTCATAACCATTTCAGTCGTCTCATCGCTGTTGAAGCTAACAAAGCTTGCCGTGCCAATCAAATTAAAGAAGTCATTGTGACTGGTTGGGGGGATAATGGTGGAGAAACAGCCCAATTCTCTATTCTGCCAAGTCTACAAATCTGGGCAGAACTCAGCTATCGCAATGATTTAGAACGTTTGTCTGCTCATTTCAAGACCAATACAGGTCTATCCGTTGAGGACTTTATGCAGCTTGACCTTGCCAACCTCTTACCAGATCTACCAGGAAATCTGAGTGGGATTAATCCTAACCGCTATGTCTTTTATCAGGATATTCTTTGCCCGACTCTTGATCAGCACATGACACCTGAACAGGATAAACCTCACTTTGTCCAGGCTACTGAAACCCTTGCTGCTATTAAAGAAAAAGCTGGAGTCTACGCTTATCTCTTTGAGACCCAGGCTCAGTTAAATGCTATTTTAAGTAGCAAGGTTGATGTGGGACGACGCATTCGCCAAGCCTATCACGCAGATGATAAAGACGGCTTGAAACAAATCGCCAGAGAAGAATTGCCAAAACTCAGAAGTGAGATTGAAAACTTCCATGCCCTCTTTAGCCACCAATGGCTGAAAGAAAACAAGGTCTTTGGTTTGGATACGGTCGATATCCGCATGGGAGGGCTCTTACAACGGATTAAGCGAGCAGAAAGTCGTATTGAAGACTATCTAACTGGTTCTATCTCACGTATTGATGAGTTGGAAGTAGAGATCTTGCCATTTAATGATTTCTACGCAGACAAGGACTTTGCAGCCACGACAGCCAACCAATGGCATACGATTGCAACAGCTTCGACCATTTATACAACCTAATCTAAAAAGGTGTCTTTAAAGAGGATGATGTTGAAGGAGAAGAAGAATGTCCGATGAATGGAGATCTATCTTCTCCTTTTTTCTCCATTTTTAAGGCTATGTCATAAATTTGTAGAATTTTTTCTATAATTAGGAGTTTGAAAAAGTTTTCATAGAGTTTTATAATTAATAATGTAAACGTTACCAAAGGGAGAAAACGCCAAAGGAGGGAGTCAGATGAAAAAGTTTGTGAAGACCTTGAGAGAAAATCTTATTTTCTTCTTGATGGTTTTACCAGGTGCAGTGTGGTTGATTTTATTCTTCTACATACCTGTTTTGGGAAACGTTGTTGCATTTAAAGACTATCATATCACTGGAGAGGGATTTATTGATAGCGTAATGAAAAGTAAGTGGGTTGGGTTTGATAACTTCAAATTCCTCTTTAGCTCCAACGATGCTTATATCATTACGAGAAATACTGTTCTATACAACTTAGCCTTTATTTTCTTGGGCTTGATTGTTTCTGTTGGGATTGCCATTATCTTTAGTGAGATGCGGTCTAAACGGTTGGTCAAAGTATTTCAAACATCAATGCTGTTCCCTTATTTCTTGTCATGGGTTATCATTAGCTTCTTTACAGATGCCTTCTTAAACGTCGATAAAGGCTTGATTAACCATGTCTTGACATCCCTTGGGATGAAAGGAATCAACTTCTATACAGAGGTTTCCATTTGGCCGGCTCTTCTCCTTTTCTTAGGAATCTGGAAGGGCTTTGGTTATAGTAGTGTCATGTACTACGCAACCATCATGGGAATAGATCCAACCTTTTACGAAGCAGCAACAGTGGACGGGGCATCCAAGTGGCAACGAATCCGCCACATTACCATTCCTCAGTTGGCTTCCTTGATTACGGTCTTGACTATCCTTGCAATCGGAAATATCTTCCGTGCAGACTTTGGATTGTTCTACCAAATCCCACATAACTCAGGTGCTCTTTATAGTGTGACAAACGTAATTGACGTCTATGTCTACAATGGACTTGCTAAATCAGGAGATATTGCGATGGCCGCAGCAGCTGGTCTTTACCAATCAGTTGTTGGATTGATTCTCGTTTTACTTTCTAATATTGTAGCACGTCGGATTGATAAGAATGCAGCGCTCTTCTAGAAAGGAGGATACCATGGCAAAATCAAAAATTAAAAAAGAAAAAGTTGATAATGTTGGGATCCACTCCTTCAGTAAGAAAGCAGATATTTTCTTTAGTAGCATTGTCGGCTTGGTTGCGTTATCCTGTATCTTGCCCTTCATCTTCGTTGTCATGATTTCCTTGACAGATGAACAAAGTTTGGCTATTCACGGCTTCCAATTTTGGCCTGCTAAGTTTGGTGCAGATGGCTATCTTTTCCTTGTCCAATTTAAGGATAAGATTCTTCAAGCCCTCTTTATTACCCTGTTTGTGACGATTGTAGGGACAGCATGTAATGTCTTTATTACAACAACCTATGCCTACGCTATCTCTCGTAGAACCTTTAAGTACAGAAACTTCTTTACGGTCTTTGCACTCTTGAGTATGCTCTTTAGTGCAGGGATGGTACCAGGTTACATCGTTACTACTCAGTTGCTTCATTTAGGAGATACGGTTGGAGCCCTCATCATTCCGATGTTATTGAGTCCCTTCAATATCATCTTGATGCGGACCTTCTTCAAACGGACGATCCCAGAAGCAATTCTTGAGTCTGCTCGGATAGATGGAGCAAGTGAGACGCGGATCTTCTTCCAGATCTGTTTGCCACTTTCTCTCCCAGGGATTGCAACGATCAGTCTCTTCACGGCCCTTGGCTTCTGGAATGACTGGTTTAACGCCCTTCTCTATATCAAGAGTGAAAACCTCTATCCTCTTCAATACTTGCTGATGCAAATCCAAAATAACATGGATTACATCTCTAAATCAGTCGGTGCATCTAGCCAAATCGCTGGTGCGGTCCAATCCCTTCCTAAGGAAACTGGACGGATGGCCATGGTGGTGGTGGCAACAGTTCCAATCGCTATCCTCTATCCATTCTTCCAACGTTACTTTGTAAAAGGATTGACCATCGGTGGTGTTAAAGAGTAAGCAACTCTTGCTCACCCACCCTTCATAATGTTAATAAAGAAAAATAAAAAAGGAGTTTTTCTCATGAAAAATTGGAAAAAATATGCTTTAGCTTCTGCTAGCGTTCTCGCACTTGGAGCAACTCTTGCTGCTTGTGGCAACTTGACAGGTGATAACCAAAAATCATCTAAGAGTGAAGATGGTAAAACAGTTATCAAAATGTACCAAATCGGTGACAAACCTGATAACTTGGATACTTTGTTAGAAAATGCTAACAAGATCATCGAAGAAAAAGCTGGTGTTAAACTAGACATCCAATACCTTGGTTGGGGTGACTATGACAAGAAGATGAACGTTATCATTTCATCTGGTGAAAACTACGATATTGCCTTTGCAAACAACTATGTCATCAACGCTCAAAAAGGTGCTTATGCTGACTTGACAGACTTGTATAAGAAAGAAGGAAAAGAGCTTTATGAAGCACTTGACCCAGCTTATATCAAAGGGAATACTGTAAATGGCAAGATTTATGCTGTTCCAGTTGCAGCCAACGTTGCATCTTCACAAAACTTTGCCTTCAACGGACCACTTCTTGAAAAATATGGTATCGACATCTCAAATGTAAAAGACTATGCTTCTCTTGAACCAGTCTTGAAAGCCATCAAAGAAAAAGATCCAAACGTTGTTCCATTCGCAATGAACAAGAGCTATGGTGGACCTTCTGATGACTTCGATTACATTGCAGTAGATGGACTTCCATTCGTTGTTGATTTGCAAGGTGACACAACTAAGATCGTTGACCGTTACACTATTCCACGTTATGTTGAAAACTTGAAGACTCTTCATAAATACTATGAAGCTGGTTACATTCCAAAAGACGTAGCTACAAGCGACACTGGATATGACCTTTCTCAAGATACTTGGTTGGTACGTGAAGAAACAGTAGGACCTGCTGACTACGGTAATAGCTTGCTTACTCGTGTAGCAAACCGTAAGATTGAAATCAAACCATTCACTCAACTTTACAAGAAAAACAACACTACTCAAGTTGCAAACTTTGTTATCTCAAACAACTCTAAGAACAAAGAAAAAGCAATGGAAGTATTGAACCTCTTGAATACAAACCCAGAACTCTTGAACGGTCTTGTTTACGGTCCAGAAGGCAAGAACTGGGAAAAAGTTGAAGGTAAAGAAAACCGTGTGAAAGTCTTGGATGGCTACAACGGAAACACTCACATGTCTGGATGGAACACTGGTAACAACTGGATCCTTTACATCAACGAAAACGTTACAGACGAGCAAATTGCACAATCTAAGAAAGACTTGGAAACTGCAAAAGAATCTCCAGCGCTTGGATTCATCTTCAACACTGAAAATGTTAAATCAGAAATCACTGCCCTCACAAACACTTTGAACCAATTCACAAGTGCCATCAATACAGGTACAGTAGATCCTGAAGTTGAAATTCCTAAGATGCTTGAAAAATTGAAATCAGAAGGTGCCTACCAAAAAGTATTGGATGAAATTCAAAAACAATACGATGAGTACCTTGCTGCTAAGAAATAAGCTAACAATACTTGCTTAAGTCTATTAAAAGACTTTGAGGTCTTCGCACTTCAAAGTCTTTTCTGTTGATAGTATAGAATCGAAACCATCAGGGGAAATGTGCTATAATATAGGGTATAATCATCATTTGTATTAGGGAAACTATACTAACTTGATTGAAGTTCCCCTCTACAGCAAGTGAATATGGAGACGAAATATGGGAAGAATCATTGAACTTATTTTTACAAGAGTCTACTTAGCTATGCTGGTAACAGGAATTTTTTGGGCGTTAACTTTTTGTGGTGGAATCTTATTTGGATTTGGGCCAGCTAGCGCAACAATTATGAGTCTATATGCCGAACATGGATCTGATTACAAGCAATATGCTTGGTCTGAAGCTTGGTCGCTCTATAAAGAAAACTTCCGTCGTGCCAACCAGGTTTTCTATACATTTTTTTTAATCGAAGCCATTCTTGTTTATGGCATGTATCTGATGATTCAATTGCCCCACTTGTCCCTATTTCAGATTTTTATCTTATTGGTTAATTTGATTTTCTTATTGGTGGCTCCCCTGACCTTTGCAGTCTACCTCAAGCTTCAAGTCCATTTTGAGTTGTCCTATCTCAACAGCTTGAAGTTGAGCTTTATTGGTGCTTTTCTTGATATTCGTGCAGTGACGAAGTTTCTCTTGGGGACCTTTCTTCTAGGAGTTGTTATCCATTTCGTTCCGGCTTTATTTTTCTTTGTTTTACTGGGCTTGTGGCATTTCTTTGTCAATGATATTTTTCAACCCGTCTATGAAACAATTCGCTCTAAAGTGGTTTCTTGATTATGAAAAAAATATGGTTAGCAACACTTTTGAAGTTCTATGCCTATATCATGGTGGGGATCATCACGACTTTAGGTGTGACGGTATCGTTGGTCTATTGGCATAATCAGCGAGCAGAGACAGATCGAATCGCTCAGTTGATTTCCTCCCGCTTGACTGCTGAGGTAGAGGATATTTATAAGAGATCTTCTCAATGGGGGAAGAGTCTGGTTGAAAATCCGGCCAAACTTGAAGGTGTTTATAAATATTTTTCCTTGACGCCTTCTGAATACGAAAGTTGGCGCCTGGACAATTATTTTTCCAACTATATTCAAGTCTCCTTACACCGCAATGTTGAGACTCTTTACTTGGAACACGACGCCCTGGATGAAATTGATTTGGTGTTAAATGACTATACAACGGTCTTTGTCTCCAGTAAAAGTAAAAAAGGAGGACAACAAGTTCCAGCGGATCAATACGTAGCTAGTTCACAAGCAATCCCAGTCCCCTTGACGGATGTGACGACTGGCGAAGATATTGGACTGGCTTACATTAAAATCAACCCAGCGCTTTTGGATTCTGTTGTCGACAATATTCAAGACACGATTCCAGTTGTCGTCCAGATTTATAATCCCTTGGGGAAGGATTTTTACCACAGGGGAGACATCAAGCCAGAAGATCATAATCAGTGGATTGTACGAGATACTGCTTACGGCTATCAAATCTGGGTTGGGATTCCGACCTCTTACACGGTTCGAACAGCCTTATTTAGTTTTACCTGGATGATTTCGGTCGCCTTAATCCTGGTTTTGGTCTTGTATCTCTTGCTCCAGCGAATTTTCCGTAATTACCAAAAACAAGTTTTGGATTTGGTAGATACCATGGAAGCCATCAGCCAGGGGGATTCTGAGCGACGGATCAATGTGGATACCAAAGAGCAGGAGCTCCTCCTAGTGGCAGAAATGACCAATACCATGTTGGATAATATGGACAAGTCTATTCGGGATATCTATCAGTTACAACTGAGCCAGAAAGATGCCAATATGAAGGCCTTACAAGCGCAGATTAATCCGCATTTCATGTATAATACCATGGAGTTTATTCGCATGTATGCAGTCATGCAGGACCAAGAAGAATTAGCCGATATTATTTACGAATTTAGTAGTCTCCTTCGAAACAATATTTCAGAGGAGAAAGAGACGACCATAGAAAATGAGTTGGAATTTTGTAGAAAATACAGCTATCTCTGTATGGTGCGTTATCCAAAATCGATTGCCTATGGCTTTAAAATTGAAACAGGTCTAGAAGAGATGGTTATTCCAAAGTTTACTCTTCAGCCACTAGTGGAAAATTACTTTGTTCATGGAGTTGATCACAAACGCAAGGACAATGTCATTAGTATCAAGGTCCGTCATGTTGGAGAAACTGTGGAAATTCGTGTCCAGGACAATGGGAGAGGGATGGAACCGAGCCAGTTGCAACGGATCCAACAAATATTGAGTCATAGGGGTCCTCGAGAAGAAGTAGAAGAGAGTAAGGGACGGCAATCAATTGGGATTGTCAATGTCCACGAGCGTTTCCGTCTCTACTTTGGGGATCGTTACCACATTCAAATTACATCAGAAAAAGGAAAAGGGGTCCTCTATACGATTACCATCGAGGACACTTAAGAGGAAAAAATCGTGTATAAAGTCTTATTGGTTGACGATGAATATATGATTACTGAGGGGTTAAAAAAACTGATTCCCTTTGAAAAATGGGACATGGAGGTTGTTTACACAGCAGAGGATGCAGATCAGGCCTTGGCTTATGTTGCAGATTATCCAGTGGATATCGTGATTACGGATGTCAATATGCCAGGAAAAACTGGTCTGGAAATGATTGATCAAATGCAGTCCATTCTTCCCCATGCAGCCTATATCATTATGTCAGGTTACCAAGATTTTGCTTATGTAAAAAAAGCCTTAAACCTCCGGGTAGCAGACTATTTGTTAAAGCCTGTCAATAAGGTGGAGTTGGGGAATATCCTAGAAAAATTATCTCAAACTCTGAAAAAACCAGATCAAGAGACGGCCAATCGGCTCCTTCATGAAGATTGGTCAGAAGAAGAGTTTGAGCAGGCAATCCGAGGAAGAAAGCAACTCTGGATTGGAGTGGATAAGGAAAGGAAAGGCTTTGCCAGTTCGTCTTATCAGGTCTTGGGACAAAATCTTCAACTCTATCTTTCATATGAGGATGAGGGGGCTTTCCTACAGCGTCGTTTCCAAGCACCTTATAAGGAACATTTTCAACAATTTAAAGAGCTTGTTGAACGAAGTCTATTTTATGGGGATCTCCCTTTGGAAGAAGAAGATGGCGTCTTTAATTACTACGAACCCATCTACCGTGTCATCATCCAGGGGAATATCCAACAGATTTTAGAGGAGTTGAACTGGTTGGAAGAAACCGTGAAAAGCCATACTCCAAAAGTGGCGATAGCCAAGCAACTCTTTATTCAGTTTATTATGGATGTCTTTCATTTATTTGAACACTTGCATGGAGATGACCTGACAGAAGTTGTGAAAACTGTTCATGAGACAACGACTTTCGAGGATCTTGTTACCTGCGTTCGGAACCAATTGGAGAATTTCTTCTCTCAATATCGAATGAACAATAATGTGGCGACTGTCTTGGAAGTTATCGGACGTGACTATCGGAAGGAACTGTCGCTCAAGGATATCAGCAAAGATCTCTATATCAATCCCGTTTATTTAGGACAATTGATTAAACGTGAGACCAATTCCACCTTTGCTGAGCTCTTGAATAAACAACGGATCAAAGCGGCCCAACAGTTACTTTTATCCACAACTGAAAGTATTGAAGATATTTGCTATGAAGTAGGCTACAGTAATGTCGGTTACTTTTACAAGGTTTTCCGCAAGTTGTGTGGCAAGTCGCCCAAAGCCTACCGTCAACAAATCGGCGTAGAGGAAAGTGACTAATCTATAAACATAAAAAAAGACCCTCCATTTGTCAATCAATGGAGGGTGTTTGTTAGTTGTTTCTTCCAACCAAAATAGTGGCAGAAATCGTGATGTGAGTCAAATCGCTCCAGTCGATTTGAGATGCATCGACATGAAAGAGGAGAGGCGTCATGCTCAGAAGAGCCTCCCGCAATGCTGGTGTGAGTTCGAAAGTTTCCTGGCAATGGAGGCTTTGTTCAACCGTAAAATGATCAGAGAAATGTCGAATAATCTGCTCATTGGAATAATCGGCCTGATCGAGGTGCTCCTTAACCTTCTGACGAATTTCTTGCAGATGGCTTGGTGTTGGGATAACCTTAATAAGGCGACCGTCTGGGGCCAGGATCCGTTTAAATTCCTGATAGTTCGCTGGCGAAAAGATGTCTAGAAGAAGGTCCATACTCTGGTCTAAAAGAGGGAGGCGAGCTAGGTCCCCGACAAACCACTTGACCTTCCATTCATGGTCGCTCTTAGCAGCCAGCTGGATCGATTCCTTAGACAAATCAAAGGCGTAAAAGGAATGGTCTGGATACCGTTCTTGTAAGATGCGAGAATAGTACCCTTCCCCGCAACCAATATCTAAAATGTTGGATGGATGGTCCAGTGGAGACAAGCATTCTGATAGGGTAGTAAGGATATGGTCGTAGAAGCCGTTCTCTAAAACTAGTTGCCGGTTTTGGAAACTCTCCTTGTCATAGTCCTTAGAGGGCTTCACTTGTGGAGCCAAGTTCACATAGCCAAACTTAGCAAGGTCAAAGGAGTGACGGTTGGGACAAGTCAAGCTTTGTTGGACCAGGTCAAGGGCTTCCTGACAGATGGGACAGGCAAAAGCTGTTGCGGTCTGAAATCGTTGTAATTTTGGTTTGATCGTCATGATACTTCTAGTGTACCAAAAAACCTCTGAAAGTCATAGTTTCAGAGGTCTTCTTTTTAATAAGTCAAGACAAAGTATTTTTTCTTCCCACGGCGGATAACAGTGAGTTCGTTCTCTAACTTATCTGCATCACTTAAGACATAGTCAAGATCTTGGATGCGGTCACCGTTGACGTAGATAGCTCCGTTTTGTACGTCTTCACGGGCTTGGCGTTTTGAGTTAACTACGCCAGATGATACGAGCAATTCTACGATGTTGTGGTTTTCGTCTGCTTGTACTTGGTAGTTTGGCACACCACGAAGTCCTTGTTTGAGTTCTTTGACAGAAAGGCTTTTGATGTTTCCTGCAAAGAGTTGCTCAGTGATGTTAAGGGCTTCTTTGTAGGCTTCTTCTCCGTGAACCAGAGTCACGACTTCACGAGCAAGGACTTTTTGAGCCAAGCGTTCGTGTGGAGCTGCTTCGAATTGTTTGCGGATTTCTTCAATCTCATCCAGTGACAAGAAGGTAAAGATTTTCAAGAAGCGAACTGCGTCAGCGTCCATGACGTTCATCCAGAATTGGTACATTTCGTATGGAGAAGTCTTTTCTGGGTTGAGCCAAACAGCATTCCCTTCAGATTTACCGAATTTCTTACCAGTTGCATCTGTGATGAGGGGCACAGTGATAACGTGACCAGTCTTGTCAGCCTTCCGACGAAGCAACTCAGTACCAGCTGTCATATTTCCCCATTGGTCAGAACCACCGATTTGCAGAGTGACATTGTGGTCTTGGTTGAGGACAAAGAAGTCGTAGCCTTGCATGATTTGGTAGGCAAATTCAGTGTAAGAAATCCCTGTTTCAATTCGTTTCTTCACAGATTCCTTGCTCATCATGTAGTTGACAGTAAAGTATTTTCCGATGTCGCGAAGGAAGTCAATGAAGCTGATGCTGCCAAACCAGTCATAGTTGTTGACCATGACAGCCTTGTTTTCCCCATTTTCAAAATCTAAAAAACGAGACAATTGCCCTTGGATAGAAGTGACCCAACCGTCTACAGTCTCCTTAGTTTGTAAACTGCGCTCGGCATCTTTGAAAGAAGGGTCTCCAATGAGTCCGGTCGCACCACCGACAAGCGCATAAGGTTTGTGGCCTGCCAATTGTAAGCGACGACTGGTCAAGATGGCAACAAGGTGCCCAAGGTGCAAACTATCAGCAGTTGGATCGTAGCCAGTATAATACGATACTTGTCCTTCTTCTAGGGCTTTACGCAAAGCATCTTCGTCAGTCGTTTGGAAAATCAAACCACGTTCTTTTAGCTCATCAAAAATGTGCATCGTTCTCTCCTTTTCTAAGCTACTGGCCAGATCGATGAAAACAGTCCAGTATCTGTATGGTTTCTCTCTATTTTACCATAATGGCTTGAAATAGCAATGAATGGACTAAAAAAACCGATTGGAAACAAGGTTCTCGACTTTAGGAATTGAAAAGAAAGTGGTCCATTTGGTATAATAGGAAGGACAAGGAGAAATAGAGTGAGTCAAATAAGAGAATTTTTTACAAAGTGCGGGAAGAAAATAAAAGACTTCTTTGCCAAAATGACTGTTGAAGTCAATGAGAAAGAAGACAAGGAGGGCTGGTCACTAGGAGATCTCGTAGCAACGGTTCTCCGGACGATGAAGCTCCTTTGGGATGTGTTATTGGTGTTTGCTTTAGGTGGCCTCTTGTTTGGAGCAGGGATTGCGATTGGCTATGCGGCCAGTCTATTTAATGCGACAGAAACACCGGATCCAACACAGCTGGTTCAACAAGTACGAAACATTTCCAGTGTTTCAAAGATTTCCTACTCAGATGGGAGTATCATTTCTGATATTGATAGTGACCTCATTCGGATTCCTGTTCAAAAGGATGCGATTTCGGACAATGTCAAAAAGGCTGTCATTGCCACCGAGGATGAGAATTTTAACAGCCATAATGGGGTCGTTCCGAAAGCAGTAATCCGTGCGACCTTAGGTTCAGTTGCCGGAGTAGGTTCCTCTAGTGGGGGTTCGACTTTGACCCAACAGTTGATCAAACAACAAGTTGTGGGAGATGCACCGACCTTCTCACGGAAAGCTGCGGAGATTATCGATGCCCTTGCTCTTGAGCGGGTAATGGATAAGGACGAAATTTTAACGACCTACCTCAATGTATCTCCATTTGGACGAAACAACCGTGGACAAAATATTGCTGGAGTAGAAGCGGCAGCTCAAGGGATCTTTGGAGTTTCTGCCAAAGATTTGACCATCCCACAGGCGGCCTTTATTGCTGGTTTGCCACAGAGCCCAATTGTCTACTCGCCTTATGCTTCTGATGGAAGTCTCAAAACTCCAGAAAATCAAGCTTTAGGTTTGGATCGCGCCAAGGATGTCTTGTACAATATGTATCGGACAGGAGCTATCACGAAGGAAGAGTACGACCAATATAGTCAATATGATTTAAGTAAGGATTTCCTTCCGTCAAATGGCATCGAGAAGACGCCACACGACTACTTGTATTTCCAAGCCGTCAGTGAAGCGGAAGAAGCCATGTATGAGTATTTAATCAAGAGAGACAACGTCTCTAGCCACGACCTAAAAAACAATTCGACCGTTAAATCTTATCAAGAGTTGGCGAAGAAAGAATTGAGAGAGGGTGGCTATACGGTCCAAACCACTATCAACAAAGCTATCTACAATGCCATGCAAGAAGCAGTTGCCAATTATGGCGGTATCTTGGACGATGGAACGGGTACGGTAGAAGTCGGAAATGTCCTTATGGACAACCGAACAGGAGCTATTCTTGGCTTTGTTGGGGGACGGAATTTTGACGGGAATCAGAATAACCACGCTTTTGATACAGAGCGTTCTCCAGGATCTACCATTAAACCCTTGCTGGCTTATGGAATCGCCATTGACCAAGGATTGATGGGAAGCAATAGCATCGTCTCCAATTACCCAACCAACTTCTCTAGTGGAGAGCCAATTATGCACGTGGATAACCGAGGAACTGGTATGATGGACCTCCGAGAGGCCCTCAATACATCATGGAATATCCCAGCTTATTGGACCTATCGTACTCTCCGTGAAAAGGGTGTCGATGTCCCAGGCTATATGGAAAAAATGGGCTACGATATCGCTGAGTACGGCATTGAAAGTCTGCCAATGGGAGGCGGGATCGAAGTAAGCGTCGCCCAACATACAAATGGTTATCAAACCATTGCAAATAATGGAAATTACCAAAAAAGCTACATGATTGAAAAAATCATGGATCGCAATGGGGAAGTGGTCTACCAACATGAGAGCAAGGCGACCCGCGTCTACTCAGCAGCAACTGCGACTATCATGCAAGACCTGTTAAGAGGTGTCATCAGCTCTGGTGCGACAACGACCTTTAAGAGCCGAATCAGCCAGGTCAATCCAACTCTTGCGAATGCCGATTGGATCGGGAAAACTGGAACCACCAATGAGAATGGAGATATGTGGCTCATGCTGTCTACTCCAAATCTTACCTTAGGTGGCTGGATTGGACATGACAACAATGCTTCCATGGCTCCGTTGACAGGCTACAATAATAACGCAAGTTACATGGCCTATTTAGCCAATGCCATCTACCAGGCGGATCCAGCTGCTTGGGGCGTGCAAGATCGCTTCACCCTAGATAGCAGTGTCATTTCATCGACTGTTCTCAAATCGACAGGACAACGACCTGGTCGTGTCAATGTCAATGGTCGTGATATCGATGTGTCGGGTGCGACGGTTACCAGCTATTGGGCTAAAAATGGCGCTCCACAAACGACCTACCGCTTCGCAATTGGTGGATCGGATAGTGATTATGCTAGTGCCTGGGCTGGAATTCTAGGCGGTTCAGCTAATACTTCCAATGGAAATCGAAATACCAACCGGACAGGCAATTCTAGTACGCCAAGCAGTTCATCATCTAATGGACGAAACCGATAAAAATAATGAGAGACAATACCATAAAATCGTTTTCATGTCTAGAGAAAACCTTGTGTTTTTTGTGAAAATACGATATAATAAGAACAAGTAATTTGTCGTGCGCTTTATTTGAAATATTGTCCAAATAGAAGCTTACAGCAGTTAAATCAAACTTTATAAAAGTCGATTTAGCTGCTCTTTTTGTGCCTATTTTTAGAAAAAACCAGGTTTGTCACACAAACTTAATCTTTCTAAAAATTCCAAAAAGGATGAATGATACGGAGGAGATTTCTTCTCACGTGATGTAGATCACACCCCCCTTCATAACATCGTTTCGACTGGATGAGATTGATTCTGATCTAGTCAGAAGCGATCTAGAAACCGGATCTTCAGAGAGGGGCTTCCCCTAGCTGTTATCCTAGTATAGAAAAGGAGTTAAAACTTTGGCAGGACATGACGTTCAATACGGGAAACATCGGACCCGTCGTAGTTTTTCAAGAATCAAAGAAGTTCTTGATTTACCAAATTTGATTGAAATCCAAACGGATTCATTTAAAGATTTTCTGGATCATGGTTTGAAAGAAGTTTTCGAAGATGTATTGCCAATTTCGAACTTCACAGACACAATGGAGTTGGAATTCGTCGGCTATGAAATCAGAGAACCAAAGTATACCTTGGAAGAAGCACGTATCCATGATGCGAGTTATTCTGCCCCAATCTTTGTAACCTTCCGCTTGGTTAACAAGGAAACTGGTGAAATCAAAACTCAAGAAGTCTTCTTTGGTGATTTCCCAATCATGACTGAGATGGGGACCTTTATCATCAATGGTGGAGAGCGGATTATCGTATCCCAGCTCGTTCGTTCACCAGGTGTCTACTTCAATGATAAAGTGGACAAGAATGGTAAGGTTGGCTATGGCTCAACAGTTATTCCGAACCGTGGAGCTTGGCTAGAACTTGAAACAGACTCAAAAGATATTGCTTACACTCGTATCGACCGTACGCGTAAGATTCCATTTACGACCTTGGTTCGTGCCCTTGGTTTCTCTGGTGATGATGAGATTTTTGATATCTTTGGGGATAGCGAATTGGTTCGCAACACTGTCGAGAAAGACATTCATAAGAACCCAATGGATTCACGAACAGATGAAGCCCTCAAAGAAATTTATGAGCGTCTTCGTCCAGGTGAGCCAAAAACAGCGGAAAGCTCACGTAGCTTGTTGGTAGCCCGTTTCTTTGACCCACGTCGTTATGACTTGGCACCAGTTGGTCGCTACAAGATCAACAAGAAACTCAATATCAAGAACCGCTTGTTGAACCAAACGATCGCAGAACCATTGGTAGATGCTGAAACAGGCGAAATCCTTGTAGAATCTGGAACAGTGATGACGCGTGATGTCATCGACAGCATCTCAGAACATTTGGATGGCGACTTGAACAAGATTGTCTATACACCAAATGATTCAGCAGTATTGACAGAACCAGTCGTTCTTCAAAAATTCAAGGTTGTGGCACCAACTGATCCAGACCGCGTTGTCACTATCATCGGCAATGCAAATCCAGATGATAAGGTTCGTACCATCACTCCAGCTGATATCCTTGCTGAGATGAGTTACTTCCTTAACTTGGCTGAAGGTCTTGGCCGTGTCGATGATATCGACCACCTTGGAAACCGTCGGATTCGTGCGGTTGGTGAATTGCTTGCTAACCAAGTGCGTCTTGGACTTTCACGGATGGAACGCAACGTTCGTGAACGCATGTCTGTTCAAGATAACGAAGTATTAACACCGCAACAAATCATTAACATCCGTCCAGTGACTGCAGCGATTAAAGAATTCTTTGGTTCTTCACAATTGTCCCAGTTCATGGACCAACACAACCCACTTTCTGAGTTGTCCCACAAACGTCGTTTGTCAGCCTTAGGGCCTGGTGGTTTGACACGTGACCGTGCTGGATATGAAGTCCGTGACGTGCACTACACTCACTATGGTCGTATGTGTCCAATCGAAACACCTGAAGGACCAAACATCGGTTTGATTAATAACTTGTCTTCATACGGACACTTGAACAAGTATGGTTTCATCCAAACACCATACCGTAAAGTAGACCGTGAAAAAGGTGTGGTGACTAACGAAATCGTTTGGTTGACAGCTGATGAAGAAGATGAGTACATCGTAGCACAGTCCAACTCTAAGTTGAATGAAAAAGGTGGTTTTGCTGAGCCAATCGTTATGGGACGTCACCGTGGTAACAACCAAGAGTTCCCATCTGACCAAGTCGACTACATGGACGTGTCTCCAAAACAAGTAGTTGCCGTTGCGACAGCATGTATTCCTTTCTTGGAAAACGATGACTCCAACCGTGCCCTTATGGGGGCCAACATGCAACGTCAGGCTGTGCCATTGATTGATCCAAAAGCGCCTTACGTGGGGACTGGTATGGAATACCAAGCAGCCCATGACTCAGGAGCTGCAGTTATTGCTCAACACGATGGTAAAGTTAGCTATGCGGATGCGGATAAGGTAGAAGTTCGTCGTAAAGATGGATCCCTTGATGTCTACCACATCCAAAAATTTCGTCGTTCGAACTCAGGTACTGCATACAACCAACGTACCCTTGTGAAAGTTGGCGATGTCGTTGAAAAAGGTGACTTTATCGCAGACGGTCCATCTATGGAAAAAGGGGAAATGGCCCTTGGACAAAACCCAATCGTCGCCTACATGACTTGGGAAGGCTATAACTTCGAGGATGCCGTTATCATGAGCGAACGCTTGGTGAAAGAAGATGTCTACACATCTGTTCACTTGGAAGAATTCGAATCAGAAACGCGCGATACCAAGTTAGGCCCTGAAGAAATCACCCGTGAAATTCCAAACGTAGGGGAAGATGCCCTCAGAAACCTTGATGAAATGGGAATTATCCGTATTGGTGCGGAAGTGAAAGAAGGCGATATCTTAGTTGGTAAGGTCACACCGAAGGGTGAAAAAGACCTTTCTGCCGAAGAACGTCTCCTCCACGCCATCTTTGGAGATAAATCTCGTGAAGTGCGTGATACATCCCTTCGTGTTCCTCACGGTGGAGATGGAGTCGTTCGCGATGTCAAGATCTTTACGCGTGCAAACGGAGATGAATTGCAATCTGGTGTGAACATGTTGGTTCGTGTTTACATCGCACAAAAACGCAAGATCCGCGTCGGAGATAAGATGGCCGGTCGTCACGGAAACAAAGGGGTTGTTTCTCGTATTGTTCCTGTTGAAGACATGCCATACCTTCCAGATGGTACACCGGTTGATATCATGTTGAACCCACTTGGGGTGCCATCACGTATGAATATCGGTCAGGTTATGGAACTTCACCTTGGTATGGCAGCTCGTAACTTGGGCATCCACATCGCAACACCAGTCTTTGACGGAGCAAGCTCAGAAGACCTCTGGGATACTGTTCGTGAAGCAGGTATGGATAGTGATGCCAAAACCATTCTATACGATGGCCGTACAGGTGAACCATTTGACAACCGTGTTTCTGTCGGTGTCATGTACATGATCAAGCTTCACCACATGGTTGATGATAAACTCCACGCTCGTTCTGTCGGACCATACTCAATGGTTACCCAACAACCACTCGGAGGTAAAGCTCAGTTTGGTGGACAACGTTTCGGGGAAATGGAAGTTTGGGCCCTTGAGGCTTATGGTGCGTCTAATGTCCTTCAAGAAATCTTGACCTACAAGTCAGATGATGTCAACGGACGTTTGAAAGCTTATGAAGCGATTACCAAAGGAAAACCAATTCCAAAACCAGGTGTGCCAGAGTCCTTCCGAGTACTCGTGAAAGAATTGCAATCACTTGGATTGGATATGCGTGTCCTAGATGAAGATGACAAAGAAGTTGAACTTCGCGACCTTGACGAAGGGGAAGACGACGATGTTATCCACGTAGATGATCTAGAAAAAGCACGTGAAAAAGCAGCTAAGGAAGCGCGCGCAGCTTTCGAAGCTGAAGGGAAAGAAGATTAATAAAACATGTAGTTCAAGAGGGAAGGAAACCTGAGAAGGTTGCCTATCTCGAAGCTTTAGGGTTGAAGGTGTGAAGGAAGTTCCTTCTCTCCTTCACGAAAAAGCTGAAGAACATACAATCGATAATGAACATAAAGAAAGGTAAGAAATAGTGGTTGATGTAAATCGTTTTAAAAGTATGCAAATCACCCTAGCTTCTCCAAGTAAGGTCCGTTCATGGTCTTATGGAGAGGTCAAGAAACCTGAAACAATCAACTACCGTACATTGAAACCAGAACGCGAAGGTCTCTTTGATGAAGTCATCTTTGGACCTACAAAAGACTGGGAATGTGCGTGTGGAAAATACAAACGAATCCGTTACAAAGGGATTGTTTGTGACCGCTGTGGTGTGGAAGTAACACGTGCCAAGGTTCGTCGTGAACGAATGGGGCATATCGAGTTGAAAGCTCCTGTATCACACATCTGGTACTTCAAAGGAATCCCTTCTCGTATGGGATTGACCTTGGACATGAGTCCTCGTGCCCTTGAAGAAGTCATCTACTTCGCAGCTTACGTGGTTATCGATCCAAAAGATACACCGCTTGAGCACAAATCCATCATGACAGAACGTGAATACCGTGAACGCTTGCGTGAATACGGACCAGGTTCCTTTGTTGCTAAGATGGGGGCAGAAGCGATCCAAGACCTCTTGAAACAAGTGGATTTGGAAGCTGAAATTGCTGTCTTGAAAGAAGAATTGAAGACTGCAACTGGTCAAAAACGTGTGAAGGCTGTTCGCCGTTTGGATGTCTTAGATGCCTTCTACAAATCTGGAAACAAACCAGAATGGATGGTTCTCAACATCCTTCCTGTTATTCCACCAGATCTTCGTCCGATGGTCCAATTGGATGGTGGCCGTTTTGCTGCCTCTGACTTGAACGACCTTTACCGTCGTGTGATCAACCGGAACAATCGTTTGGCTCGTTTGCTTGAGTTGAATGCCCCTGGTATCATCGTGCAAAACGAAAAACGGATGCTTCAAGAAGCGGTTGACGCTTTGATTGACAATGGTCGTCGTGGTCGTCCAATTACAGGACCAGGTAGCCGTCCACTTAAATCATTGAGCCACATGCTCAAAGGGAAACAAGGACGCTTCCGTCAAAACTTGCTCGGTAAACGGGTGGACTTCTCAGGACGTTCCGTTATCGCTGTTGGTCCAACTCTTAAGATGTACCAATGTGGTGTGCCACGTGAAATGGCCATCGAGCTCTTCAAACCATTTGTCATGCGTGAAATCGTTGCGCGTGATATCGTGCAAAACGTTAAAGCCGCTAAACGCTTGGTGGAACGTGGAGATGAGCGTATCTGGGATATCCTAGAAGAAGTGATCAAAGAACACCCAGTTCTCTTGAACCGCGCACCGACCCTCCACCGCTTGGGGATCCAAGCCTTCGAGCCAGTCTTGATTGACGGGAAAGCTCTTCGCTTGCACCCACTTGTCTGTGAAGCCTACAACGCCGACTTTGACGGTGACCAAATGGCCATCCACGTACCGCTTTCAGAAGAAGCCCAAGCAGAAGCCCGTATCTTGATGTTGGCTGCTGAGCACATCTTGAACCCGAAAGATGGAAAACCAGTTGTTACTCCATCTCAGGACATGGTTTTGGGGAACTACTACTTGACCATGGAAGAAGCTGGTCGTGAAGGCGAAGGAATGGTCTTCAAAGACCGCGATGAAGCGGTCATGGCCCTTCGCAATGGTTATGTTCACTTGCATACACGTGTCGGAATTGCGACTGATAGCTTGAACAAACCATGGACAGAAGCTCAACAACACAAGATTCTCTTGACAACTGTTGGTAAGATTCTCTTTAACGATATCATGCCTGCAGAACTTCCATACCTCCAAGAGCCAAATAATGCCAACTTGACAGAAGGTGTTCCAGCTAAGTACTTCTTGGAGCCTGGTCAAGATGTCAAAGTGGCGATTGAGCAATTGGAATTAAACGTTCCATTCAAGAAGAAAAATCTTGGAAATATCATCGCAGAAATCTTCAAACGCTTCCGTACAACAGAAACATCTGCTTTCTTGGACCGTTTGAAAGACTTAGGTTACCACCACTCAACCCTTGCTGGTTTGACAGTGGGAATTGCCGATATTCCAGTTGTTGAAGATAAGGCTGAAATCATTGAAGAATCTCACAAACGTGTAGAACAAATCACCAAACAGTTCCGTAAAGGGATGATTACAGATGATGAGCGTTACAATGCCGTTACAGCTGAATGGCGTGCAGCCCGTGAGAAATTGGAAAAACGCTTGGTAGATAACCAAGATCCGAAGAACCCAATCGTTATGATGATGGACTCTGGAGCTCGTGGTAACATCTCAAACTTCTCACAGCTTGCCGGTATGCGTGGTTTGATGGCTGCTCCAAACGGACGGATTATGGAATTGCCGATCCTTTCAAACTTCCGTGAAGGTTTGTCAGTACTCGAAATGTTCTTCTCTACTCACGGTGCTCGTAAAGGGATGACCGATACGGCCCTCAAGACAGCCGACTCAGGTTACTTGACACGTCGTTTGGTTGACGTTGCCCAAGACGTCATTATCCGTGAGGATGACTGTGGAACTGACCGTGGACTCGTGATCCGTGCGATTACCGATGGTAAAGAAATGATTGAACCATTGGAAGAGCGTTTAACAGGTCGTTATACGAAGAAATCTGTCAAACATCCTGAAACAGGTGCAGTCATTGTTGGTCCAGATACCTTGATTTCAGAAGACCTAGCACGTGAAATTGTCAATGCTGGTGTTGAAGAAGTCACTATCCGCTCTGTCTTTACATGTAACACCCGCCATGGTGTCTGCCGTCACTGTTACGGTATCAACTTGGCGACTGGTGATGCAGTTGAAGTTGGTGAAGCAGTCGGAACCATCGCAGCCCAATCTATCGGGGAACCTGGTACACAGCTTACAATGCGTACCTTCCACACGGGTGGGGTTGCCTCAAATACCGATATCACGCAAGGTCTTCCTCGTGTCCAAGAAATCTTTGAAGCCCGCAATCCGAAAGGTGAAGCAGTCATCACTGAGGTTAAAGGGGAAGTCACAGCCATTGAAGAAGATGCTTCTACACGTACCAAGAAAGTCTTTGTTCGTGGTGCGACTGGTGAGGGAGAATACGTTGTTCCTTACACAGCCCGCATGAAAGTCGAAGTGGGAGATCAAGTCTCTCGTGGTGCAGCATTGACAGAAGGTTCTATCCAACCAAAACGTCTCCTTGCCGTTCGTGATGTCTTGTCTGTTGAAACTTACCTCCTTGCGGAAGTACAAAAAGTATACCGTAGCCAAGGGGTAGAAATCGGCGACAAACACATCGAGGTAATGGTGCGTCAAATGATCCGTAAGGTTCGTGTTATGGATCCAGGAGATACAGACCTTCTCATGGGTACCCTCATGGATATTACAGACTTTACAGATGCTAACCGTGATGTGGTCATTTCTGGTGGGGTTCCTGCAACGGCTCGTCCAGTCCTTATGGGGATCACCAAGGCCTCTCTTGAAACCAATAGTTTCTTGTCAGCGGCTTCCTTCCAGGAAACAACTCGCGTCCTCACTGATGCAGCCATTCGTGGTAAGAAAGACCATCTCCTTGGACTCAAGGAAAATGTTATCATTGGTAAGATTATTCCTGCTGGTACAGGTATGGCTCGTTACCGTAACTTGGAACCACAAGCAGTCAATGAAGTCGAAATTATCGATGAAGTTCCTGTTACAGAAGAAGCAACTGAAACTGTTGAATCAACTGTAGTGGAAGAAAATTAATCCTAAAAGAAGCCTTACTAATCTTCAGTAAGGCTTCTTTGTGTTTGTGTCAAAAAATAGCCTGTCTCTCCTCTATAAGGGGAGATTTTGAAAGAAAATTATGAAAATATCTGAGAAATTTACCGTATTTTTCTTTCATAAGCAGAATTCTTTTATTATCAAAGGATTTTATATATAATATTGGATACAAAGGACGGAGAGAAACATGTATCAAGTGATTGAAATGTATGGGGATTTCGAACCCTGGTGGTTTTTAGAAGATTGGGAGAAGGACATTGTCGCTAGTCAAAGTTTTGATGACTATTATGAAGCCCTCAAATATTACAAAAGCCAATGGTTACTTTTAAGAGAGCAATCTCCATTATTTAAAAGTAGAAGTGATTTAATGACGATTTTTTGGGATCCTGAGGATCAGCGCTGGTGTGAAGAATGTGCGGAATATGTGCAACAATACCATTCAGTTGCCTTGTTAGAAAACGATCAGAAGATTCCGAGAAGCAAGCGCCGTCCAGGCTACGAAAAGGAGAATGCTCACACGGCTCATCGCTCTTGTAAGCTAGACTATGAGACCAATAATTTATAGGAAGAGAAATTCAATCTGCAGTTGAGTTTCTTTTTTTTTTACTTTTTTTCCAAATCAAGTGCTAGTTAGCCATTTATTTGCGAATTATATAGTGAAAGGAGGAAATATGGTTCAAGAAATTGCACAATCCATTATTCGAATGGCATCGAGTGCCGAAGCTCAGGATATTTATTTTGTTCCTCGAGCGTCAGACTATCATCTCTTTCTAAGGGTTGGGGATGAGCGACGGTTTGTTGAGACCTATTCGCAAGAACAAATGGTAGCGGTCATCAGCCATTTTAAATTTATGGCAGGGATGAACGTGGGGGAGAGGCGGAGGAGTCAGTTAGGCTCCTGTGACTATTCTCTAGGAGATAAGATCTTGTCTTTACGCTTGTCCACAGTGGGAGACTATAGGGGATATGAAAGTTTGGTTATTCGCCTGCTCCACAATGAGGACCGAGAACTCCGTTTCTGGTTCGACCAACTGCAAGAACTAGAAGACAAGGTCAGTAAGCGTGGGCTCTACTTATTTGCGGGCCCAGTCGGATCGGGGAAGACGACACTGATGCATGCTCTGGCCAAGAAAAAATTTTCAGGGCAACAAGTCATGTCGATTGAAGATCCGGTAGAAATTAAGCAAGAAGAGATGTTGCAATTGCAACTCAATGAAGCGATTGGCATGACCTATGATAGCTTGATTAAGCTTTCTCTACGCCATCGTCCGGATCTTCTCCTTATCGGAGAAATCCGTGACACCGAGACAGCTCGTGCAGTTATTCGGGCTAGTCTGACAGGTGTGACAGTCTTTTCCACCATTCATGCCAAGAGCATCCCTGGGGTGTACGAACGCCTATTGGAGTTGGGGGTGAGTGAGGAGGAGTTACGTATTGTCCTTCAAGGGATATGTTACCAGCGTTTAATAAAGGGAGGAGGTGTCACTGACTTTGTTATCCAAGATTACCAAAACCACTCCAGTCACAAGTGGAACCAGCAAATTGATGCACTTTATGAGGCGGGACATATTGAGTCGGATCAGGCGCAAGCCGAAAAAATTATCGATTGCCAAGCAAGAGCATGTCATTGAGCTCTTTCACAATCTCTACAGTAGTGGCTTTCATCTATCAGAGGTCATCGACTTTTTACGTCGGAGCCATTTGGTAGAGGCAGATTTTGTTGAAAGAATGCAAGTCGGACTTGCCAACGGCAAGCCCTTGTCAGCCATTCTCTCTGATCTAGGCTTCTCCGATCAGGTAACGACTCAATTAGCACTGGCAGAGCAGCATGGGAATGTCACCTTAAGTTTAGAAAAAATCCGCAGCTACCTGGAAAATCTGACCCAGGTTCGAAAGAAACTAATTGAGGTAGCGACCTATCCAGTGCTATTGTTGGGATTTTTGATGGCCATTATGCTGGGTCTGAAAAACTATCTCTTGCCTCAGTTGGAGAGTCAAAATGGTGCGACACGATTGATCAGTGTCTTTCCCCAGTATGTTTTGTTAGGAAGTGTGTTGCTAGCGGTTGGAGTTTTGATTCTCCTCTTCCTTGGTCGTCGAACCAAGCGTCTGGCCCTTGTTTCATTTTTGGCTACCCTTCCTTTTCTTCGCCCCTTCTTACAGGATTATCTGACGGCTTTTTATGCTCGAGAATGGGGGAGTATGATTGCCCAAGGGTTGGAGCTGAATCAAATCTTTCCTATGATGCAGGGGCAACGTTCCCGTCTGTTTCGAGAGATTGGACAGGATTTGGAAGTAGCCTTGGCTCGGGGGACTTCGTTTTCTGACCATATTCAGACCTATCCTTTCTTTAAGCGAGAGTTGGCCCTCATGATTGAATATGGGGAGGCCAAGTCCAAGCTCGGTAGTGAGCTGGAGATCTACGCAGACAAGACCTGGGCAGGCTTTTTCCATCGCTTGAACAAGGCTATGAATGTCGTCCAACCACTGGTCTTTGTCTTTGTCGCCCTTATGATTGTTTTACTCTATGCAGCCATGTTGCTGCCTATTTATGAAAATTTGGAGGTTCCTTTATGAAATCATTGCGTACACTCAAAGTAAAAGCTTTTACGTTGATTGAAATGCTAGTTGTTTTGCTGATTATTAGTGTTCTTCTCTTGCTCTTTGTTCCGAACTTGACCAAGCAGAAAGATTCGGTAACGGATACAGGAAATCGAGCAGTTGTCAAAGTTGTGGAGAGTCAGGCTGAGCTCTATGAGCTCAATCATCAGAATGAAAAAGCCAGTCTTTCTAAGCTTGTCGCAGAAGGACAAATCACTCAAAAACAAGCAGAAGCCTACCGTGCTCACTATGTGAAGAATGCAGGTGATCACCGTGCGGTTGGAGATTAAGGCTTTTACCCTTCTAGAGAGCTTACTAACTCTAGGTATCGTCAGCCTTTTATGCTGGCTGCTAGCCGGGTCAGTCCATCAAGCCTTTGGGCAGGTAGAAGAAACATTGTTTTTCTCGGAATTTGAACGGGTCTATCAAGAGACACAAAAGATGAGCATTGCAAGAGAGGAAAGAACCCTCCTTTCCATCGACCAAGGTGGGGTTCATAGCCCGCATCAAGAATTGCCGCTTCCAAAAGGGGTGGAACTGATTAAAGAGAAGCAATTGACGTTTGATCCAGCAGGAGGCAATTCAAGCTTGACCAAGATTCAATTTCAGACAGAGAAAGAGGTGGTGACCTATCAGTTGGCAATTGGGAATGGAAAAATTAAGAAATCGACGGCTCCCCGCTAGTCTCTTGTTAGAAGGACTAATCGCCCTAGCGATGTTCGGCATCCTCACGACTCTTGTGCTGGGAGAGCTAGGTCAGTCACGGCAGCAACGCTTAGAAGAGTTAAGACAAGCAGAAGTCTTGCGAGTCGCAAAAATGGCTATCCAGACAAGGCAGGATCAATTAACCATCAATCAGGTCAGTGTTCAAGTGGAGAAATCGGCTAAGTCCTTAAAGGTCTACCAAGAAGGAAAGGTTGTGATTGCTGTTGAAAAGAAATAAACTTCCAGCCTTTACTTTACTGGAGGCCTTGGTTGCCCTGCTCGTCATTAGCGGTGGTTTATTGGTGTTTCAAGGATTGACAAGCCTCTTGCGTCAAGAACTCCAGTACCAAAGTCAAATCAAGCAAGAAGAGTGGTTGCTCTTTCAGGACCAACTGGACATTGAATTATCTCGTAGCCAATTTGAAGGGGTCAGAGACAATAAACTCTATCTTGTTCAGGATCAGAAACCCATAGCCATTGGATTGGCTAAAGGGGGAGATATCCGAAAGACAGATGCGACTGGCCGTGGCTACCAACCGATGATAGACGGAGTCGAATCCGCCTTGATTGAAAAAAGAGGGGATTTGGTGTCTATTCAACTTCGTTTTGCAGAAGGATTAGAAAGGGAGGTGGTCTACCGTGTGGTGGAAAAGGATAAAAAAGAAGCAGATTGAGGCAGGAATTCTTCTTTATGCCCTTTTTATGTCAGCAGTTTTTAGTCTCTTGCTTCAGTTTTATCTGAATAGACAAGTAGCAGAGAGACAAATCCTCCTTGCTAGTCAAAAACGTATCCAAGCCTACGCGCAAGCCCAATTGGCTGTTGACACTTGGGATCGGAAAGAGAAGGCAATGACCTTCTCAACAGGGCGAGTCGACCTGGAAGAAAAATCTGGTTTTGCCAACGTCAGCAGTCACTTACAGGATGGCACGACCTACCATTTCACCTTTGCTCTTTCCCCAAGTGAGAAGAAAAAAACCGACAAGAAGAAAAAGGAGAAGCAAGCTCCAGATTCGGCTACAGACCTCCCAACTACAAGAGAGGAATCGAGTAAGAAAGTCTTCGAAAAGCATAGCGAAAACTCTTAAAATTTGATATGATTAAGAGATGGAGGAAAGCATGAATTTCGAAAAAATTGAGAAAGCCTATGGCTATCTATTAGAAAATACCCAAACCATCCAAAATGATTTGCAGACCAACTTTTATGATGCTTTAGTGGAGCAGAATGCAATCTATCTGGATGGGCAGACAGAGTTGACTCTAGTGAAGGAAAACAACCAGCGGCTGAAGGACTTGAACTTGAACAAAGAGGAGTGGCGTCGCTCCTTCCAATATCTTTTGATGAAGGCGGCCCAAACAGAGCCCTTACAGGCCAATCACCAATTTACACCAGACGGGATTGGATTTCTTCTGGTCTTTCTAGTGGATCAGTTGGCTAGTTCTGACAAAGTAGATGTGCTAGAAATTGGAAGTGGAACAGGAAACTTAGCCCAAACCTTAATGAACAATTGCCAGCGCTCACTAGATTATTTGGGCTTGGAAATCGATGATCTTTTGATTGATCTTGCGGCTAGTATGGCAGAAGTGATGAAGGCGGATGTGAATTTCGCCCAAGGTGATGCAGTTCGTCCACAGGTTTTGAAAGAGAGTGATGTGATTATCAGCGATTTACCTGTCGGTTATTATCCAGATGATGCCATTGCGAGTCGTTATCAGGTCGCTTCCCCTCAGGGCCACACCTATGCCCATCACTTATTAATCGAACAATCGTTAAAATACTTAAAACCGGGTGGAGTTGCTATTTTTCTAGCTCCGAACGATCTGTTGACAAGCGAGCAGAGTCCTCTATTGAAAAAATGGATGCAGGATCATGCTCAGGTCTTAGCCATGGTTACCTTGCCAGAGAACCTCTTTCGATCAGCCAATCTAGCAAAAACCATCTTTGTTTTGCGCAAGCAAGAAGAAGCGGTGGTCCAACCATTTGTCTATCCCTTGACCGATTTGCAAGATCAGGAAGACGTCATGAAATTTCGTGAAAGTTTTCAAAACTGGAATAAAGAAAGTGAAATTTAAACAAAATTTTGCTATAATAGGAGTGAAAACGCTTAAAGAGGTAAAAAAATGACGAAAACAATTGCAATTAATGCAGGTAGTTCAAGTTTGAAATGGCAATTATACCAAATGCCAGAAGAAATAGTTTTGGCAAAAGGGCTCATCGAGAGAATTGGACTCAAAGATTCTATTTCCACAGTAAAATTTGATGGTCGAGCAGAAAAACAGATTTTAGATATTGAGAACCACACACAAGCGGTTAAAATCCTTCTAGATGATTTGATTCGTTTTAATATTATTGCTTCCTACGATGAAATCACTGGAGTAGGACACCGTGTCGTTGCAGGTGGTGAGTACTTCAAAGAGTCTGCTCTTGTAGATGAAGAAGTGCTTCAAAAGGTTGAGGAACTTTCTTTGTTGGCCCCATTGCACAACCCTGCAAACGCTGCTGGAATTCGCGCCTTTAAAGAGTTGTTGCCGGACATCACTAGCGTGGTTGTATTTGACACTTCTTTCCATACAACGATGCCAGAAAAAGCTTATCGTTATCCTCTTCCAACTAAGTATTATACAGAAAACAAGGTTCGTAAGTATGGAGCTCATGGAACTAGCCATGAGTATGTGGCCCACGAAGCAGCTAAGCTTCTTGGAAAACCAATCGAAGAGTTGAAATTAATCACCTGTCACATTGGGAATGGGGCTTCTATTACAGCGGTAGACAAAGGAATTTCAGTAGATACTTCTATGGGATTCACTCCACTTGGTGGAATCATGATGGGAACACGTACAGGGGATATTGACCCTGCCATTATTCCTTACTTAATGGAGCACACAGAAGATTTCAAAAATCCAGAAGATATCAGTCGTATCTTGAACCGTGAATCTGGCCTTCTAGGAGTGTCTGAACTTTCTAGTGATATGCGTGATATTCACGAAGCTATGCGCAATGGGAATGATAAGGCGCTTTTGGCAAACGATATTTTTGTTGATCGTATTAAGAAATACATCGGTCAATACTTTGCTGTCTTGAATGGAGCAGACGCCATCATCTTTACAGCTGGTATCGGGGAAAACTCTAAAACGATCCGTGAACAAGTCATTAACGGGATGACTTGGTTTGGCTGTGATGTAGATCCAGAAAAGAATGTCTTTGGTGCAGAAGGGGATATTTCGACACCGGATGCGAAAGTGAGAGTCTTGGTAATCCCAACAGATGAAGAATTAGTCATTGCCCGTGATGTAGAACGCTTGAAAAACAAGGGATAAGACTTTTATTCTAAAGAAAGAAGAGGCTGATTTGAAGAGCCTCTTTTTTTCTGTTTTACGATTTCTGCTTGGGCTTGCTCCTGTTGCCCATCTATGCTATACTAGAAAAATAGTTTGATAATAGAGGTAAAATAATGAAAAATTGGATGGAGAAAAAATGGGTTTCGAATGGTCTATGGTTACTAATCGGAATACCACTATTGTTTGCAACTCAACTACCGATGGTTGCTTTGATCTTGGGGATTGATAATGCTTGGTCACATTGGACGATCAATAGTCTGGTCCTTGGGGTTACCATGCTCCTCGTCTATTTGCTTTGGTGGTTTATGAAATGGAGTCCACTTGATCCACTAGATTTTTCACGGATTTCGGGTCGAGAGATTGGAAGAAATTTCCTTTTCTTTTTGCTTCTACTTGCAAATAATATTTTGGGGGCTACAGTGCTTCGGAATATAGGAGAGACCACTACAGCCAATCAGGAAACAATTCAGGGGCTTTCTTCGGTGGCCCCTCAGCTAGCAATGGGTTTGCTCATTGTCGTAGTGGCGCCTTTAGGAGAAGAAATTATCTGTCGGGCTGTGATTCCCCGCTTAATCTTTAAGGGATATGAAAAAATTGGCTATTTGGTTGGGGCTGTGGTGTTTGCCTATTTACACTCGCCAGGTAATCTTGGTTCCTGGGTCATCTATGGTGGCATGTCTCTCATCTTGACTTGGGTCGCCTACCGCTACAAACGAGTAGAATATTCGATTTTATTGCACTTTACCATGAATGCTTTTGCCTTTCTGATAACTGTTCTGGTTTCTTTTCTTCCCGCTTAAAATATGGTAGAATGATAGGACCAATGGGTTTTATTCAGAAGCTTTGGTAAGCTACCAAAGAAGCATCTAGGCGCAGATAGAGACAAACTCAGAGGTTGGAATCGTTCTAACCTCTTTTCTATGCTTGGTTGGCTTTTCTTAGAAAGATGAAGGAAGATATGTCAAAGAGCGAATGGAGACAACTAGGCAAGGATCGGACCCTTCTATGTGGCATCCTCAATGTTACCCCCGACTCCTTTTCAGATGGGGGGCGTTACCAAACGGTAGAAAGAGCTCTAGAACAAGCGCGCAAGCTAATTGAAGAAGGAGCAAGGATGCTGGATATTGGTGGGGAGTCCACACGTCCAGGGAGCCACTTCGTAGAGATCCAAGAAGAGATCCAGCGGGTCGTACCAGTGATTGAAGCGATTCGAGCAGAGAGTGATATCTTGATTTCGGTTGATACTTGGAAGTCAGAGGTGGCCCGGGCAGCTCTAGAAGCTGGCGCAGACTTGGTCAATGATATTACAGGCCTGCTTGGGGATCCACAAATGGCGAGGGTGATAGCAGAAGCTGGTGCTGGAGCCATTCTTATGTTTAATCCAGTCATGGCTCGTCCTCATCATCCAAGTTCCGTGATTTTTCCAACCTTTGGTTTTGAGCCGGCCTTTTCATCGGAAGAGCTGGCGCAGTTTGAAGGCCTTTCTATCCAAGACTGTATGTGGGCCTTCTTTGACAAGAGTCTTGAGAGGGCGGCGGGAGCAGGATTGAGTCAGGATCAACTCTTCTTAGATCCGGGGATTGGTTTTGGCTTGACCAAACGGGAAAACCTCCAACTCTTGCAGGACTTAAAAACCATTCATGCCAAGGGCTATCCAATCTTTTTAGGAGTCTCTCGTAAGCGCTTTGTGGTCAATATTCTGGAAGAAGAGGGATTTGAGACCGACCCTGAAACGAAAGAAGGGTTCTACAATCGGGATTTGGCCTCTAGCCATTTAACGAGTATGGCTGCCAGTCAAGGGGTAGAAATCGTTCGCGTGCATGATATCCCTCTCCATAAGATGGCAGTAGCTATTGGTAGTGCAATCTACCAAGCCGATCAAGCGCAGGACCTTCATTTAAAACAATATCGCTAAAGAAAAGAGAAGAGATATGTCAGTAGATCTCAGTTGGTTAGCTAGGTATCGTTCTTCCGAGCCCCATTTTGGCTTGGAGCGAATGGAGGCCCTGCTAGCCTTGAGGGGGAATCCTCACCTCGCCTGTCCTGTAATCCATCTAGCCGGAACCAATGGGAAAGGATCAACCCTAGCTCATTTGCGGTCTTTACTAGAAGCTAAAGAGCTGCGGGTTGGTGTTTTCACTTCCCCCTATCTAGTTTCCTTTAATGAGCAAATCAGTATCGATGGGATTCCCATTTCGGACCGAGATGTGGAGACTTATCTGTCCCTCTATCAGGAGTTACTTGCAAAAAACAGTTCTGATCAGACCTTACGTGGCTTGACCGAGTTCGAGTTGATGACGGTCATGGCCTTTGATTACTTTGCGGCAAAAAAACCGGATGTGGTCGTGATGGAAGTGGGGATGGGCGGTCGTCTCGATAGTACCAATGTTTGTCAGCCTATTTTGACAGCCATCACGACGATTGGTCTCGATCATGTGGCACTCTTAGGACCGGATTTAGCCTCGATTGCACGGGAGAAGGCAGGGATCATCAAGGAAAAGATTCCGGTCTTGCTAGGCCGGATGGAACTAGAAGCCCAAGAAGTCATTGTGCAGCAGGCCCATCGTCTATCAGCACCTATAGAAGTATTGGGGCAGGATTTTCTGGTTAGCTATCAAGAATCACTGATAGACGGGGAAGTCTTTACTTACCAGAGTCAGAGTCGCTCAGAAGTCCAATTAAAAACAGGTCTTCTAGGACTTCATCAAGTAGACAATGCTGGTCTGGCCTTGGCTCTCTGCGATACCTTCTGTCAAGAAAAGGGGCTATCCCTCTTGAACCAAGAAGAAATCCTCCAAGCTTGGGAGGGTGTCCAGTGGCCGGGTCGCCTAGAGATCATTTCTAACCAGCCCCTCATCATTCTAGATGGCGCCCATAATCCGCATGCAGTAGCTCCTCTTGTAGCCACCATGAAAGAACGGTATGGACAGTTGGACAAACAAGTCTTGTTTACCTGTATACAGACCAAGGCGATTGAGGAGATGCTGGAATTGTGGAGTGGACTGGAAAAGAGTTCGTTGACCTTGACGACCTTTGAAGATCCACGGACCTATTCCACAAAAGAAATGCAGGAAATAGCCCATCAAAAAGGCCTGCCTTATCAAGAATGGAAGTTATTTTTAACCCATTATCTAGAAAGAGAATCGCAACAAGCTGATCTCCTCTTAGTGACGGGATCCTTGTACTTTTTGGCTCAAGTGAGAGCCTTTCTAATCGAAGAAATCAGTAGGAGATGACATGGATACAAAGAAAATTCAAGAAGCCGTGAAGATGATTATCGACGCAGTCGGTGAAGACGGAAGCCGTGAGGGCTTGCAAGAAACTCCAGAACGCATTGCCAAGATGTACCAAGAGATTTTTGCAGGTCTCAACCAAACTGCGGAAGTCCACCTATCAAAATCTTTTGAGATTGTGGACAACAATATGGTGGTGGAAAAGGATATCTTCTTCCACTCGATGTGTGAACACCATTTCTTGCCTTTCTATGGCAAGGTCCACATTGCCTATATCCCAAATGGGCGCGTAGCAGGCCTCTCTAAGCTAGCTCGGACAGTGGAAGTGTACGCCAAAAAGCCTCAAATCCAGGAGCGCTTGACGGTGGAAATCGCGGATGCCTTGATGGAGTATTTAGGAGCACAGGGAGCCCTTGTTTGGGTGGAGGCAGAGCACATGTGTATGAACATGCGTGGAGTGCGGAAACCAGGAACGGCCACTGTGACGACAGCGGCGCGTGGCTTGTTAGAGACAGATAAAGACCTGAAAAACGAAGCCTATAAACTGATGGGACACTAACCCCTAGATGAACTGAGGTGACTATCGTGGATCAATTACGGATCAAAGATTTGGAAATTTATGCCTATCATGGTGTTTTTTCCGCTGAAAAGGAATTGGGGCAGCGTTTTGTCCTGGATGTCTGTGTCGATTACGAGATGACAAAATCGGCGCGGACGGGTGATTTGACGGCTTCGATCCATTATGGAATCTTAGCTGAGCAACTGACAGACTGGGTTCAAGCTGAGAAGATCGATTTGATTGAGACAGTGGCTTTTCAGCTAGTGGAGAAGATTTTTGCGACCTATGACTTTGTCAGAAAGGTTCGACTTGAGTTGAAAAAACCTTGGGCTCCTGTCCCTCTACCTTTGGATACTTGTTCGGTCACGATTGAACGAGAAAAAAGACGGGCCTTTATTGGTTTGGGAACCAATATGGGCGATAAGGGATACCAGTTGGCGACGGCTGTATCTAGACTAGAAGAAAAGGGGCTTACGATTCTCCAAACCTCTTCTCAGATTGAGACAGCACCTTGGGGAGGGGTCGAGCAAGATAGCTTTCTCAACCAAGTCGTAGAGGTCGAAACTTGGTTTACGCCCCAAGACTTGATTGAGACCTTGCTAGGAATCGAGCTAGAAATGGGTCGGGTCCGTGAGATCAAATGGGGACCACGGGTCATCGATTTGGATCTCCTTTATATGGAGGATTTGATCCTCTATAGTCCAGATTTGATTCTCCCTCATCCGTATGTGGCAGAACGGGCATTTGTCCTAGAATCCTTAAATGAAATTGCTCCTTACTTTGTGGATCCTGTCCAAAGAAAACAGATCCGACAACTGTGGGAGGCTGTGAAAGAAACAAAAGGTAGTTGATCCAATGGTCGACTACTTTTTTTACCTTGACAGGTTAATTGAGCAGGAGTATACTATGCGTAAATAGATTAGGAGCAGGAGGGCGTCATGAAATCTTATCTTGTAAAATGGTTGATCGCGATTGTCTTGGCTGTTTTTTTCCTTTGGTTGAGTTTGGAAACGGACTTACTGCCAAAAGAAGTGTATCCCCTTCTCCTTGTCCCGATACTGATTGTGGGCCTCTATCTTTTTAAGGAGAGGTAATTTTCCATTCAATTAAACTATGAAAAATCCCCTGGGTGCCAACTGGTTCAGGCACTCAGGGGATTTTTTGTATATGGAGCTAGGACCAACGGTCTAGCCTTGCTTTTCTTTATTTGCGGTACAAGCGATCGTATTGGTAAACTGGATCCATGGTCACATGAATGCCCAGTTTGCGAAGAACGTTCTTATCTTCGTCTGTCAACATGACTGTTGAATGGGCTTCGCTCCCTTTCAATCGACCCAATTCTTGCATGGCAAGATTTGCCTCTGGATGGTTCATGGCGGTAATGGCGAGGGCGATGAGGATTTCATTTGAGTGGAGGCGAGGGTTGCGACTGCCCAAGTGGTTGATCTTCAAGCCTTGGATTGGTTTCACATATTCTGGCTCAATCAACTTGGTTTCTTTATCAATATGGGCCAATTTCTTGATGGCGTTGATGAGAACAGCTGCCGTTGGACCAAATAAGTCAGAAGTCTTACCTGTCACGGTTTCTCCGTTCGGCAATTCCAGGGCCAAGGCAGGTTCACCGGTTTCTTCCTCTTTTTGACGGGCAAGGACGGTGACTTGGCGGTCTTTTGGTGAAATTCCTAAGTCATTCATCAAGAGTTCAATTTTCTTAATAGCTCCGTTTCCGACACGCTCTGCTTTCACATCCAGAATGGTTTGGTAGTAACGGCGGATAATTTCTTGCTTAGAGGCTTCAATTGCCGCATCATTGTCCACGATGGCAAAGCCGACCATGTTTACCCCCATATCCGTTGGGGAAGCGTAAGGAGATTCTCCGAGGATGCGTTCCAACATCCGCTTCAAGACAGGAAAGATTTCGATATCTCGGTTGTAGTTGACCGTTGTTTCGCCATAGGTTTGGAGGTGGAATGGGTCAATCATATTGACATCGTCTAGGTCAGCTGTCGCTGCTTCATAGGCCAAATTCACTGGGTGGTGCAATGGCAAGTTCCAAACTGGGAACGTCTCAAACTTAGCATAACCAGATTTGATGCCATTCAGTTGGTCATGGTACATATTGGACATGCAAGTAGCCAATTTACCAGAACCAGGACCAGGAGCTGTCACGACAACGAGGTTGCGGCTAGTCTGAATGTAGTCGTTTTTCCCCATTCCCTCAGGAGAAATGATGTGATCCATATCCGTTGGGTAGCCCTTGATTGGGTAGTGGAGGTAAGAGGCGATGCCATTCTTTTCCAACTGTTTACGGAAAACATCTGCGGCTGGTTGGCCAGCATACTGAGTGACAACGACAGAACCGACGTAGATGCCCAATTCGTTGAATTTATCGATTAAGCGGAAGACCTCTTGGTCATAAGAGATTCCTAGGTCACCACGTGCTTTTGAATGCTCGATGTTATTGGCATTAATAGCAATAACAATCTCCACTTGGTCACGAAGTTCTTGGAGAAGCTTGATTTTGTTATCTGGTTCATAACCAGGCAGGACACGAGCAGCGTGGAAATCTTCCAACATTTTTCCACCAAACTCTAGGTAGAGCTTGCCATCAAACTGGTTGATGCGCTCGAGGATGTGATCGCGTTGCAAATTCAAATACTTTTCGGAACTAAAAGCTTGTTTCTTCATTTAAACCTCCAATAAAGAAGCGAGGGTGATCTTTAGCGGTACTCCGCCTTTCATATAAGAAAAGGGGAGTGCAAAAGAACACCCGTTGCAATATTCATTCAGTATTATATCAAAAAAACCCCAAAATGGGGGTTTAAAACAATTATTTTGGAAAAATATTAATAATTCTTAATTAAATCAACGGTTGAACGATCCAATTTTTGAACCAAGGCTTGAAGGAAGGCTTGGGCTTGAAGGAAGTCATCCATAGCGTAGAGGGTTTGGTGAGAGTGGATGTAGCGCGCGCAGACTCCGATGGTTGTAGATGGCACTCCACCACTTCGTAAGTGGGCCACTCCAGCATCCGTTCCGCCTTTTCCACAGTAGTATTGGTACTTGATACCCGCTTCTTCAGCAGTGGTTAGGAGGAAGTCCTTCATATTTGGCAACATGAGATGACCTGGGTCAAAGAAACGAAGGAGGGTACCCTCACCGATTGCCCCTTGGCCTCCGTAGACATCTGCAGCTGGAGAACAGTCAACAGCCAGGAAAATTTCTGGATCAAACTTGGTCACAGAAGTCCCTGCACCACGCAGTCCGACTTCTTCTTGGACAGTCGCTCCGACATAGAGCTCGTTTGCTAGGGCTTGTCCAGAGAGGGCTTGTGCCAATTCGCTGACCATCAAGACCCCATAACGGTTATCCCAAGCTTTGGAGATGATGTTTTTCTGATTGGCTGTTAAGATTGCAGTGCTTTCAGGGACCAAAGTGTCGCCTGGACGGATTCCGAAGCTCTCGGCTTCTTCTTTGTTGGCAAAGCCACCATCAAAGACAATATCCCCGATTGCTGGAAGAGCAGGACCGTTTGCGCCACGCGTCAAATGCGGAGGAACAGATCCAGAAATGACAGGGTAGGAATGGCCATCGCGGGTCAAAAGGGTGAAACGTTGGCTGCTGACCACCATAGGGTTCCAACCACCGATTTCAACCACGCGGAAGGTGCCGTCTGCCTTGATCTCACTGACCATAAAGCCAACTTCATCCATATGGCCTGCGACCATGATGCGAGGAGCGTGAGCCACTTCTGAGTGGCGCACTCCAAAAATGCTTCCCAAGCCGTCTGTGACCACTTCATTCACATGTGGGGTGATCTGCTTGCGTAGATAATCGCGAACAGGCGCTTCGTGGCCAGAGATAGCAGGAAGTTCTGTTACTTCTTTGATTTTAGAAAATAAATCAGTCATAAGTTACCTTCTTTCTGATTGTTATTTTATCACTTTTTTAGTCGAGATGGTAGTGGCAGTTGAAGGGGATGAGAGCAGATCGTAATTGTTGGTAGCAGTATTCTCCTTTCGTTGTCCCAGCTTGTATTTTGTGTTACAATATGAGGTATGAAAGCTAAAAAAATCATTTTATCCAGCCTTGCAGCAGCTAGTGCAAGTGCTCTTGCCCTTGGGGCCTATAAAATTGCCAAAGATCAAAAACGTCTGCGGACGCAAGAAGAGTTAGTCGCAGAAGTCCGTGAGCAGATGGAGAATATGGGAAAAATTGCGACCCTTTATGTGGAACTCTATGAATCAAGCGAAGAACGTCTGGTAGGAGGGCTCGTATTTGAGGATGAGCGCCACTATCGCTTTGTCTATGAAGAAGGCCTTCTTCAGTATGAAGAGGAAAAACTATGATCATACCACAGTCTTTAGAGGAATTAGCCAGCTACGTCGAGCAAGAAGGAAAGAAGGTTTTCTTCTTTTCAGCGGATTGGTGTGGCGATTGCCGGTATATCCAGCCCTTTTTGCCAGAGATTGAAGCGGAAAACCCTGGATTTACCTTCGTTTTGGTCGATCGCGACCAGTATCTAGACCTGGCTAAGCTTTGGGATATCTATGGCATTCCGAGTCTAGTGGTCCTAGACAAGGATCGGGAACTGGGTCGTTTCGTCAATCGCGACCGTAAAACCAAGACTCAGATTTCAGAATTTTTAGCAGAATGGAAGTAGGAGAAAGAGAAAAATGATTGTAACCTATAATAGAGAACAAGTCGGCGATGTCTTAATGCTCACCTTGAAAAACAGTGGGGATGCCAAATTAGCAGTAGAGCGCAAGGGCAAAGTAGCCCGTGTCTACCGTGAAGACAAGCAAGAAACAGTGGCCTGGAATATTTTTGAGGCTTCGGCTTTCTTTGCACTTGATGGCAAGGGGCAAATTTTCTTGAGTGATGAGCAAGTTGCACGTCTCAATCAAGAGTTGCAAGCGGAAGGATTTGCAGAGGTCTTGGTCAATGACAAGGAGCCTAAGTTTGTCGTGGGGCAAATCGTAGAAATGGTGGCTCATCCAGATAGTGACCACCTCAACATCTGCCAAGTGGCTGTCGGATCAGACAAGACAGTTCAAATCGTAGCAGGTGCACCAAATGCGCGTGAAGGTCTCAAGACGATTGTGGCTCTTCCAGGTGCCATGATGCCAGATGGCAGCTTGATTTTCCCAGGAGCCCTTCGTGGAGAAAAGAGCTTTGGCATGATGTGTAGTCCACGCGAATTGCACTTGCCAAATGCTCCACAAAAACGTGGTATTATCGAATTGCAAGATACAGAAGAGGTGGGAACTCCCTTTGACCCTGCCCGTCACTGGCAAGGATAAGAGAGTGGGACAGAAATCGGTAATTCGTTAGAATTCGATTTCGTCGTCCCACCTCCGCACAGTTGAGTAGGGCTGTAAAAGCTGATGAAATCAGCGTAGTAGAGCCCACTCAACCACTGCGTCTTGCTCGATAATCCAAAGACAATTGAGAGGCTAGGACTTTTGTCCCAGCCTCTTTTTTATTTTCTTTCTCCAAATGGCTAAAAAACTACGAATTATATAAGTAGGAGGAAGAAATATGTATAATAAAGTAATTTTAATCGGGCGCCTTGTGGCTGACCCAGAGCTTCATAAGACCAGTACGGACAAGTCCGTTGCGCGTGCGACCCTGGCTGTCAATCGTCGTTATAAGGATCAAAATGGCGAGCGGGAGGCGGACTTTATCACCCTAGTGGTCTGGGGGAAATTAGCAGAGACCCTTGTCTCCTATGCCAATAAAGGGAGCTTGGTCTCTGTGGACGGTGAGCTTCGAACCAGACGCTATGAGAAGAATGGAACGACCCAATATGTGACAGAGGTACTCTGTCAAGGCTTCCAGCTCTTAGAAAGTCGTGCTCAACGAGCGATGCGGGCTAATGGAGCAGGAGGAGATTTAGCGGATCTTATCCTGGAAGAGGAAGAGCTTCCCTTTTAACTGAAGAGAACGGTGCAGCTGACCAGCTGTGTCGTTTTTTCTTTTTCGAAACTTCTCACGGAAGTTGCAGGGGTAAGTCATCATATGGATTTATGAGTAAAACGCATTCATTTCTGAAAGACCTTCAAGCTCTTGATAAAAAATGCTATAATACAAGGTATTAAATACGAACAAAAAATCTTTATATAGTAAAATGGTTCGTTATTTTAAGAGGAGAAGAGATGGGGTTAGAAGAGGAAGCTGTTCAAAAGAAACACAATCGAGTGGTGATCTATACGATATTTTGGAGCCTGGTTTTTGTGGTAGTGGTCATCTATTTGAATGCTAGCCAACTAAAACCGGTAAAAGGGCAGATGCGGATTGGTGTGACCTACATGACCATGAACAATGAATTCTACCAAACACTGAATGCAGAGATTGAACGAGTGGCTGACGAAAAAGGGGATTTGCTTCTAGTTCGTAATCCAGAATTGGACGAGGAAAAACAAAGTCAGCAAATAGATTATTTTCGTCAACAAAAGGTTAATGTGATTGTGATTAACCCCGTCAAAGGAGATAGCCCTAAAATCATTGCTTCCCTGAAGCGAGCTCGAGAGGCAGGGATTAAAATCATTGCAGTGGATAGTCAGCTCAGCCATTTCACGGTGGATGCCAGTGTGGTGTCGGATAATTACCAAGCCGGGGTCTTGGTCGCCCAGCGCCTGATGAAGCAGAAAAATGAGGCGAAGATCCTACTCTTAGAGCATAAGGGGACGGTATCGGCAGAGCAACGGATCCAAGGGTTCTTAGATACCATTCAGTCGGATCCTGCCTATCAGGTTGTTGGGAGAGAAGAGACCCGTGGTCAAACGGAATTGGCCTTACCAGCTGTTTCCCAGGTCATTCAGGATGGTCTGGTATTTGATACGGTCGTGGCCTTAAATGATCGGGCAGCTATCGGAGCCCTAGCGGCCATCAAGGAAAACCAATTAGCTCAGCCGATTTCTATCTATGGAATCGATGGCTCTCCAGATATGAAAGTTTTGCTCTCGACGACGGATGATATCGAAGGGACGGTTGCCCAATCTCCTCTTAAAATGGGGAGACAGGTGATGCAAGTAATTGAGTGCATGAGGACAGGAAAACCCTACAAGGAACAATATAAGATTCCAGTAGAGATGATTGATAAGGATAATGTTGACCGATACGATGTCAACGGGTGGCAGTAATGACCAAACTTCGTGGCATTCGTTATAGTTTGATTTTGCTAAAAATCATTAATTTTATCGCCATCTTATTTAGCAGTTCCCTCTACTTGCATGCGACCAATTACATCATTGCCAAGGGGCAAGGCTATCAATTATTGGAACAATTAAGAGAAATACCGAGTTCCCCAGCTCAGAACTTTTGGATTTCCATCCTCCTCTTTGGAGGGATTCTTCTTATTACATTTTATCGGATGCGCCCGGGGACACAGGAGTGGTCAGTTTTTGACAAGTGGAATATTCTAGAAATTTTACTGATGTTAGGCGTCATGATGTCCCTCAGCTTCTCCTACAATGGGATCATCCTCTTGGTATTTGCTGATATCTTTTACGGTTCTAAAGAGTTTAGTAGTTCCAAGGACAGGCGCTACTGGTTTGCCTTTATCCTTCTGAGTTTCATTGTCCTCCTTGTGACCAACTATGACATCCTCTCTCTCGTCGTGCAGTTGCCGTCGCTAGATACCTATATCGCCTTCTATCCTTCATCGATTCGGATGCTCATCTTATTCGCTAAAAATGCGCTAGCTTCCTTAAATATGGTTGTCTTTATTATTTCTCTTCTCTTTTACATTTTATCGGTAGTAGCAGAGCACCATCGAATCGAAAAAGAGTTAGAAATGGTATCGCAAGTCAATACGGAATTAAATAGCTACATGGCCCTTTCGGAAAAAATTGCGGAGGACCGGGAGCGCAAGCGGATCGCACGAGAGATTCACGATACTCTGGGCCATGCCTTGACGGGCATTTCTGCAGGGATTGATGCGGTTGGGGTTCTGATTGATATTGATCCTGGTCGTGCCAAGACCCAGTTGCAATCGGTCTCTACGGTTGTACGAGATGGAATCAAGGACGTCCGGGGCTCTTTGAACAAGCTGCGACCAGGTGCCCTGGAGGATCATACCTTGAGGGATGCAGTTTTGAAATTGGTTCACGAATACCAAGCCATTTCCCACTTACAAGTCGATCTGACCTATGACTGGGATGAGGTGGATCTAGATGTCATGGTGGAGGATACTGTCTTTCGCGTGATTCAGGAGTCCATGACCAATTCTGTCCGCCACGGTCATGCCAACTACATGAAGATTTCCTTTTTGGTGGAAGATGCCTATGTCATGATTCTCCAAGATAATGGGGTCGGCTTTGACCAACTGCAGGTCGGCTACGGCTTGAAGCAAATGCGAGAGCGGGTCTCTATCTTGGGAGGAAGGATCGAATTTGCCAATCAAAATGGCTTTTATACACGAATTGAATTGCCCAAAGAAAAAGGAGGAAAAGTCTTATGATTAAAGTAATGATTGCGGATGACCAAGCACTGATTCGCGAGTCGCTCCAAATTATTTTGTCTGCCCATCAAGATATTCAGGTGACTTCTGCAGTGGCGGACGGTCACGAGGTGCTAGAGCGAATCCCTCAAGATCGACCAGATGTCGTATTGATGGATATTCGTATGCCCAAGATGGATGGCGTGATGGCGACAAAAGAAGTCAAGGAACGCTTCCCTGAGGTTAAAATCATCATTCTAACCACCTTTGACGATGATGATTTCATCTTTCGTGCTTTGAAATATGGAGCTTCAGGGTATTTGCTTAAAGGGGCTTCAACAGAGGAGCTCTACCAAGCCATTCAAATTGTTTATCATGGGGGAGCCATGATTAACCCTAATATTGCTAGTAAGGTTTTTCAGATTTTTTCTCAGATGGCTCAGAGCAATTACACCATCTCCGTTTCTGAAGAATATGTGAGCGACTTATCCCTGACTGAATGGCGGATCATCCAGCAGGTTGGTTTTGGGGAGTCTAATAAGGAAATCGCAGCCAAACTTTTCCTGTCTGAGGGAACGATTCGGAATTACCTGTCAACCATTTTGTCTAAGTTGAACCTGCGGGATCGGACCCAGCTAGCTATTTGGTCTGTTCAAAAAGGTGTGACCACTAAGGATTTTGGAACAGAAAGTGATGGCCGATGAAGAAAAAACGTAAGATACGAGGTACCAGATTTTTTCTAGGGATCTTCTTGCTTCTTCTGCTTGCTGGAGGGATTTGGTGGCGGCGTCAGCCAAGGATTGTCCGTTTGGGGGTCTACGCAGGATCTAGCTGGGATGTACCCACCCAAACAGAAGAAAAAGTCTTGGACCAAGCGATTGCTCGTTTTGAAAAAACGCATCCAGGGGTAAAGATTGTCTATGAAAGCGGGATTCCGAAGAATAAGTATGCGAGCTGGTTAGCCAATCAGATCCTCCATGGGCAGGAGCCCGATCTCTATATGGTATCCAGTACAGAGTTGCCAGTGTTAGCAGCGCGTGGGGCAGTAGAAGATTTGACTCCCTTAATGGGCAAACAGGTCGATCCTTCTCATTTTTATCCAGTCGCCCTAGAAGCAGGCAAGTACAAGAATCGTCAATATGCTCTTCCTTTCGAGAGCAATCCCGTTTTGATGTGTGTCAATAAGGATTTATTGGAAAAGGAAGGGATTGCTATTCCAAAAGAGGGGTGGACCTTGGAGGAATTTTATACGATTTGTCAAAAAGTGACGCGGGATACGGATGGAGATGGCGAGCTGGATCAGTTTGGAAGTACAGATTATACCTGGCGGGAGGCTTTGGCAGCCCATGGGGGCCAGCTTTTCCGTCAGGACAGCATTAATCTTACGAGTAAAGAAATGAAGCGCTCGCTCTATTTTGTCGAAAAACTCGAAGCCCTTCATGGCAACTTCAATGTCACTTCTAAGGATTTTGATGAAGGCAAGGTCGCTTTCTATCCGATGACCTTGGCCCAGTACCGAACTTATAAACCTTATCCCTATCATGTGGCCAAGTATTCAAATTTCACTTGGACCTGTATCCCTATGCCAGGGGCTTCTGGCTCGACTCCGTCAACCTTAGTGGATACATCCCTGTTTGCTCTGTCTTCGCGGGCCAGTGCGAGCAAGGAGGCCAAGGAATTCATGGAATTTTTGACCCAGGACCAGCAGGTCCAGCAGGAACTCTTTCGGCAGTCGCAGGGGACCTCTGTCCTCCCTTCTGTCGTCAATAGTTCAAAGAGCCGGGACCTTCTTAAAGCGGATGATTTCGGGGTTGATTCTCTGACGAATCAGACCTTGGACCAGATTATGAAAAAAGCTGTCCTAAGCACTCCTGGCAACCTGCCAACTGATATCTGGGATCGGTTGGATTATTTGATTCATAATGCCCTAAAAGCAAAGGATATTGATAATCAATTGCCTCAAATTCAAAAGATTATTGAGGAAATGCTTCGAGAGAAGTTTCGTTAAGAGCAACTAGGCATCTGTCAAGTGACAGATGTCATTTTTTTATTGACAGATGTCAACTTTTCTTTGTGACAAATGACAATAGTAAAACGCTTACAAAAGCAATACAATAAGGTCATCATAAAGGAGGCGAAAGGATGAAGTATCTGGTATTGGTCAGTCATGGTGGACTGGCAGAAGGTCTGAAAAGTTCACTGGCTATGTTTGCTGGGGATAAAATCGATCAGGTGATTGCGGTCGGATTGAAAGAAGGCAAATCAGTAGATGATTTTGCTCATGATTTTCGTCAGGCGCTTTCCCCTTTGACAGATGAGGACTCTGTCTTAGTTCTAGCAGACATTGTAGGTGGCAGTCCTTTGACAACGGCGGCAACGGTGCTAGAGGAACAAGGGAAGCTGAGTACAGCCTTGATCTTAGGTGGAATGAACTTGACCATGGCGCTGACAGCAGTTGTGATGAAGGACATGATGGAGGGGGCTGATCTAGCTCAGGTGATTTTATCCGAAGCTTCCACTGCCTTGCAAGAATTTGCCCTTGCCCCGGTAGAGGGTGACGATGAAGAAGATGATGATATTTAACTAAGGGAGGTTAGAAAATGGTAGTATCATTTGTACGAATTGACGACCGTATGATCCACGGTCAAACAGTAACTCGATGGGCTAAAGAAAAGCCTTGTGATGGCTTGATTGCTGTCAACGACGCGGCAGCTTCTAATAAGGTCTTGATCCAAGCCTATAAAGGGGCTTCGGATAAGAAAACCTTTGTTTGGACTAAGGAAGCTTTCAAAGAAAAATCTGCAAAAGTAACGGAATCAGAAACTCGCTATTTCTTGATTACTAAGAACCCCATCGATATGAAAGAAATTTTGGTCGACCAAGGGTTTGTCCCAGGCGATGTCAAAGAAATCATTGTCGGTCCTGCAAATGACCGCCCGGGTGCTGTGAAATTGGGGAACAACCAATCCATCACCCAGGAAGAAGCAGAAGCCATCGAAGCCATTCAGGCTGCAGGCTACAAGGTGAAATTCCAGTTGCTTCCAGATGTATCCATCGGTTACTGGGATGATTTTAAATCAAAATTCGGATTCTAGAGAGGGGAGCATCCTAGCTCTTCGTCACTAAACTATACTTACAAACAAAAGGAGCGTTTGTTATGACAATTTCATGGATTCAAGCAATCTTGCTTGGTATTTTCGCCAGCTTGTCTTCAATGCCTGGTATGGGTGGTTCCAGTATCGGGAACTATACACTTGGTCGTCCCCTAGTTGGTGGGTTAATCTCAGGGTTGATCCTTGGAGATGTGACAACCGGTATCATGGTCGGGGTAGCCCTTCAGGTCGTATATATCGCCTTGGTTACTCCTGGTGGAACTGTATCTGCCGATGTACGGGCTATTTCTTATATCGGAATTCCCCTTTCTATCTTATTTGTTCATGCTAACAATATCACGGGTGAGGCAGCAATTGCAGCAGCAGCAGCCCCAATCGGTGCAGCCGTTGGGACTATCGGTACCGTTCTTTTCTACGGTACTGCGACCATGAACTTGCTTTGGCAACATATCGGTTGGAAAGCCGTTGAAGAAGGAAACTTCAAAAAACTCTATGCAGTTGACTGGGTTTACCCATGGATTTCTCACTTCCTCTTCTCCTTCCTTCCAACCATGATTATCACCAAATACGGTGAAAACATGGTGGATTTGATGAAACAATACCTTCCAATGGATGGTTACTGGATGAAAGCCCTCTTTACAGTCGGTGCCCTTCTTCCATGTGTCGGTATTGCCATCCTCTTGAAGCAAATCGTTACAGAAGTGAGAGACTTCATTCCATTCTTTGTTGGATTTACCTTGGCAAAATCTCTTGGCTTGAACCTGGTAGCGAGTGCGGTAGTTTCATTGATCTTTGCAGTGATCTACTATGAACTTGAAGTGATTAAAACAATGAAAGTCGTCCCTGCTGGAGCAAATGACTTTGACGATGATGAGGAGGATATCTAAGATGGCTGATAAAAAGAAAATTTCAAAGAAAACGCTAACCAAAGCATTCCATCATTGGTATTATGGTCACTTGACTTGTTTCTCTCAAGAACATATGCAAACCTTTGGGTATTTGACTTCGATGCTTCCAATCGTGGAAGAAATGTATGATTCCAAAGAAGAACAAAAAGAAGCCATGCAAACCTATACAGCCTTCTTCAACACTGAGCCCCAACTAGGATCTCTTGTTGTAGGGATCACAGCTGGTTTGGAAGAAGCGCGTGCCAATGGAGAAGCAGTAGATGGCGAAACCATCAACGGGATGCGTGCTGGTTTGATGGGCCCAATCGCTGGGATTGGGGACTCCTTGGTTGTTGGGACCTTAATCCCTGTACTTCTCGGGATTGCCCTTGGTCTTTCTAAAGGCGGAAACATTGCAGGAGCTCTCTTCTATATCGTCGTTTGGAACCTCTTGGTCTACTTAGGCATGCGTTTCGCCTTCTTCAAAGGGTATCACTTAGGGGACAAGGCTGTTGAATTCCTTGTAGGACCAAAAGGACAAGCCCTTCGTAAAGCGATTAGTGTGGTCGGTGGTATGGTCATCGGTGCCGTAGCAGCGACTTGGGTCTCTGTTACAACAGCCCTCGAATTCAAAAATGCTGACGGAGAAGCCTTCCTTAAAATCCAAGAAAAGATTGATGGCGTCTATCCAGGTCTCTTGACTGCTGCCTTTATCACGCTTTGCTGGTGGCTCATGGCGAAGAAGAAAGTCTCACCAAACAAGGTCATGCTTCTCTTAGTCATCATCGCCTTAGCTGGGGTAGCTCTTGGAATCTTTGATCCAGGTCTCAAATACTAAGAGAAAACTGGAAACAGTTTATTGCAACCGGAGCATTGAGAATGAAGTACGTGACCTCCTTTACGAATACTTCATTCTCAATTTTTATTGAAGGAGGCATCTATGCACACCAGACAAGAATTAATAAAAGGGTATGAGACGGAAATTCGCTACCAACGCCATATGTTGGAAAACTTGGGTCGCTGGTTTAGTGTGCTCTTTCTCATGGCCAGTATTGGTGGACTGCTGATTTATTTCTTTCACAAGACTTCCCTCCTATTTTTGATCTTAGGTAGCTTGGTCGCCCTGATTGGAATAGCAGGGATGTTGCTAGTGGGGTATGGGATGTATCGTGGTCGAGCCAACTTACAAAAAGTCATCCAAGCTTACCAACAAAAACTAAATTTGGTTGGCTAGAAATCGAAAACACTTCGAAGAGATTGAGGTGTTTTTTTCTTGACTATTTTTGACCAAGTGATACAATAGAAACATGAGTTAGCACTCGATGTTGAAGAGTGCTAAAATACAAGAACGGAGGAATGACATGTTAAAACCATTAGGAGACCGCGTGGTCTTGAAAGTAGAAGAAAAAGAGCAAACAGTCGGTGGCTTTGTCATCGCAGGAGCAAGTCAAGCTGAAACCAAAACAGCAGAAGTCATCGCTGTAGGTGAGGGAGTTCGGACCCTCAGTGGCGAGTTGGTAGCACCAAGTGTCAAAGTCGGTGATACGGTCTTGGTGGAAAATCATGCAGGCGTTGATGTGAAAGACGGCGATGAGAAGTACACGATTGTTGGGACTGCAAGTATTCTTGCCATTGTTGAAGCCTAAAGAATCAGAAAGGAGAAAGATGTATGTCAAAAGAAATTAAATTTTCATCAGATGCTCGTGCAGCCATGGTCCGTGGGGTGGATATCCTAGCAGATACTGTGAAAGTGACCTTGGGACCAAAAGGTCGCAATGTGGTGCTTGAAAAATCATTTGGGTCACCATTGATCACCAATGATGGGGTGACCATCGCCAAAGAAATCGAATTGGAAGACCATTTCGAAAATATGGGTGCCAAATTGGTATCAGAAGTTGCTTCGAAGACCAACGATATCGCTGGAGACGGAACAACCACTGCGACTGTCTTGACCCAAGCCATCGTCCGTGAAGGGATCAAGAACGTTACAGCGGGTGCGAATCCAATCGGTATCCGTCGTGGGATTGAAGCAGCGGTTGCGACTGCTGTTGAAGCCTTGAAAAACAATGCCATTCCAGTTGCTAATAAAGAAGCCATCGCCCAGGTTGCAGCTGTCTCTTCTCGCTCTGAAAAAGTTGGTGAATACATCTCAGAAGCCATGGAAAAAGTGGGCAACGATGGGGTGATCACGATTGAAGAATCTCGTGGAATGGAAACAGAGTTAGAAGTTGTTGAAGGAATGCAGTTTGACCGTGGTTACCTCTCTCAATACATGGTCACTGATAATGAAAAAATGGTGGCAGACCTTGAAAATCCTTATATCTTGATCACCGACAAGAAGGTATCAAACATACAAGAAATCTTGCCATTGCTGGAAAGTATCCTTCAAAGCAACCGTCCGCTCTTGATCATTGCGGATGATGTGGATGGAGAAGCCCTCCCAACGCTTGTCTTGAACAAGATTCGTGGAACCTTCAATGTCGTAGCTGTTAAGGCACCAGGATTTGGAGACCGTCGCAAAGCTATGCTAGAAGACATCGCGATCTTGACAGGCGGAACTGTTATCACAGAAGATCTCGGTCTTGAGTTGAAAGATGCGACCATCGAAGCCCTTGGTCAAGCAAGTAAAGTGACAGTGGACAAAGATAGCACAGTCATTGTGGAAGGTGCAGGAAATCCTGAAGCTATCGCTAACCGTGTGGCCGTGATCAAATCACAAATCGAAACCACAACTTCAGAATTCGACCGTGAAAAACTCCAAGAACGCTTGGCTAAATTGTCTGGTGGCGTTGCAGTCATCAAGGTCGGAGCTGCAACCGAAACTGAGTTGAAAGAAATGAAACTCCGTATCGAAGACGCCCTCAATGCGACACGCGCAGCGGTTGAAGAAGGAATTGTTGCCGGTGGTGGTACGGCCCTTGCCAATGTTATTTCTGCAGTTGCAACCCTTGAATTGGAAGGGGATGAAGCGACAGGACGCAACATCGTGCTTCGCGCCTTGGAAGAACCTGTACGCCAAATCGCCCACAATGCAGGCTATGAAGGGTCAATCGTTATCGATCGCTTGAAACATGCGGAAGTCGGAACAGGCTTCAATGCTGCAACAGGTGAATGGGTCAACATGATTGAAGCAGGAATTATCGACCCAGTGAAGGTGAGCCGTTCAGCCCTTCAAAATGCGGCTTCCGTAGCAAGCCTTATCTTGACGACCGAAGCAGTGGTAGCCAACAAACCAGAACCAGCTCCAGCAGCGCCAGCTATGGATCCAAGCATGATGGGTGGGATGATGTAATCTGATACCAATGATTGGTGCTAAAGCACCGAATCATTGGACGGTAGCCGCTATGTCGCGGTCTACCTAATCATCTTACTAGCTCAAAGGGAGGAAAGTATCGTTCCTCCCTTTTCACGTCGTAACCCCGTGTCAATTTATTAGGTGGATTTGTAGTTTACGGCAAGTACTATGGTGTCTTGCCGAAGTGTCTTACTAAGAAAACAAAGAAGGCGTTATCGGCCTTCTTTATTTTCTGTCGTAACCTGTGTGCTTGATTGAGGCTATGCCTCTAATCATTTGACGCCAACCGCTATCAGGCGGTTTGGCTAAACGTCTTACTAGCTCAAAGGGAGGAAAGTATCGTTCCTCCCTTTTTCGCGTCGTAACCTGTGTAATAAAGCACCTAATCATTGGACAGTAGTCGCTATGTTGCGACCTACCCAATCATTTTACTTGCTCAAAGAGGTTAGCAGGTCTCCAATCCTCAATCAATCATTGGATGAACTGTCTGACGCAGTAGCTGATTGCCCAAAGCACTGCTTGGAGGTGGCGGATAGGACTTGCGAAGCAAGTTACCTAAATCTTCCCTTCGCTTTTCCAAGCTCGGAAGAGTCCTAATCAGCCTTGGGGGGCGAGAGTGCATATTTATATATATTACAAAAGTTTGTGAAATAAATTTGGCTGAAGCCGGTCTTTTCTACAGATTGGTTTCCTTTCTTGAAGAACCTAAGATCAATCCGATGGGGATCAGAGCAGTTATTTGAGGTGCGGATTTTTGTTTACATATAGTGAAATCACGGGAAGAATAACCTTTGAAGTAGGTGGATAGATAGTTGGTGTTTTGAAGTAACCTGCCTGTTCGATATTTGGAACAAAAATGCAATACAAATTCCTTTATTTTGTAACAAAGATGCGTTAAAATATAGGAAGTAGATAAATGTTCTACACTAGAGCAAGGGGGGAATACTTCCCACATACATGTCTAAAGACAAAAACTTGATCGAATAAATTAAAACTTTTTGATTCTTAATTTTTATCGACCTTTTTCATATTAAACTTTTTCATCCACCCCTTGCTAAGGCTCTTCCAGATTTTTCTGGGGGAGTTTTTTTCTATTTCATAAACATTTCACATTTCTTTTCTATAATAACTATAACAAATGATGAAAGCGCCCATTTTGCATTGCTGTGGGCTTTGAAATGGAGGGTGAGTTCATGCTCTTACAACAGGCAATTGCCTATATTACTCGAAAAAGAACGAGGAATCTGGTTCTCTTCCTGATTCTCCTCTTGATCCTCTCTTGCTTATATTTCTGTTTTTCACTGATGCAAGTAGGAGGAAGGCTGGAGGAACATATCAAACAGTCGGCTGGGACCAGTTTTGCCCTGACCAGTAAGCAGGGGAATACTCCCTTTGCGCTGAAGGAGGCTGAAAAGGTGCAGCGACTAGCTGGGGTGGGAGGCATGGTTCCTCAATATGAAAGTCCCGTTCGCATTCTTGGTAAAGAAGCGGTGACGGGACAGCAGTCGGTGGAGCGAGACGATTTGGGGCAGGAAGCCAAGCAAGCGCTAGGCGCTGTTTTCACCCAGAAGACAGACCAGCACCTGGATTTCCGCAGTGGTAGTTTCCAACTGGTGCAAGGAAAGCACTTATCCGACAAGGCTCGCGGGCAGATCTTGATCCACGAAGAGTTGGCTAAGAAGAACAAGCTAAAGGTCGGCGATTCCTTGACCTTATCCAGCTTTCAGATGGGAGAGACTCCCGCCAAAGAGCAAACCTTTAAAATCGTTGGGATCTTTTCAGGTAAGAAACAGGAAAAATTCACAGGAATGACCTCTGATTTGAGTGAAAACCAAGTCTACCTCCCTTATGAGGATGCGACTAAGCTTCTTGGTCTCAGTCAGCAAGAAGTGACCCAGGTCACCTTTGGAGTCAAAGATCCTGAGAAAATCGATGCCCTCTTGAAGCAAGTTAAAAGCTTGGATCTAGATTGGCAGTCTCTGCGTGTGGTCGAAGATCGCAAGGCCTTTGACCAGATGAAAGAATCCTCTCAGACCTTAGAAGGCCTGGTACGGATCATGATGATCGTCCTCCTAGTGACTGGAGCCGGTGCCCTATCGCTCTTACTCAGTCTCTGGACACGGGAGCGGATCCATGAAATTGGGGTGCTCTTATCCATTGGGAAGAGCAAGGGCCGGATCTTTAGACAGTTCCTCTTGGAGGTGGTGCTGGTATCCTTACTAGCGGTGATCCCAGCCTTTCTCATCGGGCGGATAGTCAGCCATCGTTTCTTAGAACAGTTTGTCGGAGAGACCGGTCAACAGCAGACCCTAGACTTGCTCAACCAAATCCCTCAAGGTCTTTCCTTAGGAATCGCCTATGCTAGCCTCTTATGCTTGATCCTTCTGTCGCTCGGTGTAACTACCAGCATGATCTGGCGCAAGACCCCAAAAGAAATATTAACAAAAATGAGTTAAGGAGAAATGACACATATGTTAGAACTCAAGAATGTAGCCTATAGTTACCAAAGCTATAGTGAAGATATCCTCTCAAATGTGAACTATCAGTTCGAAAATGGGACATTTTACAGTATTATTGGCCAGTCGGGAACTGGGAAATCAACCCTCCTCTCCCTCCTAGCTGGTCTGGACAATCCCAAGAAGGGGCAGGTTCTCTTTGATGGGGAGGACATTCAGACCAAAGGGTCTAGCTACCATCGCAAGCACCATGTTTCCTTGGTTTTTCAGAATTACAATCTGATTGATTATTTGACGCCACTTGAAAATGTCCGCCTGGTCAACAAGCAGGCAGGGAAAGAAATTCTCTTGGAATTGGGATTGGACGAAACGCAAATCAAACGCAATGTCCTCCAACTATCCGGAGGGCAGCAGCAACGGGTGGCCATTGCGCGTGCGCTCGTTTCAGAAGCACCTGTCATCTTGGCTGATGAGCCGACGGGCAACCTAGACGAACAGACAGCAGGTGATATCATTGCGATTTTGAAGAAATTGGCCAAGGAACGCCAAAAATGTGTCATCGTCGTCACCCACAGTAAGGAAGTGGCAGAGGCCTCCGATGTGGTCTTGGAATTGAGTCGCCGTAGCCTCGTTGAGAAGAGCAAGTAAGGAGGGAATGCTATGTTGCGAAATGCTTTTGCTTATATCACACGTAAATGGCCCAAGTCTCTCTTGCTCTTTGCCATCATTCTCCTCATGGGGACCTTGAGCTTGATTGGACTCTCCATGAAGGGAGCGACCCAACAAGCTTCATCGGAAAGCCTGGGATCCATCACCAATAGCTTCTCCATGCAGATCAACCGCAGGACCAATCCAGGAACCCCTCGGGGAGCTGGGAATATCAGAGGAGAAGATATCGAAAAAATCAGCCAGGTAGAGGGGATCACCTCCTCCATCAAGCGGATCAATGCCATCGCAGATATCCTAGACCACGAGATTATTGAGACTGAAGAAACCCTGCAAAATCAATCTCCAGAGCGGGCCAAGCACTTTAAGAATACCTTGATGGTGACAGGGGTCAATGACTCTTCTAAAGAAGATAAGTTTGTCTCTGGAGCCTACAAGCTGGTCCAAGGAGAGCACCTGACAGACAAGGACAAAAACCAAATCCTCATGCACGAAGATTTGGCGAAAAAGAATGGTCTCAAGGTGGGCGATAAGGTGCGCCTCAAGTCCAATCTCTATGATGCTGACAATGAAAAAGGGGCTAATGAAACTGTCGAAGTAACCATTAAAGGTCTGTTCTCAGGGAAGAACCAAGCTCCTCTAACTTACGCCCAAGAATTGTATGAAGATACCCTCATTTCTGACCTAGATACAGCTGCCAAGCTCTATGGCAATACTGTTCAAACAGCTACTTATGAGGATGCGACCTTCTTTGCCAAAGGGGATCAAGACCTCGATAAATTAATCGAAAAAATCAAAGCCTTGGATATCCCATGGAATTACTATGACCTAGTCAAGAGCTCTTCTAACTACCCAGCCTTGCAAAAATCGATCAGCAGTATGTTCCAAGTGGCGAACTACTTGTTTATCGGTAGCCTCATCTTTGCTAGCTTGCTTCTCACCCTTCTCCTCGTCTTGTGGCTCAATGCCCGTCGCAGAGAAGTTGGTATCTTGCTGGCTCTAGGACTCTCCAAGGTGCAGATTGCGGGGCAATTCGTGGCAGAATTAATCATGATTTCCATCCCAGCCTTCCTCCTCTCCTATGGAGTCGCAGGTCTTCTTGCCAAAGGAGTCGGAGATACGGTGCTTAAGAACGTAACCAGTGGCATTGCTAAACAAATGGCTCAAGAATCCTCTGCAGCCAACCTTGGTGGAGGAGCTGAGGCAGAAAGCTTCAGTAAGACCCTGACAGATATCCATATGGACATCCAACCGAGCCAATTGTTGGTGATTGTTTTGGTCGGTGGGCTTCTCTTGATTCTGGTGTCCATCCTTTCTTCTCAATGGCTCTTGCATAAGAAACCAAAGGAACTCTTGGTGGATGTCGAATAAGAGATTGTTTCCTAAAATAGAAATAGGGTATAATAGGAGGTAGAAGTTTCTTAGATAAAAAGGAAAGTGTATGAAGATACTAATCGTAGAAGATGAAGTCCTGATTCGAGAAGGGATGAGCGACTATCTCATGGAATGTGGCTATGAGGTCTTTGAAGCAGGCGATGGGCAGGAGGCCCTGGACCTCTTTCACAGAGAAGCGCCAGATCTAGTCTTGTTGGATATCCAGCTTCCCATCCTTAATGGCTTGGAAGTCCTCAAGACCATTCGCAAGACCAGCTCAGTCCCTGTCCTCATGCTAACAGCCTTCCATGACGAGGACTATAAGTTGACAGCCTTTGGAGAGATGGCAGATGGCTACCTGGAAAAACCCTTCTCCTTGTCCCTCTTGAAGGTCCGTATCGAAGCTATTTTTAAAAAGCTTCAGCCTTCACGGGTCTTCACCTATGGAGAGGCACGGGTGGATTTTGAGAGCTACACAGCCAGCCTAGCAGGCCAAGCCATTTCCATGAATGCCAAGGAGTTGGAAATCTTGGAATACTTGCTCCAGCATGAGGGCAAGGCCCGGACCCGCTCTCAGATCCTCGATGCCGTCTGGAAGGAGACGGAGGAGATTCCTTTTGACCGGGTGATCGATGTCTATATCAAGGAACTACGAAAAAAACTGGAGCTGGACTGTATCGTTACGGTACGCAATGTCGGCTATAAATTGGAGAGGCCATGACCAAACGGAGTATCTTTGCAAAAATCTTTCTGATTACCTTTGCCCTTTTTAGTAGCTTAGTCATCCTTCTCCATGCTTCGGTTTACTTTATTTTCCCGTCGACCTATATCGAGTCCCAGCGCCAGACGATTTTGAAAAAATCGCAAGCCCTGGCTAAGAGTTTCCAGGGCCAGGAAGAAGGGACCATTGAGTCAGTCATCGACCTTTATTCCAAGACCAATGATATCAAGGTGTCTATCAAAGGAAAACAAAAACAAAATGCCCTAGAGGTCAAGGATGACCTGCTCCTGAACCCTGATAGCCAGAACAATTCCCTGGTCATTGAAGAGCGAAAGATTCAGACCAAGGAAGGGAAAGACTTGACCTTGCAATTCTTAGCGACTGTTGATTCGCAAAAGGAAGCGCGGGACATCAGTCTGGGCTTTCTTCCCTATAGTCTCCTTGCTTCCTTTGTTCTGTCGTTGATTGCCTCCTATCTCTATGCCCGCATGATTTCTGCTCCGATCCTTGAGATCAAGCAGATGACCAAGCGGATGAAACGGCTGGATCGGACAGCCAGTCTTCCCATTCATTCGCAGGATGAGATTGGCGTTCTCAAGCAACAGATCAACGACCTCTATCACCATCTTTTAGAGGTGATCGACAATCTAGAGCAGCAGAAACAGGAAAATCTGAAGTTGGAGCAGATGAAAGTCGAATTTCTAAGAGGGGCTTCGCATGAGCTCAAGACTCCTCTGGCCAGCTTGAAGATTATCCTAGAAAATATGCGGGATAAGATTGGCCGCTACAAGGACCGGGACCGCTACCTGGCGGTCTCCCTCGATATTGTCGATGAGATGAACCAGATCGTCCTAGAAATCCTGTCCCTGTCCTCTGTCCAAGAATTGGCCGGAGACAAGGAATGGATCCAGCTGGATCAAGTTTTAGAGCAGATCCTCGACCAGTACAAGGTCTTGGCTCAATCCCGCTCGCTCACGATTGACAATCAGATCTCAGCTAAACCAGTCTATATGGACCCAGCGATTCTGAAATTGGTCCTCTCAAATGTCATCAGTAATGCCGTCAAGCATTCGGATGCGGGTGGAGAGATCCAGCTCCGTCTCGAAGAAGAAGGGACGCACTTGGCGATTGAAAATACCAGCCAGGAAATGGTAGAGACCGCCGAACTGCCAATGACCGCTAGCCGTCAGAAGAAGGAAGGCGGTCTGGGACTCTTCGTGGTCCAACACTTGCTAGACCATGAAGAACTGGCCTATCAATTTGATAAAACGGCTATGGGCTTGCGCTTCCGTATGGAACTGCCCAAAGATCCACAAGAATAAAAAGAGGCTGGGACAAAAGTCCTAGCCTCTCAATTATTTTTGGATTGTTTAGCAAGACGCAGTGGTTGAGTGGGCTCTACTACGCTGATTTCATCAGCTTTTACAGTCCTACTCAACTGTGCGGAGGTGGGACGACGAAATCGAATTCTAACGAATTACCGATTTCTGTCCCACTCTCTTGTATTTAATCAACCTTTTCTACCTTTAGCAATTGGCCGTGTTTTAATTCATAAATGGTATCCACATAGGTCAGGATGGAGCGGTCATGGGTCACCATGATGGCGCTCTTGTTTTTGGATTTGACTTCTTTCTGGATCAACTGGGCGATTTCTTGCCCTCGATCTGGGTCTAGGCTAGCCGTTGGTTCATCGGCCAAGATGACCTGTGGATTTCCGATGAAGGCCCGAGCAATGGCTGCACGTTGTTTTTGTCCACCGGACATCTGATTCGGATATTGGTGGTAACAAGCTTCGATGCCCAGATCTGCCAACAAGGCTTTGACCTCCTCTTGGCGTTTTTTCTTGTCCTTCTCCCCTTTTAATTTGGCCACCAGTTCTAACTGGTCACCGATTTTCATATAGGAGAGGAGCTGGTGATCTTGAAAGATAAAGCCGAGCAATTCCAGCCGTTTTTGCGTCCACTGGCCTTGGTTGAGGCCGGTCAAGTCTTGGCCAGCGATAGAAATCCGCCCCTCGTCCGCTGATAAGAGTAAACCAGCGATAGCTAAGAGAGTGGATTTACCGGATCCTGAAGGGCCCAAGATCGCGACAAATTCGTTGGGTTCGACGCTTAAATTCAGCTGGTTGAGGACATGGTGCATCTGGCTACCATCGGCGTAGGATTTTCTGATATTTTCTAATGCAATAATGGCCATCTTATTCTCCATTTCCACCAATGACTTCGATTGGATCTACTTTTTTGATTTTGACAAGGGACAAGGCACCACACAAAATAGAGGTCAGGATAAAGCTAACCGAGATGGTGAGATTGTCTTTCAGGGTCATAAAGGAAGGGACGCTATTAGGTAAAAATGGTGCCATTATGGTTGCTAAGCCAAGTCCCAGCAACACTCCGATGAGGGAGATAATGGTGAGCTGGGATAGTTGGACATAGGTAATCTGGCTCATGGACATGCCAATAGCCTTCAAGACGCCGAACTGTTTCAACTTCTGCAGGGTCAAGATATAGAAGAAGACCCCAAGGATAGCAGAAGAAGCGAGTAAGAGCACCCACGTAATCATCCGTAGCGTCAGGTTTTGAGCCTTGTAGCCAGGGATTTTATCGATCACTTGCTTCTTATCCGCCACCATTAAGTTGCTGGCTAGATCGCTAGAAGGGATGTCTTTCTTAGTCACAAGGGTTTGGGCTTGCCATTGATAGCTTGGATCTGTCTTTTGCCGCATGCCTGTGTAGGTATCCGAGCTGATAAAACCAATCTCGCTGTAGCCGTATTTGGCATTTTTCGCGAAGGCCACGACCTTGAGTTTTTGCTTAGAAGTTTTGTCAATCACGTGATCGCCGACTTGGATCCCTTCATCCTCTTTGAAAGAACTGTCCAAAATGACCTCGTTTTTCTTTAGGTCGGAGATCTTGAGGTCTGTATCTTCCATGATTGGATTGAGGATTTCTTCTTCGTTGTGATCGGTCGCGAAGTAGGTGATATCCAGAGTATTGGAATCCTCTGTTTTTGAGACGGTTGCCCGCTGGATGGACAAGCCCGAATAGTCCATTCCCTCTATCTTTTGGACCTCATCTAAATCTTTCTCCGTAATGGTTGAGAAGGGGATAATCCCTTCTGAGTCCGTCGAAAGGATGTAGTGTAGCGACCCATAGTTATCGATTTGAGCTGATACCGAACGGCCCAGTCCATTTGTCAGACCGGACAAAAACACCACCATAAACATGAGGATGGTAATGAGAAGTTCAATCAGGATAAACTTCTTGGGTTGGTATTTAATTTCATTCCATGCGATTTTCATATTCGTTCTCCTTTTAGCACGGAGGTGCTCAAGTAGCTTGGCACCTAAACATACTCTACCATCATACCACAAGTGGAGGGATAATATGGGGATGGTGTTTGGGGAAGGGGAAACGGATGTAAAAAGTGCGAGTTCAAAATTTTCAGCCTGTATCACCTTGACAATTCTTGTTAAAACTTGTAGAATGCAAAGGTACTAAGAACCTTTTAAAGTGGTTACTTGCTTTATTTATTATTCCAGTAGAAACTGTGTTAATTCCACAATTTACCATTATCAATTCCTTAGGTTTGGTCAATAATCGTCTTGCGGTTATTATTCCAGGATTGGCGAGTGTATTCAATATTTACTTATTTAGGAATTTCTTTATTGCAATTCCGGAAGGAATTCTCGAGTCTGCAAAGATGGATGGAGCAAGTATCGTTAGAATTTTCTTTAGAATTATGCTTCCAATGTCTAAATCTGCAGTTGCCACAGTTGGTGTTTTGTCATTTATGTCAAGTTGGAATGATTATATTTGACCATTGATGGTTTTGACAGATTCTTCTAAATTTTCAATGCAGGTTGCAATTACAACTACAACTATTAATACAACTCAACCAGTTTATATCAATCAGGTAATGGTTGTATTAACTATTTCAACGATTCCGTTAATTTTGGTCTATGTTATCGCTCAGAAATATATTGTTCAAGGTCTGGGTGGTTCCGGAACGGGAATAAAATAGGATATACTTATGATAAATAAAAAATTTACAGTAGAAAAAGCCAATCGTTTTATAGCAGAAAATAAACATCTGGTCAATACACAATATAAACCTGAGGACCACTTTTCAGCTGAGATTGGTTGGATCAATGATCCGAATGGATTTGTCTATTTTCGTGGAGAATACCATCTCTTCTATCAATTTTATCCTTATGATAGTGCTTGGGGGCCAATGCATTGGGGACATGCTAAAAGTAAGGACTTGGTGACTTGGGATCACTTGCCGGTTGCACTTGCACCTGACCAAGACTACGACCGCAACGGTTGCTTCTCAGGCTCAGCTATTGTCAAAGACGGTCGTCTCTGGCTCATGTATACTGGTCATATTGAGGAAGAAACTGGTGTCCGTCAAGTGCAAAATATGGCATTTTCAGACGATGGGATTCACTTTGAAAAGATTGACCAAAATCCAGTTGCGACAGGAGCAGACTTGCCAGATGAATTAATTGCCTCTGATTTCCGTGATCCAAAACTCTTTGAAAAAGAGGGACGCTATTATTCAGTAGTTGCTGCCAAACATAAAGATAGTGTGGGCTGTGTCGTTCTACTAGGGTCCGATAACCTAGTAGAGTGGCAGTTCGAATCCATCTTTTTAAAAGGAGTAGAACATCAAGGCTTTATGTGGGAATGTCCAGACTACTTCGAGTTAGATGGAAAAGACTGCATTATCATGTCACCAATGCGTTATCAACGTGAGGGTGATTCTTACCACAATATCAATTCTTCTGTTTTGGTAACAGGTAAAGTAGACTGGGAAGCTAAACAGTTCATTCCAGAAAAAGTAGAAGAAATCGACCATGGTCAAGATTTCTATGCACCACAATCATTAGAGGATGATCAAGGTCGTCGTATTATGATTGCATGGATGCAGACATGGGGTCGTACCCTTCCAACCCATGACCAAGGCCACAAGTGGGCATGTGCCATGACCTTACCGCGTGTACTTCGATTGAAGGATGGGAAGTTATTTCAAACTCCTATCAAGCATGGGGACCATCAGATTCAAATTGATGGTGATCAGCGTTATCGTTTGGGAAGCGATACAGATTATGTAGAGTTTGGTTATGATAGCACTGCCAAGCAAGTCTATATCGACCGTAGTCATCTGGCTCAGAAAATCCTCGGTGAAGAGGAAGAAGATACGAGCCGCCGCTATGTAGATGTAGAGGCTAAAGAATTGGAAGTATTTATTGATAAAAATTCCATCGAGATTTTTGTCAATCAAGGTGAAGCCAGCTTGACAGCAACCTATTACTTAACAGTGCCAGCTGAGCTAACCCGAATCGATTAAAAATTAAGTTATTTCTCCTAAAGAAAAAGTTCTCTTTCTATGAATGTGGAAAGAGATTTTTTTGTTTGAATGGATAGTAGAGAAAGGGTAGTGTAAAATAAGTTGTGTAAACACAAAAAGGAATAAATCCGTTATAGTAGAGTTGCAACACATTACTAGAAAGAGATTTATTCCTATGACTCGATTTACCACAGAATTGCTTAATTTCCTAGCTCAAAAGCAAGATATTGATGATATTTTTCGTTCTTCTCTTGAAACAGCTATGAATGCCTGCTTCAAGCAGAGCTATCAGCCTTTTTAGGGTATGAGCCCTATGAAAAAGTAGGCTATAATTCTGGTACTAGTCGTAATGGAACGTATTCATGGAAATTTGAAACCAAATATAGGAAAGTCATGGAAAGTCTGGAGAATCCGGATAATCTTTTAACTTTTTATCAGTTTCCCTACCAGATTTGGCACAGCCTTTATTCGACAAACCTCATTGAGTCTCTTAACAAAGAAATCAAACGTCAAACGAAAAAGAAGGTTTTTTTTCCTAACGAGGAGGCTCTGGACCGTTACCTAGTATTATAATTTCAAGCAAAGTCAGCGAATCCGTAAAGGGTTTGGCCAATGTTCTGACACACTTGAAAGCTTATTTGATTAAAACTTCATAACTCTACTAGAGTTTTTACACATAATTATTGACAGTATTTTTCCTTTCTGAGATAATAAAACGTCAGGAGGTATTATATGTCTAAACAAAAAATTAATCGCTTTGTCGGATCTATTGGAGCTTTTATTGGGATTCTTGTCTTTATTGCATATATTCCACAAATTATCGCTAACTTACAAGGAGAAAAAGCTCAACCATTCCAACCACTATTCGCATCAGTTTCTTGTTTAATTTGGGTAATCTATGGTTGGACAAAAGAACCTAAAAAAGATTGGATTCTCATCATTCCCAATGCAGCGGGAGTGATATTAGGTGGTTTAACTTTTATTACTTCTTTATAAAAATTATATAAACAAAACCAGCAACTTCATAAAAAAGTTGCTGGTTTTGTTCTGCCTATTGCATGAATTTGTAAGAATTTTTCATATTGAAAGTAATCAAAAATATTGAAATATAGCTGATTTTCGGGAGGTGCTTTTAGGTAATTTCAATGAAATGATTTAAAAATGGGGCAAATCAGTTATAGACAAGCAAAAAAGCCTTGTAAATCAAGGCTTTTTCCTGTTAATTTAGATGCCCCCTGCATGAATTTGTATGAAATTTTCATATTGAAAGTAATCAAAAATATTGAAATATAGATGATTTTCGGAAGGTACTTTTAGGTATTTTCAATGTCATGATTTAAAATGGGGCAAAAGTGGGGCAAAAACGAATGACTCACATTTGGTTTGAAAACCTATAATATCTGATGATTATGCTATACTAGAAATATAGTGTTGTTATCAATAAATATCAGTGCGAGACTAATCGGAGGATAAAATGGAAAAACAAATTAATGAAAAAATTATCGAAATGGATAGGGAATATCCCTTTTTATTTTGATTTAAATCAGATTTTTGGATGGAATAGTAGATGATAAGACAAAATATCTTTGAACATACAAAAAGACAAACGCCAAAAATGACGTTTGTCTACGTTCTGAGGTAGCCTTTCGGCTCCCTTTTTTCTTAGTAAATACCGATGAGTAATTGCACACCAAGACTAGTGAGGATGATGGCAATCCAGCAAATGGCTCCGAGAAGAATGGCCTGTCCACTGGATTTGATTAATCCAATGAGATTGGTTTTGAGGCCGATAGCACTCATGGCCATGACAATAAGGAATTTAGAGAGTTCTTTGAGAGGTGAAAAGAAGCTATTGCTGACACCGAAAGATGTGAGAAGAGTAGTTAGCAGAGAAGCTAGGATAAAGTAGAGGATGAAAACGGGGAAGACTTTTTTAAGCTTTACCCCTTGGTTGTTGCCTTGTTGACGGCTTTGCCAATAGGAGAGGAAGAGAGTGATAGGGATAATAGCCAGGGTGCGTGTCAGTTTGACAATAGTGGCAGATTCAAGAGTGTTGCTATTGTAAAGACTATCCCAAGCGCTAGCTGTGGCTGTTACAGAGGAAGTATCGTTGACCGCAGTACCTGCAAAGAGAGCAAAACCTTCGTTGGAGAAATGGAGCCAAGAACCTAGAGTTGGAAAAATAAGAGCTGCCAAGACATTGAAGAAAAAGATAACAGAAATGGCTTGGGCCACTTCTTTTTCCTTGGCGTGAATAACAGGAGCAGTCGCTGCAATGGCAGAACCGCCACAGATAGAAGATCCAACTCCAATCAAGGTAGCTAGCTTTGTATCCATGTTAAAAAATCGTTGGAAAAAGAAAGCTATAATCAAAGCGATAGAAATGGTTGAAAGGATAACAGGGAGGGAAGATTTTCCAACTGCGAAAACTTGTGAGATATTGAGTCCAAACCCAAGCAAGATAACAGCATACTGAAGCAGTTTTTTTGAGCTATAAGTCAAGCCAGCATCCAGTTGTGTATAGGAAGTGAGAAAGGGATGGAGAATCATTCCGATAAAAATGGCGAAAACAGGTGCTCCCACAACAGGAAGAAATCCTCCTAAAACCCAAGAGATGATAGAAATGATCAGACAGACTAACAGTCCTGCCCAATTTTTTGATAGAAATGACATAAAAACCTCCGAAAAAAAATACTTCTTATTATAATCTTTTCTGTCAGAAAAGTAAAATAGAAAGTAGGAAGAAGGTTACAAATAAATGGAATTTTGCGGTCAAAAAGCTTTTGTAGCATAATAGATATATGTTCTTTGTTCAATAAGGATGCAAATGTGGCATATGTTATTGAAAAAAATGAATTTGATGAGCCTGGACATGTGAAGTAATTATGTGAGATAAGAAAATAAATAAGAGAGTTGAAAATGTACTGACCCCAAAAGTTAGACAGAAAAAATCTAACTTTTGGGATCAGTACATATCCTCGCTTTTTTTAATCTAATAGCTCCTTATTTTCAATTAAAAGTTCTAAAGGAGATTTTTCTCTTGCTACAATAAAACCAGGTTCATATTGAGTATGTAATGTTCTTTTCAATTAAGTTTTAACTTCTATCTGGTAAGTAAAAGGAAAAATAATACCCGTGGTGCTAGTTAAACTCAAAATACAAGAAAAGCCTAAAAGGACTATACTGTAAGTGACAAAACAAAACAGGAGGATAGTCCAAATGAGCCACTTACATTAGTCCTGTGAAATACAGAACTAAATCCTTCACTTAAATTACTTGTCTAACTTTTTGGGGTCAGTACAAACAGTGCTTTTTTTGTTGAAATCGCAAAGAATCTAAGCTTTCTTTTTGCAGATAACATTCGCTCTTTTATTTTCGGTATGATTGAGTCGATGCCCCGTTCTCGACCGGTTATTATTGCAACTTATCGAATGCTAGAGCACTATGCCATCACTTTTTGGAAGAATACTTGGAGCAATTCTACGCAGAATGGAATGCGAAAAAGTGATAATTAAAGAGACGAAAAAGCTGAGAATATGATTTCCCAGCTTTTTTGAATGCGATAGAAATAGCAACTAGACTATTTACGAAAGACCTCAATAATGTAGGTGAAGCCAGTAACTAAAAATGCAAAGGCAATGACATAAACGACAAAGACACCTGTAGCCACTGGATTGAACAGAATCACTAGACCTAGTAAAAATTCAAGCAAGGCTACCCACATGATATTGCTACCAATAATAGGGAAAATCAATCCTAGACGATTGCCTTTAAAGAAAGCAATAATGGCTTCTACAATTAACCAAATTCCTACAATGGTCGGAATGACGACCGGCAGGGTCACAAAGCCATAAGCAACGAGGTAAAGAGCTAAGAGAAGACTAACAAATCCTTGGAAAAGATAAACAGGTGAGCGAAGCTCTTTTGGTGCAGAGAAATAGCCTAAAATAGCTGCTATAGAAGAAACCAGTAAACCAAATGAAATCCACCAGCTGTAAGCAACAAGATTAGCTACTGGGTTTGTAAATAGGAAAAGTCCTAAAAGGACAAAAACAACTCCTGCAAGGAATAGCAGTAAACGATTAGAAAATTTCATTTCAATACCCCCTATATAGTATAGTATAGTTTGATAATAAAACTATTGTACTTATTTTTATAGAAAATGTCAATAAAATAAATAAACAATTTGGAAGTTTCAGTCTGACTTACAAAAAGAAAAGGAGTTTTCACTCCTTTTCACAGATTGAAGACAAAGTCCTTATAAAAGTGTCTTCTAAAGATTTTAACTTCAATCTGAAGCGAGGTTATCCTCGCTTTTTCTATTTATCAAACAATTCCTTATTTTCAATTAAGAGTTCTAGTGGAGATTTATCCCTTGCTACAATAAAACCAGGTTCATATTGGTTATGAAGTGTTCTTTTCTGAGAAGTTGGATCCATATACAACTCATCTCCATCTTCTGTGTATAGTTGGTTGCCTCTTGTTAAGTAAAGTAAATCCTCTAAGTACTGTCCATCAGTTTCTAGAAAATCTTCGATGTATTTGACAGCTTTTAAAATCTCACTTACTTTATCAGAGTATTCATTCGATTCAAGAACACTCTTTTCTAACTCAATCTCTTTACTAGTTCCAAATAGTTGGGTTGGAGTTGCATTAAAATATTCTGCTATCTTATCTAAATTTGCAAAGGTAGGATAGCTTTTTTGTTTTTCGTAATCAGAGATGGACTGTTTACCGATTCCTAAATCTTCCGCAAGTTGAGTTTGACTTACTCCTTTTTCTATGCGTAGTCGTGCCAAATTGGGTCCAAAATTTTGAATAATAAAGGTCATGATAAACTCCTATGTTGTATTTTAAACTTATTTTATCACCCATAAACTTACAAATCAAGTTTTTAGTTGACTATTTAAAATATTTTTTATAAAATATATTTATAACTTATAAATAAGTTATAAATAATACAAAAAATAGCTCGTAAGTTTAGGATTGGTGAGTGAGGAAGAAGTTGAGGACGAGACTATGACTTATGACTATTCGAAGCCTTGGAGCTAGAAATTGTGTGGACAAGGACAAGGGCGAGCCTGACGGGAAGTCAGGCGAAGTCCCGAAGACTGCCGTCCAGACAATTTCTAGCCAAGCAAAAGCTGGCTATTCTAACAGCCAGCAAAAAGGTACACTTAGGACAACGTCCAAAGAACGACGGAACGGGCAAACGTTGATTTGACGGTGTTTCTGAGACCTAAAAAATCTAAAAGAAGGGGGGACAATTTTGTTGGTTTCTATACAAGATTTAAGAAGCATTCAAGAACGATGTGAAATAGGAGAATTAGTACAGAGGTTAGATGTCAGTATTGATAGACTAACGGTTATCTGGGATACAGACACTGGTTCCCTAAGACGAATTTTCAAAAATCTGAAACAGGCAATAAGTACAAGAGTTCATTCATTTGAAATATATGATAATGTTCGAGATGATGTCTTTACTTTAGCTAAAGATTTTAATGAGTATGATTCGATCAATATTATATTTTTTCAATTATCCACTTATGGAGGTGAACAATTGATTCGGATTGATTTCAATCCTAATACTTTAAAAGAATTTGATGGAATGAAAGTATGGAGGCAATTAATGTACTTTGCCAGATTGAATTCATTGACGGTACGTTTGTCTCGTTTTGATTTGGCATTTGACATTTTCAACAGGCCTGAAATCGTTAATTTGCAACATATTAAAGGTGGTGTTACACATAAGGTCTTCTATGGTCGAGGGGGCGAATTAGAGACGAAATATTGGGGTTCTAGCGGTAGTAATGTACAAGTTAGGTTATATGATAAGAATAAAGAAATCATTGCTCACAAGCGAGAAGAGAAGCTAGATTTGGATGTAAATCCGTTTTGGTGGAGACTAGAGTTCCAACTCAGAACCAAAGCGATTGGGGAGGAGATGGTCCAAGATATTATGAGTAGACTTGATAATTTCGGGTTTTATAAGCTAGATCATATTCGAGTGGATCAAAGAGCATTTACAATTATCTTTCTAAACAATCCTGAACTGTTATCATTGGCTTTTCCAAATTTAAAATCAGACAGCATCAAAAAGAAAAAAACAAGAGTCCGCAAACTATTGAGAGAAGAAACGAACCAATTTGCGGAAGAATTAAAAGAAGTATTAATACAGAATCTCCCTAAATTAAATGCAGAATTACAACTACTTGTAGGCGAGTTTCTGACTTTAGAAAATAAATAAGGAGGATAACTATGGATCATAATTTAATTAGTAACAAAGAATTAATTGAAATGGGCTATCGCCCTCACACTGCAAATGATATCATCCATCAGGCAAGAGAATTACTTGTATCACGAGGCTATACATTTTATAATCGTAAACGTTTGATGGTTGTTCCAAAAAGTGTTGTAAATGAGATTCTAGGAACAGAGGTGGCGTAATATGGCAAGTGTTCGTTATCGAAAGCGAGGAGATAGTAACTTATGGACCTATGAAATTCGTAACGAAGGAAAAACTGTTGCTCATAATAGCGGTTTTAAAACAAAAAAACTTGCAGAGTCAGAAGCTGAGCCGATTCTGCAAGAACTTCGTTTAGGGAAAAGAATTTCTAGAGATATTTCTCTTGTCGATCTATATCAAGAATGGCTTGAACTAAAAATTCTACCGAGTAGTAGGTCGGAAGAGACAAAGAAAAAATATCTTCTCCGTAAAAACACAATTGAAAGATTATTTGGAAATAAAAAAGTCACTCAAATTCGTGCGAGTGAATACCAAAGAATAATGAATAAGTATGGTCAAACAGTTGGTAGAAATTTTCTTGGTAGATTGAATACTGGAATTCATCAGAGCATCCAAATGGCAATTGCAGACAAAGTTCTAATAGATGATTTTACACAACATGTCGAGTTATTTTCATCCAAAGAACAACAGATGACAGAAGAGAAATATTTACATACAGAAAAGGACTATCTGGATTTACTTTTAGCAGTAAAGAGAAAATTTGATTACCAACGTTCAATTGTTCCTTATATCGTCTATTTTCTATTAAAAACAGGCATGAGATTTGGAGAGTTAATAGCGTTAACTTGGAATGAAGTCGACTTTGACAGAGGACTGCTAAAAACATATAGGAGGTTTAATACCCTTTCTCATAAATTTGTCCCTCCAAAAAACAAAACGTCTATTCGGATGGTACCGATAGACGAAGAATGTATTAAGATATTACAAGTCCTAAAAATTGAACAGGAGAAGGCTAATAAAGAGCTAGGAATCAAGAATAGGTATAAAATGATTTTTCAGCATTATGGATATATTCACTTGGTACCAGATATTGCAAGTGTCAATAAAGCTTTGAGTGTTCTTTTAAATGAATTAGATATTTATCCAATTATCACGACAAAAGGAGCACGTCATACCTATGGAAGCTACCTTTGGCACAAAGGATTTGACCTTGGAGTTATTGCAAAAATTCTAGGGCATAGAGATATTTCAATGTTAGTAGAAGTATATGGACACACTCTAGAGGAGAAAATTTTTGAGGAATTTAATCAAATCAGAGATGTCTGGAAAGATTGCTCATAAAAAAATGTGGGGCAAATGATGGGGCAAATCAGTTCTAGACAAGCAAAAAAGCCTTGTAAATCAAGGCTTCTTCCTGTTGATTTAGATGCCCCCTGCAGGGCTCGAACCTGCGACCCATAGATTAAGAGTCTACTGCTCTACCAACTGAGCTAAGGAGGCAAAAAAAAGCTGTATTGGTGCCGAAACTTCACGGTTTGTATTGAACCCGCGCAATTAAGCAGGTGGGCAACTTGCTCTAACTGAAGCTGCTTCCGCGTGATACGGCCTGCATGCTGTTAGAAGTCCTTTGTTTCCCTAATAATACAAAAAATAGTCGGTCAACACTTAAGTGTGAAGTCGTACACCACAGCGTTTCTATATGTATATGATACCATATTTCAAAAAAATTTCAAGAGAAAATCTCAATTTTTTGGAACCGATATCACCTTTTCTTGAGTTGATCAATCTTCTCTTTTGTCGTCCCTAGAGCTCTCTCGTATTTGCCATTTTCATTAGGAGTGAAATAGGAGGTACCCTTCAGCTTGTCTGGTAGGTAGTCCTGTTGGACCCAATTACCAGGATAATTGTGGGGGTATTTGTAATCTTGGGCATTCCCCAAGGTCTTGCTTCCGGCATAGTGGCCATCCCGTAAATGGCGAGGGATGGGAAGGTTGCCCGACTTCCGGAGGTCAGCCAAGGCCTTGTCCATGGCGACGTAAGCCGAGTTGGACTTGGGTGAAAGGGCCAGATCAATGACGATGTTGGCGATGAGGATGCGGGCTTCGGGGAAGCCGATCCGCTCCGCTGCTTGGAGAGCTGTCACCGTATGGATCTGCGCATCTGGATTGGTCAGGCCGATATCTTCGTAGGCAATGACCGTCAAGCGACGAGCTAAGCTGGGTAGATCACCGGCTTCAATCAAACGTGCGGCATAGTGGAGACTAGCATCAACATCGGATCCGCGGATGGATTTTTGAAGAGCAGAGAGGACGTCGTAGTGGCCGTCTCCATCTTTGTCCATGGTGATGTAGCTGCGCTGGAGGCTGTTTTCCATGATGTCGAGACTGATGTGGCGAACGCCATCCTCCCCTTCCTTGGTAGAGAGGACGGCTAAATCGAGAGAGTTATAGGCAGAACGCAGGTCTCCATTGGTCGAAGTGGCGATGAAATCCAAGGCATCCTCGTCGAGGGTTACAGGAAAGTCAAAGCCCCGCTCAGAGTCGCTAAGAGCCAACTGGATAGCCTCTTTGACCTGCTCATTGGTCAAGGGTTCCAACTCAAAAATCTGTACCCGACTGCGAATGGCAGGCGTCACGGAGAAGAAAGGATTCTCAGTCGTTGCGCCGATCATGATGACCAGACCGCTTTCGAGCAAAGGCAGGAGAAAATCTTGTTTGGTCTTATCGAGGCGATGGATCTCATCCAAAAGCAGGACTAAGCCACCTGAAAACTTGGCTTCCTCTGCGATCTCTTGCAGGCGTTTTTTGCTGTCGACGGTTGCATTGAAGGTCCGAAAGGCATACTTAGTCGTACCCGCGATGGCAGAAGCAATACTGGTCTTGCCAATCCCTGGTGGGCCAAAGAGAATCATGGACGAGAGACGATTGGCCTCCACCATGCGGCGGATGATTTTCCCTGGTCCGACCAGGTGTTCTTGTCCGATGACCTGATCAATGGTTTTGGGGCGCATGCGCAGGGCGAGATTGTCCGGCATGAGGGTCTCCTTTCTAGCTTTGTCTCCTTTAAAAGAGGCAGTTTTTATGGTAAGATTGTAGTAACTATTGTATCATATTCCGCTCTAAGAGTGGGAAATTAGAAAGAGGACACGATGTCTAAATATGGATTTTTGGATGTTTTAGAAGAGGAAATGGAAAAGGTCTTTCCCTTTGACTTTGAGATCAATTGGGATAAGAAAAATCATGCGGTAGAAGTGGCTTTTCTCTTGGAAGCACAGAATACGGGAGGGGTTGCCTTGGTCGATGAGTCGGGGGAAGAGTCTGACGAAGATATCTTCTTTGAAGAAGCTGTTATCTTCTACAATCCAGCAAAGTCGCATGTGGAAGATGATGCCTATTTAACGGCGATTCCTTATGAACCGAAAAAAGGCTTGTCTCGGGAGTTTCTAGCTTACTTTGCGACCTTCCTCAAAGATACAGCCGAGCTGGCCTTGGATGACCTCATGGATTTCTTAGCAGACGAAGAAGCAGAGAGCTTTGAGATCGTCTGGAATCAAGAAGTCTTTGAAGAAGGTAAAGTCGGCCTGGAAGAAAGCACCTTTTACCCTTATCCGAGATATTAGAAATAAGTGGGAGAGTTTATGAAAAAAATTGGGATCTATCTTGTTTATGGTCTATCGTTTCTTCTCTTGATGGGTGCTTTTTCCTTGGGGACGATAGCCTTTACGGAGTTAGGTTTTCAACTGGTTTTTGTACCAGGCTATCTCTTCACTTTTTCTAGCATGTATCTCATTTTCATTCTCCATGAACTGGGACATGCTTTTTGTGGTTATCTGACAGGCTATCGGCTCGTCGCTTTAGGCTTGGGAAATTTTCTCCTGACTAAAAAAGCAGGGAAGTTTCGTCTTAGCCACACGGCAGTTCTGAAAAATGTCGGTGCCCAGTATATTGGACTAAAAGAGGATGAAAGTGACCAACGAATGATCCTGATGCTTTCCGGTGGGATATTGGTTCATTTGACTTTGCTTATCGTATCCATCCTCTTTGGAGTTCTAACACAGAGTTGGTATTTTGCAGGCACTTGGATTTGTCTTAATCTCTCCTTCATTTTGGCCAATGCTCTCCCCCTTGGGATTACAGATGGAGCTAAAATTTTAGAATTGATTCACCATCCTGAAAATGTGGTCTATGCTTATCTCGGACTCCGCCATTCTGCTCAGACCCTGCTAGCACCAGAAGATTACGATCTAAGAGATTTTGTTAGACCTGTTCCTGAGGAGGTGCAAGGAGGCTTTGTGGAGGGGGTCTTAGCCCTCCAGGGAGAAGTCTTGATTCTAGAGGGCAATCGCGAGGCGGCTAAAGAGCACTTTCAGTCTTTACTGGAGAGGGCAGATAATCCGATGATTCAAACGGCCGCCCAGTTGTCCCTACTGCATATCGCCTTGTTGGAAGGAGATCATGAAAAAGCAGAGGAATACGCGACCATTCGACGAGTCAAGTCTTTTTTGTCGATGAAATTGGCCAATATACAGGCGGTCCAAGCTTGGTATCAATTTACCGTCAAAAAGGATTTGGTCCAGACCCACAAGGCGATCAAGCTTGCTAGACAGAAGATGGATGTAAGTCGCATGTTGCGGGATGAGAAAGCCTATTACCAGCAGTGGTTAGATGAGTTGGAACAAGCAATACAGGTAGAACAGACTCAGGTGAGCTGAGAAAAGGAAAGAGAGCTGTACGATGCTTCAGGTATTTAAGCGGTTATTTAGTAAAAAATCCCAAAAATCTCAAGAGCGTGAGTCGATCCTTCCTCGCAATCGCTTTGCGGATCTAGATTTCGAGCGAGTATTGAAGTTTGGAACTCGTGACCGTGTTGATGAGGTGGGTCACTGTGTTGAGGATGGTGAAATCACACTATTTGACTTTTCGATAGACTTTGCAGAATTTGAGTTCATAGGTGCTTTCAAAATTGAGGAGGAAGACCAGTTTCAGCAACTATTAGCTCGTTTGAATAGTTTTGACAATGCCATTCAGTCCCATTTGGAAAGTGAGATGCAACAACCTATCCCTCAGTATGCTAAGGATCTCGGCTATACTCAGAAGAAGTGGGAAAGGACATTTTACTTCCATCCTTGGATATTAAGTTTTGAGGAAAACCCGCCTAATCTTCGCTATGTTGCAGATTATGTAAACGATGAGTTTACGGTTTATTTTGCGAAAAAACATGGTAGATGGCAGGCATACTGGGATGCAGAGTGCCAAAAAGTAATCGAAGAAAGCTAGCTCGTATTTTCCTAGAGAGTAATTGTTATCATAGAAAAGAGTAAATATCATGGAATTATTAGATAGCAGAATGGATTTCCAAGGTTGCAAGATTGCCTTGATTTGTGGGGATAAGGTCTTGACTATCTTACGTGATGACAAGGACGATATCCCTTGTCCCAACATGTGGGAGTTGCCAGGTGGTGGCCGCGAAGGGGACGAGAGTCCTTTTGAGTGTGTAGCGCGTGAAGTTTATGAAGAACTGGGAATTCATTTAGATGAAGACTGTCTGCTTTGGAGCAAGATTTATCCTAGCGTAATCTTTAAAGACAAGCAATCGGTCTTTATGGTTGGTCAGCTAAGACAAGAACAATTTGACAATATTACCTTTGGGGATGAAGGACAGGCCTATAAACTGATGCCTATTGAGGAGTTTTTGAAGTCTAAACAGACAGTGCCTCAGCTACAGGGGAGATTGAGGGATTATTTGGAGGAAGTAAGGTAGATGCCAAATCGTAGTAAGAATATCAATATGTTTCTCATGGATGGAGAAGTTACTGGGATAATTAAATGTACCTTGTCGAATTGGACAGGGGTGATTTATAAAATTCCTCGAATTCAATTGGCAGATTTAAAATCACGTGATGAAATGAAGCAAAGCGGCATTTATTTCCTATTTGGTCGTAATGAGAATAAGCAAAAGGATGTTACCTACATCGGGCAGGCAACGAATCGCAAAAATGGTGAAGGTATCCTTTTACGTGTTCAGGAACATACTCGTGACAATCATGCAGATTATTTTAATGATGTGATCATTTTGACGACGCAAAATAATTCCTTTGGTCCCACAGAAATTAGTTACTTGGAAAATAAGTTTACACAACTGGCAAAGGACGCGGGGCGCTTCATTGTAAAAAATGGGAATGAGCCCAATTCTGGGAATGTAACAGAAGAAAAGCAGTCAGAGTTAGATGAGGTTGTGGAAAACACTTTGATGATTGTAGGGACCTTAGGGTACCGAGTGTTTGTTCCTATGACCAAGAAAACAGGTCAGAATGTTTCTGATGATAATTTAACTTATCTCTATCTAAAGCGAAAAACCAAGAAATCAAATAGAACGATCGAAGCAATCTGTGAACATACTTCAGAAGGGTTTGTTGTTTTAGAAGGAAGTCAAGTGGATGTGGTTGATTCATCCGCGATACCAGCAAGTCTAAAAGAATTACGTGAGGAGTTAATCAAATCAAATGTGATTAAAAATGGTGTTTTACAAGAAAAACAACTGTTCTCCAGTCCATCTTATGCAGCTGTTTTTGTACTAGGAATGAATACGAATGGACGAACGGATTGGAAAAATAAGGACGGCAAGACTTTAAAAGAATTAGAAGAAATAATGGATTGTTAAGGAGAATCAGATGGAAACATGGCAAGAGTTAAAAGTTACAGTCAAGCGTGAGGGAGAGGAGTTGGTCTCTAATCTCTTGATTGAGCTGGGTGCGCAAGGTGTTGCAATCGAAGACAGTATGGACTATGTGGGCAACGTCGATCGCTTCGGTGAGATTTTCCCTGAGGTCGAGCAACAAGAAGAAATCGTGGTGACAGCCTACTATCCGGATACGGTTGATGTAGCAGTGGTTGAGGCTGACTTGCAGGCTCGCTTAGCAGAATTGACCGACTTTATGGACTTAGGAGAAATCAAGATTGGCACGACTGCCTTGGCTGAGGAAGATTGGGCCGACAACTGGAAGAAATACTATGAACCTGCTCGTATCACTCATGATTTGACCATTGTGCCATCATGGACGGACTATGAGGCGACTGCGGGAGAAAAGATTATCAAGCTGGATCCTGGTATGGCCTTTGGGACAGGGACCCACCCAACAACCAAGATGAGCCTCTTTGCCTTGGAGCAGGTTCTTCGTGGTGGTGAAACAGTGCTGGATGTGGGGACAGGTTCAGGGGTTCTTTCCATTGCTAGCTCACTTCTAGGTGCCAAGGAAATCTTCGCCTATGACCTGGATGATGTAGCGGTTCGAGTCGCTCAAGAAAATATTGAGCTCAATCCTAGCATGGAAAATATCCATGTAGCCCCAGGTGATTTGCTCAAAGGTGTGGAGATTGAGGCAGATGTTATCGTGGCCAATATCTTGGCGGATATCCTCATTCATCTGACGGATGATGCTTATCGCTTGGTCAAGGATGAAGGCTACCTCATCATGAGTGGCATTATTAAGGACAAGTGGGACATGGTCCGTGAGTCAGCAGAAGCAGCTGGATTTTTCCTTGAAACCCACATGATCCAAGGTGAGTGGAATGCCTGTGTCTTCAAAAAAACTAAGGATATTTCTGGTGTGATTGGAGGCTAGCATGCAACAGTATTTTGTAAAAGGTTTGGCTAGCTCACCTGTCACTATCGAGGATAAGGAAACTAGCAAGCACATGTTTCAGGTCATGCGCTTGAAAGAAGATGACCAGGTGACCCTAGTCTTTGATGATGGGATCAAGCGTTTGGCGCGCGTGGTCAATGTGGAGGCTCGTCAGTTGGAGCTAATCAAAGAATTAGCTGACAATGTGGAACTGCCAGTCCAAGTGACCATCGCATCAGGCTTTCCCAAGGGAGATAAACTCGAGTTTATCACTCAAAAGGTGACGGAACTGGGTGCTAGTCAAATTTGGGCCTTTCCTGCCGATTGGTCAGTTGCCAAGTGGGATGGCAAGAAATTGGGTAAAAAGGTTGAAAAACTAGAAAAAATTGCCCTTGGAGCAGCAGAGCAAAGCAAGCGGAATCTTGTTCCAATCATTGCCCTTTTTGAGAAAAAGGCAGACTTTCTAGCCCAACTCGACCAGTTTGACCGCACCGTGGTGGCCTATGAAGAGTCGGCCAAAGAAGGCGAAAGCGCTGCTCTTGTACAAGCTGTAAGTGGTCTTGAAAAAGGGAGCAAGGTTCTCTTTATCTTTGGACCGGAAGGTGGTCTTTCACCTGCTGAAATTGAAAGTTTTGAAGCTAAAGGAGCAGTCCTTGCAGGCCTTGGGCCTCGTATCCTACGAGCAGAAACCGCCCCACTCTATGCCCTTAGCGCAGTGAGTGTTGTTACAGAATTAATGAAAAACGCGTGAAGGTAGATCTTCACGCGTTTCTTCTATATCTTATTTTGTTCAGAATGGATTCGTTTTCTTATTTTTTATATATTACAAATTGATGAATTTCGTAAAAAAATGGAATCTTTATGAAAAAAGACAACCTACGTTCGGGATTTCGAGCTGCTATTGCTGGGAAGCTCCTCAAATAGCATGAAAGTCAATCGGACTAGTTTTCATATAGAGCTAAAAGTGATAGAATAGAAGGCAAGAAAGTGGAGAAAACTAGATGCCGAAAGAAGAACCTTTAACAGGGGGCCAGGTTATTGCCCTTACCAAAAAATACTTGTCGGGAGAGGATGTTGCATTTGTAGAAAAAGCTCTCCTTTATGCAGTCGACTGCCATAGTGGGCAATTCCGTAAATCAGGTGAACCCTATATCATCCACCCTATTCAAGTTGCCGGCATTTTGGCAAAATTGAAGTTGGATGCTGTGACCGTTGCCTGTGGTTTTTTGCACGACGTTGTCGAGGATACAGACGCGACCCTAGATGATTTAGAACGCGAATTTGGACATGATGTCCGAGTGATTGTTGATGGAGTGACCAAGCTCGGGAAGGTCAAATACAAGTCCCATGAAGAGCAGTTGGCAGAGAACCACCGCAAGATGCTCATGGCCATGTCTCAAGATATCCGTGTCATTTTAGTCAAGCTAGCAGACCGCTTGCACAACATGCGGACTTTGAAGCATTTACGCAAGGACAAGCAAGAACGGATTTCCCAGGAAACCATGGAAATCTATGCACCGCTAGCCCACCGTCTCGGGATTTCTAGCGTCAAGTGGGAATTGGAAGATCTATCCTTCCGTTATCTGAATGAAGTCGAGTTCTATAAAATTTCCCATATGATGAAGGAGAAGCGTCGCGAGCGGGAAGCCTTGGTAGAAGAAGTTGTCCAAAAGATCGAGTCCTATGCGGCAGAACGCCACCTCTATGGGAAAATCTATGGTCGTCCTAAGCATATCTACTCCATCTACCGCAAGATGCAGGATAAGAAGAAGCGCTTTGATGAAATCTATGATTTGATTGCCATTCGCTGTATCCTGGAATCACCGAGCGATGTCTATGCCATGCTGGGCTATATCCACGAGTTGTGGAAGCCGATGCCAGGCCGTTTCAAGGACTACATCGCCAATCGGAAGGCCAATGGTTACCAGTCCATCCATACCACTGTTTACGGTCCAAAAGGTCCCATCGAGTTCCAGATCCGTACAAAGGAAATGCACGAGGTTGCTGAGTACGGGGTTGCGGCACACTGGGCTTATAAGAAAGGAATCAAGGGCCAAGTCAACAGCAAAGAATCGGCTATTGGGATGAACTGGATCAAGGAGATGATGGAACTCCAAGACCAGGCGGATGATGCCAAGGAATTTGTCGATACGGTCAAAGAAAACTATCTGGCTGAAGAGATTTATGTCTTTACTCCAGATGGAGCGGTTCGTTCTCTTCCAAAGGATTCTGGACCGATTGACTTTGCCTATGAGATTCATACCAAGATCGGGGAAAAAGCGACTGGTGCCAAGGTTAATGGCCGTATGGTTCCTTTGACTACTAAGCTGAAAACGGGTGACCAGGTTGAAATCATCACCAATCCAAATTCATTTGGACCAAGTCGTGACTGGCTCAATATCGTCAAGACCAGCAAGGCCCGCAATAAGATCCGCCAATTCTTTAAGAACCAAGACAAGGAACTCTCGATCAACCGTGGACGAGAGTTGCTCATGGCCCAGTTCCATGAGCATGATATGATTGCCAACAAGTTCATGGACAAGAAGCACATGGACAAGGTTTTGCAAAAGACCAGCTACAAGACCGAAGATGCCTTATTTGCGGCCATCGGTTTTGGAGAAGTAGGAGCCATCTCTGTCTTTAACCGTTTGACGGAAGAAGAGCGCCGCGAAGAGGAAAAGGCCAAGGCGCGTGCGGAAGCTGAAGAGCTAGTCAAAGGTGGCGAGGTCAAGGTTGAAAACAAAAAAGACACCCTCAAGGTTCGCCATGAAGGTGGCGTGGTCATCCAAGGGGCTTCTGGTCTCTTGATCCGGATTGCTAAGTGTTGCAATCCCGTCCCAGGAGATACAATTGTCGGTTACATTACCAAAGGACGTGGGGTTGCCATTCACCGTCAAGACTGTATGAATCTGCGGGCCCAAGACAACTACGAGCAACGCTTGATCGACGTCGAGTGGGAAGACAATAACACGACCAAGGATTACATCGCCCATATCGATATCTACGGCCTCAACCGTGCAGGCCTTCTCAATGATGTCCTTCAAGTCCTCTCTAATACGGCTAAGATGATCTCAACTGTCAATGCCCAACCAACCAAAGATATGAAATTTGCCAATATCCACATTTCCTTCGGGATTCCAAACCTGTCTATGTTGACAACGGTTGTGGATAAGATTAAGAGTGTGCCGGAGGTTTACTCTGTTAAGCGTACCAACGGCTAGTCTTCTGCGAAAATCGACTTCATACTGCGTTAGTTTCGACTGGCCTAACTACAGTTATGCCTGCGTCTCACTGCCTTGTCTGAAGTTGATTTTCTTTGAAGCAAGTAGAACATGGTTAGAACTCTTTTATAGCTTGGTTAGCTTGCCTTGCCGTACTTGAGTACTGTCTTCGTCTCACGACCTTGACTGAGGTCGATGTTCTTTGAAGCTTAGCAGTGAATGCCCAATAGATTGTATAAATAGGATAATAAGATGAAATTAGTGATTCAACGGGTCAAAAGGGCCTCGGTTTCCATTGATGGTCAAGTCTATAGTCAGATTCAAGAAGGGCTTCTTCTCTTAGTGGGAGTGGGTCCGGAGGATGACCAGAAGGACCTGGAATATGCGGTGCGGAAGGTCACCCAAATGCGGATTTTCTCGGATGAAGAAGGGAAGATGAACTTATCTGTCAAGGATATTCAAGGAGAAATCCTCTCGATTTCTCAATTTACCCTCTTTGCCCAGACAAAAAAAGGCAATCGTCCAGCCTTTATCGGGGCAACCAATCCAGAGATGGCCAGCCAGCTCTACGATGACTTCAATGATTTGTTAGAAAAGGAAGTCCCTGTCAAACGAGGGGTCTTCGCTGCAGATATGGCAATCGAACTCATCAATGATGGCCCAGTGACTATCATCCTCGATACGAAAAATCCATAGAAAGAAAAAAACATGCCCTTGATTAAGAGCATGTGGGATTGAAGAAATAGTATTCCTAGAAACTTTCCTTAGGTGAGTACGGACGTCAGCGAACTTCTACGAAGTTCCATGACTTAGTTTTGAACCTAAGGTTTCAAAACTCCCGAATGCTTGAAACATTATTGTTTCAAGCATTTTTCTCACGGCGGAAAGTTTCGGATTTACTTTAATAATTCAAAGTAACAGAAGAACTTATTTTAAAAATTATCCAGCTATCTTAAGTAAAAAGTAGTTTGGCTACATTCAAACATGCCCTTGATTAAAGGGCATGTTTTTCTATGTAAAGTTGTTGGGCAATCAGATGATTGATCTGGATGTCTTGGTCTTTGATCTGGAGCTGATAGAGGCCAGTGTAATCGTCGTAGCCTTTGAAGAGAATGTCATCTCCAATGCTCAGTTGGATCTGGTCTAAAAAATTCAGCAATTCAAAGCTATCCTGGACTCTTCGCAAACGATAGGTTCCCAGTTCGCTGACATCACTCAAACGGTCCTGGTAAGCCTCGATGAGGAGTTGTCCTTTGGGTGGAATGGTTCCTCCATGGGGGCAGGTTTTGGGAGTGTCTAACATCTGGTCAAGTTTATCGATAAAGCGGTCGGAGACAGTATGCTCGAGCACCTCAGCCTCTTCATGGACTTCTTCAGTTGTATAGCCCAGTTTTTTGAGCAAGAACACTTCAATCAATCGGTGCTTGCGAAAGAGATCGGAAACTGTTTGAAGGCCGAGCTCGGTAAGCAGATAGCCGTGGGTCTTATCCTTGATGAGGAGATTCTCCGAGATCATTCGCTTGACCATCTCAGTCACGGCTGGAGGCGAAACCTGCATCCGGGCCGCAATCTCTTTGTTACTAATTTTTTCATGTTGCGTGCCGATTTCATAGATGCACTTGAGGTAATCTTCTTTATTTGGTGTCATAGGGTCCTCTTTTCTTCGCTCCTTCTAGTATATCAAAAAAAGCGCAAAATGGCTTGGCCAGTGGATAGGAATTGTCTGGGAGGGCGAAAGATGATAGTATAGAAGCATAAACCGAAAACAATATGGAAAGGAGGGGGCAGATGAAGCGACGGGAATTAGAAAAACTGGGCTGGACGACCAGAGGTCTCAGCTACTTAGAAAAACGACTGCAGTCTTGCGAAGATGAAGCAAGAAGGCAAGACTGTTACCGCTATGTCTTTGTCTTTGCCAGCCCTCTTTTCCAAGAGATGTGGCAGAGAGAACTGCAAGGATTGACGGCAGGTCGTGCCCAGGCCCTCTTAAAAGGGGTTATGCATCTCTGTCTCATGCCACGGGATTTATCGGGAACCTGTGAGGAGACCGCCTTCTTACTGAAGCGGTTCTGGCCAGATTGTCCCCCTCATTCACCTTTTTGGTCTTCTTTTTCAAGAGTGGTCCAAGTAGCTTTTGCTCTGGATTCATTAGCCAGCAAAGCAGGAGATCAGCTCTTAAAACGCCAGATCCACCAGTTCCGCTATCTGCTCTCTGCCTACCAGACCCAGTGGATTCGGGAGCATTATGCCAAAACTGGACAGACTGATGAAGAGGCGCTACAAGCTTACTTACAGGAGACAAAAGGAATTAAGATTGATGCCTATGAGGCGGCTCGTCTTCACAATAAGGTCTATGTGGATCAAAACGGCCAGCTCGCCTTCCCATCGCGTGCTCAGGCCCAGTTGAATTTTAAGGTCTTGCTCAACTTTCATACTGAGTATATCCTGGATCAGGGTGGCCAGTTTCTCAACGAAGTGGACCCGAATCAGATTTCTGAAAATGGCATTGTCAATGGAGCCAGTTTCAACTATGGTTTAGCCAGAGGCCGGACTCATAAGGACTTGGATATCGATCCCGTCAAATCGTGGGATCCACCTTTTCGTAAGAAGGTCCTCTATCAGCAAGGTGTTCGCTATCTAGCTCCGAAGAATGATCGTGGAGAGCAGGGCTATTGGAGCCGGAAGGGAACCTTTGCACAAGGAGGCAAGAGCTACAAGCAACAGGTAGCAAAGCGTGTGCGGAGTTTCCTCAGAGGCATCCCACGCTTACGCTGGCGAGTCCTCCTTCAGAATGGACTCCATCGGTTTTTATAGTAGTCCTCTTTCGGATTGAAGAAAAAGGACTCTTAGAAATTCTCTTAAGGAAAGTCTCTGAACGAATTTTGTAGATATAAAAAAGAGGTCGTAGACCTCTTTTTTATTTAATCAAGTGCTTTGACGGCTTCGATTGCCGCGTCGTAATTGGGTTCGCTGTTGATGTTGTCTAGGTATTCGACGTAAGTGACCTTGTTGTCCGCATCTAGGACCAAGACAGCGCGTGCGAGCAAATGCCATTCATTGATCAAGAGGCCATAGGCTTTTCCGAAGGAATGGTCGAAGTAGTCTGAGAGCATGATGGCATTTTCGATCCCTTCAGCAGCACACCATTTACCTTGAGCGAAAGGAAGGTCGACGGAAACCGTCAAGACCACAGTGTCCTCCATGTCAGAGAGGGCCTGGTTGAAGTGACGTGTTTGGGTGGAACAGATACCTGTGTCAATAGATGGGATCACGCTGAGGACTTTTTTCTTCCCAGCAAAATCAGCCAAAGATTTTTTCTCTAAGTTTGGTGTAGTCAGTGAAAAGTCATGAGCAGTATCGCCAACTTGAAGTTGAGATCCGGTAAAGGTAACAGGGTTTCCTAAAAATGTTGTCATAGCAAAGACTCCTTTTTTCTTTTCATTGTACATTAATGAAGGGGGAAGAGCCACTGATTTGTTTGAGAATCTAATCAGTTTGGAATCTTATTTGTTCAAACCTTCTGCGATTTTCTCCAAATTCCATTTCATCATGCTGTAGTAGCTGTCGCCTTCTTCGCCTTCTTTGGCGATCGAGTCAGTAAAGATCTTTGCAAAGATAGGGATATTGCTATCCTTAGACACAGTTTTCATAGGACGCTCATCGACACTGGATTCGACAAAGAGGGACGGTACTTTGGTTTGACGCAATTTCTCTAGCAGCGTTTTGATTTGTTCAGGTGTCCCTTCTTCTTCAGTGTTGATTTCCCAGATATAGGCAGATGGGACGCCGTAGGCTTTGGAGAAGTACTTGAAGCAACCCTCACTGGTTACGATCATCTTCTTCTCTGCTGGGATGTTATTGAATGCTTGCTTGGCTTCTTGATCCAGCTTGCTCAGTTTTTCAGTATAGGCTGCTAGATTTTTTTCGTAGAAGTCCTTATTTTTTGGATCTTTGGCGATCAATTGTTTAGCAATGTTTTTAGCATAGATGATCCCGTTTTCGAGATTGAGCCAAGCGTGAGGGTCTTCTTTTCCAGCTTGGTTTTGGCCTTCTAGGTAGATGACCTCTACGCCATCGCTGGCAGCGAAATAGTCCTTGTTTTCTACTTTATTAGCATTTTTGACCAACTTGGTAAACCAAGCATTGCCACCCGTTTCGAGGTTGATGCCGTTGTAGAAGATGAGGTCTGCTTGTGAAGTTTTTTTGACATCTTCTGGGAGTGGTTCGTATTCATGGGGATCTTGGCCGACAGGGACAATACTGTGTAGCTCGATTTTATCTCCAGCGATATTTTTTGTCATATCTGCGAGGATGGAGTTGGTGGTGACCACTTTCAATTTATCGGATGAGGACTTGGAAGAAGAGTCTTTGCTACAAGCCAGTAAACCAAATAAGAGAGCCACAAAGAGGGCTAAGACGGAAGTTAGTTTTTTCATTTTTTTCTCCTTTATGAGATTAATCTTAGTACGAAGGGGAATGTCTGTTCTTTCTCTGCTTGGGAGCGATAAAGAAGCTAATGAGAAAGAAGACGGCAGAAGTGATGACAATACAAGATCCGACAGCGATGTTGAAGCTATAACCAATAAAAAGTCCTAGGATGGATGCAAGAGCACCTAATCCGGATGAAAGGAGCATCATGGACCAGAGGCTATTGGCATAGAGATAGGCCGTCGCAGCAGGTGTGATGAGCATGGCGACGATGAGAATGGTCCCGACACTCTGCATAGCAGTGACAGAAACCAAGGTCAAGAGCACCATGAGAAGGTAGTGATAGACCTTGACCCGAACGCCCATGGATTGAGCGAGGACAGGGTCGAAGGAAGTAAGTAGCAAGGGTCGAAAGAGCAGGCAAATCGCCAGTAAGACAGCCACACCAATACCAATGGTCATCCACATATCCTGGTCTTGCACGGCCAAGATATTCCCAAAGAGGATGTGGAAGAGGTCAGTGGAACTTTTAGCGACTCCAATCAAGATGACCCCTAAGGCGAGGAAAGAAGAAAAGGTAATCCCAATCGCAGTGTCGCTCTTGATGATGGAGTTGCTCTTGATATAGGTGATCAGGATGGAAGCTAAGAGGCCAAAGATGATGGCGCCAATAAAAAAGTTGATACCTAAGATAAAGGACAAAGCCACCCCTGGAAGGACTGCGTGCGAAATAGCGTCCCCCATGAGAGACAAGCCTCGCAGAATGATGAAACATCCGACCGCACCGGCGACGATCCCGATGGCAATAGCTGTAATGAGAGCGTTTTGGAGGAAATGAAATTGTTGTAATCCATCGATAAATTCTGCAATCATCTGATTTCACCTCCTATAAAGAGTTCATGCCCGTAGGCTGCATGCAGATTCTCTTTGGTAAAGGTTTCCTCTGTTTTCCCAAAAGCAATCAGTTTGCGATGAAGGAGGAGGACTTGGTCAAAGTAAGCTGGAACCTTGCTGAGATCGTGATGGACGATCAGGATGGTCTTGCCTTCCTTTTTCAGGGTTTGGAGTGTCTGCATGATGATGTCCTCGCTAACAGAGTCAATTCCAGCGAAGGGCTCATCCAAAAAGATGACATCTGCTTCTTGGACCAAGCAGCGGGCGATTAGGACCCGTTGGAATTGCCCTCCCGAGAGTTGGCCAATCTGGCGATCCGCGAGATCAAGGAGATTGACAAGTTTTAAGGCATCTTCCACCTTTTGGAGATCCTCTTTGCTTTTTCGCTTGAAGATAGAAAGATGGGGGTAGAGGCCCAGTGAGACACACTCTCGCACCGTGATGGGGAAGTGGAAATCAATAGCTGTCTTTTGTTCGACGTAGGCCACTCGTTGAAGAACTTGGTCGAGATCTTTTTGATCGAGTAGGACTTTTCCCGAATGAGGGAGAAGTCCTAGCATAGCCTTGATCAAGGTTGATTTTCCAGCTCCGTTGGGTCCAAGAATTCCTAGGATGGTTGGACCCTGGATGGTGAGAGAAAGATTCTCCAAGGCCAGTGTTTGCTGGTAAGCAACACTTAGATGTTCAATTTGAATCATGATTTTTCTCCTTTACCATTAATATACATAAATTAAAAAATTAAGTCAAGTTAATTTTTTTAAATAATTTAGATTAACTCACTTGTAATCATTGAAAAATAGACCTATTTTTGATAAGGTTATTACAAAAGATTGAAAGTGAGAAGATCATGGTACGTTTACAAGATGATTTTTATGATTACGTCAACGGGAAATGGGCTGAGACAGCTGTGATTCCAGATGACAAACCGTCAACCGGTGGTTTTATGGACTTGATCCAAGAGATCGAAAACTTGATGTTGGATATTACCGGAAAATGGCAACGAGGAGAAGAGCTGCCAGAAGACAGTATTCTCCAAAACTTTGTCAAATACCACAAGATGGTGGCAGATTTTGATGCGCGAGAAGCAGCTGGTGTGGCTCCAGCTATGCCCTTGATCAATGAAATCAAGGCCTTGTCTTCTTTTGAAGACTATACCAGTAAGTTGGGGACCTATGAGCTAGCTGGCAAACCAAATCTCATGCCATTTAGCGTGTCACCAGACTTTATGAATGCCCAAATGAATGTCTTGTGGGGAGAAGCACTCGGTTTGATCTTGCCTGATACGACCTACTATGAAGAAGGCAATGAAAAAGGCCCAGAGTTATTGGCTGTTTGGCGTCAAATGGTTGAAAAGCTCTTGGCAAAATTTGATTTCTCAGAGGAAGAAATCAAAGATATCCTGGATAAGGTGATTGCGGCCGATGCAGAATTGGCCAAATATGTCTTGTCAAACGAAGAAAAATCCGAGTACAACAAACTCTACCATCCTTATGAGTGGGCAGATTTCAAGGCCTTGGTTCCAGAATTGCCACTCGATACCTTCTTTACAGAAGTGATCGGGCAAACGCCAGATACTATCATTGTTCCAGAAGAGCGCTTCTGGAAGGAATTTGCGCCAAAATTCTACTCAGCAGCCAACTGGGAAATCCTTCATGCCAAGTTGAAACTCAGTGCAGCTCTTTCTTGGACGTCTTTCTTGACTGAAGAAATCCGTGTCTTATCTGGTGAGTATAGCCGTACGATTACAGGGACACCAGAAGCACGTCCGAAAGAAAAAGCCGCTCTGGCCTTGGCGGAAGGGCCTTATAGCCAAGCGCTTGGACTCTGGTATGCGGGCGAAAAATTCTCACCAGAAGCGAAAGCAGACGTAGAGCATAAAGTAGCGACCATGATTGAGGTTTACAAGGATCGCTTAGAAAAAGCGGACTGGCTCGCTCCTGAGACTCGCGAAAAAGCCATTGTCAAACTCAATGTCATCACACCGCATATTGGCTACCCTGAAAAATTACCAGAAACGTATGCCAAAAAGATCATCGACGAGAACAAGACCTTGGTGGAAAATGCTCAAAAATTGGCTCAAATTTCCATTGCCCATACTTGGAGCAAGTGGAACCAACCGGTTGATCGAAGCGAGTGGCACATGCCAGCTAATATGGTCAATGCCTACTATGATCCGCAACAAAACCAAATCGTCTTCCCGGCAGCAATTCTGCAAGCACCATTCTATGACCTTCACCAATCGTCATCAGCCAACTACGGCGGAATCGGTGCAGTCATTGCCCATGAAATCTCCCACGCCTTTGACACCAATGGTGCTTCCTTTGACGAGCACGGTAGCTTGAAAGACTGGTGGAAGCCAGAAGATTATGAAGCCTTTACTGCTCGCACGCAAAAAGTTATCGATCAGTTCGAAGGTCAAGACTCATACGGTGCCAAGATTAACGGGAAATTGACCGTTTCTGAAAACGTGGCAGACCTCGGAGGGATCGCTGCAGCCCTTGAAGCGGCTAAGAAAGAGGAAGATTTCTCAGCAGAAGAATTCTTCACCAACTTTGCTCGCATCTGGCGCATGAAAGCTCGGACAGAGTACATGCAACTTCTCGCAAGTGTCGATGTCCACGCACCAGGAAAACTCCGTACCAATGTCCAATTACCAAACTTTGACGAATTCTTTGAAACCTTTGATGTCAAAGAAGGTGACGGCATGTGGCGCGCCCCAGAAGACCGTGTGATTATTTGGTAAATTAAGATAGGAGAGACGATTCGGTTTACCGAAACTTCCTGCAGAAAAATAGGAAATCAATGCCGCATTCCATGAATGCCAATTGATTTATCTTTTTTCCAAAGGAAGTAGTCTCGACTTCAATTAAGCAATTTGATTTTCTCGATGCTCGTGAAAGAATAAGAAATCCCCAAAGCCAAGTTTCAATCTACTGAAACTAGCTTTGGGGATTTTTGAGTGGATTAGAAATAACAGTGAATGTCATGATCTAAAAAAACTTGCTGGTAGTCATATAAATCTTCTGGATGCAGGGCTTTTATTCCTTCCATTTCATAGCGACGTCCTAAAAGCTTGTATTTGTTTTCTCCAAACTGGTGAAATGGGAGAAGTTGTACTTCATCGATATCGAGAGAATTAAAAAGAGAAGCAAATTCTTCAGCATCATTTAAAGAGTCGTTGAAATTAGGGATGACTGGGATACGTAAAACGATTGTTTTGTTTTGAGCAAAGGCATAATGAATATTTTTAATAATCAGATGATTGTTGACTCCGACAACCTTCTTATGTTTAAGTGTATTGTAATGTTTAAGGTCTGTATAAATAAAATCAACATACTGAATGAGATCGACAAATTTCTCATGTTCAACAAAAGCTGTCGTTTCGATTGCAGTATGAAGTCCAACTTCTTTCGCAGCTTTTAAGATTGCTTTGGCAAATTCAAATTGAGCGAAGATTTCTCCACCAGACAGGGTAAGGCCACCACCAGATTCTTCATAGAAGTCAACGTCTTTTAAGACATCATCTATGATTTCTGTAACTGTTTTTTCTTCTCCTGTGATGGTTTCCTTTTTAGTAACAGCATCCAACATTTTTTCAGGATTTGCACGCTGGGATTCAGGATTGGAGCACCATGGACAACGCAGGGGACATCCTTTTAGAAATACAGTAGTTCGGATTCCAGGGCCATCATGGATACTAAAGTGTTGGATATTAAAGATTATGCCACGATTTTGTTCCATATTTTTGCTCTCCTATCAATCTAGTAAGTCCATTATACATTATTTAAGAAACTAATTCAATTACGAACGAAAGTTTATTTTGTTTTGAATTCACTCGAAAATTTGCTAAAATAGAGAAGAGGTAAAAACAATGCAACGTTTAGATGAAATATTGAAATTAGTATCGGAATTTGAAAAGATTGATGTTAATAGCTTGTCTGAGAAATTACAAGTCTCTAAAGTGACCATTCGAAAGGATTTGGACAAGCTAGAATCCAAAGGATTATTGCATAGAGAACACGGCTATGCTGTTTTAAATAGTGGAGATGATATCAATGTTCGATTGTCCTTTCAATATGATACCAAGAAAAGAATAGCCAGGGAAGCTGCTAAATTAATTAAGGATAACGACACGGTTTTGATTGAATCGGGCTCTACATGTGCCTTGCTAGCAGAAGAAATTTGCCAAACAAAAAAGAATGTCAAGATTGTGACAAATTCTTACTTTATTGCAGATTATATTCAGGAATATGATTCTTGTAAAATCATCCTACTTGGTGGTGAATTTCAAAAAGAATCGAGAGTGACTGTAGGTCCGCTTTTGAAAGAATTAATCCGCTCGTTTAGAGTTCCCTTTGCTTTTGTAGGGGTTGACGGATATGATGATGAACTTGGCTTTACTGGGAAAGATATGATGAGAAGTGAAGTTGTTCAAGCTATGTCCGATGTTTCTAAAGAAGTGATTGTCTTAACAGATTCAAGTAAATTTGGGAAATGTGGAACTGTCAGACGATTTGCACTTTCACAAGTTTCGAGAGTCATAACAGATAAGAATATATCTCAAGAAGCGAAAGAAAAACTTGAGGATTCGCAAACGATTTTAACTTTAGTATAAGAAGGAGACGCCAATTGAAAGATGAACGGAAAAAGTTACTTGCTAAATTAGCCTACCTATACTATGTTGAAGACAAAAGTCAATCGCAAATCGCAGCAGAAACTGGAATCTACCGTACAACTGTTAGCAGAATGCTAGCAGAGGCCAAGAAAGAGGGCGTAGTAAAAATTGAAATTGAAAACTTTGATACTCGCCTCTTCCATTTAGAAAATTATATCAAACAAAAATATGGCTTAAAAGCTATCGAGATTATACCGAATCTAGTTGATGAGCCTCGAGAAAGCCTTGAAAAGCGACTGGCGCAAGCAAGTGCGGTCATGCTTCGTAATTTGATTGAAGATGGAATGACAGTCGGATTTTCATGGGGCAAGTCTCTCAGATTAATGGTAGAACAAGTTGGAACGAAGCGCTTGGATGGTGTTCAGTTTTATCCCCTAGCTGGAGGTCCCAGTCATATTCATGCTCGCTACCATGTCAATACGCTGATCTACAGTATGGCGAGTAAATTTCATGGGGAATGTCATTTTATAAACGCGAGTGTCATTCAAGAAAATTCTGAGGTGACGGAAGGCATCTTATCTTCTAAGTATTTTGAGGATTTGAAAGCTAGTTGGCGTTGTTTGGATGTTGCGGCTGTAGGGATTGGTGGCTATGCAGATAGCAAGAATCCTCAGTGGTTTGATATGCTGACATCAAATGATTTTAAGAAATTGGAGACAGAACATGCTGTAGGAGAAGTATGCTGCCGTTTCTTTGATCAAGAAGGAACTCCAGTTTATCCTGAATTACAGGAAAGAACAATCTCTATCACATTGGAGGACTTGAGAAAGGTTCCAAACACTGTATCTTTGGCGTATGGAGATCAAAAAGCAAAAGCAATTTTATCTGTTTTGAAAGCCAACTACATCAATCATTTAGTCACAGATGAAGCAACTATCCTAAAGGTTTTAGAATTAGATGGTGATCAGCAATTTACAAAAAAATAGGACGGCAAGGATGCAGTCCTTATTTTTTTGAGGTAAATAGCACAAATGTGCAAAACTTAAAAATAATAATCAAATGTTGTGATTTTTATTGACCGGCAAAAATATAAATGGTATATTGACTGTAGAAAAAGCGCTTTCATTAGATTGACAAAGGAGTGTAGTGCACATGGAAATAATTGTTGCAGACCAAATTATTATGGGCTTAATTTTAAATGCGGGTGATGCCAAACAGCATATTTACCAAGCCTTATCATACGCTAAGGAGGGAGATTTTACTTCTTCTGAAGATGAAATTTCAAAAGCAGATGCAGCATTGCTAGAAGCGCATAACTTGCAAACAAAATTTTTAGCCCAGGAAGCAGGTGGGACAAAGACAGAGATTACAGCTTTGTTTGTGCACTCACAAGATCACTTAATGACTTCAATCACAGAGATTAACTTGATCAAAGAAATGATTGACTTACGTAAAGAACTTTCAGCGAAACAATAAGGAGGAAAAGAAGATGAAAATTGGATTGTTTTGTGCGGCAGGATTTTCAACAGGAATGTTGGTAAATAATATGAAGGTAGCAGCTCAGGAATTAGGTATTGATGCTGAAATTGAGGCCTATTCTCAAGCGAAATTAGCAGATTTTGCCCCAGAAATAGATGTTGCTTTGTTAGGGCCTCAAGTAGCTTATACTTTGGATAAATCGAAAGCGATTTGTGAGGCAAACCATATCCCTATTGCTGTCATTCCCATGGCAGATTATGGGATGTTAGATGGTAAGAAAGTACTAAATCTAGCTCTAGAATTGCTAGGAGAAAAATAAGGAGGCTTCCCATGTCTAATTTTAATTCTCAGAAAATTATCGCTCCAATCATGCGTTTTGTAAATATGAAAGGAATCATTGCTCTTAAAGATGGGATGTTAGCGATCCTCCCATTAACCGTAGTTGGTAGTTTGTTTCTGATTATTGGGCAATTACCATTTGAAGGCCTTAACCAAGCCATTGCTAGTGTATTTGGCGATACATGGACAGAGCCATTTATGCAAGTTTATTCAGGGACATTCGCCATCATGGGCTTAATTTCTTGCTTCTCCATTGGGTATTCTTATGCTAAAAACAGTGGAGTAGAACCCTTGCCAGCGGGAGTTTTGTCCCTGTCTTCATTCTTTATCTTGTTAAAATCATCTTATGTACCAGCTAAGGGAGAACCGATTGGCGATGCCATTGCAAAAGTATGGTTTGGTGGTCAAGGGATTATCGGTGCCATTATTATTGGTCTGGTAGTAGGTGCAATTTATACAGTGTTTATCCAAAGACACATTGTTATAAAAATGCCAGAACAAGTACCTCAAGCTATTGCCAAACAATTTGAAGCGATGATTCCTGCTTTCGTGATTTTCTTACTATCAATGATTGTGTATATCGTATCAAAAGTAGTAACAAACGGCGGTACCTTCATTGAAATGATTTATGATGTCATTCAGGTTCCTCTACAAGGTCTAACAGGATCACTTTATGGAGCGATTGGGATTGCCTTCTTTATTTCATTCCTCTGGTGGTTTGGTGTGCATGGACAATCAGTTGTCAACGGTGTAGTAACAGCCTTATTACTTTCTAACCTAGATGCCAATAAATCCATGTTGGCAGCTGGGAAGCTATCCGTTGAAAATGGTGCACACATTGTCACCCAACAATTTTTAGATAGCTTCCTTATTTTGTCTGGATCAGGTATAACCTTTGGATTGGTTATTGCCATGTTATTTGCTGCTAAGTCAAAACAATATAAAGCACTCGGGAAAGTTGCAGCTTTTCCTGCAATCTTCAATGTTAATGAACCGGTCGTATTCGGTTTCCCAATTGTAATGAACCCAGTGATGTTCCTTCCATTCATTATCGTTCCAATTTTAGCAGCGATAATTGTCTATTCTTCAATTGCTATTGGATTTATGCAACCATTCTCAGGTGTGACCCTTCCTTGGAGTACACCAGCCATTATTTCTGGATTTATGGTTGGAGGTTGGCAAGGTGCTTTCGTTCAAGTTCTTGTTCTTGTGACCTCGACTGTCGTATATTTCCCATTCTTCAAATTCCAAGATAATCTTGCCTATAACAATGAATTACAAGCTGAAAAATAGTGCGTCTATCAGGAATGCACAGATGTGCGACTAGAATAGAATTTATATGTATAATCCATAATTCATTGAAATTCGTAAAATTTAATGCTACTATAGTTACGAAAGAAAACAAAATAATTTCAAAAGAAAGGTTTTGAAAAAATGAAACAAGTGGAAGTAGCAAGTACAAGCATTAAAACAGAATATTTTGGAAGCCTCACTGAACGCATGAATAAGTATCGTGAAGATGTCTTAAATAAGAAGCCTTACATCGATGCTGAACGTGCTGTTCTTGCAACTAGGGCATATGATCGTTATAAGGAACAACCAAATGTTCTTAAACGTGCCTATATGTTGAAAGAGATTCTTGAAAATATGACAATCTATATTGAGGATGAATCCATGATTGCTGGAAACCAAGCGTCCTCTAATAAAGATGCTCCAATTTTCCCAGAATATACTTTAGAGTTCGTTCTTAAGGAATTGGATCTTTTTGAAAAGCGGGATGGTGATGTCTTCTATATTACGGAAGAAACGAAAGAACAACTCCGTAGTATCGCACCATTCTGGGAAAATAATAACTTACGTGCAAGAGCTGGAGCTCTTCTACCTGAAGAAGTTTCTGTCTATATGGAAACAGGATTCTTCGGTATGGAAGGGAAGATGAATTCAGGAGATGCCCACTTAGCAGTAAATTATCAAAAATTATTGCAATATGGTTTGAAAGGTTTTGAAGAAAGAGCCCGTCAAGCTAAGGCGGCTCTTGACCTAACGGATCCAGCTAGTATTGACAAATACCATTTTTATGATTCTATCTTTATCGTAATTGATGCTGTTAAGGCTTATGCTCAACGATTTGTGGAACTTGCTAAACAACTTGCTGAGACAGCAACTCCTGAACGTAAGAAGGAATTGCTTGAAATTGCAGAGATTTGCTCAAAAGTTCCATACGAGCCTGCAAGTACATTTGCAGAGGCTGTCCAGTCTGTTTGGTTTATTCAATGTATTCTTCAGATTGAATCAAATGGACACTCACTTTCATATGGTCGTTTTGACCAATATATGTATCCATACGTTAAAGCTGATTTGGAAAGTGGACGGGAAACTGAAGAGAGTATTGTTGAACGCTTGACCAACCTTTGGATTAAGACTATTACAATTAACAAAGTACGTAGTCAAGCACATACCTTCTCATCTGCGGGGAGTCCGCTTTATCAAAACGTTACGATTGGTGGGCAAACGCGTGATAAGAAAGATGCCGTCAACCCACTGTCTTATTTAGTGTTGAAGTCTGTTGCTCAAACTCACCTTCCGCAACCAAACTTAACTGTTCGTTACCATGCTGGTTTGGATGCCCGCTTCATGAACGAATGTATTGAGGTTATGAAGCTCGGATTCGGTATGCCTGCTTTCAATAATGATGAGATCATTATTCCATCCTTTATTTCAAAAGGTGTTCTTGAAGAAGATGCTTATGATTACAGTGCAATTGGTTGTGTAGAAACAGCTGTTCCAGGTAAATGGGGATATCGCTGTACAGGTATGAGTTATATGAACTTCCCTAAAGTTTTGCTCATTACGATGAATGACGGAATCGATCCTGCTTCTGGCAAGCGCTTTGCACCAAGCTTTGGTCATTTTAAAGACATGAAGAGCTTCGATGAATTGCAAACGGCTTGGGACAAGACTTTGCGCCACTTAACCCGCATGAGTGTGATTGTAGAAAACTCTATCGACCTATCTCTTGAAAGAGAAGTGCCAGATATCCTCTGTTCAGCTTTGACAGATGACTGTATTGGACGTGGAAAACACCTAAAAGAAGGTGGAGCTGTCTACGATTATATTTCTGGTTTACAAGTGGGTATTGCAAACTTATCCGATTCACTTGCAGCAATCAAGAAACTCGTATTCGAAGAAGGGCGCTTAACGCCACAAGAACTATGGCATGCTCTGGAAACAGATTATGCTGGCGAACGTGGAAAAGAAATCCAAGAGATGCTTATCCATGATGCACCGAAGTATGGAAACGATGATGACTATGCGGACAGTTTAGTTCGAGAAGCATACGATATTTATGTGGATGAAATTGCTAAATATCCAAATACTCGATATGGACGAGGACCTATTGGAGGAATTCGTTACTCTGGTACATCTTCTATTTCAGCCAATGTAGGACAAGGCCGCGGAACATTAGCTACTCCGGATGGTCGTAATGCTGGAACTCCGCTAGCAGAAGGATGTTCTCCATCCCACAATATGGACCAACATGGCCCAACGTCTGTTCTAAAATCTGTTTCCAAATTACCAACAGATGAAATTGTTGGTGGTGTTCTACTGAACCAAAAAGTAAACCCACAAACTTTAGCCAAAGAAGAAGATAAATTAAAACTTATTGCTTTACTCCGTACGTTCTTTAATCGTCTACATGGATACCATATTCAATACAATGTGGTTTCTAGAGAAACATTATTAGACGCTCAAAAACATCCGGAAAAACACCGTGACTTAATTGTACGTGTTGCAGGCTACTCAGCTTTCTTCAATGTACTATCAAGAGCTACACAAGATGATATTATTGGACGGACAGAGCATACTCTATAGTAAAGAGGTATGTATATGGAATTTATGCTTGATACTTTAAATTTAGATGAGATAAAAAAATGGGCGCGAGTGTTACCCCTTGCTGGGGTAACTTCGAACCCAACAATTGCCAAAAAAGAAGGGGACATTGATTTTTTTGATCGTATCCATAAGGTGCGGGAAATCATCGGAGGATCTCCTTCCATCCATGTTCAAGTTGTCGCAAAAGATTATGAAGGAATTTTAAAAGATGCGGCTAAAATTCGCGAACAATGCGATGAAAATACCTATATTAAAGTCCCAGTTACACCTGAAGGACTTGCTGCAATTAAAGTGTTAAAAGCAGAGGGTTACAAAATTACTGCAACAGCAATCTATACTGTTTTTCAAGGACTGTTAGCGATTGAAGCAGGAGCCGACTATTTAGCACCTTATTACAATCGTATGGAAAACTTAAACATTGATTCAGCTCAGGTTATTTCTCAGTTAGCGAGTGCCATAGAGCGTAATCATTCATCAAGCAAAATTCTAGCAGCTTCCTTTAAAAATGTGGCTCAAGTTAATAGAGCATTTAAAGAAGGAACACAAGCAATTACGGCAGGGGCAGATGTCTTTGAAGCAGCTTTTGGAATGCCTTCTATTGCAAAAGCAGTAGATGACTTCGAGGCAGATTGGTCAGCCGTTCATCAAAAGACTACAATTTGATAAAGGAGGAGTGTATGAGAAATTTTGCAAGTCCATCTCGTTACATACAAGGTGAGAATGCTTTATTTGAAAATGCAAAACCTATTTTAGAGCTGGGGAGTCATCCCGTTTTACTCTGTGATTCAGTGGTCTATGATATTGTAGGAGAACGTTTTGAAAAGTATCTCCTCCGGTATGGCTTTACAGTCTTGCCAGTGTTCTTCAATGGTGAAGCTTCTGATAATGAAATCAATCGTGTGGTCAGTCTGGCAGAAGAAAATGGCTGTGATTTGGTTATTGGACTTGGTGGAGGAAAGACCATCGACAGTGCAAAAGCTATTGCAGATCTTTTACAATCACCAGTTGTCATTGCTCCGACCATTGCCTCGACAGATGCTCCAGTCTCAGCCTTGTCAGTTATCTACACGGATGAAGGAGCCTTTGCTCGCTATATCTTCTATTCTAAAAATCCAGAATTGGTCTTGGTGGATAGTAAAGTGATCTCTCAAGCACCAAAACGTTTGCTGGCTTCTGGTATCGCAGATGGGTTAGCGACTTGGGTCGAAGCGCGTGCGGTCATGCAAGCCAATGGAAAAACCATGTTAGGGCAACACCAAACTCTAGCGGGTGTCGCGATTGCACAACGTTGTGAAGAAATCTTATTTGCTGATGGTCTCCAAGCTATGGCTGCTTGTGAAGCTAAAGTGGTAACTCCTGCTCTTGAAAACATCATTGAAGCCAATACCCTTCTCAGTGGGATTGGGTTTGAAAGTGGTGGGTTGGCTGCTGCTCACGCTATCCATAATGGCTTTACGGCCCTTACTGGGGATATCCACCATTTGACACACGGTGAAAAAGTAGCTTATGGAACCTTGGTTCAATTGTTCTTGGAAAACCGTCCAAAAGAAGAATTGAACAAATACATTCGTTTCTATCAACAAATCGGTATGCCAACGACTCTGAAAGAAATGCATCTTGAAAATGCAAGTTACGAAGATCTTCTCAAGGTTGGCCAACAAGCAACCATTGAGGGAGAAACCATCCATCAAATGCCATTCAAGGTACAAGCTTCTGATATTGCTCAAGCTATTGTAGCAGTAGATGCTTATGTCAAGTCTTTAGGCTAAACAAAGATCGGTTATTTATATAGAACGCAAAACAAGAACTCCCATTGCCAACAGGCATGGGAGTTCTTGTTCTATTTTCTTCTTTTTGGATCGGTTTGTTTAAAGATCAGGTATAAGATTCCGGCTGGCAAGAAGCAGAAGAGCCACATGATATCTAGTCCCTTAGGTTTTCTGCTAGAGTTTGTTGCTTTAGATTCACTCACGGCTATCCCTGCTTTAATGCTTGGAGAAACCTGCTTCAAGCCGTTTTGGACGACTAGGCGGTTGTCTTCTAGTTTAATTGCTGGCTTCGTGCCTTTTTTAACGGTTGCATAGAAGTCTTGCTTCAAGTCTACAGTCTTTCCGTCGATCGTGTGTTGACCTGCAGAGAGCACTTTTTTGTATTGGTAATCCGCAAACATTTTCTCAGCTAAGGTATTCCCGATTTGATTGCGGTAGCTTTCAGCGATCTCGACATCGTAGTTTCCAACGCCTAGGATGACTTCGATGATCCGCTGTTTCCCCCGCTTGGTTGTTGCGGTGTAGTTGTAGTCAGCAGTTGGGCTGGATCCTGTCTTGAGTCCATCTGTTCCCTTGAGTTCAAACTTTCCACCTTCGAGGGAAGTGTTGTAATTGTCATAGCTTTGCTCATACGGAGTGCCTGGCATAATAGTTGTGTGGGCTTGCTTTGTGTATTCCAACATCTCTGGCAGGTCATTCACGATGTGATATGCCAAAATAGACATGTCTCGCGCTGTAATCTCATTATTAGCGTTCAAGTCGTGGTGCTGTGGATTGTAATAGCCCTGTAAGACGGAAATCATCGCCCCGTTCGGGTTATTCCATTTGGTATTTGTCATCCCCATTTCTTGCGCGTACTGATTCATTAGATCCAAAAACTTATCGGGATCGTTGTCTGTGACAAGATTAGCTAGCATGATCACAGCCGCGCTGGAAGAGGGAACAAAGAGCATCTTAATCAATTCAGATACTTTGTAGTCTACGCCAGCTACAATCGGTGAGTTACTTAACAGATTGTTTTCCGAAATGGCTTGGTCTGACGCAGTTGCTGTAACCACGGTATCGTACGTGATCTTCCCTTCTTTGAGGGCTCGAAAAACCACGTAAGCACTCATGAGTTTGGCCATGCTTCCTGAGTCCCGGACCGTGTCGATATTGTCCCCATAGAGGATGGCTCCAGTATTGGCATCGATGACGATGTCAGCCTTGGGCTTGTAAAAATCGTCCAATACCAGTCCAGCATCGGCTGCGATTTTCATGACATCTTCTTGCTGGTAGATGTCGTCCGCAAAGGCAGTAGAGATAGGGCCTAATGTCAAGACTCCTATAAGAAGGGACAAGAGGCCGTGTTTTAGTCGTTTGTGTAAATGTCTCCCATAATTCATAGATTCCATTATATCATACAGACCAGGGATCAAAACGGAAAAAATCTAGAAATAGAAGAAAGTGAAAAAAGAAAAAAGAAAGAAGAAAGAGAATAATTTCGCAGTAAAAGCGTTTACATTTTTCTACAAAGTGCTATAATTTAATATGAAGAATAACATTTTATACAGAGGTGATCCATATGAAAAAAGGGAAGCTACTCTTAGCCACCGGCGCTCTGCTCTTGTCTGTAAGCGCACTGGTAGCCTGCTCACAAGGAGGGAAATCTTCAAGTTCAGACAACCAGGTCTTTAGTTATGTCTATACGCAAGATCCGGATACTTTGGATTATTCACTCTCTAACAAGAAGTCAACCTCAGAATTTACAGGAAATGCTGTGGATGGCTTATTAGAAGTTGATAAATACGGCAACTTAATCCCATCTCTTGCTAAGGATTGGACTGTTTCAAAAGATGGTCTGACTTATACCTATAAACTTCGTAAAGGGGTTAAATGGGTGACCGCTGAAGGGGAAGAATTCGGAGAAGTTAAGGCCCAAGACTTTGTGACGGGGCTTCAGCACGCAGCGGACAAGAAATCTTCGGCCCTCTATCTTGTCCAACAATCTATCAAAGGGTTGGATGATTATGTCTCAGGGAAAACCAAAGACTTCTCAACAGTTGGTATCAAAGCTGTAGATGACTATACGGTTCAATACACCTTGAACCAACCAGAAAGTTTCTGGAATTCAAAAACCACCATGGGCATTTTGATGCCAGTCAATAAAGAATTCTTAGATTCTAAGGGAGATGGCTACGGTCAAGGCACGAACCCTTCTAGTATTCTTTATTGTGGCCCTTATTTGATCAAAGCCATCACATCTAAATCTGTTGTGACGCTTGAAAAGAACCCAACTTATTGGGATGCTGATAATGTAAAAATTTCTAAGGTTAAGCTGACCTATTATGATGGACAGGATTCAGAATCTTTGATCCGTGGATTTGATAACGGAGACTATACCATTGCTCGTGTCTTCCCAAATGGTTCTAACTATAAGAGTGTAGAGAAGAAACACAAAGATGACATCGTCTTCAGTGATCAAGGATCCTCTACTTATAACTTGTCCTTCAATATTGACCGTCAAGCTTATGAGATTACGACTAAAACTACGGATGTCCAAAAGAGCTCAACTAAGAAAGCAATCTTAAATAAAGACTTCCGTCAAGCCATTATGTTTGCGTTTAATCGCCAGTCTTATGTAGCGCAAGCCAATGGGGAAGCATCTGCAGACAAGGTCATCCGCAACACCTTCACTCCTCCAAACTTTGTTCAAATTGATGGCAAAGATTTCGGTGAGTCTGTAGAGAAAAACTTAGAAGAATATGGTGATGAATGGAAAGGTGTTTCTGTCGAAGATGGAAAAGATACCCTTTACAATCCAACCAAGGCCAAGGAAGAGTTTGCTAAGGCTAAAGAAGCTCTTCAGGCCCAAGGAGTAGAGTTCCCGATTCATTTGGACCTCCCTGTTTCATCAACCTATACAGAAGGAGTCAAGCAAGCTCAATCCTTTAAACAGTCGATCGAATCTACCCTAGGAGCAGAAAATGTCATCATCGACTTGAACATGGTATCTGAGGACGATCTTAATCGAGTGACCTACTTTGCTGAAAATGCTTCTCAACAAGACTGGGATTTGAACAACAACTTGGGTTGGGGACCAGACTATACCGATCCATCTTCTTACCTAGATATCACAAACTCTAAGAATGGTGAAAATGCAAATTCTTACTTCGGATTTGATGCTGGTACTAATAACGCAGCTGCTAAAGAAGCTGGTTTTGATGAATACGATCAATTGATTGAAGATGCACATAATGAAACAAAAGATGTCAATGACCGCTATAAAAAATATGCTAAGGCTCAGGCTTGGTTGACAGATAGTGCCCTCTTGATTCCGATTCATTCAGATGGTGCCTCTCCAGGTGTGCGTAAGACAGTTCCGTACACAGCTGCCTTTGCTTGGACAGGACACAAGGGTCAAACCTTCAACTACAAGTACTTGGAATTGCAAGACAAAGTCTTGACAGCCAAAGAGTACGATGAAGCGCGTGAACAATGGAAGAAAGAAAAAGAAGAATCCAATAAGAAAGCTCAAAAAGAACTAGAAAGTCACGTAGAAGACTAGGAATTCAAGAACAATTGCTATTGAACAGGGAAGAGAGTGGGACAGAAATCGGTAATTCGTTAGAATTCGATTTCGTCGTCTCACCTCCGCACAGTTGAGTAGGGCTGTAAAAGTTGATGAAATCAGTGTGGTAGAGCCCACTCAACCACTGCGTCTTGCTCGATAATCCAAAGACAATGGAGAGGCTAGGACTTTTGTCCCAGCCTCTTTTTGATGGATAGAACCTTTAAAAATCCCCTAAAAATGGTATAATAGGAGCATCACGAAAATTGGAGAGACAGCATGAGTTTTTACAATCATAAAGAAATCGAGCCAAAGTGGCAAAAATACTGGGCTGACCATCATACTTTTAAGACAGGAACAGATGCTTCAAAACCTAAGTTTTATGCACTTGACATGTTCCCTTACCCATCTGGAGCGGGTCTTCATGTAGGACACCCAGAAGGCTACACAGCAACTGATATCCTCAGCCGTTTCAAACGCGCCCAAGGTTACAATGTCCTTCACCCAATGGGATGGGATGCTTTTGGTTTGCCTGCAGAGCAATACGCTATGGATACAGGAAATGACCCAGCGGAATTCACAGCGGAAAACATCGCCAACTTCAAACGCCAAATCAATGCGCTTGGATTCTCTTACGACTGGGACCGTGAAGTCAATACTACAGATCCAAACTACTACAAGTGGACGCAATGGATTTTCACTAAGCTTTACGAAAAAGGTTTGGCTTATGAAGCTGAAGTGCCAGTAAACTGGGTTGAAGAATTGGGAACAGCTATCGCCAACGAAGAAGTTCTTCCTGACGGAACCTCTGAGCGTGGTGGTTATCCAGTTGTCCGCAAACCAATGCGCCAATGGATGCTCAAAATCACTGCCTATGCGGAACGCTTGCTGACTGACTTGGATGAGCTTGACTGGCCAGAGTCTATCAAGGATATGCAACGCAACTGGATTGGGAAATCAACTGGTGCCAATGTCACTTTCAAGGTGAAAGGAACAGACAAGGAATTCACCGTCTTTACGACACGTCCGGATACCCTTTTTGGTGCGACTTTCACTGTTTTAGCGCCTGAGCATGAACTAGTAGATGCCATCACAACACCTGAACAAGCTGAGGCTGTAGCTGACTACAAACACCAAGCCAGCCTCAAGTCAGATTTGGCTCGTACAGACCTTGCCAAGGAAAAAACAGGGGTTTGGACTGGTGCTTATGCCATAAACCCTGTCAATGGCAAAGAAATCCCAATCTGGATTGCCGACTATGTTCTTGCTAGCTACGGTACAGGTGCTGTTATGGCCGTACCTGCCCATGATGAGCGTGACTGGGAATTTGCTAAACAATTCGGCCTTCCAATCGTAGAAGTCTTGGAAGGTGGAAACGTAGCAGAAGCTGCTTACACAGAGGATGGCCTTCACGTCAACTCTGACTTTTTGAACGGGCTTAACAAAGAAGATGCGATTGCCAAGATTGTGGCTTGGTTGGAAGAAAAAGGTTTTGGTCAAGAGAAGGTGACTTACCGTCTCCGCGACTGGCTCTTTAGCCGTCAACGTTACTGGGGTGAACCAATCCCAATCATTCATTGGGAAGATGGAACTTCAACAGCTGTTCCAGAAAGTGAACTCCCACTTGTCTTGCCAGTAACCAAGGACATCCGCCCTTCAGGTACTGGTGAAAGCCCATTGGCTAACTTGACAGACTGGCTGGAAGTGACTCGTGAGGATGGTGTCAAAGGTCGTCGTGAGACGAATACGATGCCACAATGGGCCGGTTCAAGCTGGTACTACCTCCGCTATATCGATCCACACAACACTGAGAAATTGGCTGACGAGGATCTCCTCAAACAATGGTTGCCAGTCGATATTTATGTAGGTGGTGCAGAACACGCCGTGCTTCACTTGCTTTACGCTCGTTTCTGGCACAAATTCCTCTATGATATCGGTGTAGTTCCAACGAAAGAACCATTCCAAAAACTCTTTAACCAAGGAATGATCTTGGGGACAAGCTACCGTGACCACCGTGGCGCACTTGTGGCGACTGACAAGGTTGAAAAACGTGATGGTTCCTTCTTCCATGTGGAAACAGGAGAAGAGTTGGAGCAAGCACCAGCCAAGATGTCTAAATCTCTCAAGAACGTGGTTAATCCAGATGATGTGGTGGAACAATATGGTGCGGATACCCTTCGTGTCTATGAAATGTTTATGGGACCACTCGATGCTTCAATCGCTTGGTCTGAAGAAGGCTTGGAAGGAAGTCGTAAGTTCCTCGACCGTGTGTACCGTTTGATCACAAGTAAAGAAATCGTTGCGGAAAACAATGGTGCTCTTGACAAGGTTTACAACGAAACTGTTAAATCTGTCACTGAGCAAATCGAGTCAATGAAATTCAACACAGCCATTGCCCAACTTATGGTCTTTGTCAACGCGGCTAACAAGGAAGACAAACTCTATGAGGATTATGCTAAAGGCTTTATCCAATTAATCGCTCCATTTGCGCCTCACTTGGCAGAAGAACTCTGGCAAACTGTTGCAGCAACTGGTGAGTCCATCTCTTATGTAGCTTGGCCAACATGGGACGAAAGCAAATTGGTTGAAGACGAAATCGAAATCGTTGTTCAAATCAAAGGTAAAGTCCGTGCCAAACTCATGGTCGCTAAAGACCTGTCACGCGAAGAATTGCAAGAAGTGGCTCTCGCTGACGAAAAAGTCAAAGCAGAGATCGATGGCAAGGAAATCGTGAAAGTAATTAGTGTACCGAATAAATTAGTTAACATTGTCGTAAAATAACCAATTTATTTGCTCATTCGCAACCTCAAACAGTTCCCCAAACTGTTTGAGCCAACTAAACTCGTTAATATTGTTGTGAAATAAGAATGAATCCTTCGGAGTTAAACTCTGGAGGATTTTTACATAAAAGAAAGATAAATTCTAGAAAAACTCTCATTATTTGAAAATACATGAAAATAGTTGAAAGTCGTCTTCAGAGTGTGATAAAATAAGGAACTATATTAGCTATGAAGAGATTGGAGAACGTGCGATGAAGAAACCAGTGATTGGGATAACGGGCAATCAACGCCCTTTTCGTGAAGAAGAAGGAATGTACCTCAGCTATACACCGACAGGCTTTGTCCAGGGAGTTCAAGAAGCAGGGGGCATCCCTCTGATCCTTCCAATTGGAGATCCTACAACGGCTGGCCACTATATTTCCTTGATTGACAAGTTGATTCTCACAGGTGGTCAGCATGTCTCTCCTCAGTTTTATGGAGCAGAGAAGGAGATTGTCAGCGATGATTACTTGCTCGAGCGCGACCTTTTCGAGTTGGCTTTGATCAAGGAAGCGGTAGCTGCTAAGAAGCCCATCTTTACAGTTTGTCGAGGCATGCAGCTTTACAATGTCGCCATGGGCGGGACGCTTTACCAAGATATCGACCACCACTGGCAGGAAAATCCTGCTAGCGAAGCCAGTCATTCAATCGAAACCGTCGAGGGGACCGTTTTGCGAGACTTGTTCGGAGAAGTTGGTCAGATCAATTCCTACCACCATCAAGGGATCAAGGATTTAGCCCCTCATCTAGAAGTGATTGCTGTTAGTCCGGATGACCAGATTATCGAAGCGGTTCAATCATCCTACGGGACAGCCTTTCTAGGGGTTCAGTGGCATCCGGAACTGCGTTATCAGATAAGCGAGGGAGACAAGGCTCTCTTTGATTATGTCGTCAATCAATTATAATGGAAACAAAACACGCTAGAAATCGGGTCTTTTGATAGCTAGCGTGTTTTTTCTATAATCTGCGTAAAAATGACTGAAAATAGTCTCTAGGAACCGCGCTGAAAGGGAGTATAATAGAGAGGAAGACAATGAGAGAGGATAAACACATGATTAAGTTTCCAAAAGATTTTTTATGGGGGACATCAACATCTGGCCCACAGACAGAAGGGCGTTTTACCGGAGATGGTAAGGGAGATAACCTCTGGGACTACTGGTATCAAGTAGAGCCTCATCGCTTTCGTTTCCAAGAAGGGCCCGGTTTAACTTCGACCTTTTATGAAAATTGGGAAGAAGACATTGAGCTTCTAGTAGAGACTGGACATACCGCCTTTCGGACTTCTATCCAATGGTCTCGAATTTTCCCTGAGGGTCGTGGAGAAGTCAATCCAGTAGGAGTGGCTTTTTACCGCCAAGTATTTGAACGCATCAAGTCCAAAGGCATTCATTTGATGGTCAATCTTTATCACTTTGATCTTCCTTTTGCCTTGCAAGAACAAGGAGATGGTTGGGAGAACAAGGAAACGGTCTACGCCTATCGCGACTACGCTCGTTTCTGCTTTGAAACCTATGGGGACTTGGTCGATCAGTGGATTACCTTTAATGAGCCTATTGTTCCTGTAGAGTTTGGCTATTTTTATGATGCCCATTACCCACATAAGGTGGACGCCGCTGCAGCAGTCAAAGTCGCCTACCATACCCAGTTGGCAAGTAGCCTTACTGTCAAAGCCTGCCATGAGGTGGATCCAAACTATCGAATCGGAGTAGTGTTGAACTTGACGCCAGCCTATCCGCGGAGCAAACATCCAGCAGATGTCAAGGCAGCACGAATCGCTGAACTCTTCCAAGCCAAGTCTTTTCTCGATCCGTCTGTGCTTGGGACTTACCCACCAGAGTTGGTAGAGATTCTGCGAGAGCGCGATCTCTTGCCAGAGGTGGATCCAAGTGACTTAGAGCTGATAAAAGAACATACAGTTGACTTCTTAGGGGTCAACTATTACCAGCCAATGCGGGTCTCTGCGCCTCGTTATGCGCCAAACCCAGACTCTCCTATGCTGGTCGAGCAGTTCTACGAACCCTATGTCATGCCAGGAAGAAAGATCAACCCACACAGAGGCTGGGAAATCTATGAGCAGGGCTTATATGACATTGCGCAAGATATCAAAGAAAATTATGGCAACATCGAGTGGCTCCTAACAGAGAATGGAATGGGAGTTGAAGGGGAAGAAAAATTCCGTCAAAATGGGGAAATCCAAGATGACTACCGGATTGACTTCGTCAAAGATCACCTGCGTGAGTTGCACCGGGCTATTCAAGAAGGAGCCAACTGTAATGGCTACCTCATGTGGACCTTTATCGACTGCTGGTCTTGGCTCAACGGCTATAAAAATCGCTACGGCCTTGTCGAATTAGACCTAGCCACTCAAGAAAGGCGCCTGAAAAAATCGGGCCATTGGTTCCGTGAGTTGAGCCAGCAGAATGGATTTGAAGAGTAAGTTTTTGAAGATGGTTGAGGATTTTATTGTCCAAGTATGATAGAATTCGTTCATTTCAGTAGTTGACTAACTAGTTTTATTTTCGGAAGTGCAGAACTCCATCAGATGCAGCTGTTTCTGATGGCATTCTTCATTTCCGATTTTTCATTTAGTGCTGGAAAAGGTAAAAAACGTTCAACTTTAATATGTGCTATAATAAAACCAGAAGAAAAGGAGCTTGTATGATGGATTTTAAAACAGAATTAGGGAAAAAAGTACAAACTCTACGTGAAAGTAAGGGATTCAGTAGACAAGCAATCTGTGGTATTGAGGACGTATTAACGACACGCCAACTCCAGCGAATTGAAAAGGGGCAGTCTTTACCAACGATTGCAACAGCAAAGTATATTGCTGAGCAACTAGGTGTTTCCCTAGACAAGCTAACGAATCAAACTAGTTTAGAATTGCCAGCAGAATATCTGAACCTCAAGTATCAATTACGGACTTTGTACCATTATGGAGATCAAGATCGTCTTCATCGGCATGAAGAAATCATTGAGGACATTTATGAAAATTATTTTGATAACTTGCCAGAGGAAGAAAAACTGTCTGTCCAGGTCGCCCAAGCTACGGTTGATATGATTGGATCCAAAAATCCTTCTTTTGATCAAGGGTTATTAGATGAGTATCTGGGTCAAGCTATGAAGAAAAAAGAGTTAAGTCTCAACGATGTGGAAATAATTAAATTGCGCCTGCTTTCTTTGGCTTTGGGAGTCTTTGATCAAGAAGAATTTATACACTTAGTGGAGAAGATTATACTTGCGATAGATTATTTTCCCTTATCAGAGTTGGAAATGCTACAAAATACTCTTATCTCAGCCGCAGGAGTGCTAGCCCATTATGGGATATACGACAGGTTGCCAGACATTGTCAAAGCTTTAAATGATATTATGACAAAGAGAAATGATTTTCAGGATAATATTTTTGTTTATGCTTTAAATTGGAAAGTTGCTTTATTTATAGAGGATGACCTAGAAAAAGCAAAAAATGATTATCAAAAAGTATGCTTGATGGCAGACTTATTATCTGAGAATTTAGTGAAGAGGAACATGCAAGAAGAATGGAAAGAGGACCTTGAGAAAAAGGGTCTAAACTACACTGAGGTATAGAGAAGTATTTATCCTTTCGTCTGTTGTTCTTGAAAAATATAAAATGAACATTGAGAGAGTGGGACAGAAATCGGTAATTCGTTAGAATTCGATTTCGTCGTCCCACCTCCGCACAGTTGAGTAGGGCTGTAAAAGCTGATAAAATCAGCGTAGTAGAGCCCACTCAACCACTGCGTCTTGCTCGATAATCCAAAGACAATTGAGAGGCTAGGACTTTTGTCCCAGCCTCTTTTTGGTGAAATTGATGATTAGACAGGACATAAATGTCCTCACGTTAGAGGACAGAAATTAGGTATACTGAGATTACAAGGAAAGAAAAAAGGATCTTGGTGTCAGAAAATGGAAATTAGATTACACAATGTAAAGAAAAGCTACGGTTCCTTTGAGGCTTTGAAAGGAATTGATTTAGTTCTTGAGGAAGGTAAATTTTATGGACTTCTTGGACCAAATGGTGCAGGGAAAACAACACTCTTTAATTTGTTGATTAAAAATTTCAAGCCATGTTCAGGAGAGATTTTTTGGGAAGTGGATGGAAAATCTTTGCCAACGAAAGATTTTTATCGACATATTGGTATTGTTTTTCAAAGTAATCGTCTAGATGATAATCTGACAGTTGAGGAAAACTTAGTATCTCGTGGAGCTTTGTACGGCTTATCAAAATCACAAGTACAAACGCGTATAAAAGATCTGCAATCATATTTGGACGTGGCAACTCTTAAAAAGCAGAAATATGGAAGTTTGTCAGGGGGACAAAAACGGAAAGTAGATATTGCTAGAGCTTTACTACCACAACCGTCTTTACTGCTGTTAGATGAGCCGACAACTGGTTTAGATCCACAGTCTCGTCATGATTTATGGGAAGCGATCCGTCAGCTGAACAAAAAAGATAATATGACTGTCGTTCTAATTACACACTATTTAGAAGAGATGGCTGCTTGTGATGTTTTAAATGTCTTAATTGAAGGGAACCTGTATTATTCAGGAGATATTTCCAATTTTATTAAACAGCATTCAACCACTAACTTGAATCTCACTTTAAAACCTGGAACATCACTGAAATCATTGTCAGTTTCTAAGTTTGTTAATAAGTGTCAAGTCCTTTCTGAGGCAGAAGTCGTATTTAAGGATGTCTCAGTTGAAGAGATGATGGAGATTATTTCAGAAAATCAAGGAAAATCAATTATTGAAACATTTAATGTGGAGTACTCCAATTTGGAAGCTGCTTATTTGAACTTACTAAAAGCAAAAGGAGGAGAAGGGAATGCTTGAATTAATTTCTAGAAATCGGAAAGTCTATACACGAGATCGATTAGCTTTCTTGATGTCCTTCTTATCGGTCATCATCTTAATCTTGGTTTATCAAGTCTTTCTAGGACAAATTCAGATTGATGCCATCAAGGAGGCTTTGAATAGTGATACCGCCTCTACGGATACCATTCAGATGGTCAATTATTGGTTAATCTCAGGTTTAACAACTATTATTTCAATGACAAGTACTCTTGGTGCATTTGGCGTAATGGTTTCAGATAGAGAAAAGAAGTTGAGTGAGGACTTTAAAGTCAGTCCAGTATCTAACTTTAAGGTTGAATTAGCCTATGCAGTTTTTGCAATTCTATTTGGGATTATTATGACCATGTTCTCTTGTGTTTTTGCAATTGGTATTTTTAATGGTTTTAGTTCTCTTCTTGATTATTCAATGACTGATTACTTATCAATTTTGGGGGTTACCTCATTAGGAACGATCTTATCTGCGGCTATTATTCTTCCAATTTTGACTTTTATCCGAACTAGTTCAGCTTTTACAACTTTGAGTACAATAGTTGGAACCTTTATCGGCTTCATTTCTGGTGTTTATCTTTCAATTGGATCCGTAGGAGAAACCTTGCAACAGGTCATGACCTGGTTCCCTCTAACACAGGTGAATGCACTCTTAAAACAAGTTTTGATGAAAGATTCAATTGCTCAAGTATTTAATGACGCCCCATCTTCGGTCATTACGAACTACAAAGAATCTTATGGGATTATCTTGCAGAATGCGAGTGGTGAACATCTATCGAATCAGTTCATGTTTGCCTATATTTCTATTATTATAGTTGTTTTGCTGGGAGTTCATTTTATAATTAAAAAGGTAAAAAAATGAAGTGAAGCTCATGAAATTATTGGATAGGCATCTAGATTAGTTGAAATCAATTACTATCTTAAATGAAGCCAATCATCCTACCCTATCAACCGACATGTTGGTTGGTTTTTCTTAACCCTTTCTTAACTAGACCAATTTCTAGTATTTTTTAGGTTGACAAACAGGAAAAAGCATTGTATACTGATTCCGCTGATGATTTTTCTATCAAATCAGACTAGACCAATTTTATAAATTGGCTAAGAAAATAAGGGAACTCAAGTATGGATACCTATTTTCTTTCATTTTTATAGAAGGAGAAAGCACAGCTTGTCTGTGTCGTAAAAACTATGTGTGGAATTGTTGGTGTTGTTGGAAATACAAATGCAACGGATATTTTGATTCAAGGACTTGAAAAACTCGAATACCGTGGTTATGATTCGGCTGGAATTTTTGTTCTAGGTGGTGCTGAAAGCCATTTGGTGAAAGCAGTTGGTCGTATTGCAGAATTGTCTGCTAAAACTGCCGGTGTTGAGGGGACAACTGGTATCGGACATACTCGTTGGGCCACTCACGGAAAACCGACAGAAGACAATGCTCACCCACATCGCTCTGAGACAGGACGTTTTGTCTTGGTGCATAATGGGGTGATCGAAAACTATCTTGAAATCAAGGAAGAATACCTTGCAGGTCACCACTTCAAGGGACAAACAGATACAGAAATCGCTGTTCACTTGATTGGGAAATTTGCCGAAGAAGAGGGCTTGTCAGTACTTGATGCCTTCAAAAAAGCTCTTCACATCATCCGCGGTTCTTATGCCTTTGCCTTGATTGACTCTGAAAATCCAGATGTCATCTATGTGGCAAAAAACAAATCACCACTCTTGATTGGTCTTGGAGATGGTTACAATATGGTCTGCTCTGATGCCATGGCTATGATTCGTGAAACCAACCAATACATGGAAATCCATGACCAAGAGTTGGTTATCGTTAAGGCTGATAGTGTTGAAGTGCAAGACTATGATGGCAACAGCCGTGAGCGTGCTAGCTATACTGCTGAACTTGACTTGTCAGATATCGGTAAGGGTACCTACCCTTACTACATGCTCAAGGAAATCGATGAGCAACCAACGGTGATGCGTAAGTTGATCCAAGCCTATACTGATGAGGCTGGTCAAGTAGTGGTAGACCCAGCGATCATCAAGGCTGTTCAAGAGGCAGACCGCATCTACATCCTTGCGGCTGGAACTTCTTACCACGCAGGATTTGCTTCTAAGAAGATGTTGGAAGAATTGACGGATACACCAGTTGAACTCGGAATCTCATCTGAGTGGGGCTATGGTATGCCGCTTCTCAGCAAGAAACCACTTTTCATCTTCATCAGTCAGTCTGGTGAAACAGCTGATAGCCGTCAGGTTTTGGTCAAGGCCAATGAAATGGGTATTCCAAGCTTAACAGTTACAAACGTGCCAGGGTCAACTCTTTCTCGTGAAGCTAACCATACGATGTTGCTTCATGCAGGTCCTGAAATTGCCGTAGCATCAACCAAGGCCTATACAGCACAAATCGCAGCCCTTGCCTTCCTTGCAAAAGCAGTTGGTGAAGCAAATGGCAACGAAAAAGCGCAAGCCTTTGATCTGGTTCATGAGTTGTCTATCGTCGCTCAGTCTATCGAGTCAACTCTTTCAGAAAAAGAATTGATTGAGAGTAAGGTTCGTGAGCTTCTTGAAACAACACGCAACGCCTTTTACATCGGACGTGGTCAAGATTACTATGTAGCCATGGAAGCTAGTCTCAAACTCAAAGAGATTTCTTACATCCAATGTGAAGGCTTTGCGGCAGGAGAACTCAAACACGGAACGATTGCCTTGATTGAAGAGGGAACACCTGTTTTGGCCCTCTTGTCAGACCCTGTCCTAGCTAACCACACTCGTGGAAATATCCAAGAAGTGGCAGCGCGTGGCGCTAAGGTTCTTACCATCGCAGAAGAAAATGTTGCTAAAGATACAGACGACATCGTCCTTACAACGGTCCACCCTTACCTCTCACCAATCTCAATGGTGGTACCAACCCAATTGATCGCTTACTTTGCAACCCTTCACCGTGGACTCGACGTGGATAAACCACGGAACCTTGCTAAGTCCGTAACAGTAGAATAAAAATGAAAAGAAGATAGGATCAAGTCCTAGCTTCTTTTTCTTTTATCAGAGGCTGGGTTAAAAAACAGTGAGTTAGAAAACCCATGAAAGCAGGAGCTCCATGGGCTATTTGTTTGATGGCGGTAAGACATACTCTTGGATAGCTTGCGCTACACCGTGTTCTTGGTTGCTGGTAGTGACAACTTGAGCTTCCTTTTGGACGGCTTCAGGAGCATTTCCCATGGCAACTCCAAGTCCAGCCAGACGAATCATAGGGAGGTCATTGAAGTGATCTCCGATGGTCATGACCTGTTCCAAAGGGACCTGGTAATAAGCAGCCAGTTCAAGGACAGCATCTCTTTTTGAGACGGACTTGGCGGTGACTTCTAGGTAGTTTTCTTTTGAAAGGTAAAAGGCAGTCTGCGGAAATTCTTGTGGATCCAGCTTCTGATAGAGTTCTTGAATGTTCTGAGTCTCGCCGATCAAGAGTAATTTATGTAGATGGAGAGCGTCGTCAGAGAGAGTCTGAGAAAGTGGCTGCATCTGTGGCGTCTCACCAGTAATCGAAGCCTCAACTTGGGTCCACTGGTCCTCTCTGGAGTTGAACCAGACTGCCCCGCTATAACAATTAATTGAAATGCTGGGATCTAGTTCGTCTACATGATGGAGGAAGGTGCGGATCTCATCTTTGTCCAGGCTGTGTTCAAATAAAATCTCTTCTCCCTTGACGATGAGAGCCCCATTGTAGCAAGCGATAGGTTCCTGATGGACGCCCAAGCTTCTTGCGATAGGAGCAATCCCGATAGGCGAACGAGCCGATGCCAAGATAAAAGGAATCTTTTTTTCTTGGAGCTGGGGGATGAGTTTGATGAGGTCGGGATCGACCTGATGCTGCTGGTCCAGAATGGTTCCGTCAATATCACTGACAATTAAACGAATGGAAGACATAGGCACCTCCTTTTTCTTTAGTATACCATATTTTAGGAGGGAAGGATGTGCAGTATCATTAGGAAGTTACGGAAGGGATAGTTTCTTTTCTAGATGCTAAAAAACCATAGCTGAAAGAAGCTATGGCTGTGACCTTATCGAGGTTTTATTTCAATAACGCTCAGGTATAATAGTTGTTGGTTTAGAGAATACCCGTTAATTTTCGCCTTAATATGAACGTTTTGGTCTTCGGAAATATCGTTCCCATTGAATGGATTAAAAGCAGAATCTATCGATGGACGCACTTCAGTTAGTTTAAAATATGGGCTCGGATTTGCAATATCTTTTCCCATAAAGTCTCCTGAGTAGATGAGGATATCGAAATATGTATTTCGCCCTTCACTTGAAGCAATGTCAGCGATGTAGCCATCAAATTCCAACACTTGTCCTTTATATTTATTAACGAATTCGTTGATTTTATCTGGATCTTCAGTTTGTAGAATTGTTGCAAATTCTGTGTTGTTTTCAGCAGTGAGAATAGAAGGAGTACTAGGAGGAGCGCTAGAGGAACTACTAGCACTGGAAGAACTGGACAGCGTTTCTGAACTGCTTGTTTTGGAACTTTCTGAAGAGCTGCTATCAGTTTTTATACTAGATGATGTAGGATCAGTAGTTTGTTTCATGACTTTTGAACTATGGGTTGCTTGTTTGGCGGATTTTGATGTATCATCCTTAGGACCAAAGAGGATGAGTAAGCCTGTTATTACAATAAGGAAGATGGCACCAGCGATACTTCCAATAAGTTGTAGCTTTTTCAACTGATCTCGTTTCCGTATCTCCTCACTAGATAGTGGAGTGATAGAAACCTCGGCTTCTTTAGAAAATAATCCGAATATGCCTCCACTTCCTTCTTCAAGGATTTTGATTGTAGCATCTTCTTTTTTGACATTTAAATCTTTAAGACCTTTTGTAATAGCTTCTTCAATATCTTTCCCTTTATAAATCCCCATGATGATATCCTTAATTATTAATTTTATAATTATTTTACCTAGATTCAATCAAAAAGTAAACAATATTTTTAAAAAATTATGTAAAAAGTGTTGACAAAAACTTTTTTTGGGTTTATAATAATTTATGTAAACAAAAAGAGGTTGAGGAAATCTCAAAAGTTTACAGGATCAATAGTGGAAAGGAGATGGTAAGATGCTATTTCCAAAATATAGAAAACTAATTGATAAAAGAAGAAATACAAGATGCTAGCCCTTGAGGCTATTCATTTAAAATCAAAACAAAATTATGTAAACAGAATTAAAGTAGCCAATTCAGCTACTCATTTTCAAGAACAAATTAAAATTATGTAAATTAGAGGTAAACAATATGAATAACAACTTTAACAATATGGATGATCTTTTCAATCAACTAATGGGAAATATGGGTGGTTTTCGTTCTGAAAGCCGTCGCTACATGATCAATGGTCGTGAAGTAACACCTGAAGAATTCGCTATTTACCGTCAAACGGGTCAACTTCCAACCGAAGGAAGTGGGCCAGTGCAACAGCAACAAGGCAAAGGCATGAAACAAGATGGGATCCTTGCGAAGCTCGGCCGCAACTTGACTGAAGAAGCCCGTGAAGGAAAATTGGATCCAGTTATCGGACGCAACAAAGAAATTCAAGAAACTGCTGAAATCTTGTCTCGTCGTACCAAGAATAACCCTGTCCTTGTAGGGGATGCAGGTGTTGGTAAGACAGCTGTTGTAGAAGGCTTGGCCCAAGCTATCGTGAATGGTGACGTTCCAGCAGCCATCAAGAACAAAGAAATTATTTCGATCGATATTTCTGGTCTAGAAGCTGGTACGCAATACCGTGGTAGCTTCGAAGAAAATATTCAAAACTTGGTCAACGAAGTTAAAGAAGCTGGAAACATTATCCTCTTCTTTGATGAAATCCATCAAATCCTTGGTGCGGGTAGCACAGGGGATGGGCAAGGATCTAAAGGTCTTGCGGATATCTTGAAACCAGCTCTTTCACGTGGTGAATTGACCGTGATTGGGGCAACCACTCAAGACGAATACCGCAACACCATCTTGAAGAACGCTGCCCTTGCCCGTCGTTTCAACGAAGTCAAGGTCAATGCTCCATCTGCTGAAGATACTTTCAAGATCCTCCAAGGAATCCGTGACCTTTATGAAAAACACCACAATGTTGTCTTGCCAGATGAAGTCTTGAAAGCAGCAGTTGATTATTCTGTTCAATACATTCCACAACGTAGCTTGCCTGATAAGGCAATCGACTTGGTCGACGTGACAGCTGCTCACTTGGCGGCTCAACACCCAGTAACAGATGTACATGCAGTTGAGCACGAAATCCAAGCGGAAAAAAACAAACAAGAAGAAGCTGCAGCTAAAGAAGACTATGAAGCAGCCCTTAATGCTAAGATTCGTATCGAAGAACTGGAAAAACAAATTGCTAACCATACGGAAGACCATAAAGTAACAGCAACGATCAACGATGTGGCTGAATCAGTAGAACGGATGACAGGTATTCCAGTATCTCAAATGGGTGCAACTGATATCGAACGTTTGAAAGATATGGGTCACCGTTTGCAAACCAAAGTTATCGGTCAAGACAAGGCCGTTGAAGCTGTTGCAAAAGCCATTCGTCGGAACCGTGCAGGCTTTGACGAAGGCAATCGTCCAATCGGTAGCTTCCTCTTTGTAGGACCTACTGGTGTCGGTAAGACTGAGTTGGCTAAACAATTGGCCCTTGATATGTTCGGTACCAAAGATGCCATCATCCGTTTGGACATGTCAGAATACAGTGATCGTACAGCCGTTTCTAAATTAATTGGTACCACTGCTGGTTATGTTGGTTACGATGATAACAACAATACCTTGACAGAACGTGTTCGTCGCAATCCTTACTCTATCGTCCTTCTTGATGAGATTGAAAAGGCGGATCCTCAAGTGATCACTTTACTCCTTCAAGTCTTGGATGATGGTCGTTTGACAGATGGTCAAGGAAACACCGTTAACTTCAAGAATACGGTCATTATCGCTACTTCAAACGCTGGCTTTGGTTATGAAGCTAACTTGACAGAAGATGCGGACAAACCAGAACTCATGGATCGTTTGAAACCATTCTTCCGTCCAGAATTCCTCAACCGCTTCAATGCTGTGATTGAGTTCTCGCACTTGAGCAAGGAAGATCTTTCTAAGATTGTTGACTTGATGTTAGCAGAAGTGAACAAGACGCTTGCTAAGAAAAACATTGATTTGACAGTTACCGATGCAGCTAAAGAATACATGACCGAAGAAGGTTACGATGAAGTCATGGGTGTTCGTCCACTCCGTCGGGTTGTTGAACAACAAATCCGTGATAAGGTGACAGACTTCCACTTGGATCACCTTGACGCAAAACACTTGTTGGCAGATATGGAAGATGGAGAATTGGTTATTAAAGAGAATGGAACCTCAGAAGAATAACCGGGACATCTAGCACCATAAACGAGAGAAAATCAGTTGAAAAAGAAGGCTAGGAAGAAATTCGTAGCCTTTTTTATGTCAACAAAAGAAAAATATATGAGGTATAGTTTTATCGTTTTTTTTCCCAGAAAGTGAAAAATGATAAAAAATAGGTATGATTTTTCATAAATTGGTGCAAAAAACAGTATGAAAATGCCTTAGAAAGCGTCTGTAAGCAAGATTTTCTTATAAATGAACAAATAAATTATATAATATATAAAAGACTAAATTTAAGGGGATAGGATGATTTTATGAAAAATCCAATTGATATTTATTCGACAAAAGATTATAAGAAAGTTGAAGCTGTCGTTCAATTGATGGTGGATGGAAAGGTGACAAGTTATAGAGTAGCGACTGAGACAGATATTAGCAAGATGAGTCTAGCTACCTTGACAAAAGGAACCAGTAAAATTAAAAACATTACCTACCAAACAGCCATGTTGTTGATTGAATGGTATGATAAAAATCATGAAAAATATGGAATCACAATTGATTAGCAAAAACCTATTTTTTATGGTTTTTTCTTTTTCTAAAAAAAGGAATCACTAGGAAAGCTGTCTGGATCGAATAGTGAGTAGACCATCTCCATCTACCGACTTATTTTTTGAAAATCAGGGGTTCATATTGAAAATCCCTATAAAATTTGCTATAGTAGAGCATATATGATTTAAAAAGGAGAAATGGTATGCAAAGTGGTACAACCTTGCTATTTATGCTTGCGCTAATGGTCGGAATGATGTTCTTCATGAGCCGTAGCCAAAAGAAACAATACCAAAAACGGATGGAAAGCTTGAACAAGCTTCAAAAAGGGTATGAAGTGATTACCATCGGTGGTTTGTATGGAACAGTTGATGAAGTAGATACTGAACGGAAAACCGTTGTCTTGGATGTGGATGGCGTATATCTCACATTTGAATTGACAGCTATTAAAACAGTTTTGCCAGTTTCAGAAGGAGTGACAGCTAGTGCAGTTGAAGGCGCTGGCGAATCAGATTCTATCATCGACGGTGAATAATAAGAAGGAGCGATCAAAAGGTCGCTTTTTTCATTTTTAGCTAGATCCCCCTAGAAAAGGGATAAGACTGCCATTTTAAGCGGATTTATGATATAATGAAGCGATAAAAACAGTGAAATAGGTAGAAAAACATGTTTCGTTTTAAAAAGAAAGAAAAGTTAAGTGTTCCCCTAGAAGTGCCCAAGCATATTGGAATTATCATGGATGGGAATGGTCGTTGGGCCAAAAAACGGATGCAACCTCGTGTCTTTGGGCATAAAGCTGGTATGGAGGCTTTGCAAGAAGTAACCATTGCAGCCAAGGAGATGGGTGTGCAGGCCCTAACGGTCTATGCTTTCTCAACTGAAAACTGGACACGTCCTCAACAGGAAGTGAGCTTTATCATGAATCTTCCAGTTGAATTCTATGACCGCTTTGTTCCAGAGCTTCACAAAAATAATGTGAAGATCCAGATGATTGGCGAGGTTTCCCGTCTTCCGAAGGAAACCTTGGAGGCTCTGGAAAAGGCAGAGGCCTTAACACGCTCCAATACAGGCTTGATATTGAATTTCGCCTTGAACTATGGAGGACGGGCAGAACTGACCCAAGCAGTCAAACAAATTGCCCAGGAAGTCCTAGATGCGCGCTTGAATCCAGGCGATATTTCAGAAGAGATGATTGCCAATTATTTGTATACCAATAGTCTACCCAAGGACTTACGAGATCCTGACCTGATTATTCGGACCAGTGGGGAGCTTCGCTTGAGTAACTTTTTGCCTTGGCAAGCGGCCTATAGTGAGCTTTACTTTACCGATGTGATGTGGCCGGATTTTGGAGAAAAGGCCTTGCATGATGCAATAGAAGAATACAGCCATCGTCATCGACGCTTTGGTGGTGTATAGGAGAGAAATATATGAGAAAAGATTTACAGAAGCGAGTTATTTTTGGAGGAATCGCCTTAGCTTTCTTTATTCCAGTCGTCCTTATTGGAGGAGTTGTTTTTCAGATTGTAGTGGGACTCATCGCTATGTTGGGTGTTCATGAATTGCTGAAGATGAAAGGCTTGCAGACCGAAACCATCGAAGGAGCCTTGGCTATGCTAGCAGCTCTTGTGTTGGCTCTGCCATTAGAGAGTTACCTCCCTTTCTTGCCAGCAGGTGGCAATTTCATCGCCTACGGCCTTTTGGTCTTATTATTGATGGGGACAACTGTCTTGGCGCAAGGCTATACCTATGACGAGGTTGTCTATCCGATTGCTTCTAGCTTTTATGTTGGTTTTGGCTTCCATGCCTTGATTCAAGCTCGCTTAGCAGGTGTGGATAAAATTCTTTTGGCTCTCTTTATTGTTTGGGCAACGGATTCAGGGGCCTATTTCATTGGGAGCCAGTTCGGTAAGAAAAAACTCTTGCCAAGAGTATCGCCCAATAAGACTGTTGAAGGAAGTCTAGGTGGGATAGCTTGTGCTGTCGTCGTGACACTGATCTTTATGATACTAGATCGTACTGTTGCAGGATCTTACGGTTGGGTGACCATGATTCTCTTTACTATTCTTTTCAGTATAGCAGCTCAGTTTGGTGACTTAGTTGAAAGTGCCATCAAGCGCCATTTTGGAGTGAAAGACTCTGGCCGTTTTATTCCTGGCCACGGTGGTGTCTTAGATCGATTTGATAGCTTGATTTTTGTCTTCCCACTGATGCTATTCTTCGGTCTGTTTTAAACAGAAATCATCCAATCATCAGATAAAACGAAGGAGCGTGTATGCAATTTATTGCCTTTATTATCATTTTTGGCGTCATTGTCCTGGTGCATGAGTTCGGTCATTTCTATTTTGCAAAAAAATCAGGCATCCTAGTCCGCGAGTTTGCGATTGGGATGGGGCCGAAGATTTTTGCCCATGTAGGCAAGGACGGAACAGCCTATACTATTCGAATCCTTCCATTGGGGGGCTATGTCCGAATGGCAGGTTGGGGCGAAGACACGACAGAGATTAAGACAGGAACTCCTGTCAGTCTGACTTTGAACCCTGAGGGAACAGTTGTTCGGATTAACCTTTCTGGAAAAAATATCGACCAGACAGCTCTTCCCATGAATGTCACAGATTTTGATTTTGAGGATAAACTTCAAATTACAGGAATCGTTATCGAAGAGACCAAAACTTATCCTGTCCACCATGATGCAACAATCGTTGAGGAAGATGGGACAGAAGTACGGATTGCTCCTCTGGATGTGCAGTATCAAAACGCTAGTATCTGGGGACGCCTGATGACCAACTTTGCTGGTCCAATGAACAACTTTATCTTAAGTATTGTCGTGTACTCTCTCCTTGCCTTTATGCAGGGAGGTGCAGTGGACTACTATAGCAACCATGTTCAGGTCGTTCCCCAAGGAGTGGTGGCTAAGGCTGGCTTGAAAGACAATGACCAGATCGTTCAAATCAATGAATACAAGGTCTCCAACTGGGATGAGTTGACAGATTCTGTCCAGAAGGCGACCCGTAACAAAGGAAAAAATCCAGAAGTAACGATTACCTATGAACGAGACGGGAAAACTCAAAAAGTGACGGTTCAACCAGAAGAAGATGGGGGACGGTATTATATCGGTGTGACCAATGCTGTCAAGACAGGCTTCCTAGATAAGCTTTTCTCAGGTGTGACAGATACTTGGTACACAGCAACTCGTATTTTGACGGCCTTGAAGGATATCATCTTCCACTTTAGTTTGAACAAGTTGGGTGGTCCGGTAGCGATCTACAAAGCTAGTTCGCAAGCTGCGGAGCTAGGACTTCCAGCGATCCTATCCTTGATGGCCATGCTGTCTATTAATATCGGAATCTTTAACTTGATTCCTATTCCGGCTTTGGATGGTGGGAAAATCTTGATCAATCTGATCGAGCTTGTTCGTAGAAAACCTCTTAAACAGGAGGTAGAAACCTACTTGACCCTTGCTGGAGTGGCGGTCATGGTTATCCTGATGATTGCCGTGACTTGGAACGATATCATGAAATTATTTTTGAAATAGAAAAGGAATGAATCTGAATGAAACAAAGTAAAATGCTTATTCCAACACTTCGCGAAATGCCAAGTGATGCCCAGGTCATCAGCCACGCTTTGATGCTCCGTGCTGGTTATGTTCGTCAAGTATCAGCAGGTGTTTACTCTTACCTACCACTTGCCAACCGTGTAATCGAAAAAGCTAAGAAGATCATGCGTCAGGAATTTGATAAGATTGGTGCCGTTGAGATGTTGGCTCCGGCCCTTCTCAGCGCTGACCTTTGGCGCGAATCTGGCCGTTATGAAACTTACGGGGAAGACTTGTACAAATTGAAAAATCGTGAGAAGTCAGATTTTATCTTGGGGCCAACTCACGAAGAAACTTTCACAGCTATTGTCCGTGATTCTGTTAAGTCTTACAAGCAATTACCACTGAATCTCTACCAAATCCAACCCAAGTACCGTGATGAAAAACGTCCTCGTAATGGACTTCTTCGTACTCGTGAGTTCATCATGAAAGATGGTTACAGCTTCCACGCTAACTACGATAGCTTGGATGTGACCTATGATGAGTACAAGGCAGCCTATGAGCGTATCTTCACTCGCAGTGGTTTGGACTTCAAAGCCATCATCGGTGACGGTGGAGCCATGGGTGGTAAGGATAGCCAAGAGTTTATGGCCATCACTCCTTCACGAACAGACCTTGACCGTTGGGTGGTCTTAGACAAGTCAGTCGCATCATTTGACGAGATTCCTGCAGAAGTGCAAGAAGAAATTAAGGCAGAATTACTGAAATGGATGGTTTCTGGTGAAGATACGATTGCCTACTCAAGTGAGTCAAGCTATGCAGCTAACTTGGAAATGGCGACAAACGCCTACAAACCAAGCAACCGTGTTGTGACGGAAGAAGAAGTTGCTCGTGTGGAAACACCAGGTGTCAAATCAATTGATGAAGTAGCTGCCTTCTTGAATATCTCTGAAGACCAAACAATCAAGACCTTGGTTTATATTGCAGACCAAGAGCCAGTTGTAGCTCTATTGGTTGGCAACGACCAACTCAATGAAGTCAAGTTAAAAAACCACCTTGGAGCAGATTTCTTGGAACCTGCAACAGAGGCAGAAGTGAAAGAATTGTTGGGAGCTGACTTTGGTTCTCTTGGTCCAGTCAATCTTCCAGAAACTGTCAAAATTATTGCAGATCGCAAAGTGCAAGATAGCCGCAATGCTGTTGTGGGTGCTAACCAAGATGGCTACCACTTGACGGGTGTGAATCCAGGCCGTGACTTTACTGCCGAATATGTGGATATCCGTGAAGTGCGTGAGGGTGAAATCTCTCCAGATGGACAAGGTGTGCTCAACTTTGCGCGTGGGATCGAGATTGGTCACATCTTCAAACTCGGTACTCGCTACTCTGCAAGTATGGGTGCAGATGTCTTGGATGAAAATGGCCGTGCTGTGCCAATCATCATGGGCTGCTATGGTATCGGTGTGAGTCGTCTCCTTTCAGCAGTCTTGGAACAACACGCTCGCCTCTTCGTTAATAAGACACCAAAAGGTGAATACCGTTACGCTTGGGGAATCAACTTCCCTAAAGAATTGGCGCCGTTTGATGTGCATTTGATTCCAGTAAATGTCAAAGACGAAGCCTCTCTTGAATTGACTAGCAAGATCGAAGACCAATTGGTCAAGGCCGGCTACGAAGTCTTGGTGGATGACCGTAACGAACGTGCAGGTGTTAAATTTAGCGATAGTGACTTGATTGGTTTGCCAATCCGCATCACTGTTGGGAAGAAAGCAGCTGACGGTATCGTAGAAGTGAAAATCAAAGCTTCAGGAGACACGATTGAAGTGCATGCAGACAACCTGCTTGAAACCCTTTCAATTTTAAATAAATAAGCAATAGTAGAAGGTTAGGATGCTCAACACCCTAGCCTTCTTTTTTGTAAGCTGAGCCAGCTAGACGAAAGGACCTTCTGACAGTCGAAAAGTTAGGCGAAATATGATAAAATAAAGGCTAGTAATTCGTCAGGGAGAAATCATGTCAACTAGCTTTGAAATCTTAATGAATCAGTTAGGGATGCCTTTGGAAATGCGTGAATCAGGCGCTTTTGAAGGGGCTGAAATCCAAGAGGTCATCGTCCATAAGCTCAGTCGTGTTTGGGAATTTCGTTTTGTTTTTGCCGAAATTCTTCCCATCACGATTTTTCAGGAGCTCAAAAACCGCTTGGCTGAGGAGTTTTCAAAGACAGGCAATCGAGCGGTGTTTGAGATTCAGGTAAAGAATCCAACTTTTAGTGAGGACCTCTTGCAAGCCTATTACCAGGAAGCTTTTGAAGATGGTCCCTGTGCGAGCCAAGGCTTTAAGAGCATGTATCAACACTTGCAGGTTCGTGCACAGGGAGAAGAGTTGATCATTAGTGGCCCTTCATCTGTGGATACGGAGCATCACCGGAAAAACCATCTGCCAAATCTTGCTAGTCAATTGACCAAGTTTGGTTTTCCTCATTTTCAGTGTCGGGTAGAAGCTGATGACCAGTTGACAGAAGAACTCCAACAGGCCTTCGAAGCTGAGAAGGATCAAATCTTCCAAGCAGCCAACGAAGAAACTTTGCGGGCTATGGAGTCCTTGTCTCAAATGGCCCCACCGCCAGCAGAGGAAAAACCAGCCTTTGATTTCAAAGCCAAAAAGGCTGCGGCCAAGCCTAAGCTGGATAAGGCAGAGATCACTCCTATGATTGATATCACGACAGAAGAGAATCGCATTGTTTTTGAAGGGGTCGTCTTTGATGTCGAGCAAAAGGTAACTCGGACAGGTCGAGTCTTGATCAATTTCAAGATGACCGACTATACCTCCAGTTTTTCGCTCCAGAAATGGGCTAAAAATGAAGAAGAAGCTCAGAAGTTTGATATGATCAAGAAAAACTCTTGGTTACGGGTTCGTGGGAATATCGAGGTCAATAACTTTACACGAGATTTGACCATGAATGTTCAAGATGTTCAAGAAGTGGTCCACTATGAGCGCAAGGATCTGATGCCAGAAGGCGAGCATCGGGTCGAGTTCCATGCCCATACCAATATGTCGACCATGGATGCCCTACCTGAGGTAGAGGAGTTGGTCGCAAAAGCTGCCAAATGGGGCCACAAGGCAGTTGCTATTACCGATCATGGCAATGTGCAGTCCTTCCCTCATGGTTACAAGGCAGCTAAAAAAGCTGGTATCCAACTCATCTATGGGATGGAAGCCAATATCGTTGAAGACCGCGTGCCGATTACCTACAATGAAGTTGATCTAGATCTTCACGAAGCAACCTATGTGGTTTTTGACGTGGAAACGACAGGACTCTCAGCGATTTACAATGATCTGATTCAGGTTGCCGCTTCTAAAATGCACAAGGGCAACATCATTGCTGAATTTGATGAGTTTATCAATCCAGGCCACCCCATTTCCGCCTTTACAACGGATCTGACAGGGATTACTGATGACCATGTTCGCAATGCCAAACCTTTGAAACAGGTCTTGGAGGAGTTCCAGGAATTCTGCAAGGATGCGGTTCTGGTTGCCCACAATGCCACTTTTGACGTGGGCTTCATGAATGCCAACTATGAGCGTCATGGCCTTCCTAAAATCACTCAGCCAATAATTGATACGTTAGAGTTCGCTCGGAACCTTTATCCTGAGTACAAGCGTCATGGTTTGGGACCCTTGACCAAGCGCTTTGGGGTTGCTTTGGAACATCACCATATGGCCAACTATGATGCAGAAGCGACGGGCCGTCTGCTCTTTATCTTTATCAAGGATGTAGCAGAAAAGCATGGCGTGACCAATCTGGCCAAGCTGAATTTGGATTTGATTAGTCCGGATTCCTACAAAAAGGCTCGGGTCAAACACGCAACCATCTATGTCAAGAACCAGACCGGCTTGAAAAACATGTTCAAACTGGTCTCCCTTTCCAATACCCAATATTTTGAGGGAGTTCCTCGGATTCCGCGGACAGTTTTAGATGCCCATCGGGAAGGTTTGATTTTAGGATCAGCTTGTTCTGAAGGAGAAGTCTTTGACGCGGTCGTCTCTCAAGGAGTTGACGCGGCAGTGGAAGTGGCCAAGTATTATGACTTTATCGAGGTCATGCCTCCAGCCATTTATGCGCCCCTCATTGCTAAAGAGCAGGTCAAAGATATGGATGAGCTCCAGACCATCATCAAGAGCTTGATTGAGGTGGGAGATCGCCTTGGCAAGCCAGTCCTGGCGACAGGGAATGTCCACTATCTAGAGCCTGAGGAAGAGATCTATCGGGAAATCATTGTCCGTAGTCTCGGGCAAGGGGCCATGATTAACCGGACCATTGGCCATGGAGAAAATGCCCAACCAGCACCCCTACCAAAAGCCCATTTCCGTACAACCAATGAAATGCTGGATGAATTTGCCTTTCTGGGGGAAGACTTAGCACGAAAACTGGTCATTGAAAACACCAATGCTCTGGCAGAAATTTTTGAACCTGTCGAAGTGGTCAAGGGTGACCTCTATACCCCATTTATCGACAAGGCCGAAGAAACGGTTGCCGAATTGACCTATCAGAAGGCCTTTGAAATCTATGGGAATCCGCTACCTGATATTGTTGATTTGCGGATTGAAAAAGAACTGACCTCTATTTTGGGGAATGGATTCGCCGTGATTTATCTGGCTTCACAGATGCTAGTGCATCGTTCCAACGAACGAGGCTACTTGGTTGGTTCGCGTGGGTCTGTTGGATCCAGTTTCGTTGCGACCATGATTGGGATCACCGAGGTTAATCCTCTTTCTCCTCACTATGTCTGTGGGCAGTGTCAGTACAGTGAGTTTATCACAGATGGTTCTTACGGTTCAGGATTTGATATGCCCAATAAGGACTGTCCAAACTGTGGTCACGAACTTAGCAAAAATGGCCAAGACATTCCTTTCGAGACCTTCCTTGGTTTTGATGGGGACAAGGTACCCGATATTGATTTGAACTTCTCAGGGGAGGACCAGCCGAGTGCCCACTTGGATGTTCGCGATATCTTCGGAGAAGAATATGCCTTCCGTGCAGGAACGGTAGGTACGGTGGCTGCCAAGACAGCCTATGGGTTTGTTAAAGGCTATGAGCGGGACTACGGCAAGTATTACCGGGATGCAGAGGTGGAACGCCTAGCGCAAGGAGCTGCTGGGGTTAAACGGACGACCGGTCAGCACCCAGGGGGAATCGTTGTTATTCCAAACTATATGGATGTCTATGACTTCACCCCTGTGCAGTACCCAGCAGATGATGTGACAGCTGAATGGCAGACCACTCACTTTAACTTCCACGATATCGATGAGAACGTCCTCAAGCTTGATGTCCTGGGACACGATGATCCGACCATGATTCGCAAGCTCCAGGACTTGTCGGGCATTGATCCAAACGATATTCCTATGGATGATCCAGGTGTCATGGCCCTCTTCTCAGGAACCGATATCTTAGGAGTCACACCGGAGCAAATCGGTACCTCGACTGGTATGCTGGGAATTCCAGAGTTTGGAACCAACTTTGTTCGAGGCATGGTCGATGAGACTCATCCGACGACCTTTGCCGAGTTGCTTCAGCTTTCTGGTCTGTCTCACGGTACCGACGTATGGTTGGGAAATGCCCAAGACTTGATCAAGGCGGGTATTGCTGACCTATCAACCGTTATCGGATGTCGAGATGACATCATGGTTTACCTCATGCACGCTGGCCTAGATCCAAAAATGGCCTTTACCATCATGGAGCGGGTGCGGAAAGGGATGTGGCTCAAGATTCCTGAAGAAGAGCGCAATGGTTATATTGAGGCCATGAAGGCTAACAATGTACCGGAATGGTACATCGAATCTTGTGGGAAAATCAAGTACATGTTCCCCAAAGCCCATGCGGCAGCCTACGTTATGATGGCCTTGCGGGTGGCTTACTTTAAGGTTCATCATCCTCTCTACTATTACTGTGCTTACTTCTCAATCCGTGCCAAGGCCTTTGATATCAAGACCATGGGCGCAGGACTAGAAGCCGTGAAAGCGCGGATGAAGGAGATTGCTGAAAAACGCAAGAACAACGAAGCTTCCAACGTAGAAATTGACCTTTACACGACGCTTGAAATTGTCAATGAGATGTGGGAGCGAGGTTTCAAGTTTGGCAAGCTAGATCTCTATCGTAGTGATGCGACGGAATTCATCATCGATGGAGATACCCTTATTCCACCATTTGTCGCCATGGATGGATTGGGAGAAAACGTAGCCAAGCAGATTGTGCGAGCTCGCAAAGAAGGAGAATTCCTCTCTAAAACAGAGTTGCGCAAACGTGGCGGTGTCTCCTCAACCTTGGTAGAAAAGATGGATGAGATGGGCATTCTTGGCAATATGCCTGAGGATAACCAGCTCAGTCTCTTTGATGATTTGTTTTGATGGAGACGAAACGTTTACAAAAGTTGATGAAGTTTTGTCTCATGAAAACTTAACAGTAAAACCAATAGTAGGCTATTGTATATCTAATGAATTTACAATAGCCTTATTTTTTGTTATAATAATCAATAGAAAGAAGGTGAGAATATGTCTAAGACGAGTATGAGTATTCGTTTGGATAGTGAGGTTAAGGAACAGGCTCAACAGGTTTTTAATCATTTAGGGATGGATATGACAACAGCCATCAACATTTTTCTCCGTCAGGCTATTCAATATCAGGGCTTACCTTTTGATGTTAGAATAGACGATAATCGGAAATTGTTTCAAGTAGTAACGGATGTAGATCAAAATCGGAATATGAGTCGGTCTTTTGAATCTGTCTCAGACTTGATGGAGGACTTGCGTGCTTAAGATTCGCTATCATAAACAGTTTAAAAAAGATTTTAAGTTGGCAATGAGGCGTGGATTGAAAGCAAATTTGTTAGAAGAAGTCTTGCATTTTCTGATTCAAGAAAAAGAACTTCCTGTCAGATATCGTGACCATCAACTGACCAACTCCAAGCATTTTCAAGGTGTTCGTGAGTGTCATATCCAGCCGGATTGGCTTTTGGTGTATAAAGTGGACAAGGATGAATTGATTTTAAACTTGCTGAGGACAGGAAGTCATAGTGATTTGTTTTGATGGATTCAAGGATCCTCGCTCGTTTTGAGGTTGGCTAATGATAGAAAAGAAAAAAAGAGCAACACCCTGGAAGTCAGGGAAAGTCATTTCCATTCGCCTACGGAATGGCGTCTATGTCTTAGCGCAAATGGTCCGAGAGCCCTATCTGGTATTTTTTAACCATTTTAAGGAGGAAAATAGTTGGAAGGGAGTGACCTTGAAAGAGGAGAATATTCTCTTTTGTAAAGCAGTCACTCGTCAGTTTCTACGCTATAGTCCTGTAACGATTGTCAAAGATCTTGAGCCTCTGTTAGATTATCGGCTACCTAAAGAATGGATTTACAGCCATATGGGAGGGCATCCGATTACGGTTTCGGTGAAGGGACGGGAGCGCCAAGTAGCTGGTTTTGGCCAACGGCTTTCCTTAGTTCAGGCGGATAAGGAAAGTGGCCTACCAGAGGATAATCCTCTAATGGGACTCTTCCAAGCCTATATCTTACCAGATATCCAAGAGCAAGATTGGGAGCGGGTAGGTCAGGCTGAGCTCATGTCCATCGAAGTCTTTCCGACGCTCAATGAACGTCTTTATCTCTGCTTTCTCCATGGGAAAAATGTGAATCCAGAGCTAGATATCTCTTTGGGAAAGCCCCTGCCTGATGATTATGAAACCTATATCGATATTCTTACCAACAGCCCAGAGGCAAGACGCCTCTATCTAGGTGAGGAGGATGACTAAGAAAGGAATGGAACGATGAGAGTAAAAATTTTTGCAGAAGACAAACCTGCTCAAAAAACATTTAGCTATCAATTAGAGCTAGATACCGATACAATTTTAAAAGTCACTGGCTTGGTCTGCTCCACTGTCGTGGTAGCAAATCTCTTGTCACTCTTAAAGGATTAATATAGAAAAGGATTGAAAAATGGTTTTACCAAATTTTAAAGAAAACTTAGAAAAATATGCTAAATTGTTGGTTGCGAACGGAGTTAACGTGCAGCCTGGCCATACCTTGGCTTTGAACATCGATGTGGAACAAAGAGAATTAGCCCACTTGATTGTGAAGGAAGCCTATGCCTTGGGGGCGCACGAAGTCATTGTCCAATGGGCGGATGACTTCACTAATCGGGAAAAATTCCTCCATGCCCCGATGGATCGCTTGGACAATGTACCTGACTACAAGATTGCAGAGATGAACTACCTCTTGGACCACAAGGCGAGTCGCTTGGGTGTTCGCTCGTCTGACCCAGGTGCCTTAAATGGTGTCGATGCAGAGAAGCTTTCTGCCTCTGCTAAGGCTTTGGGCATGGCCATGAAACCCATGCGCATCGCCACTCAGTCTAATAAGGTCAGCTGGACAGTTGCTGCTGCAGCAGGGTTAGAATGGGCGAAGAAGGTCTTCCCAAATGCGGCTAGCGATGAAGAAGCAGTGGATCTCCTGTGGGATCAAATCTTCAAGACCTGCCGGGTTTACGAAGAAGATCCAGTCAAGGCTTGGGAAGAGCATGCTGCTATTCTCAAGAGCAAGGCAGATACACTTAACAAAGAGCAATTCTCAGCCCTTCATTACACAGCGCCTGGAACAGATTTGACCCTTGGTTTACCGAAAAACCACGTTTGGGAATCAGCCGGAGCTATTAATGCCCAAGGCGAAGGATTCTTGCCAAATATGCCGACAGAAGAGGTCTTCACAGCTCCTGACTTCCGTCGCGCAGAAGGTTATGTAACTTCTACAAAACCGCTTAGCTACAATGGGAATATCATCGAAGGGATCAAAGTGACCTTTGAAAATGGAGAAATTGTAGATATTACAGCTGAAAAAGGCGATCAAGTCATGAAAGATTTAGTCTTCAAAAACAAGGGAGCGCGTGCTTTGGGTGAATGTGCCCTCGTACCAGACCCAAGTCCGATTTCCCAATCAGGCATTACTTTCTTTAACACTCTCTTTGACGAAAATGCCTCTAACCACTTGGCCATCGGGGCAGCCTATGCAACTAGTGTAGAAGGTGGTGCAGAGTTTACAGAAGAAGAACTCGAAGCAGCAGGACTTAACCGCTCAGACGTCCACGTCGACTTCATGATCGGCTCAAGTCAAATGGATATCGACGGCATCCGAGAAGACGGCACCCGCGTCCCAGTATTCCGCAACGGAGATTGGGCAATATAGGGAGCAGGACAGAAATCGGTAGACGCAGTCTCGATTTCGTAGTCCTGCCCCCGCACAGTTGATTAGGAAGTACAAGTACCGTAGGTAGGAGTAGTTCCAATCAACCACTGCGCCGAGAGACAGAAATCGGTGGACGCAGTCTCGATTTCGTAGTCCTGCCCCCGCCCAGTTGATTAGGAAGTACAAGTACCGTAGGTAGGAGTAGTTCCAATCAACCACTGCGCCGAGAGACAGAAATCGGTGGACGCAGTCTTGATTTCTTCCTCGCTTTTTTGGATTCAAGGCTCGGGCAAAAAAGGTCCACAGGACCTTTTTAGTACCCCCGCCCAGTTTCTTAGGCAGGTCCTTGTTCCGCAATTCCTATCCGCCACCTCAAAACAGTGTTTTGAGCAATCAACCACTGTGCCGAGAGACAGAAATCAGTAGACGCAGTCTCGATTTCTTCCTCGCTTTTTGGATTTAAGGCTCGGGCAAAAAAGGTCCACAGGACCTTTTTAGTGCCCCTACACAGTTGCTTAGGAAGGGCCTTGCTTGGAGCCATCTTAGGAGCGACAGGTATGAGTCTCAAAGGAAGGGAAGAAGAGTAATCAGCCCCCCGACTGAACTAAGTTTTTCTAGTTTTCCAGAGATGGAAAAGGAAAGACTTAGTTCTTTTTTGTCCTAAAAACTGTACCCAGACAGTTGTCGTTTTTCTGCCTTGTTCCGCTTGGATGAACTTGATAAAATAAAAACATGACACGATATAAAGCAACTATTTCTTACGATGGAACTCTATTTGCAGGTTTCCAACGACAACCGCATTCGCGTAGTGTGCAAGAAGAAATCGAGAAGACCTTGATGCGTCTGAATCAAGGAAATCCTGTGACCATTCACGGAGCGGGACGGACGGATGCAGGTGTCCATGCCCTTGGCCAGGTCATCCATTTTGATCTCCCCCAGCCACGGGATGAGGAAAAGCTCCGCTTTGCCCTCGATACCCAAACTCCAGAGGATATTGACTTTATCCGGGTGGAGCAAGTACCTGATGACTTCCATTCACGCTACCAGAAGCATAGCAAGACCTACGAATTCATCGTGGATTATGGTCGCCCCAAGAATCCCATGATGCGCCACTATGCAACCCACTATCCTTACCCCTTGGATGTGGCCAAGATGCAAGAAGCCATCCAAAAGTTGGAGGGGACCCACGATTTCACTGGCTTCACAGCTTCGGGAACCAGTGTGGAAGACAAGGTGCGTACGATTACAGAGGCCCGCTTGGTCGAGGATGCGGCAAATCATTGCCTTCTCTTTACCTTTTCGGGCAATGGCTTTCTCTACAAACAGATCCGCAATATGGTGGGGACCTTGCTAAAGATTGGCAATGGACGAATGCCGGTTGAGCAAATTGACTTGATTTTAGAAAAAAAGGACCGCAATCTAGCAGGTCCAACAGCAGCGCCAAATGGCTTATATTTAAAGGAGATCCGTTATGAGTAATGAATTGATTCTAGCTATTTCAGGAAATGATATTTTTAGTGGGGGAGGCCTTCATGCCGACCTTGCGACCTATACAACCAACAAGCAGCATGGTTTTGTAGCAGTAACTTGTTTGACAGCCATGACCGAGCATGGTTTTGAAGTCATTCCGGTGGATCCGACGACCTTTGCCCAACAGCTCAACTCTCTCAAGGATGTTCCTTTTTCCGCAATTAAACTCGGCCTCTTGCCAAATGTTGAAGTGGCAGACCTGGCCTTGGACTACGTAAAGGCTCATGCGGATATCCCTGTCGTCTTAGACCCTGTCTTGGTCTGCAAGGAGACCCATGATGTGGAAGTGTCAGCCCTTCGAGATGAATTGATCAAATTCTTCCCTTCTGTGACCATCATCACACCAAACTTACCAGAGGCTGAGATCTTGACCCAAAGCAAAATTCAATCTCTCGATGATATGAAGGAGGTTGCTCGTAAGCTCCATGAATTGGGAGCAGCCAATGTCGTGGTCAAAGGGGGCAATCGTCTCAACCAAGAAAAAGCCATCGATGTCTTTTATGACGGAAAGGACTTTACGGTCTTCGAAGAAGCCGTCCTAGAAAAGAATAATACAGGAGCGGGTTGTACTTTTGCTTCTAGCATTTCCAGCCAATTGGTTCAAGGGAAAACTCCTCTTGAAGCTGTCAAAGCCTCTAAAGACTTCGTCTACCAAGCCATTCAAAAATCAGATCAATATGGAGTAGTTCAATATGACCAATAAACGTACCCAAGTAATCGCCCGCTTAGCCATTTTATCTGCCTTGACGGTAGTGCTAGGCTATTATACCAAGTTGCCAACTCCTACCGGGATGGTGACCTTGCTGGATCTAGGTGTATACTTCACCGCCTTTTATTTGGGGCGCAAAGAAGGAGCAGTGGTTGGTGGTCTTGGCGCCTTTCTCTTAGACCTCGTCTCCGGTTATCCTCAATGGATGTTCTTTAGTCTTCTTTTCCACGGAGCTCAAGGCTACTTTGCTGGCTTTAAAGGAAAAGCCCGCTACATCGGTCTGTTACTTGCTACTGTCATCATGGTAGGTGGCTATGCACTAGCTTCAGCGCTCTTTTTAGGAAACAACTGGGGGCCAGCCTTAGCGGAGATTCCTCATAATTTGGTTCAAAACTTCGTTGGTATGGCTCTAGGATATGCTCTTTATCATTTCTTACCAAAGAAGGGAAATTAGAAGATGGAGTTGGAGCAATTAAAAAGAGAAACCCAGGAAATCTTGCTGGATCTTTTATCTAAGTCTAATCTGCGTCAGGGGCAAATCCTCGTGTTAGGCCTGTCAACCAGTGAAGTCGCTGGCGCAAGTATCGGTAAGAACTCAAGTTTAGAGATTGGGCAAGCCGTTGTGAAAACCATCCTGGATACCCTAACTCCCAAAGGGATTTATTTAGCGGTTCAAGGATGTGAGCACCTTAACCGAGCTCTGGTGGTCGAACGTGAACTAGCAGAAAAGAAAGACTTAGAAATCGTCAATGTACTACCGAGCCTCCATGCGGGTGGTGCCGGTCAGTTGGCAGCTTTCAGTTATATGAAAGACCCAGTCGAAGTTGAATTTATTACAGCTCAGGCTGGCTTGGATATTGGAGATACCTCTATCGGGATGCATGTCAAGCATGTGCAAGTACCCGTTCGCCCTGTCTTGAAAGAACTGGGTGGCGCCCATGTGACGGCTCTAGCCAGTCGTCCGAAGTTAATCGGTGGGGCGCGTGCTTCTTACCAAGAAGATCCGCTTCGAAAATCTTAATAAGAAGGAAACTAGTTTAAGACATGGACTAGTTTTTTTGTTTCGGGACCAATTTTGAGAGAGGAAAGGGATTTGAAATCTATTGGTCTGCAGAAACCACTATAAAAAAGCTTAAAAAAGAAGCAGTTTCCACAAAACCAGAATGCCCAAAAACTTGCATTTTCGAAGTTTTATGGTAAAATTATTAGGAATGACTATATTATTTTAAGGAGAGACAGAATGTCTGTATCATTTGAAAACAAAGAAACAAACCGCGGTGTATTGACTTTCACTATTAGTCAAGAACAAATTAAACCAGCTTTAGATCGCGTGTTTGAATCTGTTAAGAAAAACTTGAACGTACCAGGATTCCGTAAAGGTCACCTTCCACGTCCAATCTTCAACCAACGTTTTGGTGAAGAATCACTTTATCAAGATGCTTTGAACGATCTTCTTCCAGCAGCTTATGAGGCAGCAGTAAAAGAAGCAGGTCTTGAAGTTGTTGCTCAACCAACTTTTGACGTTGTATCAATGGAAAAAGGTCAAGATTGGACTTTGACAGCAAATGTTGTTACAAAACCAGAAGTAAAATTGGGTGCTTACAAAGACCTTGAAGTATCTGTAGAAGTTTCTAAAGAAGTAACAGATGAAGATGTAGATGCACGTATCGAACGCGAACGCAACAACTTGGCTGAATTGGTCATCAAAGAAGGACCAGCAGCTGAAGGTGATACAGTTGTGATCGACTTTGTAGGTTCTGTTGACGGTGTTGAGTTTGACGGAGGAAAAGGAGATAACTTCTCGCTTGGACTTGGTTCAGGTCAATTCATCCCAGGTTTTGAAGACCAATTGGTTGGACACTCTGCTGGTGAAACAGTTGATGTGATCGTAACTTTCCCAGAAGACTACCAAGCAACTGACCTTGCAGGTAAAGAAGCGAAATTCGTGACAACTATCCACGAAGTAAAAGCAAAAGAAGTACCAGCTCTTGACGATGAATTGGCAAAAGACATCGATGAAGAAGTTGAAACTCTCGCTGAATTGAAAGAAAAATACCGCAAAGAGTTGGCTGAAGCAAAAGAAGAAGCTTACAAAGATGCAGTTGAATCAGCAGCAATTGATCTCGCGGTAGAAAATGCAGAAATCGTTGACCTTCCAGAAGAAATGATCCACGAAGAAGTACACCGTGCTGTTAATGAATTCCTTGGAAACATGCAACGTCAAGGAATCTCTCCAGACATGTACTTCCAAATCACTGGAACAACTCAAGAAGATCTTCACAAACAATATGAAGCAGACGCAGCAGCACGTACTAAGACAAACCTTGTCGTAGAAGCGGTTGCCAAAGCAGAAGGCTTCGAAGCAACTGACGAAGAAGTAACTGCAGAAATCGAACAATTGGCAGCAGATTACAACATGCCAGTTGAACAAGTCCGCAGCTTGCTTTCACCAGAAATGTTGAAACATGATATCGCTGTGAAGAAAGCTGTTGAAGTGATCACAAGCACTGCGAAAGTAAAATAAAAAAGATGATCTTCCATCTTTATGGAAACCAATCATAAGAGGAAAAGCTGAGGCCATGTGTCCCGGCTTTTCTCTTCTTATTGGCGCGGAATTTTCCTTTGACGAAAGGGGAAAATTATCGTACAATAGAGTGTAACGATAAATGATGTATTCTAGGGGTATCCTCTTTTTTAATGAAAAAGAGTGCTACCTTGAGATAAAAATGAAGGAGATCTACCTTGGAATTAGAAGTATTTGCTGGACAAGAAAAAAGTGAACTTTCAATGATTGAAGTAGCCCGTGCCATTTTGGAGTCACGTGGCCGTGATCATGAAATGTATTTTAATGACCTGGTCAATGAAATTCAAAACTACCTCGAAAAATCAAACAGTGAAATTCGTGAAGCTCTTCCATTGTTCTATACGGAATTGAATGTGGATGGAAGCTTTATCCCACTAGGAGATAACAAATGGGGACTTCGCTCATGGTATGCCATCGATGAGGTAGATGAAGAAATCATCGCTCTTGAAGAAACAGATGAAGACGAAGAGCCTAAGAAACGTAAGAAAAAACGTGTCAACGCCTTTATGGATGGAGATGAAGACGCGATTGATTACAATGCGGATGATCCAGAAGACGAAGATGTCTATGAAGCAGATCCAGCGCTTACTTACGATGATGAAAACCCAGAAGATGAGAAGGATGAAGTGGAAGCGTATGACGCTGAAATTAATGAAATCTCACCAGATGAGTTGGATGTGGAAGTTGAGTTAACTGACGAAGAAGACGAAGAAGAGTCTTACGAAGAAGAAGAATAATCCAAAAAAGAGGCTGGGACAAAAGTCCTAGCCTCTTTATTTTCTTTGGATTGTCGAGCAGGACGCAGTGGTTGAGTGGGCTCTACTACACTGATTTCATCGGCTTTTACAGCCCTACTCAACTATCCCACTCTCTTTTCTTTACTTGAAGGATGGTTCAAAGAGGAGTATAATGAGGGTGTAAGCCTAACCTAGCGCAGAAGGAGGAAGGAAATATGGACTGGATACTGAATCAAAGTTTGGTGGATTTAGGGATTGAGACGGTAGTGATTGGAGTGGCAAAACAGGTGAATCCACAAGCTCCCTTATCTGCAGAATTTTTAGCTAAAAAGAAGGAGATGGAAGCTTGGGCTTTAAATTGCGATCTCAGCTCGGTGAAAGAGGAGCCGGTTGTACAAGGCTACCTTGACTTATTGAAGGATGTGGGGCGTAGTGTTAAGAAGAACCCACCGACTATTCTTGCTTTGATTAAGAATATTCAAAGTCGTGGCTTCCTTCCTACGATTAATAGTGTGATTGATATCTATAATGTCGAATGCCTCAGTTCCTTTTTAGCCATCGGAGGGCATGATTTAGATAAGATCCAGGGGCCAATCGAATTTACGATTAGCCAAAGAGAGGATAGCTTTTTGCCCATCTTATCAACCGAAAAGCATGTTAGTGAAAGCGATCCGGTCTACCGAGATCAACAAGGTATTATGGCCTGGCTAGATGTGAGAGATGGTGAACGCTACAAGATGGAGGAGACTACCCGTAATGTCCTCTTTATCATACAGGGGAATCGAGCGACCTCTGTAGAGATGCGCTTGGAAGCACTCGATCGGATCAGAGAAGATTTGATCTCATGCATGCCTGATTTAGAATTTGAAAAGTTTCTGGTTACCCCCAGTGAGACAATTCCAGTCCCTTAAAGGAGTCTTTCAGTAAGGAGGATTTGTCAGCATCTAAACAGGAGAGAGAAGTGAAGGTGCCAATGATCTTCCTAACCTGTAAAAAAGTTTGAAAAAAATCTTGACAAGAAAGTAGAAGATTGATATACTAGTAAGGTACTCAATCGCGGGGATGGCGGAATTGGCAGACGCGCAGGACTAAGGATCCTGTGACCGCTTTAGGTCGTGAGGGTTCAAGTCCCTCTCTCCGCATCGGATTATCGAGATAGCTTCGGCTATCTTTTTTCTTGTTCATTTAGCAGAAAGACAGCTTGAAAAGAGAAGAAAACGCTTTAAAGGTTCAGGAAAAGCTAGCATTTTCAATGAAAAAGTGATAAAATAAACAATGTAAGTGGTTTAACCACAAAAAATTAGAGGAGGCCTACTACTAATGGCAATCGTTTCAGCAGAAAAATTTGTCCAAGCAGCTCGTGACAATGGTTACGCAGTTGGTGGATTTAACACAAACAACCTTGAGTGGACTCAAGCTATCTTGCGTGCAGCAGAAGCTAAAAAAGCTCCAGTTTTGATCCAAACTTCTATGGGTGCTGCTAAATACATGGGTGGTTACAAAGTAGCTCGCAACATGATCGCTAACCTTGTTGAAGCAATGGGTATCACTGTACCAGTTGCAATCCACTTGGACCATGGTCACTACGAAGATGCTCTTGAGTGTATCGAAGTTGGCTACACTTCAATCATGTTTGACGGATCACACCTTCCAGTTGAAGAAAACCTTAAATTGGCGAAAGAAGTTGTAGAAAAAGCTCACGCTAAAGGTATCTCAGTTGAGGCTGAAGTTGGTACAATCGGTGGTGAAGAAGACGGTATCGTTGGTAAAGGTGAATTGGCACCAATCGAAGATGCTAAAGCAATGGTTGCTACAGGAATCGACTTCTTGGCAGCAGGTATTGGTAACATCCACGGTCCATACCCAGCAAACTGGGAAGGTCTTGACCTTGACCACTTGAAGAAATTGACAGAAGCTCTTCCAGGATTCCCAATCGTATTGCACGGTGGTTCAGGTATCCCTGATGACCAAATCCAAGAAGCTATCAAACTTGGTGTTGCGAAAGTTAACGTTAACACTGAGTGCCAAATCGCATTCGCTAACGCAACTCGTCAATTCGTACGTGAATACGATGCAAACGAAGCAGAATACGATAAGAAGAAACTCTTCGACCCACGTAAATTCTTGAAACCAGGATTCGAAGCAATCACAGCTTCAGTTGAAGAACGTATCGACGTATTCGGTTCAGAAAACAAAGCTTAATTTCGCTTGAAACGATATTAACCAGAGGTTTATCCGTACGGATAAGCCTTTTTGATTTCTCTTTTTTGGAAAAATGTTTGTTTCAAACAAATAATGATTGCGATTCTGACAGTTTAAGGTTATAATAAACAAAAACGAAGCAAGTAGGTAGGAAATGAAGAAACAGGAAAGACTGAATGAGATTATCAATCTAGTTAATAAGGCTGGAACCGTTTACGTTCAAGATATAATGGAAAGTATGCAGGTGTCGGATATGACGGTCCGTCGTGATTTGATTGAACTGGAAAAACAGGGGCTGATTATTCGGGTTCGAAACGGAGCTAAAAGTAACCAATTCCTCCCTTCACGAGAACTTCCTCATGAAGAGAAGTTGCTCAAGAATATACTGGCTAAGCGTGAGGTAGCGAAGAAAGCTTGCGAACTGATAAAAGAAGGTGAGAGTATCTTCCTTGGACCTGGGACCTCTGTTGAAGTTCTTTCCGAAGCTATTAATAATAAGGAATTGCGCGTGGTGACCAACTGTCTGCCGATTTTCCAAGAGTTGTTAAAGAAGAAAAGTGATACCTTTAAGGTAATCCTCTTGGGAGGGGAGCTACGAGAAACCAGCCAAGCTTTTGTCGGCGAGATAACGAACACTCTCATGGAAAGAATGTACTTCCACAAGATGTTTTTTAGTGGGAATGGCATTGTGGATGGGCGCGTTCTGACCTCTTCTTTTGAAGAAGCCTATACGCAAAAGTTGGCCTTAGAACGTTCTTCCGAAGCCTACCTACTGATTGATTCCTCCAAGATTGGCAAGGAAGACTTTACCTCTATCTGTTCCTTAAAAAAAGTGACGGCAGTGATAACGGACGATGCATCTGAGAAAGCACATGAAGAATTAGAGGAATATACACGTGTGATTGTATAAATAATAAATTGAAAAGAGAGAGCGATTCTCTCTTTTTTGTTTATTACAAACAATTTGGGGCTAAAAAATAATAAAAAATAAAGAAAAATGAAAAATATAAACAAAAAATAGTTGACAATAAACAAAATTGGCGCTATACTGTGTTTGTGAATAACAAAACGAAGTCGAATGAAGAAAGAGGAGAACTTTCTTTGTTGACGGAAATGCAAAAAGGAGAAGCATATGGCAATTGTAGTTGGTACGGATGTAGCAGGTATCCGCTTAAAAGAAGTAGTCAAAGAATATTTGGAAGCAGAAGGTTTCCAAGTGGTGGACGTGACAGAAGAAGGGCAAGACTTTGTCGATGTGACTTTGGCTGTTGCAAAAGAAGTGAAACAAGCAGAAGACAATCTTGGGATTGTTATTGACGCTTATGGAGCAGGTCCTTTCATGGTCGCAACTAAAATCAAAGGAATGGTTGCGGCGGAAGTGTCTGATGAGCGTTCTGCTTATATGACTCGTGGACACAACAATTCTCGTATGATTACCATGGGTGCTCAAATCGTAGGTGACCAATTGGCCAAAAATATTGCCAAGGGATTTGTAAACGGTAAGTATGACGGTGGTCGCCACCAAATCCGTGTCGATATGCTCAACAAGATGTGCTAAAGGGAGGAGTAAAAGAATGAAAATTGCAATTGGATGTGACCATATTGTCACAAACGAAAAAATGGCTGTTTCTGAATTTTTGAAATCAAAAGGCTATGAGGTTCTTGACTTCGGAACCTATGACCACGCGCGCACCCACTACCCAATTTTTGGGAAAAAAGTCGGAGAGGCAGTAGCTAGTGGCCAAGCAGATCTTGGAGTATGTATCTGTGGAACTGGCGTTGGGATTAACAATGCGGTTAACAAGGTCTCTGGAATCCGTTCAGCCTTGGTCCGCGATATGACAACTGCTCTTTATGCCAAAGAAGAACTCAATGCCAACGTCATTGGTTTTGGTGGGAAAGTAACTGGTGAGTTGCTCATGTGCGATATCATTGAAGCTTTCAACCACGCGGAATACAAACCAAGTGAAGAAAACAAGAAATTGATCGCCAAGATTCAACATTTGGAAACCCACAACGACCATCAAGAAGATGAGGACTTCTTCACAGAATTCCTTGAAAAATGGGACCGTGGGGAATACCACGACTAAGAGGTGAGTCTATGATACTAACGGTAACCATGAACCCTTCAATCGACATTTCCTATCCATTAGAAACCTTACACTTGGATACGGTCAATCGAGTTGACAAGGTAAGCAAAACCGCAGGAGGGAAGGGTCTCAATGTCACACGGGTCCTTGCAGAGATTGGAGATCCTGTCTCGGCAACTGGTCTGATTGGTGGTTCAACAGGCCAATTTATCTTGGAACATCTGGATCAGAAGATCGGCAAAGAATTCTTTGAAATTCAAGGGGAGACCCGCAATTGTATTGCTATTCTCCACGAAGGGCAACAAACTGAAATCCTGGAAAAAGGTCCATCTGTTTCTGAAGAAGAAGGGAAAGCCTTTCTGTCTCACTTTGAAGCTTTGCTTCCAGCTGTAACAGTTGTTGTTATCTCAGGAAGTTTACCAGCTGGGTTACCAGTTGATTATTATGTGAAATTGGTCGAGCGTGCTAAGAAGGCAGGAAAACCAGTCGTTCTGGATTGCTCAGGTGCTTCCTTAGAAAAAGCTCTAGCAGCCCCTATTAAACCAACGGTTATCAAGCCAAATAATGAAGAATTGTCCCAATTACTGGGCTATGAGGTGACCAAGGATTTTGATCAATTAAAAGAAGTTCTTCAAACTGACTTATTTGAAGGCATTGACTGGATCATCGTCTCCCTAGGAGCTGACGGTGCCTTTGCCAAACACGGAGATGTCTTCTATAAAGTGGATATTCCAAAAATTGAAGTCGTCAACCCAGTGGGCTCTGGTGATTCAACGGTTGCTGGGATTGCCTCAGCTCTCTATCATCAGGAAGATGACCAAGCGCTTTTAACCAAAGCCAATGTCCTTGGCATGTTGAATGCTCAAGAAGCAACGACAGGCCATATCAATATTCATCACTATGATGATTTGTATCAACAGATAAATGTAAAAGAGGTATAAGATGGTATTAACAGAACAAAAACGCAACTATTTAGAAAAATTGAGCACCAAAGAGGGTGTGATCTCTGCCTTGGCTTTTGACCAACGCGGTGCCTTGAAACGTCTCATGGCTCAGTATCAAGATACAGAACCAACAGTGGCTCAAATGGAAGAATTGAAGGTCTTGGTGGCTGAAGAATTGACACCATTCGCATCTTCTATGCTCTTGGACCCTGAGTATGGACTTCCAGCGACCAAGGTCTTGGATGCAGAAGCAGGGCTTTTGTTGGCATATGAAAAAACAGGCTATGACACTTCTAGCACCAAGCGTCTGCCAGACTGCCTCAACCTTTGGTCAGCTAAACGCATCAAAGAGCAGGGTGCAGATGCAGTGAAATTCTTGCTCTACTATGATGTGGATAGTGCAGACGAACTCAACCAAGAAAAACAAGCCTACATCGAACGCATCGGTTCAGAATGTGCGGCAGAAGAAATTCCATTCTTCCTTGAAATCTTGGCTTACGATGAAACAATCGCTGATGCAGGTTCTGTAGAATACGCTAAAGTGAAACCTCGCAAGGTCATCGAAGCGATGAAAGTCTTCTCAGACCCACGCTTCAACATCGATGTCTTGAAAGTAGAAGTGCCAGTCAATGTCAAATATGTAGAAGGATTTGGCGATGGAGAAATTGTGCATAGTCGTGAGGAAGCTGCGGCCTTCTTTAAAGAACAAGAAGAAGCAACCAACCTTCCATACATCTACTTGAGTGCAGGTGTTTCTGCCAAACTCTTCCAAGAAACTCTAGTCTTTGCGCATGAAGCAGGCGCAAACTTCAACGGGGTTCTTTGCGGACGTGCAACTTGGGCTGGATCTGTAGAAGCCTACATCAAGAATGGGGAAGCTGCAGCTCGTGAATGGTTGCGTACCGAAGGTCGTCGCAACATTGAAGAACTCAACCAAGTCTTGGACCAAGTCGCAACTTCTTGGAAAGAGCGTATTTAAAAGTGTAGACCACTCCTTTAACGATGGGCGTTCAAATTTCCTTGAAGAGCCCAGAGAAGACAGCTATAAACAGCTATTTGTTAGGAAAAAACAAAAAAGTTAAAAAGTTGTTAAGAAAGGGTTTACAAAAACAAAAGCGTGTGCTATACTTAGTCCATAAGTGAATACAAGGTGAGTGTTAGTAAGTTAGATTACGCATGATCACAGATGAATCGGGGAGAACCCTCTCTGATCTCATTTGTGGTCATTTTTTATACCCTAAACCTTAAATAAACTAGCAAGGAGAGTACCATGTATCGGATTTTAAATCCACTCAATCACAATGTTGCTCTGGTGAGAAATGACAAAGGGGAAGAACTGATTGTCATTGGAAAAGGAATTGTTTTTGGGAAAAAGAAGGGCGACCTAGTCCCTAAAGAAAAGGTAGAAAAGCTCTTTCGGATGAAAACAGAGGAATCCCGAGAGAACTTTATGACCCTGCTAAAAGATGTTCCGTTAGATTTCATCACAGTGACCTACGAGATGATTGATTACTTGACCAAAAAGTATCACTATCCCGTTCAAGAATATATCTATGTGACCTTGACCGACCACATGTTTTGCTCTTATCAAGCAATGACCCAAGGCAGGTATAAGGAAAGTAATCTTTTGGATATCTCGGAGAACTATCCAGTGGCTTTTGAGATTGCCAAAGAGGCAGTAGATATCTATCGGGAGAAGCTCACAACTAGCTTCCCTGAAGATGAGGTCACTCGCATCGCCTATCATTTCATCAACGCAGAAGGTGAAAATGGAGTGGAAATCGTGGATTCCATGGACCAGCGCAAAGAAATCTTAAAAGGTGTGGAAGAGGTTTTGGATAGTTACTCAATCAAACGAACCGAGACCAACAATAACTTTTATGATCGCTTCATGATTCATCTCAACTACTTCTTGGATTACCTGGATCGCAATCGAGACGATAATCAATCACTTCTAGATATGGAGGAGCACATCAAAAGCTCCTATCCCAAAGCCTTTGAGATTGGTTCCAAGATTTATGATGTGATTTCTAGGGAGACTGGAGTTGACTTGTACAAGAGCGAACGGGTCTATCTTGTCTTACACATTCAACGATTATTGTAACAACTTTTAAAAATTAAGAAATTCAAATTGGAGGAATTGGTCATGACCAAAGAAGAAATGACACTATTAGGTTTTGAGATCGTTGCCTATGCAGGGGATGCTCGTTCTAAACTTTTGGAGGCCCTCAAGGCAGCTGAGAAGGGTGACTTCGCTCAAGCGGAAAGCTTGGTAGAAGAAGCAGGAAGCTGCATCGCAGAGGCTCACAAGTCTCAAACAACTATGCTAGCGCAAGAAGCAGCCGGAGAAGACCTCCCTTACAGCATTACCATGATGCATGGGCAGGACCACTTAATGACAACGATCCTATTAAAAGATGTGATTCATCATCTCATTGAACTATACAAAAGAGGAGTAAAATAATGCATAAATTAATTGAATTTATTGAAAAAAAGAAACCTTTCTTTGAAAAATTATCGCGGAATATTTATCTCCGCGCCATCCGTGATGGCTTTATTGCGGGAATGCCAGTCATTCTCTTTTCAAGTATCTTTATCTTGATTGCCTTCGTACCAAACTCATGGGGCTTCCAATGGTCTGATGATGTAGTGGGCTTCTTGATGAAACCTTACAGCTATTCCATGGGGATCCTTGCTCTATTGGTAGCAGGAACAACAGCCAAGTCCTTAACAGACTCTGTCAATCGTAATATGGAAAAAACCAATCAAATCAACTATATGTCAACACTTTTGGCAGCAATCGTTGGTTTGTTGATGCTGGCTGCTGACCCAATTGAAGGTGGTATTTCTACAGGTTTCCTTGGAACAAAAGGTTTGCTTTCTGCTTTCCTTGCGGCCTTTGTTACTGTTAATATTTACAAGGTCTGTGTGAAAAACAATGTTACCATCCGCATGCCGGACGAAGTTCCACCGAATATCTCTCAAGTTTTTAAAGATGTGATTCCATTCACACTCTCAGTTGTTTCTCTTTATGCTCTTGATTTGATTGTTCGTCATATTGACGGGGCAAGTGTGGCCGAATCGATTGGTAAACTCTTCGCTCCTCTCTTCTCTGCAGCAGATGGCTATGTAGGAATTACCATTATCTTTGGGGCCTTTGCTTTCTTCTGGTTTGTTGGGATTCACGGACCATCTATTGTTGAACCTGCTATTGCAGCGATTACTTACGCAAATGCCGAAGTTAACTTGAATTTGCTAAAAGAAGGGATGCATGCGGATAAGATTCTCACTTCTGGTACGCAAATGTTTATCGTTACCATGGGTGGAACAGGTGCGACCCTAGTAGTTCCATTTATGTTTATGTGGCTATGTAAATCGAAACGAAATCGTGCTATTGGACGTGCATCAGTCGTTCCTACTTTCTTCGGTGTAAACGAGCCAATCTTGTTCGGTGCACCACTTGTATTGAACCCAATCTTCTTTATTCCATTTATCTTTGCGCCAATCGCTAACGTTTGGATCTTTAAGTTCTTTATTGAAACGCTTGGGATGAACTCATTCACGACCAACCTTCCATGGACTACTCCAGCACCACTTGGCCAAATCTTGGGTACGAACTTCCAAGTCTTGTCCTTTATCTTGGCGGCCCTCCTGATTGTTGTAGACGTTGCTATTTACTATCCATTCCTCAAGGTTTATGATGAGCAGATTCTTGAAGAAGAACGCTCTGGTAAAGCAAACGATGAATTAAAAGAAAAAGTAGCTGCAAACTTCAATACTGCCAAAGCAGACGCTATTCTTGAAAAAGCAGGTGTTGAAGATGCACCAGCTGAAAATACGATTACAGAAGAAACAAACGTCTTGGTTCTCTGTGCAGGTGGAGGAACCAGTGGCCTCCTTGCCAATGCCTTGAATAAGGCTGCAGCTGAATATAAGGTTCCTGTCAAAGCGGCAGCAGGTGGTTACGGTGCCCACCGTGAAATGTTGCCAGAGTTTGATCTAGTCATCTTAGCTCCTCAGGTTGCTTCAAACTTCGAAGATATGAAGGCAGAAACAGACAAGTTGGGCATCAAACTGGCTAAGACAGAAGGTGCTCAGTACATTAAACTAACACGTGATGGACAAGGTGCTCTCGCCTTTGTTCAAGCTCAATTTGAAGAATAAGAACTAAGAAGTGAGATGGAGATGGATGGCTCACTAGCTCCTCTCCTCTCACTTTTCATTTGATTCAATCAAGAAATAGGTGAAATAATGACAAAAACACTTCCTAAAGATTTTATTTTTGGTGGGGCAACGGCTGCCTATCAAGCAGAAGGTGCTACTCATACTGATGGAAAAGGTCCAGTTGCTTGGGACAAATACTTAGCTGATAACTATTGGTATACAGCAGAACCAGCAAGTGATTTCTACCACAAATATCCAGTAGATCTTCAATTGGCTGAAGAATACGGTGTCAATGGCATCCGGATTTCCATCGCTTGGTCGCGGATCTTCCCAACTGGCTACGGGGAAGTCAATCCTAAAGGGGTTGAATTCTACCACAATCTATTTGCGGAATGCCACAAACGCCATGTGGAGCCTTTTGTAACCCTCCATCACTTTGATACACCAGAAGCTCTTCATTCAAATGGAGATTTCTTGAATCGTGAAAACATCCAACACTTTGTAGATTATGCTGCCTTCTGTTTTGAAGAATTCCCAGAAGTTAACTATTGGACAACCTTCAATGAAATTGGTCCCATCGGTGATGGTCAGTACCTGGTAGGTAAATTCCCGCCAGGAATCCAGTATGATCTTGCCAAAGTTTTCCAATCACACCATAATATGATGATTTCGCACGCCCGTGCTGTGAAATTGTACAAAGACAAAGGTTATGCGGGTGAAATTGGTGTCGTACATGCTCTTCCAACTAAGTATCCTTTGGATCCGAAAAATCCAGCAGATGTTCGTGCGGCTGAGTTGGAAGATATCATCCACAACAAATTTATCTTGGATGCTACTTACCTTGGACACTACTCAGATGCAACCATGGAAGGGGTAAACCACATCTTATCAGTAAATGGTGGTAGCTTGGATCTTCGTGACGAAGACTTTGTAGCGCTTGAAGCAGCTAAAGATTTGAACGACTTCCTTGGAATTAACTACTACATGAGTGATTGGATGGAAGCATTTGATGGTGAAACTGAAATCATCCACAACGGTAAAGGGGAAAAAGGAAGCTCTAAGTACCAAATTAAAGGTGTTGGTCGTCGTGTAGCTCCTGACTATGTACCTCGCACTGACTGGGACTGGATCATTTATCCTCAAGGGCTATATGATCAGATCATGCGTGTGAAGGCGGATTATCCAAATTATAAGAAAATCTACATCACTGAAAACGGACTGGGCTACAAAGATGAGTTTGTGGACAATACAGTTTATGACGATGGACGGATTGATTATGTGAAACAACACTTGGAAGTTCTGTCCGATGCGATTGCGGATGGGGCAAACGTCAAAGGCTACTTCATTTGGTCACTCATGGACGTCTTCTCTTGGTCAAATGGTTACGAAAAACGCTATGGTCTCTTTTATGTGGACTTTGAAACCCAAGAACGTTATCCAAAGAAATCAGCTCACTGGTACAAGAAAGTAGCAGGAAGCCAAGTGATTGAATAAAGAAATAAACATGTGAGAAGGCTTATCCGTAAGGATAAGCCTTTTTTATTGAGCAAGAGGAGATGAAGCTTATGTCTTCTAGTCCCCATTGACACGCTCTTTTAAAGTGCTATAATATACCTTGTAAAAGCCGAATTAGCTCAGTTGGTAGAGCAACGCACTCGTAACGCGTAGGTCACAGGTTCGATCCCTGCATTCGGCATCAAATGATATCAAAAAAATCCCGTTATAACGGGATTTTTTGATATTAAATTTCTTTTTGTACCAAAAAATTATAAAAGTTTTCGGATGTTCTCATATTCATCGTTAATCTTATCGATCGATACGGACTTTAATTGTTTAATGAAGGAGAGGAACCATAACTTAAATATGGATACTTCATCTGGCTCATCAATGTTCATGTGACCAGATAGTCCGATAATTCAACCACTTATCCAAATTTCCTTGTCACTCTTGCCTCTGTTTGCTATAGTAGGATTATCAAAAGAAGCTAGTCTTCTGATAACATTATAAAAAGAGGTAGTATCATGAAAAAATTAATTGGTTTTGGATTTATCCTTGCAGCTATCGCCGTCATCACCTTTGGTATCATTGGTTATCCAAAAATAGATGCCAATCTTTGGCCCTTGGTTCCAGTTGTCTTGTTTGCTTTCTTTACTCTTGAAAATGCACTCAAGAAAGACTACAAGTCCAGCTTGATTTGTGCAGTGATTGGCTTCATCATTGCCAATGCCATCTATGATCTTCTTCCAATTTCAAATGGGGTCGTGATGACTGCTGGGGTCTTGGCCTGTCTTGGTCTAGGTTTTCTCTTTCCAGACGCACCAAAAGAAAAATAATGCTTCCGATTTCATTCGCTTTAGGAGAGTGGGACAGAAATCGGTAATTCGTTAGAATTCGATTTCGCCGTCCCACCTCCGCACAGTTGAGTAGGGCTGTAAAAGCTGATGAAATCAGCGTAGTAGAGCCCAGTCAACCACTGCGTCATGCTCGACAATCCAAAGACAATTGAGAGACTAGGACTTTTGTCCTAGCCTCTTTTTAGCTATCTGAAATAACCACTTAGGGGCTGAAAATAACCACTTACCGAAAAGGACTTGTAAGATTTTGAACAGCTGTTATAATGTTACTAACAAAGGTTAAGAAAGGAGTCCTATGAAAGTTCGTATCGAATTAGATCCGCAGATGGATGAGCCAGAAATGATCATCCGGGCTCCTCGATTGACGGAGGAAGTCGCCCGCTTGCAACAGTTGATCTTGGAGCAAAAAATGACGCCACTGACCTTTTACAAGGATCGAAGCGAGTACTTCGTAGATGTGTCAGAAATTCTCTTTTTTGAGACAGATGGCGAAAAGATCTATGGGCATACCAGAGAAGAGGCCTATGAGGTTCGTCAAAAACTCTATGAGTTGGAAGAAATCTTGCCGATTGCTTTCTGTCGCATCTCCAAGTCGACCATTGTCAATGCCAAGCAGATTTATTCTATTGAAAAATCTTTTTCGGGAACCAGTACAGTAAACTTTTATCAAACCCATAAACAGGTACACGTGTCCCGGCACTATTATCAACTCTTAAAAGAACGGTTAAAGGAAATGAGGTAGCAAGATGAAAAATAAATTAATTGGGATTTTCTTAATCCTCCTAGCAGCCCTAGTGCTCTTACAAGGTTATTTTGTAAAATGGGAAATCAGTATCTGGACGCTGGCTTGGGTTGTTTTCCTAGCAGTCCTTTCCCTCTCAAGTTTTTTGAAGCGACACTTTGGCTGGGGCTTCCTATATGGGATCTTGGCTCTCTTCTCCCTTAATGGTCAATATCATTTTCTTCCAGTATCCAATTCGGTGGTCATCTTTTCTTCTATTTTAGCGGTGATTGGTCTGAATATTCTCTTTAAGCCCTCTAAAAAAGCAAAAACGACTTGGAGTTCCTATTCAGCAGGATCACATGCCCAAGCTGCTGGAAATGATATCGATGTTTCCTTTTCTACAGTGACTAAGTATTTGAACGACCAGAACTTTACAGGTGGAAGTGCCGATGTGAGTTTTGGAGAAGCTTCGATCTATTTTGATAATTGCCGGATGGAAGGTCCGTCTGCCCAGTTCGCAGTGGATGTTTCCCTTGGAAGTCTGAGCCTCTATGTTCCAAGCGACTGGCGGGTTCATGTCAATGTAGAAAATTCTCTGTCAGCCATCCAACACCAGGAAAATCCAAGCAATTTAACCAGCAAGGACTTTTACATCGTCGGAGAGGTCTCACTGGGGAACCTAGAAATCATCTATGTAGGTGAGAAATCCTTCGAATAAGCCTATCTAAGAAAAACTTATTCAAAGGTCTTGCCAAGAGGAAGTTTTTTTGGTAATATAGTACGGTATGTGGTGCTAGCACATCCGTAATATTAGATCTAATAGGAGGCAAAACAGAATGGCTAAAGTATGTTATTTCACTGGTCGTAAGACTGTATCAGGAAACAACCGTTCACACGCGATGAACCAAACCAAACGTGCCGTAAAACCAAACCTTCAAAAAGTAACTGTCCTTATCGATGGTAAACCTAAAAAAGTTTGGGCTTCAGCTCGTGCATTGAAATCTGGTAAAGTAGAACGCGTTTAATCAGAAATCAGGATCTCTTGGAGGTCCTTTTCTTTTTTCTTCGTTTTTTTCTCTTTTTGGACATTTGTATCAACCGATAGGAGAAAGGTGTATCCCTTTTACACGCGCCCTCTTTTATGGTAAAATAGAATATAAAATACTTTTGAGGTAGAAATTATGACAGTAAAAATCAATACAAAAGATGGTCAAATTGAATTGACCGATGATGTCATCGCAACTGTTGTAGGCGGTGCAGCCACTGAAATTTTTGGAGTGGTTGGAATGGCCAGCAAAAAAGCGATTAAAGATAATTTCCAAGCTCTCTTAGGTAAGGAAAACTACTCTAAGGGTGTAGTTGTGAAGACAACAGAAGCAGGAAGTATTGCGGTTGATGTTTACACTGTTTTGAGCTATGGTACAAAGATTAGCGAAGTTTCAAAAAATATTCAAGAGCGTGTCAAATTCAGTCTAGAAAATCAACTTGGAATCACAACGGATACAGTCAACGTCTATATCCAAAACATTAAAATTGTGGGAGAATAATCGTGTCTAAAATTACAACTAGTTTATTTCAAGAAATGGTCCAAGCAGGGGCTACTCGCTTAAATAAACAAGCCGAGTATGTCAATTCATTGAACGTTTTTCCTGTACCGGACGGTGATACTGGAACCAATATGGGAATGACCATTGAAAATGGTGCAAAAGAAGTAGCTGATCGCTCTGCTTCAACTGTTGGAGAAGCAGCAAATATCTTTGCTAAGGGGCTTTTGATGGGAGCGCGTGGAAACTCAGGAGTCATCACTTCTCAGTTGTTCCGCGGATTTTCTCAAAGTGTCAAAGACAAGGATGAATTGGATGGAGCAGCTCTTGCAGCAGCCTTCCAAGCAGGGGTTGAAGTTGCTTATAAAGCAGTTATGAAGCCTGTAGAAGGAACCATCTTGACCGTTTCTCGTGGTGCTGCCATCGGTGCTAAGAAAAAAGCAGAATCTACTAATGATGCGGTTGAAGTCATGCGTGCGGCCCTTGAAGGAGCTAAGACAGCTCTTGCCAAAACACCAGATATGCTTCCTGTCTTGAAGGAAGTCGGTGTAGTGGACTCTGGTGGTCAAGGTTTGGTCTTCATCTATGAAGGGTTCCTATCAGCTTTGACAGGAGAGTTCATCGCATCTGAAGAATTTGTGGCGACTCCAGCAACCATGTCAGAAATGATCAACGCAGAGCACCACAAGTCAGTAGCAGGTCATGTGGCAACCGAAGATATCCAATTTGGTTACTGTACAGAGATCATGGTAGCTTTGAAACAAGGCCCAACCTATGTGAAAGACTTTGACTACGACGAGTTCCGTAACTATTTGAACAACCTTGGGGATTCTCTACTAGTCGTCAACGATGATGAAATCGTCAAAGTCCATGTCCATACTGAAGATCCAGGTCTTGTCATGCAAGAAGGATTGAAATATGGTAGCTTGGTTAAAGTAAAAGTAGACAACATGCGTAACCAACACGAAGCGCAGGTTGAAAAAGAAGAGCGTCAAGCTAAACCAGCTGAAGCAAAAGAATATGCTATCATCGCAGTCGTTGCAGGTGATGGATTAGCGGATATCTTCAAAGCGCAAGGAGTGGATTACATCATCTCTGGTGGCCAAACAATGAACCCTTCAACAGAAGATTTTGTCAAAGCTGTTGAAGAGTTGAATGCGCGCAACATCATTATCTTGCCAAACAATAAGAACATCTTGATGGCTGCTCAATCAGCAGCAGAAGTCATTGAACAATCTGCAGCCGTTGTAGAGACCAAGACCATCCCTCAAGGATTGACCAGTCTTCTTGCCTTCGATGAAAGCAAGTCTATCGAAGAAAACTACGAGCGCATGAGCGCTTCATTGGAAGATGTTGTTTCAGGTAGTGTGACGACAGCTGTTCGTGATACCACTATTGATGGTCTTGAAATCCATGAAAACGACAATCTTGGAATGGTCGATGGTAAAATCGTTGTTTCCAATCCAGATATGATGGAAACCTTGACTGCTACCTTTGATAAGATGTTGGACGAAGATAGTGAAATTGTTACGATCTATATCGGTGAAGATGGTCAAGAAGATCTAGCCAATGAGTTGGCTCAAAACTTGATGGCTAAATATGAAGATGTTGAAGTCGAAATTCATCAAGGAAATCAACCAGTTTACCCATATTTGTTTAGCGTCGAATAATCAAAAGATTTCAAAAATAGAAAGAAAAAGAGCCAAAAAATGATTTTTTAGCTCTTTTTTTGGTAAAAAAAAGCTTTATGAAAGCGATTAGATAGGTGTTTTTAGACAATTTTTGTTTGATATGTTATACTTTAGAAAAATAGAAATAGGAGAAAAAGCACATGAAAAAGGTAATCTGCTTTTTAGGAGCTTTGATTTTTGTGATGACAGGTTGTGCCACTAAGTCTCAATCCACAGAAACATCAAAAAGCTCAACCACTACTTCGATAGAAAAAAGTGAAACTGTTACAAGTGAGGCAAAGGAAGAAACCAAAGTTCTCACTGCAGAAATCAATGGCAATCAACATCGCTACACCATCACGACAAAAGGTGACAAGGTTCAGAAATTGAAGTTAGATGTTTTATCGGCCCTACCTGAAAAAATTGCTACCAATTCAGCTAATCTAAGTCCTGAAGAGATGACAAAAATTATTAATGAAGGCTTGCAGTCAGATTCAGAATACACAGCACTGAAAGACATGGCTGGTTTCAATATCGAATATAAGGTCACTCCAGAGAAAAAATTAGCCTCAACAGTTTCTGTTGATATGGAAACCATTGATTGGGACAAGGTCAAAGACTTATCTTACTTTAAAGATCTCGGTATTGGTGACCTAAAAGACATCAAGGCCTCTACTGTTTTCACAGGATTAAAACTCCACGGTTTCAAAGAAGAAACGCCAGCACCATAGGTTCGGACTCATGTCCGGCCTTTTTTATTTTCTATGACATTTGTCATGTGAGCCAGTGACAAAATCATCTAGTGGCCTTTCTTTTCTTTGGCTATAATAAAGTCAGAAAGTGAGAGGTATAAAAATGAAACAGTGGTTAATGAAAGTTTTTACGATGACAATTATTGGAATGGTCGTTTATTTAATATTTTCAGGAGATGATAGTCTTTATTACCATTTCCCATGGGAATTGTTTGCGGGAATTGGAATCATGAGCTGGGCTGTTCAAGAAGTGTTGAAAATGGTCAAGGCTGTTAAAAAGGAGATGGAGCAATGAACAAGAAACTAGAAATTGGCTGGATGTTTGCTTTGTGTATGGTCCTCTGGGTAACTGAGCAGATGACGGGTTGGTTCTCTGCCCATTTCCCTAGCTGGTTTTTCCAAACGGTTTGGGGAGTGACCTTGGTCGTCTCTGTCATCATTCCAGCTGGCCAAATCTGGTTGAAAGGAGAGCATCATGAGTGTCATTAGAGTAGAGAACTTGAAGAAAAGTATTAAAGGAAAGGTGATTTTAGAAGATCTTTCTTTCACAGTTGAGAGAGGAGATTGCCTGGCCTTGATTGGGCCAAATGGAGCAGGGAAGACAACCTTGATGAATTGCCTCCTAGGAGATATAAAGGCAACAGCTGGAATCATTGAAGTGGAGGGAAAAGCTCCTGGTCATCCTCAATTAAAGGCTAGTGTCTCTTATCTTCCTCAAGAGAATGCCATCGTGCAAAAACTAACCGTGCAGGAACTGATCAGCTTCTTTCGCTCTATTTATCCCCAACCCTTAACGGTCAATGAAATCGATGATCTATTGCGTTTTAGTTCAGAACAGAAGAGACAATTGGCCAGTAAGCTGTCTGGTGGGCAAAAACGTCTCCTATCCTTTGTACTGACCTTGATTGGTCGTCCCAGTCTTCTGTTTTTGGATGAGCCAACGGCTGCTATGGATACGTCCACTCGCCAACGCTTTTGGGAGATTGTTGAGCATTTAAAAGATCAAGGTGTGACCATTGTCTATTCTTCCCATTACATCGAGGAAGTTGAGCATACGGCCGATCGGATCCTGGTCTTGCATCAGGGACGTTTGCTTCGGGATACGACTCCTCTCGCTATGAGAAGCGAAGAAGTAGAAAAACATTTCACCCTGCCTTTGCGCTACCAAGCTCTAGTGGCAGGGATGGACGGAATTGGTCAAGTGACGGTCAAACCCGATGCCCTCCAAGTTGTGACAAGCGATGCCAATCGTTTGTGGGCGCGATTGCAAGAAGAAGGCTGTTCGATCCAAGAGATCGAAGTGACCAATCGAAGTTTATTAGATTCTATTTTTGAAAATACAAAGGAAGTAGGTTGAGAAGATGAAACGCATGAAAGCTCTCGGCGTGGTTGAGTGGCATTTGACCAGACGCCAAGCCATTTATTACTTGTTATCAATTGGGATGCCCACGGCCTTTTATCTCTTCTTTTCAGGGATGTACCAGGACACACCAGGGGCACCAGCTCATTTTATGAGGGATTATCTCCTCTCCATGACGGCTTTTTCCATGATGTCTACGGCTCTATTTTCCTTTCCAACAGTTCTTGAAACCGATCGGCTTAATAATTGGCAAAAAGTCTTGCGCCATACCCCCGCATCTATGGTAGAATATTATCTAATAAAGGTTGCGGGTCTCTTTGTCGACTTTCTCCTCTCTATTGGGGTCGTCTTTACCGTGGGTCATGTGGTGCGCCATGTGAACATGCCCTTACAGGATTGGGTCTTGGCAGCCTTCCTTCTCATCCTAGGAAGTCTAGCTTTTGTAGCTATCGGTCTGGTCTTGACCTTGCTTCCTTCCAGTCAATTGATGTCGGTTGCGGGCAATCTCCTCTATATGGGACTGGCTGTCATGGGTGGTCTATGGATGCCGATTAATGTCTTTCCAGAATGGATGCAGGCTATTGGCAAATGCCTGCCAACCTATCAATTGATGGAACTGATCAAGACCTTTTTAAATAAGGGCCAGGTTAATGTCTTTGCAAGTCTTTATTTAAGCTTGTTTACCTTGGTCTTGTTTACTCTTGTCATCGTTTATCGTCGTCATTCTGAGGTTCGTTCATGATTGAAAAACTGAAACGTATTCATTATATGTTTTACGTAAGCTTGGTCTTTATGACCTTCCCTTTTGCTACTATTTTCTTTGGGCAAATTCCCTGGTGGCATTTCTTTTTTGCCCTCTTCTTTATGGTGAGCTATCTAGGGATCCTCATTACGGAAGATAAGAAACTGACCTGGTTTTTTTGGCTCTATCTTTTGTTTTATATTGCAGGAAGTACCTTTTATATTGGAAGTAACTATATATGGTTTTACTACTATATTAGCAATATTTTAGTCTATCATTTTCGAATCTATAATTTTCGTTCCCCTTTTCTTTGGACGGCTGTTTTATCGCAATTAATCCTCTTTGGAGCCTTGTTATTTAATCCCTATTTGAGAAAAGACGAGTGGCTTTTTATACTGATTATTTGTTTGTTCATCGCGGTGATGACCTATAGCATGGTCCGGATTCGAATGATGGAGGAGCTGAAAGTTGATCATGCCAAGCAAAACGCCCAGATCAATCTCTTGCTGGCGGAAAATGAACGTCAGCGGATTGGCCGCGATCTACATGACAGTCTAGGACACACCTTTGCCATGCTTAGTGTCAAGGCAGATCTAGCCGATCAATTCTTAGCATTCGGACAGGTTGAGAAGGCTCGGGAGCAGGTACAAGAGATTCAAGCCATTAGCCAAGAGTCCATGCACCAAGTCCGGGAGATTGTGGAGAACTTGAAGCAACGAACCCTAGCAAGAGAGTTAGAAACTGTCCGGCAAATGCTAGAAGTGGCGCAAGTCAAAGTGGAGATCCAAAACGAGCTCGATACAGCTAGTATTTCCCCGATCCTAGAGTCTGCTCTGGCCATGGTGTCTCTGGAACTAGCCACCAATATGATCAAACATGCCAGAGCAACGCAGGCCCTTCTCACTTATCGCTCCACCGAAACAGGGGTAGAAATGGTCGCAGAAGACAACGGTATTGGCTTTGATAAGGTCTCCGATAAGGACCTGCACTCGATCCGCGAACGGATTGCCTTGTTGGGAGGAGAGCTAGATATCAGTCATCAATACAAGCCGACCCGGATAGAAATACGGATCCCCTATCAAGAAAGGAAATAAGATGCGCTTATTAGTTGCTGAAGACCAAAGTATGTTGCGTGATGCGCTCTGCCAGCTCTTGCTTTTGCAAGAGGACGTGGAAGAAGTCTTGCAGGCTGGAGATGGACAAGAAGCTATTCGCTTACTCGAAAGCCATCCAGTTGATATTGCTATCTTAGATATCGAGATGCCGATCAAAACAGGACTAGAAGTCTTGGAATGGGCTAAAAGTCAACAACCCCAGCTCAAGGTCGTCATCGTTACCACCTTTAAGCGACCGGGTTATTTTGAGCGGGCCCTCAAGGCTGGAGTCGATGCCTATGTTTTAAAAGAACGCCGCATTACAGACTTGATGGCCACCCTGCATACAGTCTTGGCAGGGCAAAAAGAATATTCTCCTGAATTAATGGAGGGAATCCTAACCCACCCCAATCCTCTAAGCTCTCAGGAGCAAGCGGTCCTAAAAGAAGTTGCCAAAGGAGCTTCTAACCAAGAAATTGCTGATCGGTTATTTCTCTCTAACGGGACCATCCGCAATTATATGTCAGCCATTCTGACCAAGTTGGATGCAGAGAATCGGACTGAGGCAGCAAAGATTGCCCAAGAAAAGGGTTGGTTATAAGGAAGAAAAGAGAGTGGGACAGAAATCTGTAATTTCGTTAGAATTCGATTTCGTCGTCCCACCTCCGCACAGTTGAGTAGGGCTGTAAAAGCTGATGAAATCAGCGTAGTAGAGCCCACTCAACCACTGCGTCTTGCTCGACAATCCAAAGACAATTGAGAGTAGCTGGGTCAAAATGAACAACCCACTATATGTAGCCTGCCATGATGAGGAGTGGGGCCAGCCCCTCCATGACGACCACGCCCTTTTTGAGTTGCTTTGCTTAGAGACCTATCAAGCTGGTCTGTCTTGGGAGACGGTACTCAATAAACGTCAAGCTTTCCGTGAGGCTTTTCATGGCTATCACCTTCAAGGTGTCGCAGAGATGTCGGATGAGGAGCTGGAAGCTTTGTTAGACAATCCAGCCATCATTCGAAATCGAGCTAAGATCTTTGCGACACGGGCTAACGCCCAGGTCTTTTTACAATTCCAAGCAGAATTCGGCTCTTTTGATGCTTATCTCTGGTCTTTTGTCGAGGGGAAAACCATCGTCAATGATGTTCTGGATTACCGGGATGCTCCTGCGAAGACAGCTCTTTCTGAACAGCTTGCCAAAGACCTCAAAAAGCGTGGTTTTAAGTTTACAGGCCCCATTGCGGTCCTATCCTACCTACAAGCAGCAGGACTGGTCAATGATCATGAGAATGATTGTGAATGGAAAGGAAAATTAAATGATGTCTAACAAATATAAGGGAATTCTGATTTTTTCGATATTCTATACAGTTCTATTTGAGTTTGATGGTGATAAATTGCTGGCTTCTTTGATGCCATCTGCCATTGCGAATTATCTACAATATCTACTCTATGTAGTATTAGCTCTATATGGCTCTTTCTTGTTCAAGGATAAATTAATCCAACAATGGAATGAGATCAGAAAAACTAAAAGAAAATTCTTCTTTGGCGTTTTAAAAGGCTGGCTCTTTTTCATTCTGATGACTGTTATCTTTGAATTTGTATCAGAGATGTTGAAGCAGTTTTTTGGGCTAGTCGGACAAGGTCTAAACCAGTCGAATATTCAAAGCGCCTTTCAAGAGCAACCGATACTGATAGCTGTTTTGGCTTGTGTCATTGGACCTCTGGTAGAAGAATTATTTTTCCGTCAAACTCTATTGAGATATTTGAGAAAAAGTCTGCCAACTTGGCTGAGTATTTTCATAGTCGGATTTGCTTTTGCCTTAACTCATATGCACAGCTTGGATTTGTCCGAGTGGGTTGGTGCAGTCGGTTACCTAGGTACTGGCCTTGCCTTTTCTATTATTTTTGTGAAAGAAAAGGAGAATATCTACTATCCCCTACTTGTTCATATGTTAAGCAACAGCCTCTCCTTCATCGTTTTAGCTATTGGTAGTATGTGATGAAAATGCTAGTAACGATACTGAAAAAGAGGCTGGGACAAAAGTCCCTTATATCCAAAAAAAGCAACGGTTCCGCAATTGGGAATCTCTAGCTTTTTTGTGACTGGGAACTTTTTGTCCCAGCCTCTTTTTTGATTAGATTTGTCAATTTTTTAGGAGAGCTCTCATTATTCGGATTTGGATAGAAAATTCAGAAAATTTGTTATTTTTACTTGAAAAGTTATTTGAAAAAAGGTATGATAGTAGCATGCTCATTTGATAATCAAAGAAACAGAAAGGAGAGACATGGAGAAAATTACCTTAGAAACTGCAAAGACAGGTTCAGAGCTTGTGCTAGAAACGCTTCGAGACCTTGGGATTGATACCATTTTTGGTTATCCAGGTGGAGCGGTTTTGCCCCTTTATGATGCTATTTATAGTTTTAAAGGGATCAAACACATTCTTGGTCGACATGAACAAGGGTGCTTGCATGAAGCTGAAGGCTACGCCAAATCAACTGGGAAGCTAGGTGTGGCCGTCGTCACAAGTGGACCTGGAGCAACCAATGCCATTACAGGGATTGCGGATGCCATGAGTGATAGCGTTCCTCTTCTTGTGTTTACTGGTCAGGTCAACCGTTCTGGGATCGGGAAAGATGCCTTTCAAGAGGCAGATATTGTTGGGATTACCATGCCGATTACCAAGTACAATTACCAAGTACGTGAGACAGCTGATATTCCACGGGTTATCACGGAAGCCGTTCATATTGCGACAACTGGGCGTCCAGGACCTGTCGTCATTGACCTTCCAAAAGATGTCTCTGCCTTAGAAATAGATTATATTTACAATCCGGCCATCAATATTCCAAGTTACCAGCCGACTATTGAACCAAATGAATTACAGATTAAGAAAATCTTGAAGCAACTTGGCAAGGCTAAACAGCCAGTTCTTTTAGTTGGTGGTGGCGTCAGCTATGCAGAAGCGGCGGACGAATTGGTAGCCTTGGCTGAACGCTATCAGATTCCTGTGGTAACTAGTCTTTTAGGACAGGGAACGATTGCGACCAGTCATCCTCTCTTCCTTGGGATGGGAGGCATGCACGGTTCCTTTGCGGCCAACATTGCCATGACCGAAGCGGATTTTATGATTAGCATCGGTTGTCGTTTTGATGATCGTCTGACAGGAAATCCTAAGACCTTTGCGAAGAATGCCAAAGTCGCTCACATTGATATTGACCCAGCAGAGATTGGTAAAATCATTGCAGTCGATATTCCAGTCGTTGGCGATGCCAAAAAAGCCCTACAACAGTTGTTAGCAGAGCCGTTGGTTCATAACAATACGGAGAAATGGGTTGAGAAGGTTACCAAAGATAAAAATCGGGTTCGTTCTTATGATAAGAAAGAACGTGTCGTCCAACCCCAAGCGGTTATTGAACGTGTTGGTGAGTTGACTAAGGGGGATGCCATCGTCGTGACAGACGTTGGACAACACCAAATGTGGGCAGCTCAGTACTACCCATATCAAAATGAACGGCAGTTGGTGACTTCTGGTGGACTAGGAACCATGGGATTCGGTGTGCCAGCCGCTATTGGTGCTAAGATTGCCAATCCGGATAAAGAAGTCGTACTCTTTGTCGGAGATGGTGGTTTCCAGATGACCAACCAGGAATTGGCTATCTTGAATGTTTACAAGATTCCAATCAAGGTCATCATGCTCAACAACCATTCACTGGGGATGGTTCGTCAGTGGCAAGAAGCCTTCTATGATGGACGGACATCAGAGTCTGTCTTTGAAACCTTGCCTGACTTCCAATTGATGGCCCAAGCCTACGGGATTAAAAACTACAAATTTGATAATCCTGAAACCCTTGAGAAAGATTTAGAAGTCATTACCGAAGATGTACCGATGTTTATCGAGATTGACATTTCTCGTAAAGAACATGTATTACCGATGGTACCAGCTGGTAAGAGCAATCATGAGATGTTGGGGGTGAAGTTTAATGCGTAGAATGTTAACAGCCAAACTTCAAAACCGGTCTGGGGTCCTCAATCGCTTTACCGGTGTCTTGTCGAGACGCCAAGTCAATATTGAGAGTATCTCAGTGGGAGCGACAGAAAACCCTAATGTATCACGGATTACCATTATCATTGATGTTGCGTCTCATGATGAAGTGGAACAAATTATCAAGCAACTCAACCGCCAGGTCGATGTGATTCGCGTTCGAGATATCACAGATAAACCTCACCTAGAACGTGAAGTGATTCTGATCAAGGTCTCAGCACCTGCAGAGAAACGGGCAGAATTGCTGGCGATTATCCAGCCCTTCCGCGCGACTGTGGTAGACGTAGCTCCAAGCTCCATCACAGTGCAGATGACAGGAAATGCAGAGAAGAACGAAGCTCTTCTGCGTGTCATTCGTCCTTATGGGATTAAGAATGTCGCACGGACTGGTGCAACTGGATTTACCCGCGACTAAAAATCCAACCTAAATTTGTTAAAACAGCCTAACAGGAAATAAATATAGAAAAGAGAGAAAGCACAATGGCAGTAAAAATGGAATATGAAAAAGATGTTAAAGTAGCAGCACTTGACGGTAAGAAAATTGCTGTGATCGGTTACGGATCACAAGGTCATGCCCATGCTCAAAACTTGCGTGATTCAGGTCATGATGTGATCATCGGGGTTCGTCCTGGTAAATCTTTTGAGAAAGCAAAAGAAGATGGTTTTGATACTTACACAGTAGCAGAAGCAACTAAATTGGCGGATGTCATCATGATCTTGGCACCAGACGAAATCCAACAAGAATTGTACGAAACAGAAATTGCGCCAAACTTGGAAGCTGGTAACGCTGTTGGTTTTGCTCATGGTTTCAACATCCACTTCGAATTCATCAAAGTTCCTGCAGATGTTGATGTCTTCATGTGTGCGCCTAAAGGACCAGGACACTTGGTACGTCGTACCTATGAAGAAGGATTTGGTGTGCCAGCGCTCTACGCTGTCTACCAAGATGCTACAGGAAATGCTAAAGATATCGCCATGGACTGGTGTAAAGGTGTTGGTTCAGCACGCGTTGGTCTTTTGGAAACAACTTATAAAGAAGAAACTGAAGAAGATTTGTTTGGTGAACAAGCCGTTCTTTGTGGTGGTTTGACTGCTCTTATCGAAGCAGGTTTCGAAGTCTTGACTGAAGCTGGATACGCTCCAGAATTGGCTTACTTCGAAGTTCTTCACGAAATGAAATTGATCGTTGACTTGATCTACGAAGGTGGATTCAAGAAAATGCGTCAATCAATTTCAAATACTGCTGAATACGGTGACTATGTATCAGGCCCACGTGTCATCACTGAGCAAGTAAAAGAAAACATGAAGGCTGTTCTTGCTGATATCCAAAGCGGTAAATTTGCCAATGACTTTGTCAACGACTACAAAGCAGGTCGTCCGAAAATGACAGCTTACCGTGAACAAGCTGCTAACCTTGAAATCGAAAAAGTTGGTGCAGAATTGCGTAAAGCAATGCCATTCGTCGGAAAAAACGATGACGATGCATTTAAGATTTACAACTAAGCCATCGAGATTGAAGTTGGGAGAAATCCCAACTTCTTTTTCATCAATGGTAGAGATGGTTTGGAAGGTGTTTTCAACCACTTAGCAGAATCTGTATGAAGAGACGTGCCATTGCGAGCATTTTGGGTGATTTTTCTGAAAATTTGGAAAACACGATGAAATTTTTGCAGTCTTTTGATATAATTAGATGAAATAAGGAGAAGAAGAGGAAGACATGATAACATCGAAAGATATTATTAAAGCCCACAAGGTCTTAAAAGGTGTGGTTGTTGAGACTCCCTTAGATTATGATCATTACTTATCTGAAAAGTATGGAGCGAAAATCTATTTGAAAAAGGAGAATGCCCAGCGGGTACGTTCCTTTAAAATTCGTGGTGCCTACTATGCAATTTCTCAGCTGACTGCTAAAGAAAGAGAGCGAGGAGTTGTCTGTGCCTCAGCGGGAAACCATGCACAAGGGGTCGCCTATACATGTAGAGAGATGAAAATCCCAGCGACCATCTTTATGCCCATTACGACACCTCAGCAGAAGATTAGCCAGGTTCGTTTCTTCGGCGGAGAGTATGTGACCATTAAATTAGTAGGAGATACCTTTGATGCTTCTTCTAAGGCAGCGCAGGAATACACCGAGGTTAAAAACTGTACCTTCATTGATCCATTTGATGATGCCAACGTCCAAGCGGGTCAAGGGACTGTAGCCTACGAAATCCTAGAGGAAGCTAAAAAAGAGTCGATTGACTTTGATGCTGTGTTAGTACCAGTTGGTGGGGGAGGTCTCATCGCTGGAGTATCCACCTATATAAAGGAGCAAGCACCAGAGATCGATGTTATTGGGATCGAAGCAGATGGAGCTCGGTCGATGAAGGCGGCATTTGAAGCCGGAGGCCCGGTCAAACTCAAACAAATTGATAAGTTTGCGGATGGAATCGCTGTTCAAAAGGTTGGCCAGCTGACTTATGAAGCAACGAAAAAAAATGTTGAGACGCTAATTGGAGTAAACGAGGGCTTGATCTCTGAGACCTTGATTGATCTTTATTCCAAGCAAGGCTTGGTTGCAGAACCGGCTGGTGCTGCCAGTGTTGCGGCTTTAGAAGTGTTGAGAGAGTATATCAAAGGGAAGACCATTTGTTGTGTGATTTCTGGTGGGAACAATGATATTAACCGGATGCCAGAGATGGAAGAGCGAGCTTTGATCTATGATGGTATCAAACACTACTTCATCGTCAACTTCCCGCAACGTCCAGGAGCTTTGAGAGAGTTTGTAAATGATATCTTAGGGCCAAATGACGATATCACGCGGTTTGAGTACATCAAACGGGCAAGCAAGGGGACGGGCCCAGTTTTGATTGGGGTTGCTTTAGCGGATAAGCATGATTACGCAGGACTGATCAATCGGATTGAACAATTTGACCCCTCTTTCATTAATTTAAATGGAAATGAAACTCTCTACAACATGTTGGTATGATGGATTCTTTAACAAAGAATCACTTCTAAAAAGTAAATAAAATATAAAGGAGAATCAGAAAATGATTTGGATTTTTCTATTGGCTATTTTAGTCGTTGGAGCTACTGTATTCATTAGCTCGCTCTATGTGGTGAAACAACAATCTGTTGCAATTATTGAGCGTTTTGGACGCTATCAAAAGATCAGCAACAGTGGGATTCATGTCCGTGCACCATTTGGAATCGATAAAATTGCGGCGCGTGTGCAATTGCGTCTCTTGCAAAGCGAGATTGTGGTCGAAACAAAGACACAAGATAACGTATTTGTTACCATGAATGTAGCGACACAATACCGCGTAAATGAAAACAATGTAACGGATGCTTACTACAAATTGATGCGCCCAGAAGCTCAGATCAAGTCTTACATTGAAGATGCCTTGCGCTCATCTGTTCCCAAGTTGACCTTGGATGAATTGTTCGAGAAAAAAGATGAAATCGCCCTTGAAGTTCAAAAGCAAGTAGCTGAAGAAATGTCGACCTATGGGTACATTATCGTAAAAACCTTGATTACTAAAGTTGAACCAGATGCCGAAGTGAAACAATCCATGAACGAGATTAATGCGGCTCAACGGAAACGTGTGGCAGCCCAAGAACTGGCAGAAGCTGATAAGATCAAGATTGTTACAGCAGCCGAGGCAGAAGCTGAAAAGGATCGTCTTCACGGGGTCGGAATTGCAGAACAACGGAAGGCTATCGTAGATGGTTTGGCTGATTCTATCAAGGAATTGAAAGATACCAATGTGAATTTGACAGAAGAACAGATTATGTCCATTCTTTTGACCAACCAATATTTGGATACTTTGAATAACTTTGCAGAAAAGCAAGGAACCAATACCCTCTTCTTACCAGCAAATCCGGATGGCGTAGAGAATATTCGTACTCAAATACTTTCAGCTTTAAAAGCAAAATAATAAAATATCTGACTTTTTTAAAAATGTTCGTACTTTCAGCTATTATGGTTGACAAAATATGCAAAAAATTTTATATTAGTATTGGAAATAATAATATAGGAGAATGATCATGGCTAAATCGAACTTCGAAAAAGTGGAATCAGTTGTTGGTTGGGTACGTGATAAAAAGATCACTGGGTATCGTATCAGTAAAGAAACGAACGCCCGTGAAATGTCTATCATTGCACTTGCGCAAGGTCGTGCAAAAGTGAAAAACATCTCGTTTGAAACTGCGCTTGGCTTAATCGATTTTTATGATAAGAATCATCAAAAATTTGAAAATTAAAATACTATATAAAAAAGAAGGGAACAAGCTTCCCTTCTTTTTTATATAGTATAAATCAGGATATCGTAGGAAAGTATCACTAGCTGGATCCCTGGCTATTAAAGGATTTTAACAAGTTTATGTGTGGAATTTCACTTTCATTTAATGGTATTCGAAAACTCCCTCATCGGAATCATTCCAGTGAGGGAGTTTGTTTTAATTTAAGAAACGTTGTAAGAATTCTTTGGTCCGTTCTTCTTTTGGATTGGTAAAGATTTCTTTTGGATCACCTTGTTCAGCGATGACCCCTTTGTCCATAAAGATAACACGACTTGAGACGTCTCGGGCAAATTCCATTTCGTGGGTGACCACGATCATGGTTAGGCCTTCTTTGGCTAAGTCTTGCATAATTTTAAGAACTTCTCCGACCATTTCAGGGTCCAAAGCTGAGGTTGGTTCATCAAACAAAATGGCATCAGGATCCATAGAAAGGGCTCGAGCGATAGCCACCCGTTGCTTTTGGCCGCCTGAGAGTTGTTTTGGACGAGCAGCCCAATAAGGTTCTCCCATGCCAACTTTCTCCAAGTTCGCTTTAGCAATTTTCTCTGCTGTTTCACGATCACGCTTGAGAACGGTTGTTTGTGCCACAATGGTATTTTCCAAGACATTTAAGTTTTCAAATAGATTGAAGCTTTGGAAAACCATGCCCAATTTTTCCCGATAGTGGGTGAGATCGTAATCAGGATCAAGAACGTTCTGTCCCCGGTAGAGGATTTCTCCATCAGTCGGAGTTTCTAAGAGATTAATGGAGCGAAGGAAGGTAGATTTCCCGCTACCAGAGCTCCCAATGATGGAGATAACTTCGCCCTTCTCAACAGAAAGAGAGATGTCCTTCAAAACTTCGTTTTGACCGTAGGATTTTTTTAAGTGTTTGATTTCAAGTATTTTTTCTGCCATTATTTCACCTCTTTGACTTGCATTTGATTGGCACCAGTTGTGTAGGTATCAGAGTCTAAGCGACGTTCGATGTATCGAAGGATACGGGTGATGGTGAAAGTCAGGATAAAGTAAATTACCGCAATAATGGTAAAGGTTGGGAAGTATTGGTAGTTTTGAGTTGCAACCGTATTTCCTGTAAAGTAGAGTTCAACCACAGAGATAACATTCAAGACAGATGTATCCTTGATGTTGATGACAAATTCATTCCCTGTCGCTGGCAAGATATTCCGAACGACCTGTGGGAGAACGACCTTGCGCATGGTTTGTCCATGGGTCATCCCCAGAGCGGTAGCCGCTTCAAACTGGCCAGTATCCACTGCTAAGATTCCTCCACGAACAATCTCACTCATATAAGCTCCTGTGTTGATCGAAACAATAAAGATAGCAGCCCAGGTACGATCCAAGGAAATGTTAAAGGCTTGGGCTGAACCGTAGAAAATAACCATGGATTGAACGATCATCGGAGTACCACGGAAGATTTCAATGTAGACATTGAGGAACCAACCGAAGAATTTTTGCAAGGTAGCTAGAGCCTTGTTTTTAGACGTAGGAGCAGTTCGGAAAACACCGATTAACAAACCGATAATCAAACCAGCAATGGTCCCTGTCATAGAGATTAAGAGGGTCATTCCAGTTCCTCGTAAGAACTGTGGTCCATTATCTTTCAAAATTTTCATCATTTGGCTGAAGAAAGTCTGCTCATCATCACTAGCATCGTTGGAAGCGGGTTGCTTCTCAATCATATCATCCATGAGTTTGACTTGGTCTTCAGCCGAAATTTTAGCTAGTGTAGCATTGACTTGGTCGATTCGACTGTCGCCTTTTTTCATCCCGATAGCAATGGTCGCATCTTCCTCCCCGACTTCAAAACCTTTTTTGAATTGGATCATCTTAAATTTTGAATTAGCAGATTCAGCTGTCAAGGCTTCAGGCCGCTCAGAAACATAGGCATCGATAACGCCAGATTCTAAAGCTTGACGCATCTGGGCGAAATCCCCCATAGCGGTTTCTTGTTTGGCGCCCTTGAGTTGGGAGATGAGAGAATAGAGGTAGACCCCTTGTTGAGAGGTGACCTTTGCATCCTTGAAGTCATCTAGACTAGTCGCATTTGCATAGTTCCCGTCTTTGCGCACCAGCATGACCGGCTCACTGGTATAGTAGCTATTAGAGAAAGCAACCTCTTTCTTGCGTTCAGCAGTAGGACTCATTCCAGCGATGATCATATCGATTTTACCAGAGGTGAGGGCGGGAATTAGTCCGTTCCAAGATGTTTTTACGATCAGCGGTTTTTTACCTAGTCCCTCAGCAACCTTTTTGGCGATTTGGACATCGTATCCGTTGGCATATTGGTTAGTGCCATCAATCTTCACGGCTCCATTTGCATCATCCTCTTGGGTCCAGTTGAAAGGAGCGTAGGCGGCTTCCATCCCGATCCGGAGATATTCGTCTGCTTTGACAATATGGCTCATTCCCAGGCATAAAAGTAGTCCTGTAAAGAGAGCATAAATTGTTTTTTTCATGTAGTCTCCTCTTCCTATATAAATAGTATCATCTTATTGTACAGGAAATTGGCCTACTTTTCAAACCTGATAGCCTTTTCATAAAAAAATGCTATAATATACCAAAGGAGTATAGGAAAATGAAAAAAATTCTGTATGTTCTATTTGCAGTGATGACCTGTCTATTTGTAACGGGTCTTGTCAAGGCGGATGGTCCTTCCTATGAGATTCAGTCTTATCGGGGGACTTTAATCATGGAAACTTGGGACGATGCTACTTATGAGGAAGAATTGGTCTATCATTTTACAACTTCCTATAATGGCCAATATGTCACCTTGGGATCGGCGGGTAAAATGCCTCAAGGTTTTGAAATAGCAACTCCTCCCCTGGTGGAAGTAGAAGGCAGAACCTTGTCACAAGAACCAGAAGTTCAAAATTTAGGTGATGGTTATCAGGTTAAGATTTACAATGGCGGAAGCGCAGGAGATACCGTCAAGGTGAAGGTTACCTGGCAGTTAAAAAACCTGCTCTATGTTCATCGGGATATCTTGTTATTGAACTGGAAGCCGATCAGTGATGGGGATCAGGGGGTCGGTGAAGTAGAATTGATGGTTATCCCTAAATTTGCTTCAGAGGTTTCAAAATCAGAATTAAATATTCATACATCTTATATGGGTCCAGATGCATCAATCAAGAAGGAAGGTGCCAACTATATTGCGAGCTTAAAAAATTTAAAGCGCAAAGAAGGTGTTGAAATTTATGCTTACTGGTTGAAATCGGATGTAGCTTCCTTTGGGGAGTCAGATAGGGATACAGGCTTGATGGAGGAGGACAACTATCATCGGACGGAAGCTGGAATTGTTCAAAAACGGACCTGGATTCGCCTATTTATGAAGGTCCTACTTCCAATCCTTGTTCTGCTTTTCCTTCTTCTTGCTATTTATTATCGTCATCGCTTCATGCAATCTGTTACTTCTACCAAGGTTTTTCCGAAAAATAGTCGCTTGTATGAGATTCCAAATAACGTTGCGCCTCTACTAATGGCTTCAATAGTTTATTCTACAGAGCTAGATGAAATCTCTCCAACCAAAAAACACGCTCGGGGAGCCTTTAAATTTGATCAGTTGGTGCAAGCTACCTTACTTGATTTGATTGATCGAAAAAATATCATCTGTGAGCAATACGACACTCATACAGTTTTAACGATTCAAAATGAAGATACATTGGATGAATTTGAGCGAGAGTTTCTTAGACTTGCATTCGGTTCTCAAAAAACTTGTAGAACAGATGACTTGTTTTCAGATTATGAAATTTCAGATTCCCTCTATAAATACGCTTCTAAGAAAGACCAAGATGAGATTCGCGAGCGAGGAAAACAAGCGCAAAATCGGATTGATACAGCGATTTCTCGTGTCGCTCAAGCTGTTCAGCAGAAGATCCAAACATTTACCCTTCCTTCTTATTATCGTCCCTTAGAGTCTGGGGAGGAAAGTGCAGGACGTAAAAGTCTCTTCTTTGGATGGGCTGCATGGAGCATTGCCTTGGTAGCTGGTTTAGTAGCTTATTTTGTCTTAAACTGGCTCTCTATCTTTTGCGTGATATATGTGTTGGTGATGTGGATCCTTCCGACATCCTTCCAAGGGAAGTTCAGCCTTTATCAACGGGATGGGGTCCCAACGGAGATCGGGGCTGAGCAACGCTATTATTGGGATAGTTTCCGTAATATGTTGCGGGATATCGCTCATTTGGAAGAAGCAGAAATTCAATCGCTGGTTTTATGGAATCGTTTATTAGTCTATGCTACTCTGTTTGGTTTTGCAGATCAAGTAAGCAAAGTGATGAAGCTTCGTCAAATCCACTTAGAGAACCCAAGTATGGATGCCTATGTCTACACTCCGTTTCGTAGTAATCTAATCCATTCCAGCCGTCTCTTATCTAATTATGGAACGACCGCTACAACCGCTAGTCATTTCACAGTATCTTCAGGCGGTAGTTCTGGGGGTGGTTTCTCTGGAGGCGGTGGAGGCGGTGGCTTTGGTGCTTTTTAGAGTCACAAAAGTGCCGTCTAGCCAATCTTGTGTATACAAATTCATAGGAGGCTGGGACAAAAGTCCTAGCCTCTCAATTGTCTTTGGATTGTCGAGCAAGACGCAGTGGTTGAGTGGGCTCTACTACGCTGATTTTATCAGCTTTTACAGCCCTACTCAACTGTGCGGAGGTGGGACGACGAAATCGAATTCGAACGAATGACCGATTTCTATCCCACTCTCTTTTAGTCTATGCATCCTTGCAAGCGCATCTGGTTCTATGGCTAGAAATGTGTTATAATATAGCAAATGTAAGTTTAGGAGAAAAAGATGTTTATCATTGAACTGATAAAAGCGATTCTTTTTGGAATTGTTGAAGGAGTCACAGAGTGGCTTCCAATCTCAAGTACAGGCCATTTGATTTTGATTCAAGACTTTATCCAGTTTAAGGATCAAAACCCTGCCTTTATGGAGATGTTTAATGTCGTTATTCAGCTAGGTGCCATTATGGCTGTCGTTGTGATTTACTTCGACAAGCTTTATCCATTTAAGCCTGGAAAATCGAAAAAAGAGGTAAGACGGACTTGGCAATTGTGGGCCAAGGTTGCTGTGGCGACTCTACCGCTGCTCTTTGTCTTTAAATTGGATGATTGGTTTGAAGCTCATTTTCATAACTCTTTTTCTGTAGCCATCATGCTGATTACCTATGGTTGGGCCTTTATTTATCTTGAAAAACGGGAGCAAGTGGAGCCAGAAGTGACGGAATTACACAAGTTGCCTTATAAGACAGCTCTCTATATTGGGTTGTTCCAAGTCTTGTCGCTTTTCCCAGGAACCAGTCGGTCAGGTGCAACAATTGTAGGTGGTTTGGTCAATGGAGTTAGTCGCTCAGTTGTGACAGAATTCACCTTTTATCTGGGGATTCCTGCCATGTTTGGGGCTAGCCTATTAAAGGTCGCTAAGTTTGTCTTGGGAGGAAATGCTTTAAGCTTCAGCCAGGGAACAATCCTTTTAGTTGCTATGGCGGTAGCCTTCGGTGTTAGTATGGTAGCGATTCGCTTCTTGACAGATTATGTCAAAACTCATGACTTCACAGTCTTTGGGAAATATCGGATTGTTCTGGGAGCGATTTTGCTCGTCTACGCAGTGATTAAAATCTTTATCTAATAATGAAATTGGAGTGCTTCTTCCTTTTCTTAAAACTGCTATGGTTGCGGGGGAGGAAGTGCTCTTTTGTTTAAGTCTTGTTTCATATCTAAGGAGGGGGTCATGTTTTGAAAAATATGTCCCTTTTTAGTATAATAGAAAGACTAATAGTATGAGGTGCAGTCATGAAGATGAAGCAAATCAGTGATTCAACCATTAAAATCACGATTCAATTAGAGGACTTAGAAGAACGGGGCATGGAAATGGCCGATTTTTTGGTGCCTCAAGAAAAAACAGAAGAATTTTTCTATACCATCTTAGATGAATTAGAAATGCCAGAAAGTTTCTTAGACAGTGGTATGTTAAGTTTCCGAGTGACCCCTAAACCAGATAAACTCGATGTTTTTGTGACCAAATCAAAAATTGATCAGCATTTAAATTTTGAAGATTTTTCCGACTTGCCTGATATGGAAGAATTGTCGCAAATGTCTCCGGACGAATTTATCAAAACCTTGGAAAAAACCATCTCTGAAAAGAGTAAGGGAGACGGCGATGCGATCCGTCATTTAGAAGCTGAGGAATTGGCTGACGAAAATCAGCTTTCAGAAGAAGATACATCGAATCATCCAGTAGATACACGGTATATTTATTATATCCTCCAGTTTTCTCAGTTAGAAGAAGTGATTCGGTTTACAAAAACAGTTCATTATGCTGTTGAGACTTCTGAACTTTATAAAATGGACGGGATGTACTATTTAACCATCCTGATCGATTTGGAAGGGTGTCCGCAGGATTATCCAGGTTGGCTTTTGGCAACCATGCGTGAATATGCGGAAGATACAGATACTACTAGAGCTGTCCTTCAGGAACATGGGCATCTCTTGCTCGTCTCAGATGCTATTCACGAACTTCAAAAGGTTAATTTGGTATGATTACTTTTCCGTTACAATTTATCCTGGTCCTGATTGCAACTTTTTTGATCAGTTTGATTCTAACTCCCTTTGTGAGGTTATTGGCGTTTAAAATAGATGCCGTAGACTATCCAAATGCGCGTCGGATCAATAATAAACCCATGCCCAGCGCTGGTGGTTTAGCTATTATTCTTGCTTTTACCATTGCAACCGTCATTTTGTTGCCGATGATTACAAAGGGGCATGTAGCTAAGACATCTTATCTGACCTATACCCTACCAGTTGTCGTTGGAGGATGGATTATTGGCCTGACTGGTTTAGTCGATGACATAAAAGAATTATCACCGCGGTTAAAGATGCTGGGGATTTTCCTAGGAGCTAGTGTAATCTGGTTTTTTACAGATTTTCGCTTAAATGATTTCAAGATACCTTTCGGGGGACCATTTCTTCATTTTGATCCTTGGTTATCGTATATTTTAACAGTCATTTGGATCATTTCTATTACCAATGCAGTCAACCTAATTGATGGTTTGGATGGCCTGGTCAGTGGAGTTTCGATTATTTCCTTGGTGACGATGGGGATTGTTTCTCATTTCTTTCTCCCAGTGCCCAATCTCTTTTTGACCATGACGATTTTTGTCTTAGTCATGGCCATTGCTGGTTTCTTCCCCTTTAATTATCATCCAGCGATTCTTTATTTAGGGGATACAGGAGCCCTCTTCATTGGTTTTATGATCTCTGTTTTGTCCTTGCAAGGTCTTAAGAATGCGACAGCTGTTGCGGTTGTTACGCCGATGATTATCTTGGGAGTTCCAATTACGGATACCTTTTTAGCAATTGTCCGTCGGACTCTCTCTGGTCAGAAGTTTTATGCACCAGATCGGAATCACTTGCACCATCGTTTACTTACTTTGGGCTTAACGCATCGCGGAACCGTTTTGGTTATCTATGGAATTTCGATGATTTTTGCTATGATCTCTCTGCTGTTGAATATCTCTACTCGTATTGGTGGCGTTCTTCTGGTCATCGGTTTGGTATTAGGGGTTGAGCTCTTGGCGGAATTAATTGGAGTCCTAGGTCCTCACCATAGTCCGCTCCTCAATTGTTTACGCTATATAGGGAATTCTGCCTATCGAGAGGAAGTTCGACAAAATAGAAAAAATAAGATTAAATAAGAACGATTCTAAACATGAGAAAAGCCTTTTAGGCTTTTTTTTGTTATACTAGATAAGACAAAACTCTATAGCAGAAAGGAATACAAATGTCAGTATTAGAGATTAAAGATCTTCATGTAGAAATTGAAGGTAAGGAAATTTTAAAAGGCGTGAACTTGACTCTTAGAACAGGAGAAATCGCAGCCATTATGGGTCCTAACGGAACAGGGAAATCAACCCTATCTGCAGCCATTATGGGGAATCCAAACTATGAAGTCACCAAAGGTGAAATTCTATTTGATGGCGTAAATATCCTTGAGTTGGAAGTGGATGAGCGTGCTCGTATGGGACTTTTCCTTGCTATGCAATACCCATCAGAAATTCCAGGAATTACCAATGCTGAATTCCTTCGTGCAGCTATGAATGCTGGAAAAGAAGAGGACGAAAAAATTTCTGTTCGTGATTTCATCACAAAATTGGATGAAAAAATGGAACTCCTCAATATGAAGGAAGAAATGGCAGAACGCTATTTGAATGAAGGCTTCTCAGGTGGTGAGAAGAAACGCAATGAAATTCTGCAATTGTTGATGTTGGAGCCGAAGTTTGCTCTTCTTGATGAGATTGACTCTGGTTTGGATATTGACGCCCTTAAAGTGGTTTCAAAAGGAGTCAATGAAATGCGTGGTGAAGGTTTCGGTGCCATGATCATTACCCACTACCAACGTCTCTTAAACTATATTACTCCTGATGTGGTTCACGTGATGATGGAAGGTCGTGTGGTCCTTTCAGGTGGTCCTGAACTTGCTGTGCGTTTGGAACGTGAAGGATACGCAAAATTAGCAGAAGAGTTAGGTTACGACTACAAAGAAGAACTCTAATCTTGTGTCAACAACTGAACAGGATCTTTGAGGAGGAGTAAATGACCAAAGAAAATATCAAACTTTTTTCAGAAATGCATGCAGAGCCTCAATGGTTGCAAGACTTGCGCCAGAAGGCTTTTGATAAAATGGATGACTTAGAGCTACCCGTGATTGAACGTGTGAAATTTCATCGTTGGAATCTTGGAGATGGCACAATCATAGAAAGTGAACCTCTCACTGCTGTACCGGACTTCACTGCGATTGACAATCAATTAAAATTGGTTCAGCATGGGACTCATACAGTATTTGAACAAATTCCAGTTGACTTGGCGAACCAGGGTGTTGTCTTCACAGATTTTCACTCAGCCTTGGAAGAAATTCCAGAGCAAGTAGAAGAATTTTTTATGTCATCCGTTAAATACGATGACGACAAGTTGGCCGCTTACCACACAGCTTATTTCAATAGTGGAGCTGTTCTCTATATTCCAGATAATGTAGAAATTGCAGAGCCAATCGAGGGTGTATTCTACCAAGATAGTGATAGCGATGTACCATTTAACAAGCACATCCTGATTATCGCTGGTAAAAACAGTAAGTTTAGCTACCTCGAACGCTTAGAATCTCGCGGAGAGGGAAGTGCTAAAGCAACTGCCAATATCACGGTCGAAGTGATTGCGCGTTCTGGAGCGCAAGTGAAGTTTGCAGCGATTGATCGCCTCGGGGAGAATGTTACTGCCTACATTAGCCGCCGTGGCAAACTAGGCAAGGATGCCAGCATTGACTGGGCGATCGGTGTTATGAACGAAGGAAATGTCGTTGCTGACTTTGATAGTGACTTGATAGGAAATGGAAGCCATGCAGACCTTAAGGTTGTAGCCTTATCTAGTGGGCGTCAAGTGCAAGGGATTGATACCCGTGTAACCAACTATGGTTGCAATTCAGTGGGGAATATTCTGCAACATGGTGTTATTCTTGAAAAGGCAACCTTGACCTTTAACGGGATTGGCCACATTATCAAGGGAGCAAAAGGGGCTGATGCCCAACAAGAAAGCCGTGTGTTAATGCTTTCTGATCAAGCACGTTCTGATGCCAATCCAATTCTTTTGATTGATGAAAACGATGTGACAGCGGGTCACGCAGCTTCTATCGGTCAAGTTGACCCTGAAGATATGTATTATTTGATGAGCCGTGGCTTGGATCAAGCAACTGCAGAACGCCTAGTGGTTCGTGGCTTCCTTGGATCAGTGATTGTGGAGATTCCAGTTAAAGAAGTTCGTGAAGAAATGATCCAAACCATTGAAGATAAATTATTGAAGAGATAAAGATGATAGATGTCGAAAAGATTCGGAAAGATTTCCCGATTTTAGATCAAATTGTGAATGATGAGCCGCTTGTCTATTTGGATAATGCAGCGACGACACAAAAACCAAAAGCTGTCTTAGAAGCTATGAATCAATATTATCAAGAGGATAATGCCAATGTTCACCGCGGGGTCCATACCTTGGCCGAACGGGCGACCGCTTTCTACGAAGCAGCAAGAGAAACTGTCCGTCGCTTTATAAACGCTTCCTCAACTAAAGAGGTCTTGTTTACAAGAGGGACCACGACAGGCTTGAACTGGATTGGTCGGTTTGCAGAAGAAATCCTAAAAGAGGGGGATGAGGTTCTCATTTCCATTATGGAACACCATTCCAACATCCTTCCTTGGCAGGAAGCTTGTCGGAAGGCAGGAGCAAAACTGGTGTATGTCTATTTGAAAGACGGTGGTCTGGATCTAGAGGATTTCCGAAAAAAATTGACAGATCGAACCAAGTTTGTTTCCATTGCTCATGCCTCTAATGTACTCGGGGTGATAAATCCTGTCCAAGAAATCGCTCAATTGGCCCATGAAAAAGGAGCCATTGTGGTAGTGGATGGGGCTCAATCAGTCCCTCATATGAAAATAGATGTTCAAAAACTAGATGCAGACTTCTTTGTCTTTTCGGGGCATAAAATGGCTGGTCCTACAGGGATTGGAGTCTTGTATGGAAAAGAGCAATATCTCAACCAAATGTCACCTGTTGAATTTGGTGGAGAAATGATTGACTTTGTCTATGAACAATCAGCAACCTGGAAGGAACTTCCTTGGAAATTCGAAGCAGGGACTCCCAATATGGCTGGCGCCATTGGTTTAGCTGCGGCGATTGATTATTTGGAGGCTATTGGCATGGATGCGATTGAGCGTCACGAGCAAGACTTGATTGCCTATGTCTTTCCCAAACTTCAAGCGATTGAAGGCTTAAAAATTTATGGCTCCCAAGATTTAGCGAAACGTTCAGGGGTGATTTCCTTCAATTTAGGGGATTTGCATCCTCATGATCTTGCGACTGCCTTGGATTATGAAGGGGTTGCCGTTCGGGCAGGCCACCATTGTGCTCAACCTTTAATCCAGTATTTGGAGGTTCCGGCGACTGCTCGAGCTAGCTTTTATCTCTACAATACAAAAGAAGACTGCGATAAGCTTGTAGAAGCGCTGATAAAAACAAAGGAGTTTTTCAATGGCACTTTCTAAATTAGATAGCCTCTATATGGCAGTAGTGGCTGACCATTCAAAAAATCCCCATCATCATGGAAAGATTGAAGGAGTTGAACAAATCAACCTGAACAATCCTACCTGTGGGGATGTGATTAGTTTGTCTGTTCAGTTTGATGATAAAGGAGTGGTCAAGGATATTGCCTTTGTCAACTCAGGTTGTACGATTTCGACGGCTTCTGCTAGTATGATGACGGATGTTGTCCTAGGAAAATCAAAGGAAGAAGTGCTAGAGTTGGCGACTATTTTTTCAGAAATGGTTCAAGGCAAAGAAGATGCCCGTCAAGACCAGTTGGGAGATGCTGCTTTTTTAGCTGGGGTTGCTAAATTCCCGCAACGGATCAAGTGTTCGACCCTAGCCTGGAATGCTCTCAAAAAAGCAATTGATTCTCAATCGTAATGATGCATAAGAGTGTGCAAATTCTAGTGTGCCCTTTAACCGATTTTCTTCTTACTTAATTGACTCAAAACTTGGATGCTTATGGTCCAGACTAGAAGATGAATCATATGGAAAGAGCGCTAAAAAGAAAATGAAAGGAAAGATATGACAGAAGAAAGAGTAGAACCAAAACCAATTGATCTTGGTGAATATAAATTTGGCTTTCACGATGATGTAGACCCGATCTTGTCGACAGGAAAAGGGTTGAATGAATCAGTTATTCGTGAGTTATCTGCTGCGAAAAATGAGCCGGAATGGATGCTGGAGTTCCGTTTGAAGTCCTATGAAGCATTTAAAAAAATGCCTATGCAAACATGGGGGGCAGACTTGTCAGATATCGATTTTGATGATTTGATTTACTATCAAAAACCATCTGATAAACCTGCACGTAGCTGGGATGAAGTGCCTGAAAAAATCAAGGAGACGTTTGAACGGATTGGGATTCCAGAAGCAGAGCGTGCTTACTTGGCCGGAGCAGCAGCTCAGTATGAGTCTGAAGTGGTTTACCACAATATGAAGGAAGAATTTGAGAAGTTAGGAATCATCTTTACCGATACAGATTCTGCCTTGAAGGAATATCCAGACTTGTTCAAGCAATACTTTGCTAAGTTGGTACCTCCGACAGATAACAAGTTAGCAGCATTAAACTCAGCAGTATGGTCAGGCGGAACCTTTATCTATGTACCGAAGGGTGTAAAGGTTGATGTTCCTTTGCAGACTTACTTCCGAATTAACAATGAAAATACAGGTCAGTTTGAACGAACCTTGATTATTGTCGATGAAGGAGCAAGTGTCCACTACGTAGAAGGATGTACAGCGCCAACTTATTCAAGCAACAGCTTGCATGCTGCTATTGTCGAAATCTTTGCTTTGGATGGCGCTTATATGCGTTATACAACTATCCAAAACTGGTCTGATAACGTCTATAACTTGGTAACGAAACGGGCCAAGGCGATGAAAGATGCGACGGTTGAATGGATCGATGGGAATCTCGGTGCCAAAACAACTATGAAATACCCATCAGTTTACCTAGATGGAGAAGGTGCACGTGGGACCATGTTGTCGATCGCTTTTGCCAATGCTGGGCAACACCAAGATACAGGTGCTAAAATGATCCACAATGCTCCTCACACGAGCTCTTCAATTGTTTCGAAATCTATTGCTAAAGGTGGAGGAAAGGTTGACTACCGTGGACAAGTGACCTTCAATAAAGATTCAGCGAAATCGGTTAGTCACATCGAGTGTGATACCATTATTATGGATGACTTGTCTGCATCTGACACCATTCCATTTAATGAAATCCACAATTCACAAGTTGCATTGGAACATGAAGCTAAGGTCTCAAAAATTTCAGAGGAACAATTGTATTACCTCATGAGCCGAGGTTTGTCAGAATCTGAGGCGACTGAAATGATTGTCATGGGATTTGTAGAACCCTTCACCAAAGAACTACCGATGGAATATGCAGTTGAGCTTAACCGCTTGATTAGCTATGAAATGGAAGGATCTGTCGGCTAATAGGAGCAAGGAGTAGTAAATGGGCTTCTTAAAAAAATTATTTGGTAATGTTGAAAAAGCGAATAAGGGCGAAATTCCTGCAGAGGAAATTGTTCCCTCATTTACAAACGATCTAGCCGAAGAAGCGGATGGTTATTGGAGACAAATGGAACAAAATCTCTTGATCAATGCTGTGAAGGCCGTTGGTGGCCCTGATAAAGCTGATCGTGTCTTCATGCTAGTGAATTTTAAGCCAGGTCAAGAAACATTTGACTTGTATTATCAAGTCGATGGGAAATTAATTTCTTGGCAAGAATTAGATCCAGCGCTAGTGGAAAAAATTCGTCTTCAACTCTTGCCACAAGCACCAGCTGTAGCCCGTGCAGTAAATGAAAATTACGAAGCTGCGAGTGTTCCTGTGATTATCTATGCCATGCTTCAATTAGAAACGGCAACCATGGCTTGGTTTGGTCGTAAATTAACAACAGCTACTCCTGAAGCTAGCTTATCTTTTGAAGAATTGGTAGCAGGTTGGCGTGGGGTGATTGAAGAAGAAATCCCTACTCATCCAATAGACAGCGACACTGCTTTTCCTTATTTCGAAGTTCGATAGAAGTTCTATTGGCCGATTCAACTAAACAAAAAAAGAGGGGGACCTCTTTTTTTGTTTATTAGCATTTATAGCTTTTCGTTGACGTAACGAACAAATTTATTCCACCATACCTTTAAGAAGAAACTTTTTTGGATAGTTTCTCCGCTCACCATTTCCATACTAGGAGCTTTACCTTCGATATACCCTCGCCCGATGGGTTCTGGGTCGGTGTAGGTGAGGGTCCCTAGGGAAGTACCTTTCTTTAAGGGAGCGCTAAAAGAAGGTTGGCTGCTTTCGAAGGTGATTTTAGGTTCTGCTTGGCTTCCTTGCCGTTCGATCACGATGAAGTCATCCTTGGCAACAGCAATAGCGCTGGTTTTCTTGCCATCAAGGACCGTTGATTTGCTGTTGTTGTAGGCTTCGCCTTTGCTGACAATCAAGTTTGCAACAAAATTTTGGCTCACGTAATTCATCAGATTAGCTGTTGCAACAAATCGTGCGTAGGGATCTTCATCGATTGCTTCGACACCAATGACAACAGTAATTATTCGAATGCCGTTTTGATTAGTAGAAGCTACAAATGAAATGCCTCCTTTTTCGGAATTTCCAGTTTTTAGACCATCTACTCCTGCTCGATAGTTGGGCATGTTCTCCAGCATATAATTGCTGCTCTCCAATTGAATTCCAGCAAATTCTGCGTGGGAAAGGGAGGTGATTTTGGTAACTTCAGGGTAGTCTTCTAAGAGATGTTTTGCAATGACTGCAACATCATAAGCGCTCAGCTTATTTTCGGTGTTTTGCTTTTTGTTTTCCTCATCACCATCAATGATAGCTTGATTCAACCCACTAGCATTAATAATCGTAGCGTCTTTAATCCCCCATTTCTTTAGTTTTGCTTGCATGAGGATGATGAATTTTTCCTCGCTTCCAGCTACTTTTTCAGCTAAGGCGATGGCAGCGCTATTGGCGTTTGATACAAGGAGAGCAGTGAGCAGGTCTTTAACCTTGTACTTGCGAGCTTCCATGGGGACGTTACTGATTCCTTCGACAGCTGTTAGTTGGTAGGCTTTGTCCGAAATATCCACGTCGTCATTTAAAGATAATTTTCCTTGTTGAATGGCTTCATAGACGAGATAAGTGGTCAAAAGGTTGCTGATTCCACCAACCTCTTTTTTCTCTTCGCTATTTTTTTCGTAGAGTATTTTACCTGTTGTCCCATCAATCGCAATAGCATGCTGGGCTCCAAGGTCTAGGTCCTCCGCTTTTACAGGAGAAGTACTGAGAAGCGCAAGCATTAGACAAAGAAGTAAAGTGATTATTTTTTTCACGTTTGAATCCTCGATTGTTTTTTGTCTCTACTATTGTATCATAAAAGAAGGCAACTGCTCTAATCCTATTTTTGCTCTCTTAGGACTCGAAGGTCATAGGCAAATTTGAAAGATAGTTGGTAAAATGGAAGAAATAGTGTATAATGGTAGAAAACCTAACATAAGGAGATAGTGATGAAAGTAAATAAACGGTTCGTACTGGCCGGTGTTTCTCTAGCCAGCGCTCTTCTATTGACAGCCTGCGGTGGTGGAAGCAGCAATCAATCTACTTATTCTTATATTTATTCAACAGATCCAAATACATTGGACTACATAGCATCGACTCGTACAACGACGTCTGATATTACAAGTAACCTTGTTGATGGTTTGTTAGAAAATGATAAATATGGAAATTTAATCCCAAGTTTGGCAGAAGACTGGACAGTTTCAGAAGATGGCTTAGTCTATACCTATAAACTTCGAAAAGATGCTAAATGGTACACCAGTGAAGGGGAAGAGTATGGTGCTGTAACAGCTCACGATTTTGTGACAGGGGTCAAACATGCTGTGGAATCAAAATCTGAAGGTCTCTTCTTAATCCAAAACTCCATTAAAGGTTTGGATGCCTATGCCAAGGGTGAAACGACAGATTTTAAGACGGTTGGCGTGAAAGCCCTAGATGATTACACCGTTCAATATACCTTGGAACGTCCAGAAAGCTTTTGGAATTCTAAGACGACATCAGGCGTCCTTTTCCCAGTTAACGAAGCTTTCTTAAAATCTCAAGGAAAAGACTTTGGTTCTTTGAAACCAAGTAGTATTCTCTATAACGGTCCATATTATTTGAAGAATTTAACTTCAAAATCTCAAATTGAGCTTGTAAAAAATAAAGAATACTATGATGAAAAGAATGTTCATATTGATAATGTGAAGTTGACCTACAATGACGGGTCAGATCCAGAATCTGTTATCAAGAAATTTGAGAATGGACAATATTCATTTGCGACAGTAATGCCAAACAGCTCCACTTATAAGAGTGTGAAAAAGAAATTTGGTGATAATATTGTTTATGGTGTTCAATACGGCACATCATACTACCTAGGCTTCAACATTGATCGTCAGAAGTATAACCATACAGCTAAAACGACAGATGCTCAAAAATCGTCCACAAAACAAGCAATTTTAAACAAAGATTTCCGTCAAGCTGTGAATTTTGCCTTTGACCGTGAAGCCTATGCAGCTCAAACATCAGGAGCAGATGCAGCGACCAAAATCCTTCGGAATACCTTGGTTCCACCGACTTTTGTTCAAGTGAATGGCGAAGAGTTCGGTAAGGTTGTTGAGAAGCAATTAGTGACCTATGGAGATGAGTGGAAAGATGTCAATCTAGATGATGCACAAACCACTCTCTACAATCAAGAAAAAGCCAAGGCTGAGTTTGCAAAAGCTAAAGAACAACTGCAAAAAGAAGGGGTAGAATTCCCAATTCATTTGGATTACGTTGTCAGTCAAACGGATAACAGTCAGGTACAACAAGCTAGCTCCTTTAAACAATCCGTAGAAGCTGTTCTCGGTGCAGACAATGTTGTCGTAGATATTCAGAAATTATCTGATGATGACTTTAACAATATTACCTATTTCACAGATACTGCTGCTGAGAAAGATTATGACCTTGCAGGCGGAGGATGGGTTCCAGACTACCAAGATCCATCTACTTATTTAGAGAGTTTAAGTCCTGTTAACGGTTCTGTTTTCTACTATCTAGGTGTGGATGCAGGCTCAAACAGTCCTGCTATTTCAGCAGTTGACTTTGGGAAGTATGCAGAACTCTTAAAAGATGCCAATGCTGAAGTGAATGATCAAGCTGTACGCTATGAGAAATACGCAGCTGCTCAAGCATGGCTAACAGATAGTTCATTGATCTTGCCGACTGTTTCAAATGGTGGAACTCCAATGTTGCAACGGACTGTTCCATATAGTCGTGCGGCTTCATGGGTTGGAACAAAAGGAACTGGAACCAACTATAAATATCTTGAACTTTCAGAAGAAGTCATCAAGACAAAGGATTACGATGCAAGCAAAGAAAAATGGTTAAAAGAAAAGGCTGAATCCAATAAAAAAGCTCAAGAAGAATTAAAGAACCACATCGAATCGAAATAGAAAAAAATAACTAGGATAGTAAGAGTGCATAAGTTTATGTAAGGAAGGAGCCACTAAAAGGATTGATTTTTTAGACAGTCCCCCACTCAGTGGCTCCTTTCACTTGCCAAATATTCAGAAAATTTAGTTTACTTTTTTCCTCACTTATGCTATAATTCTATCTAAATTCAATAAAATGGAGACTCAAAATGAAAAAAAGTAAAGTTTTTGCATTTGCCGGAGTAACATTGCTCGCAGCAACTTTCCTTGCAGCATGTTCTGGCTCAAAAGATAGCAAGTCTGCATCAAAAAAAGATACAACATATGGCTATGTTTATACAGATGATCCAACAACTTTGGATTACACCGTATCTTCCAAAGCTTCCGTACATGATATTACAACAAACGGTGTAGATGGTTTGTTGGAAAACGACAAATACGGAAACCTTGTACCATCTATTGCTGAAGACTGGTCTGTTTCAAAAGATGGTTTGACCTATACTTACAAAATCCGTAAGGGTGTTAAATGGTATGATGCTGATGGTGAAGAGCATGGGGAAGTAACAGCTCATGACTTCGTTACTGGATTGAAGCATGCGGCGGATAAAAAATCAGAATCTCTTCCATTGGTAAAAGACTCAATCAAAGGATTGAAAGACTACTCAGAAGGAAAAATTTCAGATTTCTCTGAGGTTGGAGTCAAAGCAGTGGATGACTATACTCTTGAGTATACTTTGAACCAACCAGAAACTTTCTGGAATTCAAAAACAACTAATGGTGTTCTTTTCCCAATTAGTACAGATTTCTTGAAGAGCAAGGGTGATGAATTTGGTCAACCAGGTAATGTTAAATCAATCTTGTTCAATGGTCCATTCCTTTTGAAATCAATCACTTCTAAATCAGAAATCACTTTTGAAAAGAATGAAGAGTATTGGGATAAAGACAACGTTCATATCGACAAGATCAAATTCTCTTATTATGATGGATCAGACCAAGATTCATTGGCGCGTGGCTTTAGCGATGGTTCATATTCCCAAGCTCGTCTATTCCCTGCTAGCTCTAACTTTGCGTCTGTTGAAAAAAAATACAAAGACAATATCTACAACACACAGCCTGGTTCTGGTGTAGCAGTCTTAGGTTTCAACATTGACCGTCAAGCCTACAACCATACTTCTAAGACGTCAGATGACCAGAAATCTTCTACTAAGAAAGCTATCTTAAACAAGAATTTCCGTCAAGCCATCACCTTTGCCTTGAACCGTGAGAATTATTCAGCCCAAGTCAATGGTAAAGACTATGCTAAGGCTGCTATTCGGAATATGTACACTGCACCTGCCTTTGTTCAAGTAAACGGTAAAGACTTTGGTGATGTAGTAGCAGACAAGTTGCAAACTTATGGAGATCAATGGAGTGGCGTGAACCTTGCAGATGGTCAAAACGGCCTTTATAGTAAGGAGAAAGCAAAAGCTCAGTTTGAAAAAGCAAAAGCTGAACTCCAAAAAGATGGTGTTCAATTCCCAATCCACTTGGATGTTCCGGTTGCACAAAACTCAACAAACTTTGTGTCACGGATGCAATCCTTCAAACAATCAGTTGAAGAAACACTTGGTACAGAAAACGTTGTTGTGGACCTTCAAATGATGGACCAAGATGAAGTCTTGAACATTACATTGAACGTACCATCAGCTGCAGAAACTGACTGGGATCTTCAAGGGCTTGTAGGATGGAATCCAGACTACGATGATCCATCTACTTACCTTGACACCTTGCAACCATCTTCACCAGACCAGACTAAGACTTACCTTGGATTTGCTGGTGGTGTCGATAATGCTTCTGCTAAAGCAGTCGGTTTAGATGAATTTGCGAAATTGCTTGATGATGCAGAAAAAGAAACTCAAGATGTAGTGACTCGTTACGATAAATTTGCAGCAGCTCAAGCTTGGTTAACAGATAGTGCATTAGTGATTCCAACTATGACAAGTTCAGGTGCTGGAACAGTTGTTTCAAAAGTAGTTCCATTCTCTGGACCTTCATCACAAACAGGTAACAAAGGATCAACTTATTTCAAATATGTTGAAGTTCAAGATGAACCTGTCACTAAAAAACAATATGATCAAGAACGTGAAAAATGGTTGAAAGAAAAAGCTGAATCAAACAAGAAGGCTCAGCAAGATCTTGAAAAACACGTTAAATAATCACCTTCATCAGAACTTTCTCTAATAGGGGAGAAAGTTCTTTTGAACATTAAAGGAACGGAATATGAAAAAATATATATTTATGCGTATTTTACGTTCGTTGGTGTCGATCTTTTTGGTTACGACATTGACGTATACAATTATTTATACGCTAACCCCAAGAAATTTAATTTTCAAAAACGACCCTAACTATAATAAGATTGCGAAAACAAAAGACTCTAAAATCAATTATGAAAATACAGTCTATGATCGCATGGGGTATATAGAATATCTTGATTCAAAAGCTTTGAAAGAAAAAGCAAGTAAGGAAGACTCATCAGTAACAGTAGAGCCTACTAAAGAAAACGAGAAGATTTACAAAAAGTACATTTCTAACCTTGGAAATGGCTGGGTATTGAAACGTTTCCCTGAAAATAAAGGTTTTTACGCTACTCGTGAAGTCCCTGTTTTTGAACGTGTCATTGGATTCTATGGTAATCTGATTCAGATTGACCATCCAAATGTCATCAAAGATGCTTCAAATCCAAAACTTGAACGTTATATTCGCATTGAAAATGACCCAGCTATTGGTTGGTCAGTAGTTGGTTCGGGGACTAAACATAAATATCTTTTGTATTTCAATGGTCAATTCCCGTTCATTCATCAAAATTTTGTATCGTTAAACTTGGGTGAATCTTACCCAACTTATTCAAATACACCAGTTCTTCAGGTTATTACCCAAGGACAAGGTACAACTAAGAAGAGTGAAGTAAACTTCCCAACAGGGAAAAAAGAATCTTCTATCAATATCTACTCTCGTACTTACAAATCACCAAGCAAGGCAGATGCTCAAGATATCGCCCGCTTTGGTAAAGGAGATGCTTATACAGCAACTTTGAGTAATTATGAAAATCCATCCATGATTGTGAGCTCGTCTATTATCGGCTTGATCGGGATTGCAATTGCTTATTTGATTGCGATTCCATTGGGATCTTACATGGCCTTGTTGAAGAATACATGGTTTGATAGCGCCTCAACCGCTGTCTTGACATTGATGATGGCTCTTCCAACGATTGCCTTGGTCTACATTGTCCGCTTGATTGGTTCAACAATCGGTCTTCCAGACTCCTTCCCAGTCTTAGGAGCTCAGGACTGGAGATCGTATGTTCTTCCTTCTGTCATTTTGGGACTGTTGACCGCTCCAGGTTTGGCTGTTTGGATTCGCCGTTATATGATTGACTTGCACTCACAAGACTTTGTCCGTTTTGCACGTGCTAAAGGACTTTCTGAAAAAGAAATTTCACGCAAGCATATTTTCAAGAATGCCATGGTTCCAATCGTTACAGGGATTCCTGTTCAATTGGTTTTGGTTATTTCAGGGGCAACCTTGACAGAAACAGTCTTTGCCTTCCCTGGTATGGGTAAAATGTTGATTGATTCCATCAAGGCATCGAATAACACTATGGTAGTGGGTCTTGTCTTCATCTTTACTGTTCTTGCTGTATTTGGAGCAATGGCCGGTGATATTCTCATGGTTATGGTAGACCCTCGTATCAAATTGACAACTAAGAAAGGAGGCAAATAATGTCTACAATCGATAAAAAGAAATTCCAATTTGTTGAACGTGATGACTTTGCCTCTGAAACAATTGATGCGCCGTCGTACTCCTACTGGAAATCAGTATTTCGCCAATTTTTTAAAAAGAAATCAACTATTTTCATGTTAGCAGTCTTGGTTGGCATTCTCTTGATGAGTTTTGTTTATCCAATGTTTTCAAACTTTGACTACAATGATGTAAGTAAAGTAAATGACTTCACTGCTCGTTTGAACCCGCCAAGCGCCAAAGCCTTCTTCGGTACAGATAACAATGGTAAATCCTTGTTTGATGGAGTTTGGTTTGGTGCCCGCAATTCGATTATCATCTCCTTTATTGCTACCTTGATCAACGTTGTGATCGGAGTAGTAATCGGTGGGATTTGGGGTGTGTCAAAATCAATCGACCGCTTCATGATGGAAGTTTATAACGTTATTTCAAACGTTCCATTTATGTTGATTGTTATTGTCTTGACTTACTCAATCGGTGCTGGTTTCTGGAACTTGATTTTGGCGATGACAGTGACAGGATGGATTGGGATTGCTTACTCTATCCGTGTCCAAATTATGCGTTACCGCGATTTGGAATACAACTTGGCCAGCCGCACCTTGGGGACACCAACTCTTAAAATCGTGACGAAAAATATTTTGCCACAGTTGGTTTCTGTTATTGTGACGACAACTACACAGTTGTTGCCAGCCTTTATTTCGACTGAGGCCTTCCTTTCCTTCTTTGGATTGGGATTGCCGATTACAGTTCCAAGTTTAGGACGTCTTATTTCAGACTACTCACAAAACGTAACAACCAATGCGTATCTTTTCTGGATTCCATTGACAGTCTTAGTCTTGGTATCCTTGTCATTCTATATCGTTGGACAAAACCTTGCAGACGCCAGCGATCCACGTACACATAGATAGGAGGAGTAGGTATGACAAATGATAAAAATGTAATCTTATCTGCTCGCGATATCGTAGTAGAATTTGATGTTCGGGATCGTGTCTTAACAGCTATTCGCAATGTCTCTTTGGACCTTGTTGAAGGAGAGGTCATGGCGCTTGTTGGTGAATCAGGTTCTGGTAAATCTGTTTTGACAAAAACTTTTACTGGGATGTTAGAAGAAAACGGACGAATTGCCAATGGGACCATTAATTATCGCGGGCGAGAATTAACAGAACTCAAGTCAAACAAAGATTGGGAAGAAATTCGTGGTGCAAAAATTGCAACGATCTTCCAAGACCCAATGACCAGTTTGGACCCGATTAATACAATCGGATCACAAATTACAGAGGTTATTATTAAACACCAAGGCAAGAGTGCCAAAGAAGCCAGAGAAATGGCTATTGACTATATGGAAAAGGTGGGAATCCCGGAAGCAGAACGTCGCTTTGATGAATATCCTTTCCAATATTCAGGCGGGATGCGCCAACGGATCGTTATTGCTATTGCGCTTGCTTGCCGTCCTGATATCTTGATCTGTGACGAGCCTACAACGGCCCTAGACGTAACTATTCAAGCCCAAATTATTGACTTGTTGAAATCATTGCAAAAAGAATATAACTTTACAACAATCTTTATCACCCATGATTTAGGTGTAGTGGCAAGTATTGCAGATAAAGTTGCCGTAATGTATGCTGGTGAAATTGTAGAATTTGGTAAAGTAGAAGAAATCTTCTATGATCCAAGACATCCTTATACATGGAGTCTTCTTTCAAGTTTGCCACAGTTGTCTACTTCTAAAGGTGATTTATATTCTATCCCAGGGACTCCTCCATCATTGTATTCACCAGTGAAAGGTGATGCCTTTGCTTTGCGCTCAGACTATGCTATGCAAATTGATTTTGAGGAACACCCACCGGTTTTCAATGTTTCAGATACACATTGGGCTAAAACGTGGCTCTTGCATGAAGATGCACCAAAAGTTAATAAACCAGAAATTATTGATAATCTTCATGAAAAGATTAGTGCGAAAATGGGATTCACTACAATCAAGGACTAGGAGAAGGAAATGTCAGAAAAATTAATAGAAGTTAAAGATCTAGAAATTTCCTTCGGTGAAGGAAGTAAAAAATTTGTAGCTGTAAAGAATGCAAATTTCTTCATCAATAAAGGGGAAACATTTTCCCTCGTTGGTGAGTCTGGTAGTGGGAAGACCACAATTGGTCGAGCAATCATTGGTTTGAATGACACTAGTGCAGGAGACATTTTATATGATGGCAAAAAGATCAACGGGAAGCAATCTCGCAAGGATGAAAATGAATTAATCCGAAAAATTCAAATGATTTTCCAAGACCCAGCAGCTAGCTTAAATGAGCGTGCAACAGTCGACTATATTATTTCAGAAGGATTGTACAATTATCACCTCTTCGAGAATGAAGAAGATCGAGTACGTAAAGTAAAAGAGATTATGCATGAAGTTGGTCTCCTAGCAGAGCATTTAACTCGTTATCCCCATGAATTCTCTGGTGGACAACGCCAGCGGATTGGGATCGCTCGTGCCTTGGTAATGGAGCCAGAATTTGTTATTGCAGACGAACCAATTTCTGCCCTAGACGTATCAGTTCGTGCACAAGTATTGAATCTCCTGAAGAAATTCCAAAAAGAGTTGGGCTTGACCTATCTCTTTATCGCACACGATCTTTCAGTAGTTCGTTTTATCTCTGATCGTATTGCGGTTATTTACAAAGGTGTTATTGTAGAAGTAGCTGAAACGGAAGAATTGTTTAACAATCCAATTCATCCTTACACACAATCTCTACTATCTGCAGTTCCAATTCCAGATCCAATCCTAGAACGCAAAAAAGTTCTGAAAGTTTATGATCCTGATCAGCATGATTATTCAACTGACAAACCAGAAATGGTTGAAATCAAACCAGGGCATTACGTTTGGGCAAATAAAGCAGAACAGAAAAAGTATAAAGAACTTATGTAATCATAAGAAAACGAGGAGAACCTGCTTCTCGTTTTCTATTTTTTTAAAAAAAGAAAAACTTTTTTTAAAAAAATAGAAAAAAGATATTGACAAGAATAATTGGTCGTGATATACTAATATAGTTGTCGCGCGAGAGCGACAAAGACCTTTGAAAACTGAACAAGACGAACCAATGTGCAGGGCGCTATAACGGAAGTTATAGTAACTGAACAATAAAAAAACAATAAATCTGTCAGTGACAGAATGAGTTTAGACAAACAATTATTTTAATGAGAGTTTGATCCTGGCTCAGGATGAACGCTGGCGGCGTGCCTAATACATGCAAGTAGAACGCTGAAGCTTGGTGCTTGCACCGAGCGGATGAGTTGCGAACGGGTGAGTAACGCGTAGGTAACCTGCCTGGTAGCGGGGGATAACTATTGGAAACGATAGCTAATACCGCATAACAGTGGATGTCGCATGACATTTGCTTGAAAGGTGCAATTGCACCACTACCAGATGGACCTGCGTTGTATTAGCTAGTTGGTGAGGTAACGGCTCACCAAGGCGACGATACATAGCCGACCTGAGAGGGTGATCGGCCACACTGGGACTGAGACACGGCCCAGACTCCTACGGGAGGCAGCAGTAGGGAATCTTCGGCAATGGACGGAAGTCTGACCGAGCAACGCCGCGTGAGTGAAGAAGGTTTTCGGATCGTAAAGCTCTGTTGTAAGAGAAGAACGAGTGTGAGAGTGG